>NZ_NEFL01000001.1:0-1102644 GCF_002252325.1 Wohlfahrtiimonas chitiniclastica
CTGGAGACAATAGCGCTATGGAACCACCTGATCCCATTCCGAACTCAGAAGTGAAACGTAGCTGCGCCGATGATAGTGTGGGGCCTCCCCATGTGAAAGTAGGTCATCTCCAGGGCCTAACATGAATAGCCCTCTTCAAGCGAAGAGGGCTTTTTCATTTGTATGGAAAAATTGCGCATCTCACCATTTACTGAAGTTGGTCAAAACAGAGTGAAATAAATGCTAAATGCCATTTAATCTCAGTAAAAAGGCGCTAAAATGGCCGTTTAACTTTTCTCGTGTGAGCGTGATGACTAAAATAACTTTACAAGATCTGATTAAAGATCGACGACCAAAGAATGAGGATGACTTGGTAAACCTGTCTGATGATGTTTGGGCGATGGGGGATTTGGCCACCATTGCACAAAAGCTCGATCAGGATGCTTTTAATTTGTTCATTGCCACCAATGTCATTGGCATTTGGAAAGGCGATGGTTGGGGCGGGGTGTTAGAGCATAATCAATTGTTGCCTCATGTCGTGCCTGCATTAACTGCAATGGGTTTGACAGACATGGCTCATCATTTTGAGCAGTTGCTCACACTGTTTCCATTTGATCCAACAGATCTCAATGTGGCAGACCATTTTCACGATCATTTAAATTTTCTTCTCAATCCCCGTTTTACTGTGGCCGATGAACGCTTGAGCACAATTTCTGATAAAACGCGCATGGAATTATCCAATCAGTTTCATGAAGAATTATCTGTATTAGATGATCAAGCCGAAGCATTATGGGCGTATGATGCGCCAGATCAAGAAGGCTGGGGCATGGTGCTGGCGAAGTTGCACTGAATAAAAAAGAGAACCTAAGGTTCTCTTTTTTATAATCTTGTGACTGCATCAGTCAGCGAGTTGATGGACATTAACCAAATGATCGAGCCAATAATCACAACCTTGATTGACCAATTCATAGGTCAATTCAAAATTACCTGTGTAATAAGGGTCTGGCACTTCATTGTGCTCAGGATGCTCAAGGGGTGCTAAAAATAGATGAATTTTTTCATCATATTGATCGGTGGGCGGTAGAGCTTTAAGGTCACGCACATTGTTGTGATCCATGGCTAAAATATAATCATAATGATCATAATCATCGCTCGTGATGCGGGTTGCAATCATGCCATCGCAGGTAATGTGATGATCTGCCAAAATTTTTTGTGTGCCAGCATGAGGGGGCTTACCTTCATTCCAGTCACCGGTGGCCGCCGATGCAATTTCGATGCGATCATCTAAACCGCGTGCGATCACTTTTGCGCGAAAGAGTGCTTCAGCCATTGGGGAACGACAAATGTTCCCAAGACAGACAAATAAAACTTTAATCATCAAAATGTCCTATGGTTCTAAAATGGCTCATTGTAGCTTACAATGACGCATTAAGAACCATTATGATGACTAAAAGAACAAATTATGGCGTTTACAATTTATCATTCAAATCATTTAGATGACTTGCAATTCATGGCAAGTTACATCATTAAAAATAATCCGTTAGATGATCCGCTTGCACCTGAATATTTCATCATCCACAGTGCAGGCATGACCAACTGGCTCAAAAGTGCACTGGCGACAGAGCACAATATTTTTGCCAATACGCGCCTAGAATTCCCCATCAATCAGATTGTCACGATCCTTGAAAATCTATTGAGCCCAGAAGAGCGCGCGCAAACCAATCTTCGCATGTCGCGCTTGACGCTGACATGGGCAGTGTATGATGCCCTCAATCAACTCGATTTATCGGATTTGCCAGAACTTGCCAGTTATTTGAATGATAAAGGGGCGCAATCCGATGATGTGCGCATGATGGGGCTCGCTGAAGAGATTGCAGGATTGTTCGATAAATATTTAGCCTATCGTCCCGATTGGTTTGCCGCGTGGGAGAATCATCAACGCATTTTCCCAGACTCTCCGTATGAATCATGGCAACAGCAGCTCTGGCAAATCATACGTTCACAAGTGATTAAAAAATATTATTTAGCCAATATTTTATCGCATTTAAAAACCTTACCAAGCGAGCGCTATCAAGCTGCCACGATTCCACGACGCCTTTTTATCATCGGGATTTCAACGTTGCCCCCTTTGTTCATTGAATTGTTGCACGTGTTGAGTGAACACATTGATGTGCATCTGTTTTTCACGAATCCATCTCAATTTTATTGGGGGGATTTAACGCAATATCGCCAGCGCACCATCGCGCGCATCAATTTTAAAACAGAAGATGCACGCACCGATTATTTAGCACCGAATGCACAGGCCGTTCAGCCAGATCAAGAAGAACATTGGCTTGAGTTCCATGGCAATCCATTGTTGGCAAACTTTGGTAAAATTGGGCGTGATTTCCTACATGTTTTGTCACAATATGATGATTTAAATGAAATTGAAGCATTCACCGAGCCCACAACGCCAGGTTTATTAGGTGAAGTGCAGCGCGCGGTTTATCATTTAGCCCCCATTCAGGCCGATGCTCCGAAATATTGTGTGGCTGAAGATGATGGCACCATTGCTTTTCATGCCCATTACAGCGAGCGCAGAGAAGTGGAAGGGTTGTATGATCAGCTGTTAAAGGCCTTCAATGAGGATCGCACGTTAGCGCCTAAAGATATTATTGTGATGGTTTCAGACATTGACCGCTATCGCCCCATGATTGAAGCAGTGTTTGGTTCACCCTTTGAGCCGCGCGCGAAAATCCCATTCACCATTTCGGATTTTACTTTAGGGAAGCATGAGCCCATTTTAGAGGCATTTTTACTGCTGCTGTCGATGTCTGAGAGTCAGTTTACTGTCTCAGAGATTTTAACGCTGTTGGACATCCCTGAAATTGGTGAGAAGTTTCACATCAAAATTGAGGATCGAGCCCTCATCAAACGTTGGATTGATGCCTCAAACATTCGCTTTGCCATTGATGATCAACACTTAGATGACATGCACATCCGTGATGATTTCACCAATACTTGGTTGTGGGGCTTAAAACGTCTGTTGTTAGGGTATGCTGTCAATGACCACTATTCGTTAGAAGGTGTGCGAGCGCTGCCTTATGTACAAGGCGGGGATGCTGAAGTGCTCGGGCATTTAGCCGATTTCATTGATGCGTTGATTGCTTTGAAAGAAAAGCTCTCTCAGTCCTATTTACTCATAGAGTGGCGCACATTATTGCCAGAGATTTGGAACACTTTTTATGTGGACAATCAGGCGACGCAACTGCGTTTACAGCATCTACAAACCATTTGGAATACCTTCATCGATGAAGGATTAGACACAACCTTTCATGATGAAGTGTCGATTCATTTGATGCATCGTCATCTAAATGAGCACCTCTCATCTTTCCGCCCAGAATCACGATTTTTAACCGGTTCTGTGAACTTTTGTACATTCATTCCAATGCGTTCGATCCCTTTTAAGATTGTCTGTATGTTGGGCATGAATCAAGACAGTTTCCCGCATCGTCGTCAATACCCAGAATATGATTTGATGCAGGCGCATCCTGCGCGTGGGGATCGCTCGGTTACGAATGATGAGCGTTATCTCTTTTTAGAAGCCATTTTATCGGCGCGCACGCAGCTGTACATCAGTTACATTGGGCGCAATATTCATAACAACAGTGAGATGTTTCCCTCATTGTTTGTCAATGAGTTGCAATATTATTTAGATGAACTGGCTGTCATGTCATCTGGGGCATCCGTGAGTGAAGCATTGACGCATCGCCATCCTTTGTCACCCTTTAGCCCGACACTGTTTAAGGCAGACAGCCCGATTCGTTCTTTTCAAAAGCCTTGGTTGCCCACATCCGCAGTGATCAATGATGCGCCATTTGTGCCAGCGCCTGTTGAGGTGACCACGTTAACACCTAAGCAGCTCATAGATACCTTTAAAAATCCCATCAAAGCTTATAGTCTAAAGCACTTTGGCATTCATTATCAAAATGATCAAGAGGATGAATTGCCCGATGATGAGCTCTTTAGCCTTGCTCAATACAATGGGTTAGAGGCTTATGTGGCACGCGTGCAGCTGCTTGAGGATCTTTTTTACAATGATCTGCCCGCCGATGATTTATCGGATTATGCCCATCATACGCTGTTTCATCGTTATAAAGCGGAAGGGCGATTGCCTAAATTTGCCTTTGCAGAGATTGATTGGCAAGATTTTGCAGAACCAATTGTACAACTTGTGCTTGCAGGTAAGGCACAAGGTTGCCAATATGGCGCGCAGCAACAAGTGCAGGTGGCATTGGAAAACTGCACCATTGAGGGTACCATTGATGGCGTGCAGGATGTGCAGCAAACCACAGTATTTGTGGGTAAATGGACGCTGCATCGTCAATTTGAAGCATTCATCACTCATTTATTGAATGTGATGGCGCTGGGCAAACCGATTCATTCGCACATTTTTTATTTAGAGGAGAGCGTGGGGCATTTTGAGATTTCAGGCATCACGCCCGAGATGGCAAGGCAACATTTAGAAACCTTCTTTGAAGGTTATACGTTAAATCAACAGACGCCATTTTTACTCATTGCTTCGAAGGATTATCTTAAAACGGGTGCAAAAATCATCAAGCCGCATCAACATTTCATTGATCAAATGTATCATCATTACAATGAAACGGTGGCACATGAATATTTATCACAATCTGACAATCATGAATTTAATACCAAAATTGTGCAGCGTTATTGGGCCAGTTTAGAGTCCGTGCATGATGCGATGCGGGCGCGATTTGTGCCGGTGGTCACCTTAAAAGAAGTGATGGGGTATCTTTATTTTGTGACGCATTATCAATCTCTCTTGCCAGAAAAACCGCGAAAAAAGGCAAAAAGCTAAAAAAATGCGCAACTGACATAAAATATTTAATTTCAATGGATTAAATGGGTTTTATGCAAGTTGCGCACAGTGTTATCCACAGGTTACGTGGATTGATCCACAACTTTTGTGGGGTTCAGTGGCTGTTTAAAATGGCATGAATGACGCTGTTGGCTTTGTGACGCGTTTCTGCCAATTCACGTTCTGGCACAGAGTCATGCACAATGCCTGCGCCAGCTTGAATGGTGGCCATGCCATCTTGTACATTGGCAGAACGAATCACGATGCAGCTGTCTAAATCGCCAAAACTATTGAGATAACCAATGGCACCGCCGTAGCTGCCGCGTGCGACAGATTCATATTCATAGATGGCAGTCATTGCCGCAATTTTCGGGTCGCCGGTTAATGTGCCCATGTTCATGGTGTGAATGTAAGCATCAAAGGCATCGAGATGATCTTGCAATTGCGCTTGTACGTTTGAAACCAAATGCATCACATACGCATAGCGATCGACTTTCATTAAATCTTTAACATGAAAAGAACCAGGTTTAGCAATCGGCGTTAAATCACGTTCTGCAAGATCCACGAGCATCATATGCTCATTGACTTCTTTCGGATCATTGAGGAGATCTTGCTCCAGTTCTAAATCGAGTACCGGATCAATGACATCATTCACTCGTCCACGTGGGCGTGTGCCTGCAATCGGATAAAGCTCGACAATGCGCGAGGTGTGATCAAACTTCAATGCGCGCTCAGGGGATGCGCCAAAGAGGGTGAATGCATCATCTTGTAGATAGAAAAGATAGGGGCTAGGATGGGCAGTTTTTAGGGCAGCATACGCATTAATGGCAGAAGGACAAGCCACTTGAAAACGGCGAGAAGGTACGATTTGTTGAAATTCACCGGCTTTCACGCGCTCAATCAAAGTGGCAACAGTGTTTAAAAACTCATTCGGATCATCCACTTCCACAATGTCATGGTTCACATTGGCATCATACGTTTCTGGCGTGAAAACCTGTTCGGCGTGTTGATTGATTTGCTGAGCGGCTGCATCGATGTCAAACGGCGTATTTTGATGACGGCCAAATTGATTGTGCTGCACATCGGCAGTTTTTGCCACATGATCAATGATGATCAATGTTTCTGCCACATAGACTAAAAGATCATGCCCGCGGTTGGTTTCAGGCACAGGGATATCATAATAATAACCCACTAAATCATAGCCAAGTAAACCTGCCATGAAATAGGTGTATTCATTATCATGGGTGCGATCAGCAAAGCTTTGTACAGTGCGAAGGACATCCATTGGGGAGAATTGCCCACCTTTAGGGAAGGTGAAAATGAGTTGCGTTGCCGTTTTTGCCGTTAAGTTGATGTGAATGGGCGCGTTGCTAATGAGTTCAAGAAGGGCCGTGCCATTATCTGTGAGCGCTGTTAGAATCACCTCTTGCCCAAAGCCTTCAATCTTAATGGCGGCATCGGTCAATAAAAAGCTTTTGAGGGCATGTTGATGATCCACATCCGCCGATTCATACAATAGATGATGATTGCGATTTTGCGTTAAAGCTTGGTATAAACCGAGCGGATCACGTGGGAAAGAGAGCGCGGCGGTTGTGTAAGATGCTGAATGTGTCATGTGTGGTCCTTTGATGTTTGAAATATGATTGTCTGTTGAAAAGTGCGTTTGCGGACCAATGTGCATGCACAAAAAAAGCCCGCTTGCGCGGGCTTGATCGACTGATGACGTCTTTATTGAACGCACAGCACCATCTCCCGCGAGGAGGAGATGTGCCACCATAAATATTGCGTCAAATGCGTCATGTTGTGTCCTTATTCGTAAATTGAGCTTAGATATTACGGTCAAAAAGTTTTTTTTGTCAATCAAAAATGTAAAATTTTTTCAAAGCGGCGTAAACAGATGCTGTGAGATGCGTGGTAAATGGGTATAATGGTCGCACGTTATCTGCGCTAGATTCATACACGCTAGGATGTATAATACTTCTTTTCACATTTGAGGCAATTTGAATGAATAATAAAAAGATTGCGGGCAATCTTTCAAAAAATGCCATCTATATTTTGCCGAATTTATTTACAACGGCATCTTTGATGACGGGTTTTAGCTCGATTCTCTTAGCTTTAGAAGGGCGTTTTGCCCAAGCCGCTGTGCTCATTTTTGTATCCATGGTGTTAGATGGTATGGATGGGCGCGTTGCACGCATGACCAATACACAAAGCAGTTTTGGTGAGCAATATGACTCCTTAGCCGATGTGATCGCCTTTGGTGCTGCGCCTGCCATTTTGGTTTATATGTGGTCCTTTCAAGGTTTAGGTGAAGTCTCTAAAGTGATTGGCATCGGTTGGTTTGCCTCATTTGTGTATTTAGCCTGTGCGGCGCTTCGTTTGGCGCGCTTTAATGTGCAAATTGGCTCTGTGGATAAACGTTATTTTGTGGGGCTGCCAAGTCCGACAGCTGCGGCGATTGTTGCAGGTGCTGTGTGGGCAGGGGAAGTTGGGCTTAAAAAGCTTGGGGCTGCTATTGGCACGGATTTAAGTTATACCGGTCATGATGTGACAGGTTTAATGGTGATCATTACGTTGTATGCCGGTTTAATGATGGTGTCGAACTTTTTGTTCTACAGTTTTAAAACGGTTGCCATTAAACGTGTGCGCTTTACGACCTTGATCATTGTGGTGTTGTATGCTGGCATGCTCATTGCATCACCTTCGATTGTGCTTTTCTTAACGGCATTTTTATACGGAATTTCATCACCGATTTATTGGTTCTATCGTCGTCACATTCGCAAAAAACGCTTTTTGGCATTGATCAAAGCGCGCGGTGAGCGTAACAAAAAGAATGACTGATCAACACGCTCAATACCTTCGATTATTAAAGATCCCACTGTGGCATTCACGCACCAGTGGTGATCCTGCTTATGAGATTGAAATCACCGCTGAGATTGAAGAGCGCGCGCGAGTCTCATTGCCACCATTGCCTGAAGTTGCACCTGTTGCACCGCCTGCTGAGGTCATGCGCGCACCTAAGCCTGTGGAGATGCCAGAGAGTCAGCCGATTGTACCAGTGGCAAAACCACAGCCGACAATCAGTGCCGCTGAACCATACATTGCTGAGGCCATCAGCCACAGTACGCATGCGATACACATCGATGCGGCAATGTGCAGCGCTTGTCAATTGTCGAAAGCACGCACGCGAGTGGTCAAAGGCGCGGGGCATGCAAAGGCGCGATTGATGGTCATTACAGAAGCGCCGACGCTTCAAGAGGACATTGCCGGTCAGCCTTTAGCCGGGCGCGCTGGGCAGCTCTTTGATGAGATGCTCAAAGCAGTTAAATATTCGCGCGATGATGTTTTCATCACGCCTTATGTAAAATGTGCCCCTTTGCAAAGTTTGATCAGCGCCGCTGAAGAGGCAGAATGCTCGGGGCATTTACTCAATGAGATGATCGCACAGATGCCTGAGCGCATTTTGATTTTAGGCCGTCATGCTGCGCGCGCGGTCTTGAATGTGCAATTGCCATTTGAACAACTGCGCACTGGGCAATTTCACCTGAAGGTGGATGGGCGGGCGATACCGGTGCAAGTCAGTTATAATCCTTACCAATTATTAAAATTCCCTGAAGAGAAACGCAACGCCTGGCAAGACATGAAAAGGCTGATAGGATAATCCATGCAAACACTATGCTTTGAGCCCATTATACCGGCAGATTTTGCCGCCCTTTATGCCATTGAACGCAGGGCATATCCGATCCCTTGGCAAGAAAAAGTGATGCGCAATATGGTCGATGGGCATGATGAAAAAATTAAAATTTTGCGCAATCAACAGATTTTAGGCTATGCTTTTGTGATGACGGTGTTAGATGAAGCCACTTTATTGAACATCACCATCGATCCCGATGAGCAAGGTCACGGTTATGGCCGACAATTATTACAATACCTCAAAGCGATCCTCAAGGATAAAGGTATTTACAGTCTATTTTTAGAGGTGCGCATGAGCAATGCTCCGGCTCGTCGTTTATATGAAAGCGAAGGGTTTCATGAGATTGATGTGCGCAAAAACTATTATCCCACCGCCAAAGGGCGAGAAGATGCCATCATTATGGCGTGTTCGTTATAACAGTTGAAGGATTATGGAAATTTTAGATTTAAAAAATTTACACTGTCCGATGCCCATTTTGAAAACAAAACAGGCATTGCAAAAAATGAATGAGGGCGAAGAAATCACAGTTGTGACCACAGATCCGCACTCGGAAATTGACTTTAAGGCATTTTTAGGCAAAACTTCTAATCAATTAATGAAATTTTGGGTAAAAGATGGTGAGTATTTCTTTATCATTAAGAAGATTAATGGGTAAAAATATACTTAGATGATCTTTCGTGAATTTATGTGGTGTCGCTAAATAATGAGTACAGTTTTATTCATCATACCGTGTTTAACAAATCGTTTACCAAAAGCCTGGAGCAGCAACATTGCCTCTGTGGCGCTTGATGGTGCGTACGAGAAATTTTTACGTTTATCCACATCACATAAAACTCATCATCATACGATTAAAGATGCATTAGATACGTATCTACATTTGCCAGACAATGTGGCGTGGGCGCGCTGCGGCTTAGATGCCAGTGGCATTCGTGTGCGCTCAAACAACTGGTTTAAATTAACATTGCTCACAAAAGTTGGACCCACAGCATTGCGTGGGCACATGGTACAAAAGATGGCAGAGGATTTTGCCCATCATTTCTCCTTTGCTGAAGACTCGATTGTCACAACAGGCGGCGACTGGTTCATCTCGTTAAAGCAGCACAATCAAGTGACCTCCACGCCCCTTTGGAAAATCACACCGCAAGATCGCGATTCAGGCAGTTATGGTTTAAGTGGGGAAGATGCCGCCTATTGGCAAGAGCAATTCATCAATGCGCAGCAGTGGCTGAAAACTTATTCGTATAATCGTTTACGCATGCGCCAAAAATATGATCCGATTGTGGATTTTTGGCCATGGGGCAATGGTGGTGAGCATGCATTCAATCGCCAAGAGATTGAGTATTCTGCCATTTTCTCAGACAGTGCCATTGTCCGTGGTGTTGGTAATGCCGCAGGTTTATCCTATTTTCCGCTTCGCAACTCAACGGCTGATTTTTCACAAATGGTGCATAATCATCCAAACATCTGCGTGGTGGATGATCGCTTGGTCAGCAAAGTGTCTGACAATGATATTTTAGGCTGGCTAGATGCCCGCACACAGATTGCGAATATGCTCTTAGCGCCAACACTTGCGGCGGTTGATCAAGGCTTGATTCAAAATGTCATCATCGATACGGTGGATGGTGAACGTTTTATTTATAATAAGAAATTTAAATTTGTCTTGATCCGCCCGAAATTCACTTATCGATATTTAGCCGAATGATCATTACTGAACGCACTGTGAGCACAGCGGCGACTTTAAGCACTGTGCCGTTATTAAATCGCGTCTTGCAGCGCCGAAATTTTCAATCCATCGAAGATTTGACCTTTAGTCTTAAGGATATGTGTCCGCCTTCTACTTTAGAAGGCTGTGAAGCAGCTGGGGAACGCATTGCTCAAGCTGTGATGCATCAGCAAAGCATTCTGATTGTGGGCGATTATGATGTGGATGGCGCAACCTCAACTGCTTTAATGATGCGTTTACTGCGTGCCTTTGGCGCTGAGTCGGTGCGTTATCGCATTCCTAATCGTATGTTAGATGGTTATGGATTAACAACGCCTTTACTGGAAGAGATCGTGGCAAAAGATCAGCCAGAGCTCATCATCACGGTGGATAATGGCATTTCAAGCATTGAAGCCATTGAGCGCGCGAATCAATATGGCATTGAGGTGATTGTCACAGATCATCATTTGCCGGGCGATGTATTGCCAAATGCCGCGGTGATCGTCAATCCTAATTTAGTGGGCAGCACATTTGAAAGTCGTGCGTTGTGTGGCGTGGGCGTTGCATTTTATGTGCTCACTGCAACGCGCCGTGCGCTTTTAACCCATGGATATTTATCAAAAGAGACTGCGCCAAATCTCGGTGATTATCTTGATTTGGTGGCGCTGGGCACAATTTCAGACTTAGTGCCCCTTGATCGCAACAATCGTTGCCTTGTGCAGCAAGGCATTGAACGCATTCGCCGTGGGCGCACGTGTGTTGGGATTGAGGCATTATTGGCCGTGTCGGGTAAAAATCAATCTGAGCTCTCCACCACAGACATTGCGTTTGGCATCTCGCCTTTACTCAATGCGGCGGGGCGTTTAGATGATATGCGCGTTGGTATTGAATGTTTATTGACAGATTCAAGGCAGCAAGCGGCATATTATGCCGAACGATTGTTTGAGTTTAACCAAGAGCGCAAAGAGATTGAGCGCTCAATGACGGCAGAAACCCAACACATTTTAGATGCCATCACTTTAAATGCGGATGCATTGCCAAGTGCATTGGCGCTATATGATGCTTCTTGGCATCAAGGCGTGATTGGCATTGTGGCATCCCGCGTCAAAGAGCGTTTTGATCGCCCCACGTTTATTTTTGCAAAAGAGAGCGATGAGCTGTTAAAAGGTTCGGGGCGTTCGATTGCAGGCATTCATTTACGTGATGTGATCGATGAGATTGCCACAGAAAATCCAGGCATCATTAAACAATTTGGTGGCCATGCGATGGCGGCAGGTTTAACGCTGTATGAATCTCGTTTAGAGGATTTTCGTGCGGCGTTGAATCAAAAAGTTGAGAAATTATGGGGCGGTTTAGATCAAAAAGTGATGTATACCGATGGTCCTTTATTCCCAAGTGATCTGACCATTGAACATGCAGGCATCCTAAAAACAGCGATGCCGTGGGGGCAAATGTTTCCAGAACCGCTTTTTGACAATACTTTTGAAGTGGTGGATGTTAAGATTTTAAAAAATCTGCACCTTAAATTGACCCTAAAGCATCTTGAGGCCAATCTCTATTTTGATGGGATTGCCTTCTTTAAAGCCTCAGATTGGCAGGAAAAGACGCAAAAAGTACGATGTTTATATAAACTCGATGTCAATGAATGGCGCGGACGACGATCTTTACAATTGCTCATTGACCACATTGAGATGGAAAGCTAATAGCCAATTCGCGGCAATCTGTGTTAAAATCCCGAGCCAATCTTTTTTGGCAAACCAACCTTTCAGGGGATCTAATATATGTTGCGAATTATTGAGCAAGCGCTAACTTTCGATGATGTTTTACTCGTTCCAGGGTACTCAGAAGTCCTTCCTAAAGATGTATCTTTAAAGACTCAACTGACCAAATCCATCAGTTTAAACATTCCACTGCTATCGGCTGCGATGGACACAGTGACCGAAAGCCGTTTAGCCATTGCGATGGCACAACAAGGTGGTATCGGTATTGTTCATAAGAACTTAACCATTGAAGAACAAGCCGCCGAAGTGCGCAAAGTGAAGAAATTCGAAAACGGCATCATTTCAGATCCCGTGACTGTGACACCAGATATGACATTGGCCGAACTTCGCCACATGTTCACCACGTTTGAAATCTCAAGCGCACCGGTGATCGATGCGGGCAAAGTGATGGGCATTGTGACCAACCGTGATGTTCGCTTCCATGATAACTTAGCCATTCGCGTGAAAGATGTGATGACGCCACGTGATCGTTTAATCACAGTGAAAGAACACACAAGCCGCGAAGAGATCGTAGATTTATTACAACAACACCGCGTTGAGCGTTTAGTGATTGTCAATGACAACAATGAACTTCGTGGTTTAGTGACGGTGAAAGACATCTCTCGCTCTCAATCTTTCCCAAATGCATGTGTTGATGCCAATGAGCAATTGCGCGTAGGTGCTGCTGTGGGCGCAGGCGCTGGCACAGAAGAGCGCATCGAAGCACTCGCAGCCGCTGGTGTTGACGTGATCATCATCGATACGGCGCATGGTCACTCTAAAGGCGTGATTGATCGCGTGCGTTGGACAAAAGAAAGATATCCTCACATTCAAATCGTTGCTGGTAACATCGCAACTGCTGATGCTGCGATTGCCTTGGCAGAAGCTGGCGCAGATGCCGTTAAAGTGGGCATTGGCCCTGGCTCAATCTGTACAACACGCATCATTGCCGGTATCGGTGTGCCACAAATTAGTGCGATTGCCAACGTTGCAGAAGCTTTAAAAGGCCGCAACATTCCTGTGATCGCTGATGGTGGCGTACGTTACTCAGGTGATATGGTTAAAGCATTGGCAGCAGGTGCATCTTGCATCATGGTTGGTGGTTTATTAGCCGGTACAGATGAAGCACCTGGCGACATCGAATTCTACCAAGGCCGTGCATATAAATCTTATCGCGGCATGGGTTCATTAGGCGCAATGGGTGCAGGTTCTTCGGATCGTTATTTCCAAGAAGGCACCACATCCGATAAACTCGTACCTGAAGGCATTGAAGGCCGCGTAGCGTATAAAGGCTCATTGGTGCCCATCGTGCATCAATTGATGGGCGGCATTCGCGCAGGTATGGGTTATGTGGGTTGCGGTACAATTGCTGAAATGAATGTGAAACCACAATTCGTACAAATTACAAACGCAGGGATGCGTGAGTCACACGTGCATGATGTAACCATTACAAAAGAAGCACCGAACTACTCAAGCTGATTCCTCTCTTTTTATTAACTTTTATGTCAAAGAATTATGAGTCAAGATATTAAAACCGAAGAAGTAAACGAAAGTCATTTGATTACCGAACGCCGTGAAAAATTGGCTGCCATTCGAAAGGAAAAGCCTGTTGCGTTCCCAAACCATTTCCGTAAGGATACGCACGCGAAAGATTTACACAAGCGTGCAGAAAACATGGATAAGGAAGCGTTGGCAGAAGCAGCGATTCACGTAAAAATGGCTGGGCGCATCATGTCTAAGCGTTTATTCGGCAAAGGTGGCTTTGTTGTGCTTCGTGATCAGACGGGCGACATTCAACTTTTCTTAAATACAGGTTTGATCGGTCAAGAGAAGTTTGAAGAGTTCACGCATTGGGACATTGGTGACATCATCGGTGTGTCAGGTGTGGTGTCGCGCTCTGATAAAGGTGAATTGACGGTTCGTGTCTCAGAGATTGACTTATTGACTAAATCTCTTCGTCCATTGCCAGATAAATTCCATGGCTTAACGGACATTGAAGCGCGTTATCGTCAGCGTTATGTGGATTTGATTGTGAATATGGAAGCCCGTGAAGTGTTCCGTAAACGCACGCAAATCATGCGCACGATTCGTAACTTCTTTGACAGCAAAGGTTTTGAAGAAGTAGAAACGCCAATGATGCATCCGATTCCGGGTGGGGCAAATGCCAAACCTTTCATCACGCATCACAACGCGTTAGATATGGAATTTTATCTTCGCATCGCGCCTGAGTTGTATCTCAAACGCTTGGTTGTGGGCGGCATGGAAAAAGTGTACGAAGTGAACCGTAACTTCAGAAATGAAGGCGTGTCTACTCGTCATAATCCTGAGTTCACCATGGTGGAATGGTATTGGGCTTATGCAGATTACCAAGACATGATGAATTTCACTGATGAGTTGATGACCACATTGGCCATGGAAGTGACAGGTTCAACCGAAGTGCCTTATCAAGGTTTGACATTAGATTTCAGCAAACCTGCCACGCGCATGACGGTGCAAGAATCCATCATTCATTATTATCCTGAAGCGAAAGCCTTTGATTTAGATACCCGTGAAGGTGTTGCACAATTGGCGACATCCATCGGCATTAAATTCAAAGATTCAGATGGTTGGGGTAAAATCTTGATGGAAATCTTCGATGAAAAAGTTGAAGAAAACTTGATGCAGCCAACATTCATCACCGCTTATCCATCAGAAGTGTCACCATTGGCGCGTAAAAATGATGACAATCCACTCATCACTGACCGCTTTGAATACTTCATTGGCGGCCGCGAAGTGGGCAATGGTTACTCTGAGTTAAATGACGCAGAAGATCAATACCAACGCTTTATGGCGCAAGTGGCTGAGAAAGATTCAGGCGATGATGAAGCGATGCATTTAGATAAAGACTTCATCACAGCATTGGAATATGGCTTACCGCCAACAGCAGGCGAAGGCATCGGGATTGACCGCTTGGTCATGATCTTTGCAGATGTTGCCTCCATTCGTGATGTGTTATTATTCCCACACATGCGTAATCGCGCGGAATAAGATTTAAAGATTCAACAAAAGCTTTAGTCTTCACTAAAGCTTTTTTTATATAAAGGACAAAAACATGGCAAATGATAAACACGTGATCATTGGTGCAATGGATGAAGAAGTGGGTGCTTTAGTGGCGCGCATGGAAAATGTTGTGGCATCAACGATCGATGGCATTGAAATTCATGAGGGTTTACTCGGTGGTCAAGCAGTTGTGGTGGCAAAATCTGGCATTGGTAAAGTCAATGCCGCTTATACGGCCACAACTTTAATCAAAGCTTTTGCACCTAAGCAAGTGATCAATATTGGCAGCGCAGGCGGCACAAAATTGGGTCAATCTGTGGGCGATGTGGTGATTGCCAATCGCTTGCAATATCATGACTTTGACATTGGGCCAAATACGCCCACGGATCCGCGCTTTATTTTTGAGCAAGGTCATGCCGATTTAACGGGCATTGAAACTGTGCTCAATGAGTTGAATGTGCCGCATCACATTGGATTGATTGTATCCGGTGATCAATTTGTGACCAAAGATTCAGAAGCATTTAAACGCATTCAGGCCAAATTTGACCAAGCGGTTGCGGTGGATATGGAAGCGGCAGCGATTGCCTGCGTGTGTGAAAAATTGGGCACGCCATGGATTGTGCTGCGCTCATTGAGTGATGTGACGCACAATGAAGGCAACGATATGGACTTTGAAACCTATTTAGCCAAAGCCAGTGCCAACTCAGCATTGATTGCGCAAGAGTATGTAAAATTGATCTAAATGATAGGATCTTAATGTAAAAAGACCGTTTTGCGGTCTTTTTTATTGCCTGACGTTTGTGAGAATCCTTGTTAAGATGAAAGGTATGATCCATCATTTGTCGGAGAACGCATGAACATCGAACGTTGGTATCCTCATTATCACATTGCCCCAGAGCGCGGTTGGCTCAATGACCCCAATGGCTTGGTGTATTTCAAAGGGCAATATCATGTCTTTTTTCAACATCATCCGGATGCGCCAAAATGGGGATTGATGCATTGGGGGCATGTGGTGAGTGATGACATGGTGCATTGGCAGCCTCAGCCGATCGCGTTGACGCCTTCAGAGCCTTATGATCAAGATGGCTGTTTTTCAGGTTCGGCGTTGGTGAAGGATGATCTACTTTATCTGTTTTACACAGGTCATGTGATTGTGAATGATTCGGTGGAGCCGCCCATCATTCGCCAAGTGCAGTGCTTGGCCACCAGTGAAGATGGCATAAAATTTCATAAACAAGGCATCATCATTGAACCCCCTGAAGGTTACATGCATTTTCGTGACCCAAAAGTGTGGCAAGATGCCAAAGATTATAAAATGATTTTAGGGGCAGCACATGAATCCCGCGGGGCAGAGCTGTTGCTCTATCGCTCGGATGATCTTCATACTTGGCACTTTGAGCGAATTTTTTGGCAAACGGATCGTACGGATGTTTATATGTTTGAATGCCCGGATTTAATGTTTGTGGATGATCATGCGGTATTGATGTGTTCGCCTCAAGGCATGCAAGCGAAAGGTTATGATTATCGTAATCTTTTTCAAGCAGGTTATTGGCTTGGCAAATATGCAGCAGGGGTATTTACAGCGACCGCGGATTTTCAGGAGCTCGATCACGGGCATGATTATTATGCGCCTCAAAGTTTTGTGTCCGCGGATGGCCGGCGCATTGTGATCGGATGGATGGACATGTGGGAGGCGAATATGCCAAGCGCGGCCGATGGGTTTGCAGGTGTGTTGACGGTGCCGCGGGAGATTGAGATTAATGATGCAGGTTTGCTCACACAAAATCCTATACGGGAATTGTCTATGCTACGAAGTGAGCCCACAACGCGAACGCACATTAATCTAACGAATGGCATTGAAAATCTCTATCTCTCGACTAAAAGTGCAGAGATCATTTGCCAAATTGATTTGACGCAAACAACCGCAGACAAAGCAGGGCTGTATTTGGCAGCCTCCGGTGATTTTTCTGAATATGCAGCGTTGTATATAGATCAATCTTGTGGGCGTTTATTTTTGGATTTAAGTCATATGGCATCGGGCAGCGATGATGAGCGCTCCATTCCTTTACCCATAGGAGATGCGCTGACATTGAGGATATTGATGGATGCATCCTCCATTGAGGTGTTTGTCAATGATGGCATTGCGGCATTGTCGAGTCGGATTTATCCTAATAACTCAACACGGGCAATGGCTGCCTTTGCAAACACCGGCACTTTGAAGATCACAAAGCTTGAGCATTCGGTCTTGAAATCGATGCGATAACCTCATATGATCACTAGAAGCAGCATAAAAAAGATGATAAATAATGATAAAGGTATAAATATGGAATTTACAGAAAAACTCACCGCATTGTCAGGCAAGATCAGACAACAAAAAGATTCAATTCAAACAGAAGAAGCCACGAAAACGGCATTTTTATTACCTTTTATCGGGCAAGTGTTGGGGTATGATATTTTTGATCCAAGTGAAGTGATCCCTGAATATACAGCAGATGTGGGCATTAAAAAAGGTGAAAAAGTCGATTATGCCATCATGCATAATGGTGAATTACAAATTTTGATTGAAGCGAAAAAGATCAATGAAGATTTAAGTGTGCATCATTCTGCCCAATTGTTCAGATATTTCACCACAACCACTGCAAAACTTGCCATTTTAACCAATGGTCAAATCTATAAGTTTTATACGGATCTAGACAGTCCAAATAAGATGGATGAGAAGCCATTTTTGGAAATTGATTTATTAGAATTAGATGATTTAGCCATTTCTGAATTGCGTAAATTGGCTAAAAATAATTTTGATGTGGAGTCTGTGTTAAATTCAGCCGGTGAGTTGAAATACCTCAATGCCATAAAAAAGATTTTAGGTGCTCAGTTAAAAGAACCTGAAGATGATTTTATGCGTGTATTCATTTCGCGTGTGTATGATGGGCAAATCACTCAAAAAGTGCGTGAGCAGTTTTCTCCTTTAATTATTAAAGCTTTTTCACAATTCATCAATGATCGCATCAATGCAAGATTAAAATCAGCAATGGCGGGCGATGTTGAAGTGAAGCCGGTTTTGTCATCGGATGCCACAGAGACACAAGAAGATGATCAGGATAAAGATGATGGCATCGTCACCACGTTAGAGGAGATTGAGGGCTTTAACATTGTGAAGGCAATTGTGCGTAAACACATTGACCCGAATAAAATCGTGGCGCGCGATACCAAAAGCTACTTTGGCATTTTGTATGATGACAATAATCGTAAGCCCATTTGTCGTTTGCATTTTAATCGCGCTCAAAAATATATTGAAACATTTGATGAAAATAAAGAGAGTGTACGCCATCCGATCACTTCTGTGGATGAAATTTTTGATTTTGAGGATCAATTGGTGGCTGTGGCTTTATCGTATGAATAATGCATTAATGTTCACACAGTGAAAGTAAAAAGGTTGGCAATGCCAACCTTTTTTAATGCGTGGGGATGGATGTCATCACTTACCACGTGGGCGCGGAATCACTTTCCAATCAAAGGGTGAAAAGCGTGCAAAGAGCACCATGCCTGTGAACCAAATGGTGGTGCTCATTAAAACTGTTGCGGAGATCGCGGGATTCGCTTGCCATAAATCCACGCCCACCACTAAATACCAACACGCCAAAAAGCTGCCCCAAGCGTGGGTATAACGTTTTGCCTGCAGTAAACCGCGCAAAGGAAAGAGGAGTGGCACAATCCAAATGATGATCAAAAAGCCCTCCGGCAATTCTGAATGAATTTTTTTCAGCACGATGCCAAGCAACAGTGTGATGAATAAAATGGCATAGCCTGCGAGCGTCAAAATGCGCGATAAAGGAAGAATAGGGTGGTGCATAACAGATCCATTATGAGTACAATGAAGCGATTTTACCATGTTTTCAAACGAGCGGGATCATCATGCCAGAATTACCAGAAGTCGAAACCACCAAGCGCGGCGTTGCACCATATTTGCTCAATGAGTCGATCACGAAAATCGACATTCATCATCGATCATTGCGCTATCCTGTGGAGGATGCCATTTTATTAATGGAAAATCAAACCATTACGGATGTCACGCGCCGTGCCAAATATTTGATGATTCACACGGCAGGCTTTTATTTGATTGTGCATTTAGGCATGTCCGGCAGTTTACGCGTGAGCTTGCCTGATGAGCCTTTAAAAAAGCATGATCACTTGGTGTTTCATCTCTCAAATGGAAGGGAGCTTCGTTATCATGATCCGCGCCGTTTTGGTTTTGTACAGCTCTATCAAGGAGATGTGACGCCAGATTATCTCACAAAATTGGCCCCCGAGCCTTTGAGTGATGAGTTTAATGTCGATTATTTTCAGTCCATCATTGTCCGCAAAAAGCAGCCGATTAAGGCATTTTTGATGGATCAGCGCTTTGTGGTGGGCGTTGGGAATATTTATGCCAATGAGTCATTATTCATGAGCGGCATTCATCCTTTGACTCGCACACAAGATTTAACACAAGCGCAATGCACCGCATTGGTGAGCAATATTCGTGCAGTATTGGCGCGCTCGATTCAAGATGGCGGCACTACGTTGCGTGATTTTATTCAGCCCGATGGCACGCATGGCTATTTTGCGCAAATGCTCTCTGTTTACGGGCGTGAAGGTGAACCCTGTTTAACCTGTGGCACATTGATTGAAAAATGTGTGGTGGCGCAGCGCTCGACATTTTGGTGCCCAAATTGTCAGCCAAAACAGGATTAATTGATATTTTAAATGATAAATGAGCTAAAATTTGTTATCCTAATGGACGATTATTTATGTTTGTCAATCTTAATGTAACCTAAAATTAACGATCCATCGGTAGTTTTGATTAAAATTAAGTATTGAGTTGTATTATCAGAGAATAAAAACCGATTATATGGCACGATACGTTCACTGTATATGTAGGTAATAATAAATTTTAGTTATTATGTATGTAAGGCATTTCGATTGGCGACCCGATCTATGAGAAAGGAGAACCAATGTCAGAGGCGACACAAACAGAGAATCTTCAACCCCTTGAGCTAGAAGACATCACCATCATCAAGGATGATCAATTTAAAAAGGCAATCACAGCCGCCGCACTTGGTAACGCCATTGAGTGGTTTGACTTTGGTGTGTATGGTTTCTTAGCCTATGTGCTGGGTAAAGTCTTCTTTCCGGAAGCATCCCCAAGCGTGCAATTGGTGGCATCTTTGGCCACATTTTCCGTTCCATTTTTAGTGCGACCGCTCGGTGGTATCTTTTTTGGTGTGCTTGGGGACAAATTTGGCCGCCAGAAAATTCTAGCCATCACCATCATCATTATGTCCGTGAGTACGTTTTCCATCGGGCTCATTCCATCGTATGCAACCATCGGCATTTGGGCACCTGTTTTGCTCTTAATTGCTAAATTGGCACAGGGCTTTTCTGTGGGCGGTGAATACACAGGCGCGGCGATTTTTGTGGCAGAATATGCACCTGATCGTAAACGCGGATTTTTGGGCAGTTGGTTGGATTTTGGCTCGATTGCAGGCTTTGTATTGGGTGCAGGTGTGGTGGTTGTCATCACGATGTTGCTTGGGCAAGAGCGCTTTGAGGAATGGGGCTGGAGAATTCCATTTTTCATTGCAGGCCCCCTTGGTATCATTGGCATGTATTTACGCAGTGCCCTAGATGAAACACCCACTTTCCAAAAGCATACCGAAAGTTTAGAAAAGGGTGAAGGCGAAGAAAAAGAGTCGTTGTTACAGATCATCCGTAATAATTTTAAAAGCATTTTGGTGTGCATCGGTTTAGTGATGGCAACAAATGTCACTTACTATATGTTATTGACGTACATGCCAAGTTATCTGTCTCACAATCTTGAGTACAGCGTGGATCATGGTGTGTTGATCATCATTGCCATTATGCTTGGTATTTTGGTGATTCAGCCAGTGATTGGTTTGTTGAGTGACCGTTTTGGCCGCCGTATTTTTGTGCAGATGGGCAGCATTGGTCTGTTTATGTGCGCCATTCCGGCTTTTTACCTCATCAATACGGGTAATGTTGTGCTCATCTTTTTGGGTTTGATGGTTTTAGCAACTTTATTGAGCTGTTTTACAGGTGTGACGGCATCCATTTTACCGGCGATTTTCCCAACTCATGTGCGTTACAGTGCCATGGCAATTGCCTTTAATATCTCGGTATTGATTGCAGGTTTTACCCCAACCGTTGCGGCTTGGCTTGTGGAAACCACGCACAATTTATACATGCCCGCATATTATTTGATGGTGATAGCTGGCGTTGGTTTTATCACGGTGTATCACATGAAAGAGACGGCCAATCGCCCATTGAGTGGTGAAACACCCGTGGCATCGAATCGACGTGAGGCGAAAGAAATTTTGCAAGCCCATTATGATCGCATTGAGGGCAAAATTGAAAGCATCGATGAAGAGATTGCCCGCTTACAAAAGCGTCGGGAACAGTTGATTTTACAGCATCCTGAAATTGATGAATAAGTATATTCAATAACAGAAACAAAAAAAGCATTGTTTTCACAATGCTTTTTTTATGATTCAGCTGATATTAAGAGGCAGATTTACATGCCACACCATTTTTGGATTGACCCATAAAATTGGTGAAAGTGGCCGTTTTGCCTTTTGTCCATAATTCGTAAATGCCGCCGGCATATTTAGCGCCACTTGCAGAAATGACATTGGCCAATAAAACGGGTGCTTCACCATTCACAGAGACTAGGGCAATGCTGTTTTGATCATTGTTCATGAAGGTTGCTGTCACTTTATCCGCACCGCATACATAATTTTCTACAGTGGCTGTTTCATAGCCTTTAAATGCAGAGGGTTCTGTGGTTGCACAAGCACTTAAACCCAATACAGCAGCAGAAAGTGTGATGATTTTTAAAGCGTTTTTCATAAAAAATCTCCTATGCTAAAGTGCCCATTATAGACACAAAGCATAGGAGATGGCTAGACGAGCTCGAGATTATTCTGAGCGAGTGCGTCTTGAATGTGCTTTAGGGGCACGAGGACGGTCGCCTGCAGGACGTGCAGGGCGGTCTGATCGTTCAGACTTAAAACGTTTTTTTTCAGCGCCACGAGAATCGCGATCACCTTTAGGTGCATCAAAAAACTCAGAAGAGGATTTACGTTCTCTTTTTGGTTTTTCAGCACGTGCTTCACCACCACGAGGTTCACGGTTTTCACGTTCAGCACGTGGGGCGCGTTCACGATCACCACCGCGATCAGAACGGCGTGCACCGCCAGATGATTTACCGTAACGACCATTGCCACCACCATTACCACGGCGTGAACGGCCACCTTTTTTGTTGCGGCTTTCTCTAAAATCATTAGGATCTAAGGTTGGCTCTAAACCTTCAACCGTTAAAACATCGATTTTGAAAGAAGTGTAATCAGAGATGTCACGCACACGTTTATGATCGCGGACATTCACTAAGCTGATGGCATCACCTTTACGACCCGCACGGCCTGTACGACCAATACGATGCACGTAATCTTCCGCTTTCATTGGTAAACCAATGTTGATGACGTGTGTCACCGTGGCGATGTCGATACCACGAGCGGCAACGTCTGTCGCCACTAAGATTTTAGTGCGGCCTTTACGCAATGTTTCTAAACGACGGTTACGCACTTTTTGTGGAATGCCACCGTGTAAGAATGTCACAGAAAAACCTTCATCTTCTAACAATTCAGCGATTTCTTCACTTTCGATTTGCGTTGGGGTAAACACAACTGCTTGATCTAAAGATGGAGAACGCAACCAATGCATTAACAATTCTCTTTGGTGAGATCTGTCATCGGCAAAGTTGATTTGTTGTGTGATGTTTTCATTTAAGATGCTTTTTGAAGAGAGCTCAATTTTATGAGGTTCTGTCATCATCTCTTCAGCTAAGCGCATGATGTTTTTAGGGAATGTGGCTGAGAACATTAAGTTTTGTTCGCAGTTTGTACAAGCTTTGTGAATGAGTTCTAAGTCTTCAGCAAAGCCTAGATCTAACATACGATCGGCTTCATCGGCCACGAAGAATTCAACTTCTGACAAGTTGATGACTTTTTGATTGTATAAGTCTAACAAACGGCCAGGGGTTGCCACTAAAATGGTCACGTTTTCTAATTCGCGGATTTGTTGACCATATGGCATGCCGCCCACAACTGTGGAGATGCGAACGCCTTTGGCCATACCTTTTAAGCGAATGGCTTCTTTTGCCACTTGTTGCGCCAATTCGCGCGTTGGGCAAAGCACCAATGCTTTAGGTTTAATGTTCTCTTTCATCTTACCAAAACCACGTTCGCCTTTAGGACGGAACGGGCGCTTTTCAGCCGGTAAGTCTAATAAAATATTTAAGACAGGCAATAAGAATGCAGCGGTTTTACCGCTACCTGTTTGGCTGCTCACCATTAAATCCTGACCGGTTAATGCAATCGGTAATACTTCAGATTGCACAGGCGTCGGGGATTGATAGCCCATTTCATTTAACGCGTTTAATAAAATAGGATGTAGATCTAAGTCTGAAAAAAGCATAAATAATATATCTACCTCAAAGTGATTTGAGGCACCTTAACTTGATTAAAAAGGGAGGGTGTTCACGGAATACTACGTGGCGGCTTGACGCGCGAGGGTGAGGCAAATATAGAAATATGCATGTAGACTCTAGAATTCAATGAAGCCTGTGAATTATACAGACTTTTTTATAAAATGATAGCACTGTTTAAAATTGACCAAATTTTATCATCAAACTTTGATGTTTCGGTTTGAGCGTAATGAAAAGTAAGTAGTGTGGGCACAATAAAAAAATTTTATGCTACTATAAAATGGCATTAAAAGATTAACCACTCCCAATTAATGATGAGAAAGGCGTATTTATGTAAATCAATGGATCTCATACATTAAAGAACTATTATAAACTTGTTAAGCAAATCGTGAATTGTAAGGAATGAAGTTCGTGACCATAAAAAATACATTTGGCATTAAAAATGAAGAGTTAGATGTTTTATTAGATATTAATAATTTTACTGAATCGGATGTGGCGACACTCCACCGATTGCGCCCGATTGTTGAGTCTAAACTCCCAGAATTAACAGAAAAATTTTATATTCAATTACAAGGCAACCCAACCACTGCTCACTATTTAGAGGGGCGTTTAGAAGCGTTAAAAGCCACGCACTTGGCATGGCTGCAAGGTCTATTTACGGAAAATTTTGATCAAGCGTATGTGGATTTTTTATGGAACATTGGTCGCGTGCATGCAAAATTGCACATTGCGCCATTGTTTGTCGCGGCAAGCATGAGCTATTTGCGTGCGGAGTTTCCAAAATTAATCAGCTATGAAGCGGCGCAAACTTTAGGATGCACGCAATCTGAATTGGTGTCCCCGATTCTAAAAATGCTCGACATCAATCAATTCGTGATCGACAACAGTTACAACGAGCGCCTATTAGAAGTGACAGGCATCTCGAAAAAATTGTTACAGCGTTTAATGAGCTGATGCCTATTTAATGGTGATTGAATGACCAGCATCGCTGGTCTTTTTTTATTTCATGCCTGTCATGTGCTTGTCATATTGATCCTATATACTTGCCATCTTATGAATTAAGATGATGATTTATCAATATTTTTAAGGGTAGATGAGATCAATATTGTTGATATTAATCAATAAACAGGATGTGAGAAAATTCTCTGATGATAAGAATCTTGAATTTAGAAAATTTCATTGCTACTCTCAGAAAAGTCAGTTGAACTGACCAATATAAATACAAAATGAAGGAGTAAGGATGAGCATAAAAAATACATTCGGCATTACGAATGAAGATTTAGATGTATTGCTGGACATTAACCATTTTACACAAGCAGATGTGGAAATTTTGCGCACATTGCAGCCGCTTGTTTTGCCAAAGCTTGGGCAGCTGACGGAACAGTTTTATGCGCAATTGCAGGGCAATGAGACAACGGCGCATTATTTAGAAGGTCGCATTGATGCTTTAAAATCCACGCATTTGGCATGGCTGCAAGGTCTGTTTACGGAAAATTTTGATCAAGCGTATGTGGATTTTTTATGGAACATTGGCCGCGTGCATGCAAAACTGCACATTGCGCCGTTGTTTGTCGCTGCAAGCATGAGCTATTTGCGTGCGGAATTTCCAAAGCTCATCACCCGTGAAGATGCTGATGCACTGGGGTATTCACAATCAGAATTGATTTCACCTGTGTTAAAAATGCTCGACATCAATCAATTTGTGATCGACAGCAGCTACAGTGATCGTTTATTGGAAGTGACGGGCATTTCAAAAAAGCTATTACAAAGATTAATGGGTTAAAAAAATCCCACTCATCAGAGTGGGATCGATTTGGATCAATCATTGGCCATGGCGGCGCTTTAAGACCGCAATCACATCTTGCCATGATAAATCCTGATCATGGAGCAATACCGTTGCGTGATATAAGAGATCCGCCGCTTCATTGACGAGTTCCTCTTTATCCTGCACCGTTGCCGCAAGTGCAACTTCCACACCTTCTTCGCCCACTTTTTGCGCAATGCGCTTGGTGCCTTTGGCATAGAGTGCTGCGGTGTAAGAGCTTTCAGGGTCACTATTTTTACGTGATTCCAATAATTTTTCCAATTGACTGAAAAAGACCCACGGCAATTGGTTTGAAACGCCATCAAAGCAACTAGCATTGCCTAAATGACAAGTGTTGCCAATGGGATTGACGGTAATGAGCAGCGTATCTTGATCACAATCTAACGTATAATTGACCACTTTTAAGAAATTGCCAGAGGTTTCGCCCTTCGTCCATAAACGATTTTTTGTGCGGGAGAAAAACGTCACCACCTGTTCAGTCAATGTTTTTTTCAAGGCATCTGGCGTCATCACGCCAAACATCAACACTTCCGCCGTTTGATGATCCTGTACAATCACGGGCAATAAGCCGCCCACTTTCTCCCAATTGATTTTGCCGTGGGCTGTTAAGCCATTGGCGCGTAGATAATCTTTGAGCTCGCCAATGTGCACGATTTTTTTATGAAAGGCAGATGCACCAAGGGTGCCCGCAGCATTGCCTTTGGTGTAAGCTTCTAAAAAGTGCTCAGGTGCGCCTGCGCCGCCCGATGCCACGATGGGCAATGAAGTCAATGCCGAGAATTTGGCCAATTGCACCAAATCATAGCCACGGCGAACGCCATCTTGGTTCATCATGTTTAAAACGATTTCACCGGCGCCGCGCTTTTCTACTTCTTTGATCCAATCTTCCGTGCGCCATTCGGTTTCTAATGTGGTGTCAGGATCACCAGTTAAGGCATAAACAAAATAATCGTCGCGCGCTTGATCATAATAGGAGTCAATGCCCACCACAACGCGGGATTTCCCAAAGGTTTCTGACAGTTCATTGATTAAATCAGGATTCGCTAAGGCAGGAGAGTTGATGGAGATTTTCTGTGCACCATTATCAAACACCACTTGTGCATCCTCAATCGATCGAATGCCACCAGCCACGCATAATGGTACATCGATCACCGCGGCGACTTTTTGAATCCATGATTTATCCACCAAATCATTTTTGGTGCTCGCGGTGATGTCGTAAATGACAATTTCATCGGCGCCTTCTTCATTGTAGCGCTTGGCAAGTGCCACAATGTCGCCCATAATTTCATGGTTTTTAAACTGTGTGCCTTTGACCACCACACCATCTTTGACATCTAAACATGCCACTATTTTTGCAAGCATTCGATTGCCTCCTGTACGGAAAATTGATTGTCTAATAATGCGCGCCCCACGATGACGCCAAAAACATTGGTGGGTTCAAGGGCTTTGATGTCACTGAGCCCACCAATGCCGCCCGATGCTTGAAATTGAATGGACGGATAATCAGCCGCAATTTCTTGATATAACTCGACATTTGAGCCGCTGAGCATGCCATCTTTAGAAATGTCTGTGCATAAAACATGCTCTAACCCCACCGTTAAAAAATCATCAATGACGGATTCTAACGTTTTATGGGATGTCTCTTGCCAGCCGCTGATGGCGATGCGTTTTTCACCGTGTTCGATGCGCACATCTAACGCAAGCACCAAGCGATCTGCGCCAAAGCGCTTAAACCAAGTTTTGACGAGCTCGGGCGATTGAATGGCTGTTGAGCCAATCACCACGCGCGTGACGCCAATCTTTAATAAGTTTTCGACATCCTTTTCTGTGCGAATGCCGCCGCCCACTTGAATGGGCACATTGACGGATTTAACCAGTTGTTCGATCGTGGTCAATTGGCGCTTGAGGGGATCTTTAGCGCCATCTAAATCCACTAAATGAAGATAACTCGCACCGCCTGCAATGTAGCGCTGAAATTGTTCAACGGGAGAAACCGTAAACGTGGTTTGCTTGCCATAATCGCCTTGCTGCAAACGCACCACTTGACCATTGATTAAGTCTAATGCTGGAATGATGATCATAATAATCCCTTAGAGCTGGGTAAATCTGTGCCTTCCACTTTAATGGCTTGACGCAATGTGCGGCCAAAGACTTTAAAAAGTGATTCAATTTTGTGATGTGTGTTTTTGCCTTTGGCTTTCAAGTGCAATGTGCAGCCGAGTGAATAGGCGAGTGAGCGGAAAAAGTGTGACACCATTTCTGTGCTGAATGTGCCGATTTGATCACGTTTAAACTTGGCATCAAATTCTAAATGCGGGCGGCCTGATAAATCTAAGGTGCATGAGGCTTTACATTCATCCATTGGCAACACAAAACCAAAACGGGCAATGCCGCGCTTATCGCCAAGGGCTTCACGCAGTGCTTCGCCAAGGGCAATCGCCGTGTCTTCCACTGTGTGGTGATCATCAATTTCAATGTCACCTTTCACATTGAGTTCTAAACGAAAGCCGCCGTGGGTGGCGATTTGATCGAGCATGTGATCAAAAAATGGCAACCCTGTGTGAATGTGGCTGTGACCGGTTTCATCTAAATAAACCGTCACATTGATGTCCGTCTCTTTTGTGGTGCGCGTAACGCTGGCGGTTCTTGGGGTGCGATCACCGCTGCATAAAGTCATGGGCACCAATTTTTCCACAATCAATGACCAAGGCAGTTGCTCAGGATGATATTGAATGGCAGCAATGCCCATGTTTTCTGCCAATGCCACATCCGTTGGGCGATCCCCGATCACATAACTGTGATTCGGATCAAACAGTTTTTCATCTAAATAACGTTGCACTAAGCCCAATTTTGGCTTTCTGCAATGACAGTCATCTTCTTGAAAATGTGGGCAGATGAGCACTTCATCAAAAGTAATGCCTTGGGATTCAAAGAGCGCCATCATTTTATTGTGGGGTGCATCAAAAGTCTCTTGTGGGAAAGATTCTGTGCCCAGTCCATCTTGATTGCTCACCATCACAAAACGGTAACCGGCTTTTTGTAGTGCAAGCAATGCCGGAATCACATTCGGCTCAAAACTTAATTTCTCAAGGGAATCGATTTGAAAATCGGTTTTTGGCTCATCAATTAAAGTGCCATCACGATCGATGAATAAAATATTTTGCATGTCTTTCTCCTAAACAAAATTTTTAAGGGCAGTGATGACGCGCGCCATCTCTTCATCTGTCCCGATGCTGATGCGAATGAGATCACTGAACGCACCCGATTGACGTTTCACATAAATGTGTTCATTTTTAAGGTGCGCCATCAGTGCATCGGCGGCGGTCACTTCAATGAGCACAAAGTTGGCATCACTTCGATAAACCTTGGTCACGCAATCGAGGGTGGCAAGCGCTTCGATGAAATGGCTTTTAGTGGCTTGAATGCGCGCAACATTCGCTTTCATTTGGTCAATGGCGGCATCCGTTAACGCAGATTCTGCAATCGCCACAACGGGCGAAGGCATCGGATAGGGCGCAATCACCTTTTTAAGGGTGCGAATAACCTCAGGATTGGCCACCGTAAAGCCGCAGCGAATGCCCGCTAAACCAAAGGCTTTAGACAATGTGCGGATAATTGCAAGATTTGGGAATTCTGCTAAGCGGCTTGCAAAGCTTGGTTGATCAGCAAACTCAATGTATGCTTCATCCACCACCACAATGGCATGGTCAGCAGCGCGCAAAATGGTTTCCATCTCGTCAAGCTTCATCACATTGCCGGTGGGATTATTTGGCGAGCAGATGAACACCACTTTTGCATCTTTCATAGATTCTAAAAGGGCAGGCACATCAAGCTGAAAATCTTGTGTCAAAGGTGCTGTGAGCACTTTTGCACCCACCACTTGAGCGTCAATGGCATACATGCTAAAAGTGGGTGGTGAACAGAGAATGGCATCTTCATCACCATTGCAATATGCCTCAATGATGAGCTTAATCGCTTCATCGCCGCCAAGGGACACGAGAATATTCTCCGGTTGTACACCCAAAAATTTTGCATAGCGCTCAATCAATACCGTTGGCTGAGATTCAGGGTAACGATTAAACGTTGCATTGGTTAGGGTAAAGGTTTGCGGATAAGGGTTCTCATTGGCATCTAAATAGATGGCGCGCGGATCTTCATCACGAGGCGCGACAGAATATGGCTCTAAGGTATTGAGGCTGCGTTTTTCGATGTTCATGCGCGCTCCTTCACTTTCTCTAAACGAAGATCGACGGCTAATTTGTGGGCATCTAACAACTCTTTCTCTGCCAAAAGAGAGACGATGGGGCCTAACGCTTTTAATCCCTCTTCGGAGATTTCTTGGATGGTCATGCGTTTACTGAAATCTGCCAATCCCAAGCTTGAGACCGTTTTTGCATAGCCATATGTGGGCAAAACGTGATTGGTGCCAGAAGCATAATCACCCATGGATTCAGGAGAATATTGCCCCACAAAGACAGAGCCTGCATGCTGAATGCTTGGCAATAAATCGCGCGGCGCTTGAGTTTGTAAAATCAAGTGCTCAGGCGCATATTGATTGCTGACGTGCACCGCTTTCGTCAAATCATCCACAATGATGGTGGTGCTGTGGCGAAGGGATTCGGTGGCCACATCTTTTCGAGAGAGGCGCGCAAGCCAATAATCTAACGCAGCATTGACGCGTTCAGCCATTTCTTGAGATGTGGTGACTAAAATCACTTGAGAATCCGCGCCGTGCTCCGCTTGGGACAGAAGATCAGAGGCCACAAAATCGGGATCTGCGGAATCATCCGCAATCACCAACACTTCAGATGGACCCGCGGGCATGTCAATCGCTGCACCATTGACGCGTTGGCTCACTTGGCGTTTAGCTTCTGTCACATAGCTATTGCCCGGGCCAAAGATTTTATCCACTTTTTCCACTTGTTCAGTGCCAAGGCCTAAAGCAAAGATGGCTTGCGCGCCGCCCATGGTGTAAATGGTGTCAATGCCGCATAATTTGGCCGCATAAATGATCTCATCGGCAATCGTTGGCGGTGAGGCGAGCACAATGCGTTGGCAACCTGCAATCTGCGCCGGAATGGCCAACATTAATACTGTGGAAAACAGTGGCGCTGTTCCGCCCGGAATGTACAAGCCCACTTTTTCAATTGGGCGCGTGACCACTTCGCACACCACGCCTTTTTGCGTTTCCACTGTAATCGGCGGCGTTTGTTGGGCTTTGTGGAATTGATAGATGTTGTCATACGCATTTTTAAGGGCAGCTTTGAACTCATCAGAGAGATTTTGCTCCGCCGCGGCAAAGGCAGATTGTGGCAACAGCACTTCAGTTAATTCTGTGCCATCAAATTGTGCCGTAAAGCGAAGCAGGGCAGCATCGCCTTCAGTCTCGATCGCTTCGCCAATGGCGCGGACACGACTTTCTAAACTTTCGGCGCTCATTTGCACAGGGCGCTGTAAAATTTCGGCCTGTTTTTCGGTGGTTAATTCATTCCAAACAACTGTACGCATCACAACTACTCCATCATTTTTTCAATTGGTAACACTAAAATTGCGCTGGCCCCTTTGGCCTTGAGGGCTTCCATCGTCTCCCAGAAGAGGGATTCGGTGCTCACCATATGGATCGCGACGCGCGATTGATCATTGGTGAGGGGTAAAATCGTTGGGGTTTCTGCCCCGGGCAATAATGAACAAATCTCTTCTAAGCGATCTTTTGGCGCATGGAGCATGATGTATTTTGATTCAATCGCTTGGGTGACGCCTTGAATGCGGCACATGAGTTTATTGATGAGCGCTTGCTTATCTGCACTCATCGGCGCGGTGGTTTGAATGAGGGCAGCGGTTGAGCGATAGATCACATCCACTTCGCGTAAACCATTTGCTTCTAATGTTGCGCCGGTTGAGACAAGGTCGCAAATGGCATCGGCAAGGCCTGCGCGCGGGGCAACTTCTACAGAACCATTGAGCATTGAGGTTTTAAAGGGGATGTTTTTCTCATCTAAAAAGCGCTTTAACAGATAAGGATAAGAGGTTGCGATGCGTAGATTTGTGAGATCTGTCACATCTTGATAGGGGCGTTCTTTAGGAATGGCGATGGATAAACGGCATGCGCCAAAAGGCAGTTCTTTTAACGCAATGTATTGATTGTCCATTTTGCCTTCGCGGCTCAGAGCCACTTCTTCAAGGACGTTTTGCCCCACAACGCCAATGTCCACCACACCATCAAAAATGAGCCCCGGAATGTCGTCATCACGCACACGCAAAATGTCGATGGGCATATTTTCCACATGGGCAATGAGCTTATCTTTTTGAATGGTGATTTTAAGGCCGCATTGCTTGAGGAGATTTTCGCAATCTTGGCTGAGTCGACCAGATTTCTGGATGGCAATTTTCAAACGTTGATTTTGCATGGCATTCCTTTGGTGTTTTTTGAATTATCTTAATACTGTACTACTATAATAGTACAATTGATTTGATTTAATGCAACCATTTTTTTATAAAATTTTCATCTCTGTTATAGTAATGATCACTAAGAGAATGAATTGATAAGAAAATTAGCCCAGATGAATCAACAATAAGGAGTGCACATGGTGAAAACATTGCTCGGTGAATCCCCCGTTTGGAGTGAGCGGGATCAATGCCTCTATTATGTGGACATTTTAGGCAATGCCATCATTCAATATGATCCAATCAAAGATGCGCTTCAATCATGGCCTGTGGCTGAAAACATTGGTTGTATTGGATTAATCAAAGAAGGTGGTTTCATTGCTGCGATGCGCACAGGTGTGTATCGATTGAATGCCTATGGTGAGAAAATAGAACATTTAGCGAACATTCCAAGTGATCATGCCCATAGCCGCTTTAATGATGGCAAAGTCGATCCTTGGGGGCGCTTTTGGTGCGGCACAGTGTTTGAGAGTGAAGCGGCGGGCGCGGTACTTTGTTGCATGCATGCAAACGGTACGCTTGAAGTGATCGATACTGGTTTACACATCGTCAATGGCATTGCCTTTTCGCCAGATGGCACCCATATGCTCTATTCAGATACCCAAACGGCCACGATTTACCGCTATCCGTTAGATCCAAGCAATGGCCACATCATTGGCGAGCGCAGTATTTTTGCCAAAGGTGGACAACCCGATGGCGGGCAATTTGATGCAGAAGGTCACTATTGGAGTGCAGATTTTGGCGCAGGGCGTTTAACGGTACGCAATACGGATGGCAACATCATCGAAACCCTTAATGTGCCCAGTCGTTATCCCACCATGATGGCATTTGGCGGCAAGGATTTAACCACGCTTTTTGTCACAAGTTCCCGCGAATATGCGGATGCATCAGACAATCACAGCGGACAATTATATCAATGCAAAGCGCCTGTTAAAGGGGTGCCTGCCCACTATTTTTCATTAGGAGCATGATCATGAATAAAAATTATACAACGGCAATTTATCACTCCCTAAAGGACAAAGTACTGTTTTTATCAGGCGGTGCATCCGGCATTGGGGAAGGTTTTGTGGAAGCGTTTTTGCAGCAAGGGGCAAAGGTTGCGTTCATTGATTATGATGAAGCGGCGGGCAATGCATTAGTGGCACGCTTGAATCATCCGGATCTCTATTTTCAGCCTTGTGATGTGCGGGACATTGCAGCCTATCAAGCGTGTATTGATCAAGCAACGCACCATTTTGGTGGCATTGATGTGTTGATCAATAATGCCGCGCGTGATGATCGCCACAGCTTATTTGAGGTGACAGAGGCCTATTGGGATGATCGCATGAACATCAATTTGCGTCATCAGCTCTTTGCCATTCAGCGCATTGCGCCAATCATGGCAAAACGTGGCGGCGGCAGCATCATCAATATGGGCTCAACGTCATGGATGCAAGGTTTACCAAATATGGTGTGTTATACCACTGCAAAAGCTGCCATTTTCGGCATGACGCGCACCTTAGCCCGTGAACTTGGGGCGGATAATATCCGCGTCAATTGTTTGGTGCCGGGGGCGATTCGTACAGATCGCCAAGATCAAATGTGGGCAGATGATCCGAAAGGTTTAGAAAAAGCCCATCAAGAATTTTTAGATAAACAGATGTTGAAATTTCGCCTAGAAGTGGAAGATTGTGCGAAAATTGCACTTTTCCTTGCCTCAGAAGAGAGCCGTGGTTGCACGGGGCAAGATTTTGTGGTGGATGCAGGCTTATTGTTTCCGGAGTAAACAGCATGAAATGGATGTGGTTAAGCGCGGTATTATGGTTGCCAAGCGCGTGGGCAGTTGATGAGCGATCTGTCAGTAATCGTTACACAGCACTGCTTGGCGCGCCACTCATTGCCAGTGATTATGCAACAAAAGCGCACGATGCTTATTGGCAAGATTATGATGCGCTAGAGGCTGCTTTTTTAGCGGAGCCTTTTTTAAGCACAGATGCCATGACAAAGATTGCGAGCCATTATGCAACTCTTGCCAATGAACCTGCCATGGTTTGGGTGAAAGATGAAGGTGTCACGCAAAATGGGACATTGTGTTGGCGCACCACAAACACCGATTGCTTAGCCGATGTGTTGGCAAAAGCGCCGCGCGTGTTGCAAAACATGGCTGACAATGCTGCCATCATCGCTCGGTATGATGAAGTGTTTGCCAATCATCCTGTGGAAACATGGGTGTGGTACCCGAAAGACGCCGTGATGATGACGCCCTTTCCACAATATCCGCCCCTTTTGAACATTGCTAAGCTGCAATTGGCCGCCGGCACTGTAGGCATTTTGACGGACAACAATATTGATGAAGGGTTGCAAAGTTTTATGGGCGTGCAGCAGCGCGTCAGTGAGATGACGAATGCAGAGCAAACCACTGGGATTTTAGCAGTGATGGTGGCGTTGTCGATGCAAGATGGGCTCAATCAGTATTTAGATGCACTGTTGCAAAGTGAGGTGATGGAAACGTTACTGGCGAGTGCACATTTGCAGCAGTTGCTTACAATGCATGAAGCACTGCCTTCACAATTAGAGAGTGCTTTGCAGCGTGCGCTCCATTTTGAATTTGGGCATTTAGCAGAAGAGGAAGCGACGGCTTCTCGTCAGCATTTTATTGATAAAGCCGAACACATCATGAAGCGCCATCAGCGCGTGCAAGCGGCGTATCAACAGCTCAAGGCCTCTTAAGGCAAGAGTGATTGGGCTATGTTGCCATTTGGATAAAGCGTGAGGATGTATTTTTCAAACGCCAACGCGGTTTTGGGTGTGCCGGTGCGCTTTAAATATGACAAGACAGCCGCTAAATAAGGCTCACTTGGCTGCAGAGTAAAGCCAAGTTTGGCACTTAAATCCTCATAATGGGTTTGCACTAAGGTTGGCGTTTCATTGAGGGCGCGAATGTTGACTTGTATGCCCTCAAACAGTGTGCGTAGCCCCTCTAAATTGCCTTTGATGACAATCGAGCCGTGATCCTCGCCTTCATATTGCGCATAGTGATAATTGAGGCGCGAAAAGGGTTGGCTGTGTAGATAATCATTGAATGCTGCAATGGCATCATAATGATCCGTTAAATGATCACGGCGCTCAGTGTGCCCAACTTGTGTGAGGATCAATTGAATGTTGTGAAAATCTTGTCCGCGCGCGGCTTTAAATTTTTTCAGCATGAATGCATCATCCCACCAAATGCTCGGATCATGCACAATGTAAGCATTCATGGAGTGATTGCTCAATAGATGGTTCAGGGCAGTGATGCCACCAAATGAATGGCCAATGAGAATGTTATAACCATTGGTGCGATGGGTTTGTTCGATCAATGGGCGAAGGGTGCCTTCTAGAAAATCAAAAAATGCACCATTGCCACCCGTTTGACCATCAATGGCATGAGATGTGATGGGGATATTGGGCGTAGATGGCGTTAAATCGCGCGTGCGATCGGTATTGATGATGCCCACAATGATCATTTCAGGCAAGGATGGATAGGGTGCTTTAGAGAGCTTTTCCACAATGCCCGTTAAATAATGAAAATTACTTTCGCCATCGAGCAAATAAATGACAGGATAAGTCTGTGAGGGATAATCGGCATACGAAGGTGGCACATAGACTTGTACCTTACGCGCCTCATCATTTAAGCTTGGGGCAGATAATGTGGTGATGTTGCCAATGGTGATGGGCTGTGCAAAGCCGATGGGCATCAGCACACAAAAGAGCAGGATAAAAAAACGCATGATCATGATGTCTCTGGTCAATAATTAGGTAATGATAGTCATTCTCATTTGATATGACAAATTTTTATTAAAAAATATTGACCCTCGCTGAAGAACGCGCTATTAATAATGAACTATTAAACAATAGCGCCGATTTACACAACTTGCGGGCGAAAACAGCTAAACAGTGCAATCGATCATTGAATGTTTACGTTGGCTCGAGATTGGCGCAAGGCAATTAAAGGAGTCATCATGAAAGCATTAGGGAAACGATTGATCACGGCAGCAACCTTAGCATTGAGCCTAATTTTGGCCGGTTGCGGTAACAGCGACACCACACAAACTTCTGAGAAAAAAACCATCACCTTTGGCACGACGCCAGGCATGTTTGCGGACATGGTGCGTGATTCTGTGCGCCCGCAATTAGAAGAGAAGGGTTACACCGTTAAATTGATTGAATTTAATGATTATGTGCGCCCTAATCATGCATTGGCGAGCGGCGATTTAGACATCAATATCTTCCAACATCAACCCTATTTAACGCAGTTCATTGCCCACAATAAAGTGGATTTAATCCCATTGTTCCAAGTGCCAACGGCGCCGCTTGGTGTGTATCCTGGTAAATTAAAAACCTTAGAGGATGTTAAAGAGGGTTCAACCATTTCTGTGGCGAGTGATCCTAGTAACTTTTCGCGCACGCTTGTATTATTGAGTCAATTAGGCTGGATTACGTTAAAAGATGATGTCAATCCCATCACTGCATCTGAAAAAGACATTGCAGAGAATCCTAAGGGCTTAAAATTCATTGCCATTGATGCCGCACAATTGCCAAGATCGCGCTCGGATGTGGATTTTGCAGTGATTACGGGGAACTATGCTGTGGATGCAAAAATCCCCTTAACCGAAGCTTTATTTCAAGAGCCAAGCTTTGAGTACATCAATTGGTCTGCCATTAAAACTGCCGATCAAAATGCGCAATGGGTCAAAGATGTGACGGATGCCTACAATTCAGAAGCTTTTAAAGCGTATGCCCATAAGGTGTTTGCTGGTTATAAATATCCTGCAGCGTGGAATGAAGCACAATAGTGCTATCGATCATTAAAAGCCGCTCAATGAGCGGCTTTTTTATAGCGCGCGTTTAATGCGTTGATAAATGGTGAACATCAATAACGCAACCATTGCCCATAAAATGCCATTGAGAAATGTCATTGACATGATGTTTAGAGCCAGTGCAACACACAATGCGCCGAGCACGAAGGCACGATCGCTTTTGCCCATTGGTCCATCATAGCGGCGCTTTTCCCCAATCAGGGGCGCCATAACGCCCGCATATTCTGACAATAAGGCTAAAAAAATCACACTGAATACGGCAATACTATTGATGCCTGTAATGGGCAATAGAACGAGCATTAAAGCTGTGTCTGAAATGACATCGCACAATTCATTGAGATAAGCGCCGAGTTTCGAGGCTTGCTGATGTTCGCGGGCAAGCATGCCATCAATCGCATTGAACGCCATGCGTACAAATAACCAAATGGGCATGAGCCATAAGATCGTAAAATTGGGCAGGCTGACAGCGATGATGCCAGCTGTGAGAATGGAGCCTAAGCAGGCAAAGATCGTCACTTGATTGGCAGTGATGCCGCGCTGATACAGTGTATGAACAAGTGGGCGAAGTAAATTTTGAAATTTAGGTTTGAGTTGATAAATGGTGATCATCTTATTTTCTCCTGAAGTGTTTAATTATATTGAGCGATGTTTATTTGTCTGTCAAATAAAATAAACACTGCTTATTTTTAGTGGGCGAGGAATCTTGTTAAGATGCACGCAAAGGAGGAAACAATGAAAGAAAAATGGGATGCCCGTTACGCAGCGCATGAGCATTTATATGGCAGTGCGCCAAATGCCTTTATTGCCAAAATGGTGGCAGAATTAGAGTTTTCCGGTACATCACTTGCAATTGCAGAAGGGGGAGGGCGAAATGCGCTCTATATTTTAGAAGATGCCATGCGCCATAATCGCCCGATGACGATGCTGTTACAAGATTATTCAAGCGTTGGGCTCAGCAAGGCTAAAGCGCGGGCTGAATCCATGGGATTGACCATCGAGACACAATGCATTGATCTCAATGATGCCGTTTGGCCTTCACAGCATTATGACAATATATTTTGTGTGTTTGGGCATTTTGAACCTGCACTGAAAGATAAAACATTGCGCGGCATTCGGGAGAGCTTAAAGCATGAGGGATGGTTTGTGGGCGAGGTGTATTCAACCGCGCAACTTGCTTATAAAACGGGCGGGCCGCCTGTGGCTGAATTGTTGTATGACGTTGAGGATTTTCTTACCGTCTTTGCTAACGATCGCATTCATCATCTATTTTTAGGGGAAGTGATCCGCTCAGAAGGTGATCTACACAATGGTTTGTGCCATGTGATTCAATTTGCCATTCAAGTGAAAAAAGGCTAAAGCAACGCCATTAAATTTAAGCCATAAATATAAATGGCTTAAAATTTAAGTTGTATTTAAACATTGTTTAGTTTAAATTAAATACTGTTCAAAATAACAATGCATAGGAAATGAATCATGGCGCATCTTTTACCCCACAGTTTTCATATGATCATCGCACTTTTTGCTTTATTGAGTGTGGCGAGCCTTATCGTTTGGCTCAAATGCCAACGTCAAAAAGGGCAGCATAATGAGCTGGCCATGCGCACGCAATCATGGTGGTGGATGATCATCATTGTGGTGGGTGCGTTGTACCTTGGGCAAAAAGCCATCACGATCCTTTTTGCATTGATGAGCTTTCTCGCCCTCAAAGAGTTCTTTTCCATTACGCCAATGCGCGCGGTGGATCGTCGTTTGGTGTTTTGGGCGTATTTAGCCATCCCATTGCAATACTATTTTGCGTATGTGCAGTGGTATGGCATGTTCATTATTTTAATTCCAGTCTACTTATTTTTACTGTTGCCGATGCGCTCAGTTTTGATTGGGGAAACAGATGGCTTTATTAAAGCAAATGCCACCATTCAATGGAGCTTGATGCTGTGCGTGTTTGCCTTTAGTCACATTGCTTATTTAGCAAATTTAGATCGCGTCCATCCAGCGGCTGGCTTTGCCGGTTTGATTTTATATCTGCTTTTCATCACGCAGTTCAATGATGTGAGCCAATATGTGTGCGGTAAGCTTTGGGGGCGCCATAAAATCATTCCGAAAGTGAGCCCAAATAAAACATGGGAAGGATTCATTGGCGGGCTCATCGTGACGACATTATTGGCCACATGTTTAGCGCCTTATTTAACCATTTTGACATGGCAACAAGGATTGATGGCAGGCATTGTATTGGCCATTTCTGGTTTTATTGGTGACGTGGTGCTTTCATCCGTTAAACGTGATTTAGGCATCAAAGACAGCGGCGCATTGATTCCGGGGCACGGTGGCATTTTAGATCGCATTGACAGCTTAATGTACACAGCGCCGCTCTTTTTCCATTACTTTTATTTCGTAACGAAGGGGGTAGTATGAAGCGCCTGATTAAAGTGCTCTTTTTTGCATTGCTTGTTAAACCCTTGGTGTTGATTGGATTGGGGTTAAACATTGTTAAACGTAGCCCTTTGCCTAAAGAAGGAGCCGCCATATTAGCGGCAAATCACACGAGCCATTTAGACACATTGGTGTTGATGAGTTTATATCCACTCAGTCAAATTCATCGCGTGCGCCCCGTTGCGGCGGCAGATTATTTCTTACGTAATCGCTGGATTCGTTGGTTTGCCATCCATTGCATTGACATTATTCCGATGGATCGCTCTGAAAAAGGCAGCGCACAAAGCTTTAAAAATGTGTTGAGTGCGCTTGAACGCGGCGAGATCATCATTTTATTTCCAGAAGGTACACGTGCTTTAACAGAGGATCGCGACTTTAAATTAAAACGTGGCATTCATTGCTTGGTTAAGAAGATGCCTGATGTGGCGGTGCATCCGGTGATTCTGCGTGGTTTAAGTAAAGCATTGCCAAAGGGAGAAGCGCTGTTTGTGCCTTTTAATTGTGATGTGATCCTTGGCGAGCCATTAATGTATCACGATGATGCGGCTCAATATTTAGCCGCACTTTCACAAACCTATCAAACCCTCTTGACGCATTGTGTGACGAAATAAATCTAGACATAGTATGTTGCATGTCAGTATCATAATTGTAGGTCAATTATTGCAAGTTTTTTGATGCTCATCAATGAATCAACTCATTGAGATCAAATTGGATTTGCAAAAATCAAAAAAATGTTGCTGAACTTTTGATTGACGACCTGATTAAAATCAGATATCAATTAAGCATACATAAACAATCGGAGGGGAGTATGTTTTCAATGAAGAAGGTTGCGATGGCAACCATGTGTGGATTATTGTTAGCGGCGTGTTCAGATGATGCCAAAGCACCTGAAGCAAATACAGGCACTTCTGAGACAGCTAAAGCGAGTGATCCGAACCGTTTAGAGACGCGTTTTGTGACGATTGCCTCGGGCGGTGCATCAGGTCCATACAACATTATCGCTACAACACTTGGTGAAGTGTACGCAGATCAATTTAAAGCGAACTCTAAAACTCAAACCACAGGCGCTTCAGTTGAGAACATTAACCTCATCGATCAAGGCAAAGCAGAAATGGCATTTGTGATGAGCGATGCATTGAGCAATGCGGTCAATGGTGAAGCACCATTCCAAAAGAAATTTGACAGTGTCCAACAAATTGCTGTCTTGTATCCAAACTTTGTGCAAGTGGTAGCCTCACAAAAATCAGGCATTAAAAATTTATCAGATTTAAAAGGTAAACGTGTGGCTGTTGGGGATCAAAACTCAGGTGTTGAAGTCAATGCGCGCTCCTTAATCAATGGCCACGGCATGACTTATAATGATATGAAAGTGGATTATTTAGGCTTTGCAGAAGCTGCCGATGCATTGAGAACTGGGCGCGTGGATGCGGCTTTCTTCACAAGTGGCTTGCCAAACGCAGCATTGATGGAATTGGCACAAGGCTTTGATTTGCAATTGGTCACCATTGATCCTGAAATGGTCAAAACGATCGCGGCAGATCAACCTTACTTCATGCCAATGGAAATCCCAGCCAATACCTATGGCAACGCAGAAGCTGTACCAACGGCCGTGATCATGAATGCGTTGGTGGTGAATAAAAAACTCAGCAATGATGATGTGTATAAATTAACAAAAGCATTTTTTGACAATTTAGATCACTTACAAAATGCACATCAAGCTGTGAAAGATGTCTCTTTAGAAAAAGCTCAACAAGGCATGGTGGCACCGATTCATCCGGGTGCCCAAAAGTTCTATGATGAGCAAGCTCAAAAACAGTAAAGCAATGATGATGGGCTTTGCAGCTGTGCTGCTGAGCCTATACTTTTACCCTTTTTTTACGCGTGTGATGATTTCATCTGGTGATGTGCATTGCCAATTGCCAGAACAATCTTTCACATTGTCATGGATACACTCGGTGGAACGCGCATTGTGGCGCGAATCGTATCAAGTGAAAAATGGGGCATTGCATCTGTATCGATCACAATTTAAAACCTTTGGGGCAGGCACGCCGTACAATGAAGCAAGCACACTGAGCGATGGCTTTGTGGAAACCGCGCCAAATGTACAGCTGCCAGTGCTTTATTGGATGATTTCACGCAATGTGGCATCCACCATTGAGGTCAATCATCAAGTGTGGCCGATTCATCAGGATTTTGATGATTACACAGAAATTACCCTCACCACGACACAACACAACATTTGGACATTATTAAAGGAAAATTCTTGCCATGACCTCTTCAGCATCTCAAATAGATGATGGCCAGCGCATTTTAGAAAAATTTGATCGCGAGTCTTTAGTACGTAATCCCGCGAGCAAAAATATACGCACATTCATCGCGCTCTTAGCACTGACGTACTCACTGTTTCACTTAGTCACCACTTATTATCCGATTTCGCAGCTCTTGTATCGCGCAGCGCACGTGGCGATTGGTTTAGCATTGATCTTTTTGATTTATCCTGCGTATCCTTCACAAAATCGCACCAAAATCCCACTGTATGATTGGGCATTAGCGGCAGCATCGCTCGCATCATTTGCCTATTTGTGGGTGGAATATGATGCCATCATGAATACGCGCGGCGGCATTCCAAATACCTTAGACATCGCCTTTGGCATGATGACAGTGGCGCTGGTGATTGATGGCGCGCGCCGCGTGATGGGTTGGATTCTGCCCATTTTGGCATTGGTGTTTTTACTCTATCCATTCATTAGTCACTATGATTTTATGCCCGATCGCTTATTGACGCGCCCCTATGATTTAGGCGACATCTTTGGGCAAATGTATTTGAAGATGGAAGGCTTATACTCAACGGCGATTGGGGCATCGGTTTCCTTCATCTTCTTATTCATCTTGTTTGGCGCGTTTTTAGCAAAATCAGGCATGGGGCAGCTCTTTAATGATTTAGCTTTAGCGATTGCAGGTCACAAACAAGGTGGACCTGCGAAAGTTGCAGTCATTTCCAGTGGCTTTATGGGCAGCATTAATGGCTCTGCGGTGGGCAACGTTGTGGGCACGGGCGTATTTACGATTCCGATGATGAAGCGCGTGGGCTACAATGCAAACTTTGCAGGCGCGGTTGAGGCGAGCGCATCCGTTGGCGGACAAATCTTACCACCAATTATGGGAGCAAGCGCTTTCATCATGGCAGAAACCACAGGCGTTAAATACAGCACGATTGCCTTAGCCGCCTTTTTCCCTGCATTATTGTATTATTTAGGTGTGATTGCTCAAGTGCATTTCAGAGCAGGGCGCGATAACCTAAAAGGCATTCCCAAAGCAGATTTGCCACGCGTGAAAGAAGTTTTACTCGCGCGCGGTCACTTATTGATCCCGATTTTTGCCTTGGTCTATTTTTTGTCTCAGTCTGTGCCCATTAACTTTGCGGCATTTTATACGATTGTGATCAGCATCATCGTCAGTCAGTTCAGACCTGAAACCCGCATGAGCCCAAAAGATGTGATGGATGCCATGATCACAGGTGCCAAACAATCGTTACCCGTTATGGCTGCGTGTGCGGTGGTGGGCATCATCATCGGTACTGTGAGTTTAACGGGCTTTGCCAGTGTAATGATCTCAATGATCACCAGCATCGGTAAAGATTCGCTCTTCTTAACCCTCTTTTTAACGATGTTGGCTTCGATGGTATTGGGCATGGGATTACCCTCCATTCCCGCGTACATCATCACGGCCACAATGGCAGCGCCTGCCATTGCTGGCATGGGCGTTCCTGTGTTGGTGGCGCACTTATTTGTGTTCTACTTTGGTTTATTTGCCAACATCACGCCACCGGTTGCGCTCGCATCCTTTGCAGGCGCTGGCATCGCGGGCGGGAACCCGATGAAAACAGGCTGGCAATCACTTAAATTGGCATTAGCAGGTTTCATTGTGCCATTTATGTTTGTTTACAATCCTGCCATGCTCTACATCGACACCACAGGTTTAACGAGCATGAATGTGACAGAGTTCCCAGCACCGCCCATTTTATCCATTTTACTGATCTCCATCACCTCCATTGTGGGCGTCATCAGTTTAAGTGCGGCAGTGGAAGGCTATTTTAAAGCTGCAATGAACCCGATTGAGCGCATTGTATTGGCCATTGGCGCATTGATGTTGATTGTGCCGGAGTCTTATACAGACATCGCGGGCATGTTAGTTGTTGCAGTGATTGTGGTGCTCAATTACCGAAAAATGCATCGGCTAACGCCTGCATAATTCGGTGGAATGCTCAAGGCCAATATCAATATTAGATATTGGCCTTTTAATTTGTTAGGATGACACAGAAAGCCAGATAATGTATTACCCTAATACAGTTATCACCGAACTGACAACTGAACAACAACGAACAAGGGAGATCAATCCATGGAATTTATTTTAGTGGCAGGCGCGATTGTATTTTATGTATTATCCGCCATCTTTTTAAAGCAAGAACAAGTCCGTAAACTCTGGTTGTCCATCTTTTTACTCACCAATGTGGTGACGTTTGGTGTCATTGTCTTCATGCATTTTGGGCAAGAGGATTTTATGGCGAATGCTAAAACCATGTGGCAGCTCTATCTCATTTACTTTAACATTGCTGTGATGTTAGCGGTGGCGGTGATCAACTGCTGGATGTTCCGCTCTGTGGTGTGGAAAGTATTGCGCGGTAAACCTGTTGTATTGGAAACCGATGCAGAAATTGCCGATCAAATCGCTGAAAAAGTGGTGGAAAAAGAGCACAAACATTAATCATTTGATCCGTTCAGAGATGATGCGCCATGCCTTGAGGGTTGCAATGATGCCATCAGGGCTTGCCATAAAGGTGGCATTGCCCGTCATCTCGAACACCTGCTGATTGTGAAGGGCAGGCACAGCATCTAATGCACGCCAAGCGGGCGCGATTTTCTCAATCGTAATGGTATGGGCAGGATCATAATCTGTGCCCACATCCCCTTTCATCAACACAATTAAATCAGGATGGAGTTGTAAGACACTTTCTGTGGAAAGCATTGGCGCATTGAGCGCACCTTGATAAGCATTTTGCCAGCCGAGCGCATGCATTAATTCTTCATGAAAACTTGGGCCCACCGCTTGCGCTGGCAAGGCATTGGGCGCTTGACCTTGATAAGTATAAAAAATCAAAGTGCGATGTGGCGGGCTTTTTTGTTCATTGAGTGCTTGATCGAGTTCATTGACTTTATTCTCAGCAGCTTCATGAATGCCGCAGATCTCGCCAATGGCAAGGGTGGAGGCGCGCACTTCATTTAAACCCCGAAAGGATAAATGTTCTGTGGGCAAATGAAGGGCAGCAAGTTTTAAGGATTGCGGGCTGTCATCCGACAATTCAGAAAAAACAATCGACGGTGATAAGCGCAGAATCGCTTCATAATTTGGATCAAGTGTGCCGCCAATGTTGGCAATCGGCTGATCCTTTGGCATTAAGTCATAGCGCGTGCCGCCCACAATGTTGTTCGCTAAACCTAGAGATAACAACGTATCTGTAATGGTGGGCGAGAGGGAAACAATGCGCGTACAGCGCTCACTCACATCAGCATATGTAATGTTAAGGCTAAGCGCCAATAAACCAAAGGATCGCCAATGTTTCATTAGAATGCCACTTTCACGCCAATATTACCGTTGATGCGTTTTTGGCCATATCCCCAAACGCTGTAATATTGCTTGTCCAATAAGTTATTCACGCGGCCATAAATGCTGACGGCGTCATTGATTTGATAATCTGCGGCAAGATTCACCATCCAGTAGGCTTTTAAATTGCGTTGCTGTACGCCCCAAGCAGGATTGCTAAAATTACTGGTGGCGCTGCCATGATATTTTGCTTCTGCAAATAAGTTCATGCGCTCTGAAGGTTTAAAATTCACATGCATACCTACCATGTGTTTAGGCACTCGTAAGGCTTTTTGATCTGATGTGTGTCCATTGACCGTGGCATAATCGCGAGCATGAGTATATGTATAGTTGAGCCCAAGTGCCCATTGATCATTGAGTGTCGTATTTGCTGAAAATTCAACCCCTTTTGTTTTTGTATAATCGCGGTTTAAGTATGTGCTTTTATACGTAACAGGATTGCTGACCCATGTGATGCGTTGATTAATTTTTTGTTGGAAATAGGTCAATTCAAGGCTGGTGTTTTGCCATGGCGTCACAACGATGCCTGCATCAAAGCCTTTACTTTTTTCTGCCTTTAAGTGTTGATTGCCACTTTCCACATCATACAATTGAAATAAAGTGGGGGCTTTAAAGCCTGTGCCATAGCTGCCTTTGAGGGCTAAATAATCATTTACATTAAAGCGAGAGGTTAAACGATACGTGAGTTTATCCCCAAATTTTGAGTGATCTTCATAACGGATGCCCACAGTATTAAAAAAGCGATTTTCGAAGTTTAAATGTTGATCCACATAGAGGCTTTTTTGTGTGATGTGGCGTTTAGGGAAATCACCATAAGGGGAAGTGCTGCTCATGGATTCTTTCGTGAAATTTGCCCCTAATAATGTTTGGAAGTTCGGGATAAATGCCAATGTATTTTGCCATGTGATGCTCTGTTTTGTACCTTTAAAACTGCTTTGAGCATGCCTGGTGAATGGCATGTTATGATAATCACGTTTTGTTTCGCTCGCATCATAAATCAATGAGCTTAACCATTGCTCATTAAAGTTGATGGTATTGATGGCAAAGCGACCTAAATAACGCTCGGCTTTTTGATAGTAATCTAAGTTATCTTGGTTAGCACCTGCACCATTGTCTAGATCTGTTTTGCTGCGATCATAACGGAGCATGACATCAAAATTGATGAAATCCGTGGGCGCATAATTCACATAACCTGAAAGATTACGATTTTTATAGTGATCACGCTCTGAGTTACCAGGAAGCTTAGCATCCGCCGCAGAAACGCCATGTTCTTGTTCTAACCCCGCGGCAAAGGCATAACTCAATGTATCGGTCATGCCTTGCGTTTGTATGGTTGTTTTCACATGTTCATAACTGCCACCTTCTAACGTAACTGTGGTACGTTGTGGGCCACCTTTTTTGGTGAAGACTTGAATCACGCCCGCCATGGCACTTGAGCCATATAACGTACTTTGTGGGCCTTTTAACACTTCGATGCGATCAATATCAAGGGTGTTTAAGCTGCTAAAGTCAAAGCCACCTGCAGGTGTGGAGAGATCATTAACAATGACGCCATCAATCATCACCAACATATTTTGGCTGCCAAGTCCGCGAATGAATACATTAGATTCACCATTGGCAGAAGCGGTCGAAAGATTGATGCCGGGTAATGTCGCCAATGCATCGCTCACACGTTGATATTGGCCGCGAGCCAATTGTTCTTCAGTGATGACATTGATGCTTGATCCCACGGTATCTAAGGCTTGATCTGCGCGATTGGCGGTGAAGACAATGGTGTTGTCCTCAGAAGAGACATTGATGGCATCGTCGGCAAAGGCAACGGGGGCAAGTAACGCGGCGCTTAAGGCTGCGCACAATTGATGGGTTTTCATGTGATGGATGATCCTACTTGATGGGCAAATAAAAACCTATAAGCATAGTTATTTTTTATCCTTTATCAAGATGAAGATGAAAAAAGGTGCGCCAAATAGGGCAGTGATGACGCCAACGGGCAATTCCGCAGGGGCAAAGAGCACGCGAGCCATCCAATCAGCAATGACCAATAAGGCACCGCCAAGGAGCAGCGCCGCGATCCATAAATAACGGTGATCCGCCCCAATGAAGCGGCGCACCACATGGGGCACCACTAAGCCCACAAAGCCAATCGGCCCGCTGATGGCGATCATCATCCCCATCATTAGGCTGACCAAAATAAAGAGGGGAATGAAGACGTATTTTGGCTCAATGCCGCGTGTTTTTGCGATGATGTGTCCTGCACTCAAGACATTCAAACGTGGGCTCAATAGGGCAATGATGACAGTGCTGATGAGCATGATGATACTAAGCGGCAGGATTTCTGTCACTGTGACATGGCTGATCGAGCCCATCATCCATTGCATTAAGCGGTAACTGTCTTGCGGGCGGCCAACGGCTTGCATCACCATCACAAGGCTGCTGCAAAAGAAGCTGAAAATGACGCCCACCAACACAAGGCGCGTGACAGATTCAAGCGCATGGCGATTGAGAAGGTAAATGGCAAAGGTGATCACCATCGCGCCCATAAAGGCAAATAGAGAGAGCCCAGAAAATAGGCTCAAGGATAGCGATAAGCCTAAATGTATATAGATGGCCGCACCTAATGCGCCGCCGCTTGCAATTCCAAGAGTGAAAGGTTCGGCGAGGGGATTGCGTAAAATCGCTTGAAAGACTAAGCCGGATAACGCAAGCATTGCACCCATGAGCCATGCAGTGAGTACACGTGGTACACGCAATTGCCAAAAGATTTGGGCACTGCTAGCATCACCGTCAAAGATTGCGCGCGGTGAAAGATTCTCTAACCCTAAAAAAGGGGCAATGACGAGGACAGATACGCTCAATATGGCTAAGAGTAAGAGAGAACAACGGCGACTCACCAAAAGATCACTCCTTGCTCACTCAACGCTTGAATAAAGGGGCGATCATAGAGCCGTTCTAAATTTTGTTGATGGACAACATCCTGCACTTCGCCCATAAAACAGATTTTCCCAGCTTTAATGGCCAGGCAATGAGTGAAATAATGGGTCACCTCATTGACATCATGCGTTACAGCAATGATGGTTTTATTGAGTGAGGTTGCAATATCCCTCATCAATGATAAAAGCTTATGGGCTTGTTTGGGGTCCAAAAAATTGGTGGCTTCATCGAGTAAAATGAGCGGCGTTTCTTGGCAAAGGCTTGCGGCAATCATGGCGCGCTGACGCTCACCGCCACTTAAACGATTGAGCGGCGTATTCGCAAAATGCGTCAGATTTGTGCGTGCAAGCATAGTATGGATGAGGGATTGCTCTTGATCCGTCAAAGAAAAACCAAGGGATTGATGGGGCATGCGCCCATAACTGCACCAATCAAACACGGTAACCGCAAGGTCAGGCTGCATTTGCGGCACATAGCTGATGAATTGAGCGAGCGCTTTGCGGGAGAGTTGATCAATGTTCTGCCCAAAACATGTTAAGGATTGATGCGTACTTGGAATGAGTTTTAAGAGGGCTTGCAGCAGCGTGCTTTTACCCGCGCCATTTGGGCCAATGATGGCCAATCGGCTGCCTTGTGGCACCGTAAAGGAGAGATGATCTAAACGCAAGGTGTGATGAGAGCGAACGGATAATTGATCCACAGATAACGCAAGCATGATTAACGCAGCCTAAATTCAATGGGTTGATCAAAATGGCTCGACACCGCTTTGCCGCCTTTGATGGCAGGTTTGACCTTTAAATCTGTAATGGCATCAAGCGCACAGCGATCTAAACGGGAAAAACCTGAGGATTGCACCACTTTTTTGTTCACAAGCTCTCCTTTTTCATTGACAAAAATACGCACGATCACGCGACCTTGCTCGCCGCGGCGCCGAGAAATTAAGGGATAGCATCGGTTAATGTTGCGATCAATACTGGCATGACTGTTGCCATTGATAAAGCCCGCAGGACCATCTTGTAAGCTTTGCCCGCCGCCATGAGAAGGTGTTTTGATGGGATTGCTTGTTGCGTTACTTTTTTGATGAATAGCAGGCTTTGAGGGCGATTTAGGCGATGGGGTGGGTGGTGAATTTTGTGGGGTGGATTTGACGATGTTCGGCGGTGCAATGATGAGCGGCGCTTCTGGCTCGATGGCAAGGAGAACAGCATGATCAATGGCTTTTGGAAAAAACCAATCACTGTCAATCGTCATGATGATGTAACGCTCAGCATTCGTTTGAGTGCTTGAGCTTTGAGGTTCAGATGAATGGATGGCCTGTGCCATTGCAGAATGATCTTGCTGCAATTGATGATTTTCATGCTGAAAAAAAAGTGCCGCAATGGCAGCATGTAAACCGATCACCACAATCGGCGCGATCCAGACAATCGAGCGTTCAATCATGGCGCCTTGGCAGAATCAGTAAAAGCAACATGGTGAGCACAAGAAATGTCAGTGCTGCATAGCTTGGATAGATCAATGTGTCGATGTGGTGGGGCAAAGTTGCGAGCGCGGCATCAATGTCTTTGGCAGAAAAATTCTTAGCAAAGCGGCGCATGGCAAATAAACCCTGATCAAGCGGCACATTGAGGGCTTGCCAAAATTGAATCCCATAAATGGTGAGATACGTTAAGCTCGACAATAGCAACAGAGGCGGCAAGGCAATGACAGCGCGCAGCTTGAATGAGTAGGGCAGTGCCCGAATGCGTAAGCCCACAATCCCATAAAAACCCATCACAATGCTGATCACAATTAAAAGTGGCCAAATGCGATGATGGTAGAGGCTCAAAGCACTATAAAACACATTAAATTGTGTGTGAAATTTGAGCCCTAATGCTTGCATTAAAATCAGCAGCGCCAATCCTGCCCACAGCACAAGGCCAGCGAGTGCGATGAAAGTTTGTCGGCGCGTGATCATCTTATTTAACCTGCCATTTAAGGGTTTGCTTAGCACCGAGCGGAATGAGGCGATCATTCTCTAAATAAGGATAAGATTCCGGTGGCGTCCAATCTTCGCGCACTAAAGTGATGGTGTCAGTATTGCGCGGCAAACCATAGAAATCTGCACCATAGTGACCAGCAAAGGCTTCGAGTTTATCCAGTGCATTCATCATTTCAAAGGCTTCTGCGTAGTGAGACATTGCCGTGAGTGCGGAATAGCAACCGGCGCAGCCGCAGCAGCTCTCTTTGGCGCTTTGGGCATGCGGCGCGCTGTCCGTGCCTAAGAAGAATTTAGGATTGCCACTGGTGGCCGCTTTGATCAACGCTTGGCGATGGGTTTCGCGCTTTAAAATGGGCAAGCAATAAAGATGGGGTTTGATGCCGCCGGAAAGTAGTGTATTGCGGTTAAATAGCAAATGCTGTGGTGTTAAGGTTGCGGCGATGTTGGCATTGGTGCTTTGTACAAATTCTACGGCATCTTTTGTGGTGATGTGTTCCATCACAATGCGTAAATCAGGAATTGCAGCATGTAATGGCTTGAGTTCTTGCTCAATGAAGATGGCTTCACGGTCAAAAATGTCAATGTTCGGGTCGCTTGCTTCGCCATGCACTAAAAGGGGTAAACCCACTTTGGCCATGGTTTCAAAGACAGGATATAAGTTGCTTAAGGAAGAGACGCCTGCGCTTGAATTGGTGGTGACGCCTGCAGGATATAATTTAATGGCATGGACAATGCCTGAAGCCTTGGCGGCTTCCACAATGCTTGGCGTGGTTTCAGGGGTTAAATATAGCGTCATCAACGGTTCAAAAGGAACGCCGTCGGGCACATTGGCTAAAATGCGGTCGCGGTATGCTTTGGCATCGTCCACAGTTTTAATGGGTGGATTGGTGTTTGGCATCACCACAACGCGTCGAAAGCTTTGAGCCGCATGCGCAACGGTTGTTTTCAGTGCATCATGATCACGCAGATGAATGTGCCAGTCATCAGGAAATGTAATAGTGAGTTGATTTGTCATGAAAAATCCTTCTATTCGGGTGGAAGTCGTAAATTTTGTAAAAGCTTTTTTTAAAAAAGCCTTTGCATACTATACTATGCCTTCTCTAGGATAGGAATGCACATAGGAGGGCATATGAGAGAGCTCTATATTAATGGCAAACAAGCAAGCCTTTGGCAGAAAATTTTGATCACGTTGGGTTCAATTGGCTTTTTGTTGTTGATTATTCCTTTAGGCTTGGGTATTTTAGCTGTCGGCGCGGTGCTTGCGGTGATTTTTTATGTCTATTTATACTTCAAAGTCCGCAAGATCAAAAAAATGATGCAAGCGGCACAGGCTGCCCAAGCACAACAGGCACAACATATGTATGAAAATATGCGCCCAAAAGCAGAACCAACAAAACGCAACATCATTGATGGTGAGTATAAAGAGTTGTAATGAGCGTAAAATTGCATCAAAAATGCATTTAAATCTTTTATTTTTTTGAAAATTGTGGTTTGATACGCCACTATTTAAGACATATGTATGGAGATATTTAAATGAATAATAATCCAACCGTTTTTAAGAACTTTAAGCCTTACGAATTAGCAGATGGCGAAGAGTACATGAATGATCGCCAAAAAGAACATTTTCGTCAGATTTTAAATGGTTGGCGTGCTCAATTGATGCAGGAAAGTGAAAAAACTGTGAACAACATGCAACAAGATGGTGCCACAATTTTGTCTGATCCCAATGATCGTGCAAGCCAAGAGGAGGAATTCTCTTTAGAATTGCGCACGCGTGACCGTGAAAGAAAATTGCTCGCGAAAATTGAGAAAACATTGCACAAATTGTCCATTGATGATTATGGCTATTGTGAAACCTGTGGGATTGAGATTGGAATCAAACGCTTAGAGGCTAGACCAACGGCTGAATTGTGTATTGATTGCAAAGAAATCGCAGAACAAAAAGAGAAATCTGGTGTGATTTAAAAAAAATTTAAAAAATTTTCAAAAAAAAGTTGACACCCTGAAAATTTTTGATATTATGCAACACCTCAGTTAGACGAACTAACTTCAAAACGGAATGTCCCCATCGTCTAGAGGCCTAGGACACTGCCCTTTCACGGCGGCAACCGGGGTTCGAATCCCCGTGGGGACGCCAACTTGATTCATGAGTTGGCTAGGTTTTGAAGTAAACTGCACCAGTTAAATCTGGGGCTATAGCTCAGCTGGTAGAGCGCTTGCATGGCATGCAAGAGGTCGACGGTTCGAAACCGTCTAGCTCCACCAATACGATGTCCCCATCGTCTAGAGGCCTAGGACACTGCCCTTTCACGGCGGCAACCGGGGTTCGAATCCCCGTGGGGACGCCAACTTTAAGAAGTTTTTAAGGTTGTCGTATTACACATAGCAACTGAAGCGATTCAGTTAAAGCTCTCCTTGGTAGAGTACTCGTTGCTAGCGAGAGATGACTAGACATCTATTAACCAAAATCTGTCCCCATCGTCTAGAGGCCTAGGACACTGCCCTTTCACGGCGGCAACCGGGGTTCGAATCCCCGTGGGGACGCCATCTTAAAGAAAGCCTGCACATTGTTGCAGGCTTTTTGCTATGAGGAGAATTAACATGTACGAAGAAGAATTTGAATACGATGGCCCAAGCAAAAGCCAATTGAAAAGAGAAGCGGAAGCTAAGCAGGATTTTGGTGAATCTTTGATGGCGCTCTCTGAAAGTGATTTAGATCTTTTAGATTTACCGGGTACTTTAGTGGATGCTGTTTTGCTTGCGAAAACCATTCGTCATGGCGGCGGCTTAAAGCGTCAAAAACAATTGATTGGTAAACTCATGCGTCAATTAGATGATGAGGATTATGAATTGGTGGTGCGCCGTTTAGATGCCATGCAAGCGGGCAGTGAGCGTCAAAAGGGCATCGAGAAATGGGTGGAAAATAAAGTTGAGCGATTATTGAACAATGATCCTGCGGTGCACGATGAGATTATTGAGCAATTAGGCGAGATTGATTTCCAACACATGCGCCAATTGGTGAGAAATTCCTTATCCGAGATCAAGAAAGGTGGGAAATCCCGCAGCCGAACATTACTATTTCGCTATTTACGTGATAAATTTGCTCAAAACCCGTAGTGAAAGTTTTATTTAACGATATAATGACGCATTACACATGTTTTTCTGCAAATGGGATAATGGAATATAAAAATGGCGGATAATTTTAAGATTATGGTGGTCGATGACAGTAGCACTGTGCGTAAAACGGCAGAGTTGATTTTAAGCAAAGAGGGCTTTGAAGTCATCTCTGAAGTCGATGGCTTCAGTGCATTGTCAGGATTAGAAGAGGCGCGTCCTAATTTGATTTTTATGGATGTGATGATGCCAAATCTCGATGGCTATGACACTTGCCAAATCATTAAAGGTTCGCCTTCTGACATCTCTAAAACCCCTGTCATCATGCTCACGAGTAAAGATGGTGCATTTGATAAGGCACGTGGGCAATTAGCGGGCTGTGATGCGTTCATTACAAAACCCTTTACCCGTGATGATTTAATTAAAGTGATAGAAAAATATAAATAATTAAAGGATCATGACTGTGAGTGAAGTGATGGCGGATGTGGGCGCAGCAAAGACGATCACCACCACACCATATGAGAAACAGCGCAAGCAATTGACCATTGCATTTTTCATTTGCGGCCTCTTTTTGGTGGGTTTGATTGTGTTTGCTTTTATGCGGTTACCAAAATATGAGAGCAACCAAGATGTGGCGCATTTATCCACCGTGTATGATGCCGTGCGGGACATTGATCATTACATCGACATTCAAGCCCAAGGTGGGCACATTGAGGAAGCGTTTTTAAAAGCGCGCATGCAAACCATCTCAGAAAATCTGCAAAAGGTTGAAGGGATTGATGCCAACAATGTGCTGAACATTTGGCAAAACTTTCAGCAGCAATTGGCAGAACAAAACAATGCGTTAAACGTTGTCAATAATGCCATTCGCTTAAAGCAGCGCGCGGATGCGGCCAGTCAATCCTTATATCAAGATTTAAGTGGCGTATCAAGTCAGCTGTCTGATGCGCGCTCCGTGAGTTTAGAAACCATTCGCTACATTGATCAATTGGCCAATGCGGTGGTGCGTTTACATGCGAATTTAACGCGCGTCATCAATAGCCAAGCGAAAGTGGACATTCAAACCATCTCAGAATTGACTGAAAGTTTATCGGTGGTGCAAAAGGGCTTAAATGTCTTGATGATGGGCTCGCCACAAGAGGGCGTACAAAGCATTCGTGGCTCGTTAGAAGAAGAGAGCATTTTAGAGGCGCAATTTGTGTTCAATCAATTAGCACGCGATGTGTCAAGTCTCATTAAAGATGCCAGAGGCTTAGTGCTCCTCAATCAAATGCGCACTAAATTGCAAGATGAAAAGGACACCATTCAGCGCCTATTGCAAACCACGATCGACACCGCTTATGAAGGTCAGCAAGCCTACATTCAATCGATGAATCAATATGTGCGTTTAATTTCACTGATTGCTGCCGGTGGGATTGTGCTCTTTTTCTTGATTTTTGCCTTCTTATTCTTGCGTTTAAACCGTGCGCGTTTATCCATTTTGTTTGAAAAAGATGTGAAAGATCAACGCATTGTTCAGGTGATGGCGGTGGTCGATCACTTTGTGACATTGCGTGAGCGCTTGATGACGCAATTAGATTTAGTCGCTTCATTGAACAATGAGAGCGATCGCATTTTAGCGAAAGGGCGCGAGGTGCGAGAGTCTTCACACAGCATCAGCGACATCATCAAAGAGATGCAAAATACTTATGATTACCTTGAACAAGCCTTTTCCCACGATTTGTCCCTCGTGAAAAAAGGTGGTGATGAGCACTTAGAGACACTGCGTTCAACCTTAAAAAAACAGCTCGCGTATTTTACGGAGCGTAAAGATAAAATTGCGGATGTCAAACAGACCGCATGGATGATAGAAGCGTTCTTCTCAAGCGTTGTGAGCAATACCAATGATTCTGTGGTGGCGTATCGCGAAGTGGAACAAGAATTGATGTTGATCATATCTGAGATTGATCAGTTAAATAGAGGATTGAAGGAAGAGGCATGACACAGACCATTGAACTAACTGATGCAGACGTTGTGGATGAATTAAAAGTTGCCGCTGAGTTATTGCGTGACACCCTTGAAACATTATTAGAAGATTCCGAGGATGAAGCGGAAGAAAAAGCCACGATTGCCAGTGCATTAGAAGAGATCGCCGGGATATTTACCGTATTGTCTTGGGATCATGCCGCGCAATACACCACGCAAGCGGGTAAACATGTGGCAGCATTGTCTGCCTTTGGGGAAGGGGATGCAGAAGATTTTGTGCTCCGTTACTGTTTGTTGTTAGAGCAGAGCATTGATATTTTCACAGACCTTGGGCGCATGCAAGAAAGTGATGTGGTGGAAGGCTTTGATGCGGGTGCAGAGGTCAATGAAGAGCTCAATTTAACCCTCATTAAAATGCTGCGCACCTTGTATCAAAAGCAATTATTGCAGCTCATTCGCACAAATTCGATGGAAGGCCCTTTGAATGCTTTAAATGCGTTGAGTCGTGACATTTCTGCCTCATTGCCTGAAGTCAATGGCCGTGATTGGTCGCTTCTGTCTTTTTATTTACAAGCACTGTTGAATCACGAGCGCCCGTTGAGTGTAGAAACGCACCGTTTATTGGCGCAATTAGATGGACGCTTGGCGCAATTGCTCGATCATCAAGCCATCACGCCAGATGTGAGTGAGGCGTTATTGTCCACAGTGCGCACGTTAGCCAATGGTGATCATTTCATTGAAAAGAGCATTTTAGTGCAAAATGTCTACAGCATTTCACCGGCGGTTTATAAGCGTTTTGGGCAAGCCTTGAAAGATGATTTGATCAAAATTCATGAGCAATTAGAGCGTGTTTATTTAGATCAAGCGCAGCGCATTCGCTTAGAAGAATTCATGCCATTTTTGCATAAACTCATTAAAGTACTGGATTTTATGGGCTTAAAACGCCTATCTGTATTAACGACAGATTTGGTCAATGCCATGGAGCGCCTCATCGCTGAACCGATGGAAAGCAATGAATTTAACGAGCTTGTGAGCCAATATTGGGTGCTTGAAAGCTATTTGGCAGACCTTTGGGGCACACGTGAGCAACCGGTACCTTTGTCCTACAATGAAACGCAAAATTGGGCATACATCAATGCAAAACATCGAGCCTTGAAGTTATTTGTGGCACAATATGGTCAATTGCGTGATGCGATTGCGAAAAGTAAAGATGCGGCGAAATTGGCAGAGTTACAAAAAGTGCTTTATGATTTGGTCAAAGCCGAAGGGATGCTTTCGATTGTGCACAGTTTAACGCGTTATTTTAACGATGATTTTATGCTCCGTCAGTTGTCGCAAGAGGCGCTCGGTGAAGTGGCACTTGCTGTTGAATACATCAGCAACATGCATTTAGAAAATCGTGAGGTCTCTGCACAAGTGATTGAAGGGGCAAAAGGCCATTTGCAGCGCCATCAAGCATTGACGCGTGCTTTGAACCAATATTCTGATGTGGATGTTGAGATGATCATGGCATGCAAAGAGGATTTTGATGCTTTGGTGTCAGAGTTCAGTGAGGCCATTGATGTGATGCCGATGGATGCGCGCAATTATGAAGCCCTCATTCGCATTGCACATACTTTACGTGGCAATGCAGCCTTGATGAAGCTGACAGAGGCTGAACATGCTGCCGCTGCTTTAGAACGAGCGATGACGTGCAGCAGTGCGAATGATGCGGCCGCCATCTGTGAATATCGCTTACAGTTTTTACACATTATTGAGTTGTTCAATCAATTTTTACAGCCATATCAATAGGAGTTGCCATGCCTGAGATGATCAAGTTACAAGATGTGTCCCTCTCCTTTGGGAAACGTGTCATTTTTGATGGCATGACGCTTTCGATCCCGAAAGGAAAGATCACAGCCGTGATGGGTCCATCAGGCACGGGGAAAACCACGCTGCTTAAATTGATGACCAAACAAGTGGTGCCACAATCGGGCACCATTATGGCGATGGGCAAAGATTTGTCTACCTTATCCCGCACTGAACTCTATGCGATGCGTAAACAGATGGGATTATTGTTCCAAAGTGGCGCACTGTTTACAGACATGACGGTGTATGACAATGTTGCCTTTGCCTTAAGAGAGCACACCAAACTCTCTGAAGAACTCATTAATACATTGGTGTTATTAAAATTAGAAGCGGTGGGGCTTCGCGCATTGAAGGATGCAAAGCCCTCATCATTGTCCGGCGGGCAAGCGCGTCGCGTGGCTTTAGCCCGTGCGATTGCGTTAGATCCACAATTGTTACTTTATGATGAGCCTTTTACTGGGCAAGATCCCATTTCGATGGGGGTGTTGATGCGTTTGATCAAAGATCTCAATGATGCACTCGATTTAACGAGCATCATTGTTTCCCATGATGTCGATGAAGTGCTCAGCATTGCCGATTATGTCTATATCATCAGTGGTGGGCATGTGATTGCGCACGGCACAGCCGATGAAATTCGCTCTGATGAGAATGTGCAGGTGCGTCAATTCATCGATGGTTTAGCCGATGGTCCGATGCCATTTAATCTGCCCACTGTTGCATTGAAGGATGAGTTATTGTCATGAAATTGATTGAAACAATCGGGCAAAAGACCATTGATTGCGTCAATGCCCTTGGGGAAAGCGTGGTGTTTTTCTTTGCTGTGATGCGCCACAGCGGTTATCTATTCCAAAAACCAGGATTATTTGCACGCCAAGTGTATCAATTGGGCATCTTGTCGTTACCCATCATTTTATTGAGCGGCATGTTCATTGGTATGGTGCTTGCGTTTCAAGGTTATGTTAATTTAGTGCGCTTTGGGGCAGAGGCATCTGTGGGCACTGTCACAGCATTGGCGCTCTTTCGTGAGTTGGCCTCTGTATTTACGGCATTGCTTTATACGGGGCGCGCGTGTTCATCACTCACTGCTGAAATTGGTTTGATGCGTGCCACAGAGCAGTGGTCAAGCTATGAGATGATGGCGGTGGACCCTTATCGCTATATTTTATTACCACGCTTAATGGCGGGCATCATTGTGGTGCCGATTTTAACGATTTTCTTTTCAGATGTGGGCATTTTAGGCAGTTACTACATTGCCGTTGAGGTTTTAGGGCTCGATGGCGGTGGTTACTGGTCACAAATGCAATCATCTGTCATCTTTTATGATGATATTTTCAACGGTGTCATCATTAAAAGTGTTGTGTTTGGCTTAATTTGTAACTTAGTGGCACTGCGTGAAGGTTTGCGCGGACATGCCACATCAAGTGGTGTGGCCAATTCAACAACGGCGACGGTGGTCAAAGCATCATTGCTCGTATTAGCGGCAGACTTTATTTTGACAGCACTTTTGTTCAGATGATGTTGATGCCGTGGTTTGACGTTCGTTATTCACTATTCTAATCAATAAGGTAACTCATGAAGATGATCAAAAGCATGTGGGCATCCGCCTTTTTGCTGATGGCGCTTCTCTGTTCGCTCGCCGCTGCGAATGTGGACAAAGATGATGCCGCAACAGAAGATATTTTCTTGTATAAAGCCATTCCAGGCGACAGCCTATGGAACATTGCCCAGCGCCATCTGCACAGCATTAAACTCTGGACAGAACTTAAAAAAATCAACCATTTAACCAATGATGACTACATTGAACCGGGAACGCTCATTAAAGTGCCGCGCGCTTGGCTGAAAACGAATCAATCAACCGCCACGCTCGTCAATGCCATTGGCAGCGTCACCATCATCAATGACAATGAGCAAACATTGCAATATGGGCAAGATTTTACAGATAAAGACAGCCTCATTTTAACCACTGGCGATAAGATCATCACAGGTGATGATGGGCTGGCCACCATTTTATTTAAAGATGGTTCGCGTCTATTGCTGCAAAGCAACAGTGAATTGGTGTTGAAAGATTTGATCGCGTTAGGCGATGGTTCATTGAGTGACATTAAATTAGAGCTGGAAAAAGGGCGTTTAGAGAATCGCGTTTATTCCAGCCCCATTTCTAACACCAATTATGAAGTGAAAACAGCCTCTGCCATGACATCTGTACGCGGCACAGTGTTTCGCATGGGATTGGAAAAAGATGACAACAGCGTAACGGAAGTGGTGACGGGTAAAGTTGTGGCAAAAAGTGCAGAAGAGGCAGCACAAGGCGCTGAACTCACAGCAGGTGAAGCCATCATCATCACAAAAGAGGGCGATGCCAAGAAAGTTGCGATGTTGCCGCCACCTGAATTTAAATCATTCCCACAATTGATTGAAGCCGTACCCATTCGCATTGATGTACCAAAGGCTGACAATGTCATGGGTTATGCCACAAAAGTGGTACCCGTTGGGGAAGATGAGCAAGATGCTGTGTCAAGCTTGCGTTCACAAGGTGATGTGCTGTTAGGCGGTGATCTGCCCGATGGTCGTTATCGTATGATCGTCAGTGCCATTGATGACAATGGCGTCACAGGGCAGCCTGCGAGCTATGAATTCATTTTAAATGCACGTCCATTTGCCCCAAATCTTACGACACCGGACAATCATGCCAAAGCGTTATTGAAAGATTTAACCTTTGCATGGCAAAAAGTGAACGATGAAGCAAAAACATATTATCTACAAGTGGCGCGTGATGCGGATTTCCGTGAAGTCATCATTGATGCAGACAATTTAAGTGTACCTGAATATCAGCCTAAGGATTTATTATCGGGCGTTTATTATTGGCGAGTGGCATCAATTGCGGACAATGGCAAACGTGGTCCATTTTCAAGTGTGATGGATACGCGCGTGTTGCTTGAAGATCCAAATTTAGATCATGCCCATGTGAAAACAGCGAATGTGATGCTTGAATGGGCGCCATTAGAGCGGGGCACACAATATTTGATTCAAGTGTCCAATGATCCAAGCTTTAAGCAAGTGTTGCTTGAGCATTCATTGCCAGAAACGGAACTCTTTATTGAGGATCTTGTGCCGGGCACTTATTATTTTCGCATTCAATCCACAGCATTTGATGGTTATGTGAGTGAATGGGGCTTGCCGCAATCTTTTGAGGTGTTAAATATCCCAAGCATTTCCGCAAAGCTGACGCCATAAATGATGGATAAGAAAAAACCCTGATGAATCAGGGTTTTTTTATGGAGATTATTCAGTCACTACAGGGATTTTACCGATTTTTGCTTGCCATTTAACGGGCTCAGTTTTATGCACGGATTGACCTTTGCTATCTACCGCAACGGTTACAGGCATATTTTCCACAGTGAATTCATAAATGGCTTCCATGCCCAAATCTTCAAAGGCTAAAACTTTAGAGGCTTTGATGGCTTTAGACACAAGATAAGCCGCGCCGCCCACTGCCATTAAGTAAGCAGCATTGTTATCTTTGATGGCATCAATGGCGATTTGACCGCGTTCAGCTTTACCAATCATGCCAATTAAGCCCGTTTGCTCTAGGATTTGGCGGGTGAATTTATCCATACGCGTTGCTGTTGTTGGGCCCGCAGGTCCCACCACTTCATCATGAATCGGATCCACAGGACCCACGTAATAGATCAAACGATTGGTGAAATCAACCGGTAAGGGTTCGCCTTTGTTAAGCATTTCCACCAAGCGCTTATGGGCAGCATCGCGCCCCGTTAAGATTTTACCGGTGAGCAATAAAGTTTCGCCCGGTTGCCATGTGGCCATCTCTTCTTTGGTCAAGGTGTCTAAATTCACCTGACGACCGCCGCTGCCTGTATTGGTGATTTCTGGCCAAATGTCTAAGTTTGGTGGCGTCAATACCGCAGGGCCTGTACCATCTAATGTAAAGTGTGCATGACGAGTGGCCGCGCAGTTTGGAATGATGGCGACGGGTAAGTTGGCTGCATGGGTTGGGCATTCCATGATTTTAACGTCTAACACAGTGGTTAAACCACCTAAACCTTGCGCGCCGATGCCAAGGGCGTTGACTTTGTCATAGAGCTCTAAACGAATCTCTTCAGAGCGATTTTGTGGGCCTCTGGCCATCAACTCTTGAATGTCGATCGGCTGCATGAGGGATTTTTTGGCCATGAGCATCGCTTCTTCAGCCGTACCGCCCACGCCAATCCCTAAAATGCCTGGAGGACACCAGCCGGCACCCATTTCTGGCACTTTTTGTAACACCCAATCCACCACGGAATCAGAAGGGTTGAGCATCGCAAATTTAGTTTTGGCTTCACTGCCGCCACCTTTTGCGGCCACATGAATGTCTAATCGATCACCGGGGACGATGTCATAATGGATCACCGCAGGTGTATTGTCTTTGGTGTTGATGCGTTTGCCCATCGGGTCAGCAAGGACGGAGGCACGCAAAATATTGTCAGGATCAGTATAGGCTTTCGCTACGCCTTCATTGATGGCTTGCGTGACATCAAAGCCATCTTCAAAACGTACGTTGGTGCCGATCTCTACAAACACAGTCACGATGCCAGTGTCTTGGCAGATCGGGCGGCGACCTTCCGCACACATGCGTGAATTGATGAGGATTTGCGCCATTGCATCTTTAGCCGCTTGAGATTCTTCGCGCTCATAGGCAGCCGTTAAATTTTTAATGTAATCTTCAGGGTGATAATAAGAGATGAACTGCAAGCTATCATGAATAGATTGCACGAGATCATCACGTTTAATAATAGTCACGTTACGCTCCTTTGTGAATGATTTTGGTGGTGGACAAGCCGCAAAAATCATACCACAAAAGCGCAATATTTATCACTGCTTAAGCATGGAAAGGACTGCGATTAAGGGTTTTAAAAGGTAAAACTTGCCAGCCTTCTAGATTTGCTAAATCCATCAATTGTGCCATTTGTGATTCTGTGGGCACATCGATGTAAATACAGGCGCCGGTACCTGTAATTTTTGGCATCACACCAATGTTCGTCAATTGTGTGAGATAGCGTCCCATTTGAGGATAGAGTGCAATAATCGCAGAGGTACAATCATTGAGATAAGGTTGATCTGGCGATTGTGGCAACATCCGGTGATTGCGCGCTAAATGTTCTGATTGAAACACTTTTTGCGTGCTGATGGCAATCGGCGGCACGATGAGATATTGCTCGCTTTCCTCTGGCATCATCGGGATGAATTGATCCCCAATGCCTTCTGCCCATGCGCTTTGTCCATAGATGAAGATTGGCACATCTGCCCCAAGTGTGCGCCCTAAGGCTTGCAACGTTTCAGAAGAGTAATGCAAGCCATACAGTTCATTGATCGCCATCAACGCCGTTGCGGCATTCGAGCTGCCACCACCTAAGCCTGCACCCATCGGAATGTGTTTATCTAAAGTAATGGTCACGCCTGTGGTGCGCCCACTTTTCGCTTGTAATAAGCGAATGGCTTTAACGATCAGATCATTGCCTTCATGAATGAATTCATTGTGATAATCCGCCACAATCTGATCATCCGTCCGCAGTTCAAAACCTAAAGTGTCCGTCAAAGAGATGAACTGAAAGATCGTTTGTAGGTAATGATAGCCATTGTCCTCTTGGCGGACGATGCGCAAAAAGCGATTGATCTTCGCAGGGGCAGGGTAATAATGCATCATCAGTACAACCAGTGCTCCACTAAGAGGCGTAAACGCACATTGTCACGGGTGAGCTCGATGGTTTTTGGAATGTCACGCTGTTTGTAATGACCCCATTTTTTATATTCCACATGCCAGCCATCTTCATCAAAGGATTCAATGCGGTTTTGTGCATCGCGTTTAACGAGGGTAGAAGCCGCACCGGGTTCGCCCACGATCCAACTCGTCATCCCAGAAATTGGCCAATCAAAGCCTGTGATCTCACTAAAGAGCACATCTGGAGATTCGCTTTTATAGGTTTGATCATCGGTTTTAAGGGTGCTTTCGGTGGGCGTCACCACTAAATCAATGCGACCACTGCCAAGCGGACCTTGGATGATCACTTTTAAATTTTCAGGGGAAATTTGCTGCCAATTAAAGCTTGCTTGTCCACTGTTGTTTGGCGCTTTTAAAGCTGCTCGACCAATGGCAGTATAGCTTTCAAGGGGTTGATTCGGGTCAGGAATGTGCGTGGCACAGCCTGTAATGATGAGCATTGCAGCCGCGGCAAGCCCTAAACGTTTGATGGACATAGTGGAGTTCTCAAGTTAAAAATTGTGAAAACTGTAACAAGGATTGCCTAAATTGTAAACGGACAATGAAAAACACCCGCACTGAATGCGGGTGTAGAGGGTGTAACTTTAGTGGTTATTCAACATTGTGTTGGCGATCAATGAAGGCTTGTGGGTATTTTCTAAAGCCTTTGGTGACAAATGCCAAATAAATGATACCAATGCTGCCCCAAACCAAACCAATTTGTAATGCCATGGCTTCTAAGTTGTACCATAAATAACCGATACAAAGCATACCAAGGAACGGTAAGAACAAATAATGGAAAGTGTTGCGGAATCCTGATTTTTGATTGTCTCTGAAGTAGTATTGCGCGATTACACAAACGTTCACAATGAAGAATGCCGTCAATGCACCAAAGTTCACTAAGTGAAGGGCAAAGTCTAAATCAAAGAAACCTGCGCTCAACGATACAATCCCAACGATTAAAATATTAATGGAAGGTGTTTTGTATTTAGGATTGATATAACCGAATGTTTTTTTCGGGAATACGCCATCGCGACCCATCACATACATCATGCGAGATACGCCCGTATGTGCCGCTAAACCTGAGGCAAATACTGCAAAAATCGCTAACCACAATCCGATGGATTGGAAGAATGTTGCGGCTAAGAACTTACCTAAAGAGCGTTCTGCGGCATACAACAAGACTTCTGGCTGGCTCTCTTCAGGGTTGACGAATGTATAACCTTCAAAGAAAAGCTGCATAAAGTAAGTGATGAAAATGAAGATGATCCCGCCAATTAAAGTGGTTAAGAAGATCGCTTTCGGTACAGCTTTAGCGGCATCTTTGGCCTCTTCAGACAAGGAACTTAAACCATCAAATCCTAAGAAGGAGAAACACAAGATTGCAGAACCGGCCGCCACTGCACTGATGGACATCTCAGGGCTGATGAATGGTTTTGCGCTCACGAGTGTCGCTGCGCCCACTTGATCAAAGTATAAACCTTTTACCACGAGCACAAGGAAAATCAACATCAATAACAATTGGAAGAATACAATGATGCTGTTAAAGCTTGCGACCATTTCAATACCACGGTAATTGATATAGGTCATCATCGCTGCTAACGGCACAACGTACCACCAAATGCTGATTTCGGCACTAAATTGCGTTTTTAAATAGATGGTTGCAAGGAGGATGTTGATCATCGGATTGAATAGGTAATCCAATAATGTACACCAACCGATCACAAAACCCACATTAGGATTAATGGATTTTTGTGCGTAAGTATAAGCAGAACCTGCCGATGGAAAGCGTCGAACCATTTTCCCATAGCTCAAAGCTGTGAACATCATCGCAACGAGGGTCACAATATAAGCTGTTGGAACATGTCCGCCCGTACCATCACTCACAATGCCGAAGGTATCGAACACCGTCATAGGCTGCATATAAGCTAAACCGATCATTACAAGTTGCCAGAGGACTAAAGTTTTCTGCAAGCTTGCTGAACCGTTATTGGTAACGTTAGGAGATAACGTTTGGTTGTTTGTTAACATAAGTTTATTTCCCCCAGCCGTTTAATGGCATGTTGAAAGAGAGATAAATATGCGCGTTAATTCAAAAGAATTATTGCCCCCTTGTGATCGAGCAAAATACCCAATATTAAATTTTGCTCTAAAAAAAATTCCTCATAAGGATATGAGGAATCAGGGAATTTTACATTATTTTTTGCGTTTGGCTACATTTTTTTGCCCAAAAGTGCTGTTTTTTTTCTAAACCCATCATTTATAAGACATTATCTGACAAACTAGCAGCCGCCATTGTTGCAAGAGAGTCCCCACACTCAATAAACGGGGATGATGGCAACAATAAGAAAATTAAGTGTGCATTTGCGGTGCGATTAAATGGGTGATCTTGTGGATCACCAAACGCATAAAAATGATCATCACTCATGGCAAGGGTATTGAGGGTTTCTATTTTTTGCTCATCGAGCACATCAGTGGTTGAGAACCTGTTAAGAATAGAGAAATGAGTATAAAAAAAGGCCCGAAGGCCCTTTGTGTCAGATCACCTTATGCCGGTTGATCATCTAAGATTTTTTGGCTGAGTTTACGTGCCTTACGACGCATCAATGCTTTATTCCAACGCACTTTTTGCTCTTCGCTTTCAATGCAAAGGGGTGGCACTTTGGTGGATTTACCATCTTTGACGGCAACCATTGTAAAGTAACAGCTGTTGGTGTGACGTTTTTGACGGGTGGTGATATTTTCTGCTTCAACACGCACGCCAATTTCCATCGATGAGTTACCCACATAGTTCACGGAGGCTTTAAAGGTCACCAATTCTTGTACATGAATGGGTTCTTTAAACAGCACATAGTCCACAGATAAGGTCACTACATATTGCCCAGCATAACGACTGGCACAGCTATAAGCCACTTGGTCTAACAGTTTTAATAAATCACCACCGTGGACATTGCCAGAGAAGTTGGCCATGTCTGGGGTCATCAATACTGTCATTTCGAGTTCACGCTCTGGCGCAAGTACAGTTGTTGTTTCGTCGCTCATTTCAATCTCTTTATCAGTTTGTAAAATACTCAATGTAAGTCAATCGCCCTGCAATGATAAACACGAGGGTGATGAAAAGTGGTTTAATGAATTTTTCGCCATAACGAATGGCGCTGCGGGCACCAATGTAGCTGCCTAACATAAATCCAACCACCATAAATGCACCCATGAACCATGCCACTTTTCCTGCCACAGCAAAGATCACAAGTGCGGCGATGTTACTCATGCTATTCATTAAGCGAGCAACACCGGATGCCACTAAAAAATCTTGGTTAAAAATACGATTATACAATACCGTCCAAAACGATCCTGTGCCCGGGCCAATGAAACCATCATAAAAGCCAAGGCCAAGCCCCGAGGCAATTTGCTTAGGTTGAGAGACAACGCCATCTTCCGATTGTGCCTGTTTTCTTGATTTAGGGATCAGCATGTAAATGCCCACAGCAATCAATAGCGGCGGAATCATCTTTTTGATGAAGCTTGGGTCTAAACTTAGCAGCAATAAAGCGCCTGTAAAACTCCCAATTAAAGTCATCAATGCGCACCAAATCCACTCTTTAGGGCGGATCACTTTGCGCTTAATGTATTCCCAAGCGGCTAGAGATGTGCCAAAGACGCCCATGTATTTACCCATTGAGAGCGCCACATGAGGCGGCGCGCCAATGCTGAGCATTAAAGGCGCGGTGATTAAGCCGCCACCCCCTGCAATGGAATCCACAAAGCCTGCTAAAATGGCTGCGGCAAATAAAATCACAAACAGCCACAGGCTCGGATCGTAATAGTTCATGCTCACTCCAATGTGGAGCAGTATTGATCCATGCTCGGTCTTGCAAAAGTTTTTGGCTCTTTATCCGCATAGCCATACCACAGCATGCCAACGATCTCTTCTTTGTCGGCATCCACGCCACAAATCTCATACCATTTTTCGGTTTCAAAGAGGGAGGCTGTGGACCATTTTGAGCCAATGCCACGCTCATCAAGAGCCAGCATTAAAATGTACATGGCAATTGAAATTGTGGCGTAATCTTCTTTCGTGACTTTTGGCTCCGCACCACGTTTTTGCGTCACCAATAACCAACCGGGAATGTTTGACCATTTTTGGATCTTTTGATCCGCCGTTTCTTTAGATTTCACCGCAAAGGAATCATAGGCATATTGCAACAGTGCGCTGCGCACATCGCCTTTGACTTTATAAAAATGATACGGGAATGTCAGATGATGATTCGGTGCATGCACCACTAAGCGTAGTGCTTCATCAATGATGGATTCATCCACTGCCACAGGTTTGTAGTGATGAATGGTGCGACGTTTTGTGACAATCTCTTGAATGCTCATAGTGATCTGCTCAATTGTTCCGCAAGGTTTTTAGAGAGTGAATCAGACAAATGGCTGTTCACTAGCGAATGCACATCATTCTTATCTGCTTTGGGTAAAAAATCAAGTTGTGAGAATGGCGTGGCTAAACGGGCGGCCACTTGTGGATTGATTTTGTCGATCATCACAATGTTCTCAAGCAACCATGGATAGAATACGCTAGGTTGCTGATAGAGCGCCACTTTATTTTGTCCAAAGGCAGAAAAGAGCGAGCGCACGCGGTTCGGATTGTGCATGTTAAAGGCAGGGTGCGCGCGTAATAAATTGAGCTGATCTAACGTAATGTACGGGCTGCTCGCTTGCAATGAGAACCATTTGTCCACCACCGATGGATAATGCTTAAACTGCTCTAAAAAGAGATTCAGCAAAGTCTCTTGAGTGCTGTGGTTATTCATAACCGCGGCGCGAAGGGCAGCCATGCGATCAGTCATGTTTGTGGCTGCTTCATATTGGCGCGTGACCGTCAATTCATGCTGGGGCAATTTTGCTAAATACGCCAACACGCAGTTTTTTAGATCGCGTGCAGCGGTATTGCCAATGGCCATGTTTTCATAAATGGCAAGCCACTCTTTTTCATAGCGTTTTGCGGCATGGGTCATCACTGCTTCAAGATCCGTCCAGATTTTATGAAGATTCTTTTCACGGCTCGTGCGCTGAATGAATTCAGCATGTGGCGGTGTTAAGAATAGGGCATAAAAATTCGGTGCCGTTTTACACAGTGTCAACAAATATGCCAAAGGATCACTGAAGCGCTGTTGTTTTTCTTCCAGCGTTAAATCAGGGTTGCCAATGATGTTTGCAATGTAGCGCTGCGCTGCTTCCCAACGGGCAAAGTCATCGGTGTCATAATAGGCAATCGTCAATAATTCATCGGTGCTGTAATCATAATTTAACAATACAGGCGCTGAAAAATCACGCAGTAAAGAGACCGCGGCTGTTTGATCTTCGCAAGGAATGAAGCATTCATCTTCCCAAGCATTTAAGATGAAGAGATCTTCATGCAACATATCACCCTCTTTGCTGATGAGGGCAAAGTTAATGGGAATGAGCTGTGGTTTAAGATTCTCACCTTCTGCGCTTAAATACTGCTTAAAGTGTAATGTGATGCCATGATCATTCACGGTTTTGGTCACATGCAGCTGTGGTGTGCCGGCTTGGCTGTACCAATGTTCTAAGCCGGAAAGATCTGCGTTGTTTGCCTCTGCCATTGACTGCAAAAAGTCATCACATGTGGCAGCGGTACCATCAAAACGATCTAAATAGTGGTTAAGCCCACGTTTAAAGCCCTCTTGACCGAGCAAAGTTTGATACAAACGCACCACTTCAGCGCCTTTTTCATAAACCGTTGTGGTGTAAAAGTTACGCATTTCCACATAACTTTCTGGGCGAATCGGATGTTTTAATGGGCCCGCATCTTCTGGGAATTGATAGTTCCTGAGCATTTTGACATCATCAATGCGCTTTAAGCCACGATGACGCAAATCCGCTGTGAACTCTTGATCACGGAACACCGTTAACCCCTCTTTTAAAGAGAGCTGAAACCAATCGCGACACGTGACGCGGTTACCTGTCCAATTGTGGAAATATTCATGCCCAATGATGGATTCGATAGTCTCAAAATCTGCATCGGTGGCAATTTCTGAATTTGCGAGCACATATTTGGCATTGAAAATATTGAGCCCTTTATTTTCCATCGCGCCGCCATTGAAATCATGGATGGCAACGATGTTGTATTGATCCACATCGCACACCAAATCAAAGCGTTTTTCATCCCATTCCATCGCACGTTTAAGGGCGCCAAGGGCATAATGGCATTGTTCTAATTCATTGTGCGCTGCATAAATGCGAAGCTGAACTGGCGTACCATTTGGGCGCATGTGTTGATCTTCAATGAAGCCTAAATCACCGGCAACCAATGCAAAGAGGTAACTCGGCTTTGGAAATGGATCGTGCCAGATCGCTTGATGCAAGCCGTTGTCTAAGGTTTTCGCTTCAATCAAATTACCATTAGAGAGCAATACGGGGCATTTTTCTTGATCCGCAATGATGGTGACGGTGTATTTCGCCATGATGTCCGGGCGATCAGGGAAATAGGTGATGTTGCGAAAGCCTTCAGGCTCGCAATCGGTACAGAAAATGCCATTTGATAGATACAATCCTTCAAGCGCAGTATTATTGGCAGGTTTTAAGCGGTTTGAAAGGGTGATGGTGATGGCATCATCCATTAAATCTGTCAGATGAATGTTGTCATCCATGATGGTGAGTTCATGAATGTTGAGTGCGGTGCCATTGATGGAGAGCGCAATGAGCTCAGAGGTCGGCGTGCCATTTAAAATCACTGTGCGTCCAGCGGTGGCAGGATTTTTTTGCAAAGTTAAAGTGGTGGTGACCAATGTGTCCACCGGCTTTAATTCAAAGGTGAGGGCAACGTCACTGACGGTAAAGTCAGGGGCTTGATAATCTTGGCGCAAGACTTTTTTTAATACAGGCATAATTTTATCCTCTTAATTCAGCTAAATATCCAGTGTGTGTACAGTGCCAGAAGGCAGCTGAAGGTGGGTGATTTGGTGTTGGAAATCGTTTAAATTCCCCGTGGTAAAATAATGAAAACTTGGCGTGCGCTCAGGCGCAATGTGGCAAGCTTGTAAACAGTGCTCTGCATGTTTTGCCACCGCAAAGGCAGGATTCACAAGTGTCACAGAAGGCGGCACGAGCGCCATCAATGCTTCTTGCAAAAAGGGAAAGTGAGTGCAGCCTAAAATGAGTTGATCCACCTGCGTATTGTTCAGCACGTTTAACGTCTCTTGTAATGTGCTTTGAGCCGCCATGCTCTCAGTGTCGCCTTTTTCCACTAAAGTGACCCACGGATCGGCGGCGATTTTAATGACGGAAACTTCATGGGCAAATTGATCAATAAGGCGTGTTAAACGAGGGTTTTCGATCATCGATGAGGTGGCGACAATGGCAATCTCTTTGGTGATTGATGCACGCGCAGCAGGTTTAATGGCAGGTTCAATGCCAATGATCGGGAAATCTTGTGGCAATTGATGACGCAGTTTTTCTGCACTGATGGCTGTGGCTGTATTGCACGCGATCACCAACATATCAATGTGATGCGTTGCCAATAAATATTCGGTCAATGTGGTGATGCGCTCATGGATGTACTCATGGGATTTTAAGCCATAAGGCAAATGAGCCGTATCTGCAATGTAGTAATAATCTGCGGGCAATGGATAATCAATGAAGGCACTCATCACAGAGAGCCCGCCAATGCCAGAATCTATAAATCCTATTTTCATGTTAGCGACGCATAATGGGGACAACAATGCGCTCATCAAAATCAAAGAGCGCGTCTTTTTCATATTTTACCATCACTTCTTCGGCAAGCGTTGAGAAGCTCTCTGAATCAACATTCAGGGCTTGATCATAAGTGGCTTGATTCCAAATTTCAATTAAAGAGCCATTGCCAGATAATACAATGTCACAGTCAATATTGGCATAACTCATTAATCGGCTTGGGAGTACAAAACGACCTTGTGCATCTAGCGTCACTTCTGTGGCGCCGCCTCTGACAAAGCGGATGAAATCCCGCTCTTTTTTCACAAAGGGGTTGAGTTTAGTTAATTCATAATCGACCTCTTCCCATACATCAAAAGGATAGAGGTTTAGACACGCATCAAACGCGCGATTGATGACAAAGCGATCCGTATCCACAAGCTGCTTTTTTAAGGGCATAGGCAACATCAGACGCTTTTTAGCATCGAGTTTGACCTCAAATTCCCCCAAAAAATGTTTCATGTTTGATCGATCGTTGAAGATGGTTCAGTGATTGTACAGCAACAATTTGCCTGCGCAAAGAAAAACCCCGAAGGTTCGGGGTTCTTTGAGATGAGCTTAAACAGAAGATTTTTTGAGGAAAAGACCCCAGTAAATCTCAAACACGCCAAACGCTATGATCGACGCACTGAAAATGCCCACAATGATGCCGCCTGCAATCACAGGGGACAACAAGAAGATGAAACCTAATACAATGCCAATGATGGGTAAGGCAATGATGCTTTTCCATTGGTCAGATTTAGGATGATCGGTGCTGTTTTTAAGGCTCAACACTAAACCTAAACCTAGCATGGATCTAAATAAAATCCAGAAACCAAAGAGGAACGTTGTGACCAACATCACTTCACCTGGCGGCATTGTGAGGAAAAGAATACCAATGATGAAGTCAAGCACGCCCGATAACAGTGACCAACCCCAATTAGAGTTTTGGCTGGAGACGGAGAAAATTTCCGCAACCCCAGTGAATAAAAACATAAAGCCAATGAAGTAGGCGATGGTTAAGAATGTCGCCACAGGTGTCATCAAGCTCCAAATCCCGAGCACGATGAACAACACACCAATAATGACAGAGAGCCACCATTTATTTTGACTGATTGTTGAATTTGTCATATTTGTCTCCTTGTTGTTATTAAATTGAAGAAGCCATTTAATTATAGCACCGAATCATGAGAAAAAACCAAACGGTGCTTGGCATTTGCTTTACAAAAGGATGAGATCGGCATCGGCTAAATTCTCTAACAAAAAGTGATCCGCATCTTTGCGTTTAAATGCGCCATAACGAGCTTTATCATAATGAGGCGCAAGCCCTTCTTGAAAGTAAAATCGTGTGGGGCGAAGTTGATCTTGAATGTTAAATAGGCGCTGATTGTCCTGTAAAGCTCCGCCAGTAAAAGGCTCAGCTTGTGTGACAACATTGCGTTCATTTAATGTCACCACAAAAGTGACCATCGGTTGATCATCCTCATTCAACAATGGATGGGCATAACGCAGCGCCATGTAATCACCGAGCATAAAGGCACGGGGATCAACAGGCGCAAGTTCAAAGTAGATGGTTTCGCCTTCAGTTTTAATTCGCTCTTTTTGGAGAATTTGGACATTCATGAAGATCAAAAGTGCGCCGAGTAAAATAAAAGCAACGAGGGTTCGAGTGCGTGTCATGCGTCTCTCCATAAAATGCGTTGTAAAATTCTTGGAACACATAAAATAACTGTGCCTGTGCTGAGCAATAACCAGCCTTTTGCCTGTAATGACCAAGACAATTCATAGTAATAGAGCACCAATGCAACAGTGAACAGTAGTAAACCTAAAACATGTAGGGCGCGCTCACCTTTGAGGATGCCAATGAGGACTAAAACTGCACCCATGACCACATTCAGTGGCAAAAACCATAAGGCAATCAATAGAGCCGCGGCGCTTGTGATGCGTAACGAGCGATCGGCAGGACTGCGCAGCAACCAAGGCAATGCACCCATCATTGGCAATAATGATGAGAGGTGCGGCGGTTGTATGATGTGAAAACCAAAATCTTTGAGCCAGAGTTCAAATAACGTCATGCCTAAGACGCAGAGCGCAAGGGCAATCATCCATTCAAAATTCAGAGAGGATTTTGGCCATGCAGCGAAGAGGAACACAAGCGTGAGCGCAAGTAGCCCATAATAAGGCCAAGCAACATCCGTATGTGCATACAGGCCAATCATGCCCATCAAACACAACACAAGGATCGCGAGAATTCTGATGTAACCATTATTGAGGGCGAATAAGAGCACCAGCGAATAAATGGCATTGACGAGGGCAAAACTTTTAATCAATTGATCCCAATCGTTGTTGGCCATTAATAGCGCTGCGCCATTGGTAAAAAGTGCAGATAAGGTTAGGGAAGCGAGGATTAAAAATTGATGGCTGAAACGCTCTGTACGATATCGGCGACAAATGTAAACAGTAGTGGCAATGAATGCAATGCATAAGCCATAAAGCAGCGTTGTATTGGCTTCGAGCTGTGCCACGCAATAAGCAGGAAAACTCATCAAAATCAACGTGAGTAGGCACATTAATCCTGCATGGAGGAAATGTTTAAGGTTAAGGGTTTGCATGATGATCTCCAAAACGAGCGGCATTAAAGAGTGCGTCTGCGCCACGATAAGCAGGATAAATCATCACCAATCCCACAACGCTGAGGCTAAAGAAGCCAAGCGCGCCACTAAAGAGCTCTAGCAGCAATAGGAAGCATGTGATCATGCCCGCTAAATAGCTCAAAATGGCTTGGGCTTTTTCGCGTAGATAATAGTAAAGCGCCAGAGTGAACAGCGTGCCCATGACAGCGACAATGCGTGACATTGCCCATTGATCCCGCACAGAAAAATCAAGCAGCAATGCCATAAAACTGCCCCACATGAACACAAAATAGAGATCACTCATGCCATGGACAAAGCTCAAGCTTGATCGAGTGCTAAAATAAATGAACACAAGATTGAGTAAAAGAGAGAGCAGCACTGTGCTTAAAAGGACAACTGTGGCATTGTGACAATAGACTTGTAAGTAATTGATGATGAAAAGATAAGCGAGCAGCGAAGTGAATGCAGTTAAAAAACGATCATTAAACAGCAGCGCAAAGGGCAGTAAAGATAAGCACCAAATCATGGGTAAATGATACAAATGGCTATTGATTTGATAGGTTTGCCCAAAGAGCGTCCAAAAGCAGCCCACCAATACAGCAAAGAGTGCAAGGCTGAGTGTTTGCCGTGTGGGGCTTTGCGTCATCATTGCATAAATAAATACAATGATGAGAGCGCTTTCTGCCAAGATGAATTTGGTCAAACTGCTCCAAGCCAGCCAATTTAATGCTGTTAAGCAGATGATGCCAGATGCCAATAAAATCACGCCAAGACAATCGAGGTGCCACGATAAAATCTTGAGGAAGTGACGGGATTGCATAAAGGAATGTCTCCAAGGATGAGTGAGGGAAAATGTTAATCAATCATTGTTTAATAACTATCATAAAGGGTTCTATCAATATTTGTGAATTCATAAATAAAATTAATTATCCCTTTTTGAGAAAGAGGCATATCATTCGCCCACTCTTTCAATCAAGAGCCAAACCCCAATCGCCGATCAGTTTCTGATTACTTTTTTTCCACCTTTTCATTTTGGAAATTTGTACATATGGAAATTATTCCCCCTGTAGGCGAAGAGGGTCGCCTACCTTCATTATTTGAATCTTTAATTCCTGTGGTCTTTATGATGATCGCGCTCGTGACGGGCATTTTCATCTTTGGAACAAGTCCACACATTCCATTATTGGTCAGTGTTTGTGTTGCCGCAATGGTTGCGATGCGCTTAGGTTTCTCTTGGCGCAGAGTAGAGCGCGGCATGTTAGATGCGGTGCGTTTAGCCATGCAAGCGGTGGTGATTTTGATGGTGATTGGCACCATCATTGCTTCATGGATTGCAGGCGGTATTGTGCCAACGCTCATTTATTATGGTCTAAACATTTTAGAACCCCAATACTTTTTAGTGGCGGCGTGCGCCATTTGTTGCATCATTTCCATTGCAGCAGGGAACGCATGGACAGCTGCGGGCACCATTGGCATTGCCATTATGGGCATCGGTTATGGTTTAGGCATGCAGCCAGAAATGGTGGCAGGTGCTGTGATCTCTGGCGTTTACTTTGGGGATAAAATTTCGCCCTTGTCAGAATCCACAAACTTAGCGCCGGGTATTGTGGGTGTGGATCTTTTTGAACACATTCAATACATGCTCTACACCACGATTCCTGCTTTGGTGATTTCACTCATTTTGTTCACGATTTTGGGCTTTTCTCAAGCAAGCACCATGACGGATACTTCTGCGGTCACCGCAGCCTTACAAGCAGATTTAAAGGGTATTTTCATCATTTCTCCTTGGTTGCTTCTTGTGCCGGCTTTCATCATTGTGATGATGATCTTTAAGATTCCTGCATTCCCAGGGCTGATGATCGGTTCAACCTTAGGTGTATTGTGCGCCATTTTTGTACAAGGTGCGGATCCTTCCATGGTATTAAATTCTCTCTATGATGGCTATCACATTGAAACAGACAATAAAACCCTCAGTGATCTATTAAACAATGGCGGCATCACTGCGGTGTTATCCACCGTTTCTTTGGTGATCATTGCGATGTGTTTTGGTGGCATTTTAGAATTCACTAAAATCTTTGAGGTGATCGTTGGTCACATTGCACGAATTGCACAAAAAACCAAAAGCCTCATCATTTCTACGGTGTTCACCTGCATTACTGGTAACATTGTGGGATGTGATCAATACATGTCCATCATCATTCCGGGCAGAATGTACGCTGATGAATACAGAAAACGTGGCATTAAAGCGAAAGTGCTCTCGCGCACGTTAGAAGATGCCGGCACGATGACATCGCCACTCATTCCATGGAATACCTGTGGTGCTTTTATGACCACAACATTGGGCGTGGCGTCATTCAGTTATTTGCCGTATACCTTCTTATGTCTATTGAGTCCGCTCATTGCCATTTTCTATGCATGCACCGGTTGGACAATTGAAACTTATGAAGATGGCGAAAAGCCAAAAAAAGTGAAGCGTTTTCGCATGAATAAGCGCTTAGATTAAAGGCATTTCCCCCATGAATGTTGATCATTTATGGGGGAGCGTGCGCCATTGATTGCTTATACAATGCTTTGTGGCTATATTAGATTTTTGTTTGTCTTATCTAACAAGGCTTGTGTGCGCTATGAAAGTGATTAATAAATCAGATAAATTGAATTATGTTCGCTATGAGATTCGCGGTCCCGTCCTCGATCGAGCGAATCAAATGGAAGAAGATGGTCTTAAAATCATCAAATTAAATATTGGTAACCTTGCCCCATTTGGCTTTGAACCGCCGGATGAAATGGTGCAAGACATGATCATGAACTTGCCAGATGCCTCGGGCTATACGGACTCAAAAGGGATTTTCGCCGCACGCAAAGCCATCGTCCATTACGCCCAGCAAAAGAACATTAAAAATGTGGATGTCAATGATGTTTACATCGGCAATGGTGCTTCTGAACTCATCACCATGAGTTTAAATGCGCTGTTAAACAGTGGTGATGAAGTGTTGATTCCAATGCCAGATTATCCATTGTGGACCGCTGCCACTGCCTTAGCGGGTGGGCGACCGGTACATTATATGTGCGATGAAGCGAACGAATGGCAGCCAGACATTGAGGACATTCGCTCTAAAATCACGCCGCGCACCAAAGGGATTGTGATCATCAACCCCAATAACCCAACGGGCGCCCTTTACAGTGATGAAATCTTATTGGACATTTTGCAAATTGCCCGTGAACATGGTTTAGTGGTCTTTTCAGATGAAATTTATGACAAAATCGTCTTTGATGGGCAGGTGCATACATCGACAGCATCGTTGGCGGATGATGTTTTTTGTTTAACCTTCAATGGCTTATCAAAAGCGTATCGCGCGTGTGGTTATCGTGCCGGTTGGATGATTGTTTCAGGGCCTAAAAAGCATGCTAAAGATTACATCAGTGGTTTAAATGTTTTGTCATCCATGCGTTTGTGTTCAAATGCGCCGGGGCAATTGGCGATTCAAACGGCGCTTGGCGGCTATCAAAGCATCAATGAATTGATCGCGCCAGAGGGGCGTTTGACTCGTCAGCGCGATGCAGCACACCGTTTATTGACGAGCATTCCGGGCGTGAGTTGTATGAAGCCAAAAGGTGCGTTGTACATGTTCCCAAAAATGGATCCTGAAGCGTATCGCATTGTGTCTGATGAGGAGTTTGCGCTCGATCTTTTAGAATCTAAGCGCGTGTTGATCGTGCAAGGATCAGGCTTTAACTACCCAACGCCAGATCACTTTCGCATCACGTTTTTGCCCTACACAGATACATTGACCGATGCCGTGCATCGCATTGGCAGCTATCTTGATGGCATTCGTGAACCTTCTTAGGATTAAAAATTTTAATTGCCCCTATTGACGGATGGTTTTTATTGAGCTAGATTAAAAACCATCAATTTTAAGGAATTCATTCATGACGCAGCACGCACAAGTACAACGTAACTTATGGTGGCAAATCTCTCACAAGGCGGGAGATTTCGTGGCGTCATGGCAAAAATAATGTCATAAGCATCCATAAAACCCGCACCAACATGCGGGTTTTTTTATTGCCCGCAATCTAACAGAGTTCAAACAATATTTTAGATGAGGCAATCATGACAACAGCACAAGCAACACTCTTAAAAGTTTATAACGGTGAATATTTATCCCAAACGGAAAGTTTTGATGTTTTTAGCGACATCATCGCTGGCAATGTGCCGCCGTTGCATGTGGCATCTTTATTGACAAGTTTGAAAGTGCGCGGTGAATCTGTGGACGAAGTGACGGGCGCAGCTTTAGCCTCTTTAAAAAATGCTGAAGCGTTTCCAACGCCAGATTATGCCTTTGCAGACATTGTGGGCACTGGTGGCGATGGGGCAAACAGTATCAACATTTCCACTGCGAGTACTTTTGTGGCAGCTGCCTGTGGTTACCCGATCGCTAAGCATGGCAATCGCAGTGTTTCAAGTTTAAGTGGTTCTTCAGATGTATTGACAGAGCTTGGTGTAAATATTCATGCCACCGCCGCCGATTCCCGAAAAATGCTCGATGATTTAGGCGTCTGTTTCTTGTTTGCACAGCAATATCATAAAGGTTTTAAGAATGTCGCGCCGGTGCGTGCTGAACTGAAAACGCGCACCATTTTTAATGTGCTTGGCCCTTTAATCAATCCTGCACGCCCTCGCATTGCCATTGTGGGCGTGTATCATCATTCATTGATTGTGCCGATGGCGAACATCTTAAAAAATCTGGGTTATACAAATGCTGCGGTGATTCATACAGCAGGGTTAGATGAAGTCTCTTTGCATGCAGATACCCATGTGGCAGAACTCAATCATGGCGTGATTGAAGAATATTATTTAACAGCAGAGGATTTTGGTTTGCCTGTGATGACGATCGATGACATCCGCGGCGGTACACCTGCACAAAATAAAGTCTTTTTAGAGCGCATTTTACAAGGCAAAGGCGCGATTGCCCATGAAAATGTGGTGGCAGCGAATGTGGCATTATTGATGCGTCTATTTGGCGAACGTGATTTAAAACAGAATGTGGCAAAAGTGCAAAGTGTGATGCGCACCGGTCGCCCATATCAACTCTTACAACAAATGGTGCAAAGGGGTTAAAGATGGCAACGATTTTAGAGCAAATTGTGGCGGATAAATATGTAGAAGTGAGTTTGATGCAGCAAACGCGTCCATTGAATAATTTTAAGCAAGATGTCTTAGTCAGTCCCCGTGATTTTTATGCGGCGCTGAGCGCGGCAAACCCTGCCTTTATTTTGGAATGTAAGCCAAAATCCCCATCAAAAGGCATCATCAACCCTGATTTTAATCTGCCAAAAATATTAAAAGCCTATCAGCCGTTTGCCACATGCGTTTCTGTCTTGACGGATCATAAATATTTTGGCGGCAGTTATGAGAACTTGACCCTTGCGGAACAAATGGTTGATCAGCCGTTATTGTGCAAAGATTTCATCATCGATGCGTATCAAATCTATTATGCCCGCCTTAAAGGGGCACATGCTGTGTTGTTGATGCTCTCTGTGTTATCCGATGCACAATATCTTGCCCTTCGTGAGGTGGCGCACCATTTAAAGATGGGGGTTTTGACAGAAACGAGCAATGAAGCAGAGGTTAAACGTGCGATTGCATTAGATGCACGCGTCATTGGCATTAACAATCGTGATCTACACACATTAACGGTGGATTTAAACACAACACGCCGTTTAGCAGCGCTCATTCCTGAGGATCGCATTGTGATCAGTGAATCTGGCATTGTATCCCATCAAGATGTGGTGGATTTATCAAGTGTGGCCGATGGCTTTTTAGTGGGCAGCCATTTGATGGGTGCGGCCAATTTAGAATCCGCGGTGCGTGCATTGATTGTGGGCACACATAAAGTGTGTGGTTTAACGACGTTAGAGGCAGCACAAGCGGCATTTGATGCAGGCGCTTATTATGGCGGATTGATCTTTGTGGAAAAATCCCCGCGTTTCATTACGCCCGCAAAAGCTAAAGCATTGCAAACGGTGCCTTTACAGTATGTGGGCGTGTTTCAAAATGAAGCGCTAGAACGCGTGGTGACCATCAGCAATGCATTGAATTTAAAGGCAGTTCAGCTCCATGGCGATGAGTCTTTAGATTATATTGATGCCTTGCGTGAAAAGCTGCCAAAAACCACAGAGATTTTTAAGGCGCTAGATGCCACGAATATGGCAGAATATCAAAGTTATTTAACACATCGAGCCATTGACTGTATTGTCCTTGATTATCAATCAGGCGGTACGGGCAAAAGTTTTGATTGGTCCATCCTTGATGACCTACCTGCGCACCGTTATTTATTAGCGGGTGGCGTTGGGGCGCATAATGTGAGAGATGCTCTGACGCATCCGATCATGGGGGTGGATATGAACTCAGCGCTTGAGATGAATAAGGGTGAAAAAAGCCCAGAGAAGATTTATACAGTATTTCATATGATTCGTACATCGATTAAGAATTAAGGAGAACATCGTGGCAATTTTAGATGCATTTTTTGGTGAGTTTGGCGGGCAATATGTGCCGGAGCTCTTGATGCCAGCATTGAATCAATTAGAAGAGGCGTTTGTTGAGGCGCAAAATGATCCTGAGTTTCAGGCAGAATTCATGGATTTACTCAAAAACTTTGCCGGTCGCCCCACAGCGTTGACATTGTGCCGTAATTTAACCAAAGGCACAAAATCTAAACTCTATTTAAAGCGTGAAGATTTGCTCCATGGCGGCGCGCATAAAACGAACCAAGTGTTAGGGCAGGCATTATTGGCCAAACGCATGGGTAAAACTGAGATCATCGCTGAAACAGGTGCAGGGCAACATGGCGTTGCGACGGCGATTGCTTGTGCGCTCCTTGGGTTAAATTGCCGCATTTATATGGGGGCAAAAGATGTGGCGCGCCAAGAGCCAAATGTATTTCGCATGAAAATGATGGGCGCGACTGTGATTCCTGTGTATTCCGGCACCGCAACATTGAAATCTGCCTGTACAGAAGCATTGCGCGATTGGGCTGAAAATTATAAAACCACCCATTATTTATTGGGCACGGCAGCAGGTCCGCATCCATTCCCAACCATTGTACGTGAATTTCAAAAAATGATCGGTGAAGAGGCCAAAGCACAAATTGTGGCGCGTGAAGGGCGTTTACCAGATGCTGTGTTAGCCTGTGTGGGCGGCGGCTCTAATGCCATTGGTATGTTCACAGATTTTATTCCTGAAGAGAATGTGGCGCTGATTGGCGTGGAACCCGGTGGCCATGGCATTGAATCTGGTAAACATGGTGCGCCGCTTGGGCATGGTTCAACCGGTATTTTCTTTGGTATGAAAGCCCCAATGATGCAAAATGAAGAGGGGCAAATTCAAGAATCCCATTCAGTATCGGCAGGTTTAGACTTTCCATCGGTTGGGCCGCAACATGCCCATTTAAAATCCATTGGCCGCGCGCAATATGTTTCCATTACTGATGATGAAGCTTTGGCAGCATTTAAAGATCTCTGTTGTCATGAAGGGATTTTGCCGGCACTTGAGTCTTCTCACGCATTAGCGCATGCCCTTAAAATGATCCGCAACAATCCTGATCAAGAGCAACTCATTTTGGTGAATTTATCAGGTCGTGGGGATAAGGACATTTTTACCGTGGCAAAAATTTTTGAAGAGAAGGGGGAGTAATCATGGGTCGTTATGGTGTTAAATTCAGTGAATTGAAGGCAAAAGGGGAAGGTGCATTCATTCCATTTGTGATGATTGGTGACCCGAATCCTGAGGACTCCTTAAGAATCATCCAAACATTGGTGGACAATGGCGCCGATGCCATTGAGCTTGGCGTGCCATTTTCTGACCCAATGGCCGATGGTCCGATCATTCAAAATGCAGGTTTACGTGCGATGGAATCTGGCACAACAGTGGCCAAATCCTTTGAAGTGATCGCCAAAGTGCGCGCCCAATATCCAGATTTACCGATCGGGTTATTGATGTATGCCAACCTTGTGTTTAAACCAGGTCTTGAGCAGTTTTATGCAAAGGCGAAAGCCATCGGTGTGGATTCTGTATTGGTGGTGGATGTACCACTCAATGAGTTTGCACCGTTTCAACAAGCGGCGCGCAAACATGACATTGAATCCATTTTCATTGTGCCGCCAAATGCCAATGAAGCGACGATTCGTGCAGTGGCAGCCCATGCTGAAGGATACATTTATCTTATGAGTCGCAATGGCACAACAGGCTTAGGCAAAGAGATGGATCAAGGTTTGCCGCAATTGGTTGCCCTCATTCGCTCTGTGACGGATGTGCCCATTGTGCAGGGCTTTGGCATCAGTACGCCTGAGCAAGTGACGCAAGCCATTAAAATGGGGGCTGATGGTGCGATTTCTGGCTCATTTTTAGTCTCCATCATTGAGCGTTATCATGATAATGTTGATGAGTTATGCTCAGTCCTCGCCTCTGCCGTTCGTGGCTTAAAAGCCGGGACGAAATAAGTCACACAACAAAGCCCACAATGTGGGCTTTTTTCTTATGATTCTGCGGTGAGTTCTGCTTGGGGTGATTGTATTGTTGCTTTTTTCTTTTTAGGGACAAGCGTCAAAGCCATGCCGCCAAAGATCAACACAATGCCGATCCATTGTTCCATCGATGGAATGAAGCCCGTAATGAAAAGATCCATCAAGATTGCCACAAGCGGATCTAAGAAGACTAAAATGGCAATCATTTGTGTGGAGAGATGGCGAATGGCGTCAAAAAATAGATAAAAAACAATGCCTGTGTGCACAAAGCCTGTGATGGCAATATAAAACCAATTGAGCTCAGTCAAGCCATTAAAGGCTGAGAAATCTACAAATGGCACCAATAACAATGCGCCAAATGCCACTTGAATGGTGGTGATTGCGTATGAACTCGCGTATTTAAAGCCTTTGCCGGTGAGGGTCAATAACGCATAAAAGAGGGCGGATAATAGCCCAAAGATTAAACCGGGGGAGAAAAATTCTGCCACAGATGCGGTGCGGTTGATCTCCGCAATCGCTAAAGTGCCCACAAAACAGATCACAATCGCGAGCACAGGAATGAGGGTTAAACGCTCTTTATAAATGAATGCGCCAAGGATCATCACGATGACGGGGGCTAAATGATAAATGGAAATGGCAACAGTGACGCCGGACACTTCAATTGCCTTAAAAAAGTAGACCCAGTTGAGAATTAAAAAGACGCTACAGAGCAAAATGCGCAGCACTTCTGGTACATGCCACTTTTCATGGCGCAATTTACCGGAGAGAATCCAAAACAGCCCCAAAAATAGCATGGCGCAAATGCAACGGATGAACACAAGCTCTAAAGCAGGTACGCCGCTGCGTTCGGAGAAAAAACCAACAGATCCAAAGAGGATCATGGCGATGGACATTTTAATGACGGCGCTTTTTGCGTTCAGTGGTGGGGCAAAGGTGATGGGCATGGATCGATCAAAAAATTAAATGGATTCATGATAGTAAAATGGCTTGCATGCAAGGTCAAACAATTTGTGTGCCGCAATGCGTCTATTTTTGTAGTGGTATCGTAGTTAAAAGTCTATGCGAATGCAGAGCTTATTTTGTTTAACTCATTGTTTATTTTTTAATGATCATGAATGCATAAAAAATATTGGCCAAAGCACTTGAATTGTTGAGCCCTTATGTAATACCTTATCGAATCACATTTTTGTGGATAACCCACTTAAATTTAGTATGAATGTAGTTGAAATGTGCTTGTCGGTGCAGTATTAAGCCAAGAGTTGCTCAAAAAATGAGACCATCAAGACAATTACATGACGTTATAATAAAAAATTAAATGTACTGGAGGATTTATGTCAAAGCGTGAGAGTTGGAGTAACCAACTGCTGTATATCTCAACAGTGGCGGGCGCGACGATCGGATTTGGTGCCACGTGGCGCTTCCCTTATCAAGTGGGGCAAAATGGCGGCGGCGCTTATTTATTGGTCTTCATTTTAGCGATGATTGTGCTTGGCGTGCCGATGCTCATGGCAGAACACATCATTGGCCGTCGTTTACACACCAACACTATTGACGCCTTCGGTCGTGGCAATTTGCCCAACCCCATCTCTAAATGGTGGAAGGGCATTGGCATTTTTGCCATCTTGGGTGCCTTTGGGATTTTGGCCTATTATATGGTGCTTGGCGGCTGGGTATTTGGTTACATTGCAGACATTGCGATGGGTTCAATCGACTTATCCCAAAAGATTGATAACCGTGAAATTGCCACCTTCTTTAAAGACTCCATCTCCGACTCTTGGAAGATCAGCCTTTACACCTTATTATTTGTGGGCATCAACTACTACATTTTGACCAAAGGCATCATTCAAGGGATTGAAAAATTAATCTCGCGCATCATGCCCATCTTCTTAATCTTATTGGTTGTGATGGTGATCTATTCATTACAATTACCGGGTGCATCCGCGGGTGTTAAATTCTATCTTGTGCCAGATTTTAGCAAAATCAGCCCGAACATTTTCCTTCAAGCATTAGGACAAGTGTTCTTTGCCTTAAGCTTAGGCTTTGGTGTGATGATCACGTTATCCTCTTACTTAAATAAGAAAGAGAATATGGCGCGTATTAGCATCATTACAGGTGTGATCAACACCATGATTCCATTGATGCTTGGTTTTGTGATTTTCCCAGCCTTGTTCTCAGGTGGTCTTGAGCCAAGCGCGGGCCCAACGTTGGTATTCCAAGCGTTGCCAGTTGTCTTCTCAAGCATGCCATTTGGTACGGTGGTGGGTTTAGCCTTCTTCACATTGTTATTGTTAGCGGCATTGACCACATCTTTAACCATTTATGAGGTGATCATCACCACATTGGTGGAAAAAACGCCTGTGAGCCGCCGTTTTGCAACGTTCATTACTTTAGCAGTGATCTTCTTACTCGGTAACTTACCCAGCATTTTATCCGATGGCCCTTGGCACGATGTTAGAATCTTTGGCATGACGATTTTTGATGCCTTTGACAGCATCAGTGCAAACGTCTTTTTCGTATTGACGAGCTTCTTATCCTGTATCTTCATTGGCTTTGTGTTAAAGCGTGCGGCAATGATCGAAGAGATCACCAATGATGGCACTGTGAACAATAAATTGGCCGTTCCATTGTTCTATTACATCAAATATTTCATTCCATTGTTGATCGCTGTGATCGCCATTATGAACTTTGTGTAAATCGAGCATGAAAAAAAAGGTCCTCAATGGACCTTTTTTTATGTGTGAATGTTTTTGTGTCACTTATTTAGCATAACGGGAGATGTCTAAACCTTCTGTGCTGATTTCAGGTTGATTGCCTGCGATGATGTCTGACAAATAAGAGGCAGAACCGCAAGATTGTGTCCAGCCCAATGTGCCGTGACCTGCGTTGATGTAGAAGTTTTCAAACTCTGTGCCGCCAATGATCGGTGTACTGTCTGGCGTTTTCGGGCGCAAACCTGACCAGAAGATGGCCGTTTTTAAGTTACCCGCACCTGGGAAGAGATCTTCTGTGACAAATTCTAAGGTTGCGCGGCGCTTTGGATTGAGATTGATCTGATAGCCAGAAATTTCCGCCATACCACCAATGCGGATGCGTTTATCAAAGCGCGTGATGGCGATTTTATACGTTTCATCCAAAATGGTTGAGGTGGGGGATGCATTCTCATCGATGATGTCCGCAGTTAAAGAGTAGCCTTTTAATGGATAAATGGGCGCTTTAATGCCGATTTTTTTCAATAAGAATGGCGTGTATGTGCCAAGGCAATCCACCACGATGTCTGCATCATATTCTTCACCATTGGCACGAATGCCTTTGACTTTTTTATTTTCGATGATGATGTCTTCCACCGTTTGGTTGAATTTAAATTCAACACCGATGGTTTTTGCGATGTCTGCTAAGCGGTTGGTGAATAAGAAGCAATCGCCTGTTTCATCATTTGGTAAACGTAAGCCACCTTCTAATTTATTCACAGAGTGCTTTAAACCGGGCTCTACATTTAAAATGCCTTGCGCATCTAACACTTCAAAAGGCACATTGAATTTTTCAAGCACTTCTAAGTCAGCTTTGATGCCTTCCATTTGCTTTTTCGTGCGCAATAATTGGGTGGTGCCCAATGAACGGTTTTCGTAGTAAATGCCCGTATCTTCGCGCAGTTTGATCAAGCAGTCACGGCTGTATTCGGATAAGCGAACCAAGCGTGATTTGTTGATGGCATATTTCTCTTTATTACAGTTTAGGAACATGTCCCACATAAACTTGTATTGGTTCAAGTCAGCCGTTGGGCGAATGGCTAAAGGTGCATGCTTTTCGAGCATCCATTTGATGGCTTTAAATGGAATGCCAGGCGCTGCCCACGGTGTGGCATAACCCGGTGAAATTTGACCTGCATTGGCGTGACTTGTGTCAAGCGCCGGACCTTCGTGGCGCTCAAATACAGTAACTTTGTACCCTTTTTTGGCAAGGTAATAAGCTTGAGTGACACCAATAACACCAGCACCTAAAATGATGATGTTCATGAAACCTCCTATATTGATGATATACAACAAAGCGGGCACTTTGTAAGCGCAGGCTTTGACCATGATCTGTCTAGAACCGGCGTATCACTATAGCGGCATTTTGAGAGAAAATGTAGTACTTTTGAAGTTTCTCAAGAATTAATGCGTAAGATTAGATCATTATCAAATGACCGAATGTATGATAATTGTTTGATTGATCTTATAAAGCAGGCATTTGACAAATCACTATTCGTTTTTGACCATTTTAGCGTATGCTATTTGATGATATTTTATTTGGGGTTTTAGAGTAAGGTTAGACTATGAAGAATAAGGTTTTAGGCAGTACGCTCATCATTGCGGGCACCGCGGTGGGGGCAGGGATGTTGGCAATGCCCTTAACATCCGCACAGATGGGGTTTGGATTAACATTCACCCTATTGACGCTGTTATGGATTTTACTGACATTTACAGCGGTTCTCTATGCAGAGGTGCACCAATACAACAGTAAAGATGCAGGCATTGCAACCTTAGCAGAACAATATTTTGGCTCAGCAGGGCGCTTATTTGTGAACTTTGTTTTGTTGTTCTTTATGTATGCCGTTTTAACGGCCTATGTGACGGGCAGCGGCGATTTATTGATGGGCATTTTGCCTGAATCAATGGTGAGCAATCCGCACATTGTGCAAAAGATTGCCTCTTTAATCTTCGCGATCGGTTTAGGTGCCATTGTCACAGTGGGCATTTCCTTGGCAGACGTTGCCAACCGCATCTCCTTTAGCTTAAAAATCATCATCTTTGTGGTGATTTTAGCGGTGTTACTGAATAAAGTTTCTTTTGAAAATTTGCAAGCCGCGCCCACGAATAACTTACTCTTTTTCTCTGCAATGCCTGTATTTTTCATGACATTTGGCTTCCACATCTGTACGCCAACCATCAATGAATATTTAGGCGGCGATCATAAAAAAGTGAAGATCGCGTGTATCCTTGGGGCAACCGCCATTTTCATCATTTATGTGGTGTGGCAGTTTTCCACTCATGGCGTTTTAAAGCAATCGGTGTTGATCGAAGTATTGAACAAAAACCCAAGTTTAAATGGCTTGATTGAGGCGTTTCGTGTCACGACAGGCAGTTTAGTGATCGCAGAAATGGTGCGCATTTTCTCACTGTTAGCGTTGATCACCTCGTACATTGGCGTTGCGCTTGGTTTATCAAATGCGGTGAAAGATTTATTGATGCACTTTAAATTGCGTCATGACCGCATCACCATTGGTTTGATCACCTTTGTGCCACCGATCATTGTGGGCTTTACGTATCCACAAATCTTCTTGAGTGCGTTTGCCTTTGCAGGGATCATCTTTGCCTTCATTGGTGTGATTTTACCGGTGATGATGGCACATAAATCTCGTCAATTGCACCCAAAAGGTGATCACACACGCGGCGGCGCGATTTCATTGGTGCTTGCCATTGCCTTTGCCGTGATCATTATGGCGGCATATTTACTCTCAATCTTTACGGATGTTCTGCCAAAAGTGGTAGGATAATCTTTGAAAATGCCTCAGGCTGAATCCTCAGCCTGAGGTTTTTTTTATGCGTGTAAACGCGCAAAGCCAGCGGTTAAGTCGGCTTTTAGATCCTCAACATCTTCAAGCCCGATTTGTAAGCGCAGGGCAAGGGCATCAGTTTGCCATTGTGTCGCCGTGCGATAGGTGCTGCAATCAAATGGAATGATCAAGCTCTCAAAGCCGCCCCATGAATAACCCATGGAAAAAATCTTCATATGATCAAGCATGTGCGCGAGGTTTTGCTGCGTAAAACCAGGCGTTAATACGATGGAGAAAAGTCCTGTGCTGCCGGTAAAATCGCGCTGCCAAATCTCATGGCCGGGGCAATCAGGCAAAGCAGGATGCAGGACTTTGGCCACTTCGGGTAAAGTTTTGAGCCAGTTCGCCATCGCTAACGAGCGCTTTTCAGCCTCTTTGACACGAATGCTGAGGGTTCTTAATCCTCTTAAAGCTAAAAAGCAATCTTCAGCGCCTGGCAGCATCGCAAAAAGATCATAGGTTTTTCGAAGTTTTGGAAACCATGCATCATTTGCTGAAATGAGCCCAAGCAATAGATCCGAGTGACCGCCTAAATATTTGGTGCCAGCTTCAATAGAAAGATCACAACCATGACGATGGGCATCAAAAAAGAGCGGCGTTGCCCATGTATTGTCAATGATGGTGGTGATGTTGTGTTGATGGGCAAGGGCAGTGAGATGCGGCACATCTTGCACTTCAAAGGTTTGAGAACCGGGGGATTCTAAAAATAGGACAGTGGTATTTTTTTCAAAGAGTTCTGTGATCTCATCTTTAATCAATGGATCATAATAAGTGGTGCGCACATTCATTTTTTGTAAAAAATCATCACAAAATGCGCGGCTCGGTGAATAGACAGAATCTGGCATTAAAAGATGATCACCACTTTTTAACGTGGTCAACAGTGCTAGGGCAATCGCGCCTAAGCCAGAGGGCGATAATACAGTGCCCGCGCCGCCTGTGAGGGCTGTCCATGCATTTTCAAGATCACGAATGGTGGGCGTGCCAGCTGTGCCATACGTGAATTCTGCACGGCGATTAACGAGATCATCCATCGTGGGATAAACAACAGTAGAGCCTCGATAAATCGGGCCATTGACAAATCCCGTTTGCTTTGCAGGATCGCGTCCTAATTGTGTCAGTTGCGTTTCTATCTTCATTGCACATCCTCGAAATGAATGGTGATCTTTCACTATAGCAAGGAGCGATTGATATTTAATCAATTTTTTTGCAGTTTTTTATAATATTAATCGCAAGGTTGGTCAATAAATCCGCTATAATAATCCTTTTGCAGAGAGATTAGATAAGGAAGCGCGATGGAAAATATAGTCGTTTTGGATTTCGGTAGCCAATATAATCAGTTGATTGCTCGTCGTATTCGTGAGATTGGTGTATTTTCCGAGCTCATTGCGCACACAACAACTGCAGAAGAGATCAAAAAAATGGCGCCAAGTGGCATCATTTTATCCGGTGGTCCAAACAGTGTGTATGCAGAAGATGCCTTTAAAATTGACATGGAAATCTTCAATTTAGGCGTGCCTGTGCTTGGCATTTGCTATGGCATGCAGCTCATGAGCGATTCATTAGGCGGCACAGTCTCTAAAGCGGATCACAGTGAATATGGTAAAGCGTTGTTAAAACATACGCAAAAAGATGCATTGTTATTAAATGGTTTACCTGAAGAGCACGTGGTATGGATGAGTCATGGTGACTTGGTGACAAAAATCCCTGAAGGCTTTGAAGTTGTCGCCACAAGTGACGATTGCCCGATTGCTGCGATTGAAAATAAAGATAAAAAATGGTTTGGCGTTCAGTTCCATCCGGAAGTGAAACACTCTGAAAAAGGCTTTGATTTATTGAAAAACTTTGCCTTGAATGTGTGTGGCTGCCATGGCGATTGGAAAATGGAAAACTTCATTGACCAGCAAATCAAAACCATCCGCGAAACAGTGGGTGATAAAAAAGTGTTGTTGGCACTCTCTGGCGGTGTGGATTCAAGCGTTGTGGGCGTATTATTGCACAGAGCGATTGGCGAACAATTGACGTGTATCTTTGTGGATCACGGCATGTTGCGTAAGGGTGAAGCTGAAGAGGTGATGAACAACTTAAGCGGTAAATTTGGCTTAAACATCATCAAAGTGGATGCTAAAGAACGCTTCTTAGGTAAATTAGCGGGTGTGTCTGATCCTGAAACGAAACGTAAAATCATCGGTAATGAGTTCATTTATCTCTTTGATGAAGAGTCTCAAAAATTACAAGACATTGATTTCTTGGCACAAGGCACTTTGTACACAGACATCATTGAAAGTGGTACAGCGACAGCGCAAACCATTAAATCACACCATAATGTGGGCGGTTTACCTGAAGATATGAAGTTCAAATTGATTGAACCGCTCAATACTTTATTTAAAGATGAAGTGCGTTTACTCGGTGAAGAGCTTGGCATGCCTGCCCATTTAGTGTGGCGCCAACCATTCCCAGGTCCTGGTTTAGCGATTCGTATTTTAGGCGACATCACGGAAGATAAATTAGAAATCGTGCGTGACAGTGACTTCATCTTGCGCGAAGAAATCGCCAAAGCGGGCTTAGATCGTGACATTTGGCAATATTTTACAGTATTGACTGGTCTGAAAAGCGTGGGTGTGATGGGTGATGGCCGTACATATGATTATACGATTGCCATTCGTGCGATCACATCGATTGATGGCATGACAGCAGACTTTGCCCGCATTCCATGGGACATTTTACAAAAAATTTCTGTGCGTATCGTCAATGAGGTTAAACACGTGAACCGCATTGTGTATGACATCACAAGTAAGCCACCTGCAACGGTGGAGTGGGAATAATTTAGTTTCCACGCATTGACATGAACATAAAAAATGGCCTAAATAAATATTAGGCCATTTTTTTTAATGATTTTTAGGAGAGTTGAATGAAAAAATTATGGATGATTACAACCATTATGGCAGTTTTAACAGGTTGTGCTTCTGTTGAGCAAGATACCGTGGTGCATGATTTTACTGCATATGGCAAGCTTAATGAGCCTTGGCGCATCGTGGTCAAGCATGATGATCAGTTAGAGATTGAAGGGGTAATGGTTCGCGAGGGCACATTGAAAGTGACGCGATCGGCATATGCAAAAGGTGTTGAATTCTCAGGGGATTATGATGGGCAGCCATTGACATTAAACATCCGCTCATTGAAGTGTAAAGACAGCAATGGCGATGAAACAGATTTCACTGCCACGTTCTACTATGGCAAACGCACTTATAAAGGTTGTGCGGTTGCAGGCGCGATTGAGCATGCGGACACTTAAGACCTTTATGGTTTGATCTTTAAAAATTTGGATAAATATCAGTAAATTACATGTCATTGGAAAAGGATTGGTTTTATGGCTATAAACTGCCGAAATCATGATGTTTCCAATGGCCCTGTAATATTTTTAATTGTTCACTGCCGCATAGGCAGCTTAGAAATAGCGATAGATGCTACTTTGTTTTGAGTATCTGTTCACTGCCGCATAGGCAGCTTAGAAAATATGGTTTTCCTCTTAAAAAAGGGGCTAAGCGTTCACTGCCGCATAGGCAGCTTAGAAAGCGATCGTCTGCATTCTCGCCATTTTGTGTACGTTCACTGCCGCATAGGCAGCTTAGAAAGCTCTGTGGATGTTGCGCGGTTTGGCAAGGAAGTTCACTGCCGCATAGGCAGCTTAGAAAGAAGCATCAAATTATTTGGGGGATTAATTACTGTTCACTGCCGCATAGGCAGCTTAGAAAGATCAGGCTCATTGTGAATTTTTGGATAAAGTGTTCACTGCCGCATAGGCAGCTTAGAAATTTATCAAAAGATAGACCTTTAGAAACAACTAGTTCACTGCCGCATAGGCAGCTTAGAAATTTAAAAGATAATTAACACCAAAAATATTTTTGTTCACTGCCGCATAGGCAGCTTAGAAACATCACAATCAAATCCTACGCAATTTCTTCCAGTTCACTGCCGCATAGGCAGCTTAGAAAATTAAAATAAAATAAGGAAAGCCTAACCATTTGTTCACTGCCGCATAGGCAGCTTAGAAATTGCGGCGTTGTCGCCGCTCTTGTATGTCAGCATTCACTGCCGCATAGGCAGCTTAGAAAAATTCTTGAGTCGTATAAAATTGGTTTTGAGCGTTCACTGCCGCATAGGCAGCTTAGAAACGAGGAATAATCTTGTGTGCGTTTCTGTTTGTGTTCACTGCCGCATAGGCAGCTTAGAAATAAAAAATCAGGGTTATATATCACGCATCTAGGTTCACTGCCGCATAGGCAGCTTAGAAATGCCCGTTTTGGTCTTGCCATTTTCGAGTTGTGTTCACTGCCGCATAGGCAGCTTAGAAAGATTTGGAAGGTGATGTTTGGCTCTTCAAAAAGTTCACTGCCGCATAGGCAGCTTAGAAAAATCCGCTTAATATATTTCCAAACATTAACGAGTTCACTGCCGCATAGGCAGCTTAGAAACTCTTGAACTGTCGCCCCCGTTTGCCGCCCTCTGTTCACTGCCGCATAGGCAGCTTAGAAAATTAATTGCAACATCTGCGCTCATACTGATAGGTTCACTGCCGCATAGGCAGCTTAGAAATTTTGAGTTGTAGTCGATGTTCATAGACGACCGTTCACTGCCGCATAGGCAGCTTAGAAATTTGTGCGCTTTTAGCAAGTTGCGCATGCTGAGTTCACTGCCGCATAGGCAGCTTAGAAATCTTCTGAAAAGTTTATCTCTAAAATGATATTGTTCACTGCCGCATAGGCAGCTTAGAAATGATAGCCAAACAGAGTTCAATATTTATCTCAGTTCACTGCCGCATAGGCAGCTTAGAAAGTTTTGAGGGTTAATAGGTGTGCCGCCTAATCGTTCACTGCCGCATAGGCAGCTTAGAAATATTCGCACAGATTTTTTTTTAGAGATTTTCTGTTCACTGCCGCATAGGCAGCTTAGAAATTTTAATGCGTCAATCTTTGCTTCAATGCACTGTTCACTGCCGCATAGGCAGCTTAGAAAGAGCCTGCATTACTCCCGTGATGATGTATCTCGTTCACTGCCGCATAGGCAGCTTAGAAATTTGTGCGCTTTTAGCAAGTTGCGCATGCTGAGTTCACTGCCGCATAGGCAGCTTAGAAAATCTTTATTTGATCGATCGATGATAGATAAGTGTTCACTGCCGCATAGGCAGCTTAGAAAATAAGAACCTACTCTCATAAGAACTCCACTACGTTCACTGCCGCATAGGCAGCTTAGAAATTATCGACCTTTTCCCACGCTCTCGATGCTTGGTTCACTGCCGCATAGGCAGCTTAGAAACGGCTCAACTGTATTGTCCCTCGGTACACGTAGTTCACTGCCGCATAGGCAGCTTAGAAAACAAAAGGCGGTTGTGAGATTCTTGAAGCTGCGTTCACTGCCGCATAGGCAGCTTAGAAACTCATATGCGCTACCGCCAAAGCTATTGATGCGTTCACTGCCGCATAGGCAGCTTAGAAACATGTAATGTTGTACTGCTCTCGCTCCATGCCGTTCACTGCCGCATAGGCAGCTTAGAAAAACAAAGCCCGCAGTAATGTTCGGCGCTTCTGGTTCACTGCCGCATAGGCAGCTTAGAAAATTTGCTAAACGTGCAACTTTGTGCAAAACCAGTTCACTGCCGCATAGGCAGCTTAGAAAACAGGCGGATGTGTTGCAAATGGCCACAAACGGTTCACTGCCGCATAGGCAGCTTAGAAAGTTGTATATAAAATTGCAGGAGTGCGCGGATTGTTCACTGCCGCATAGGCAGCTTAGAAACCATAGCTTTTTACGCTCAACAAGATATGACAGTTCACTGCCGCATAGGCAGCTTAGAAAGTCAATCGTTGTACCACTGTGCACCAATGCGCGTTCACTGCCGCATAGGTAGCTTAGAAATAGCAGGCACAGCAGGATCAACACAAGAAGATGTTCACTGCCGCATAGGCAGCTTAAAATTTCATAAGACTCATCTCTAGAGCTTGAATATTGATTGTGTTATGATTTAAGAATCACAAATAAAGAATCAAATAACAATAGGAAAAATAATAATGAAAAAAAAGATTTTATTAGGATTGGTATTCGGGGTGTTTTCCATTGGGCAGGCAAATGAGTTAATCATTGCATCAGCGATGATTGAGGCCAGTGATTATTGTCAGCAAAAAGGTAAAAGTGCATATTATAACGATCGTGGACATTGGAAATATATCGACAAACGTGCTTATATCGAAGCCTTAAATCATTATATTTATACCGCAGAATTAAATTTATTGATGTCAGGTACGCCATTAGATAAGCCAGAATTAATGCGAGAATTGAAGATTTTAGGTCCTCAACAATTTAAATCTATGCAAAAAAAGAATATGATTAAGTGCCAATAGTTGTGCATTAATATAATTAGGAATGGAATAATGATAAATTTTTTACGAAACATCAACGAAAATATAAAAAAGATGTCGGATAATATTGATCAAAAATTGCGCAAGCAAGAATTGTTAGCGAGTTACAAGCTTGAGTTGCACAGAGAAACAAAAATGATTGAGTTTGGTATGCGCGTCGGCAAGACAAATGCTAGACTACAGAAAATTATGGATAAAAATCCTCAAATGGCTACTTATATGGATGAAGTTGAAATTCCGGAAGTAGAACCAGCTGTGGAGCTTGATCATTCATTGATGCGAGCGCCTGAATTTTGCATTAGTTTTAATCAAATCGAATCAGATATTATTGAAGACCTTCGTGCAGAAGTGAAAGATTTATCTGATCAACGTTTAGCATTAATCAATCGTACACATCAAATACTGAAACATGATCAATATTTGTATCGTGGTTTTATTGAAGCATTACAAAATATCAAAGCTAATTATCTTATTGAAATTTTTAAAAAAAATTAATTCGTTAAGTTACTCACCATAATACGCCCAAAGCAGGACAGGTTTTTTCTTGGTTTGTAAAAGCTTGTCCACTTTGCGCATTGTGTCATCATCCACAACCGGGCAGCCTTGGCTGAAACCTAAAGGCAAATAGTTTGGGAAAGTTTCTTCATTCGGAATCATCTTAAAAGAGTGGAGCACAATGTAACGCTTAAAGGCATTGCTGTTACTCGCCTCTAGTCCATGGAGTTTGTAGTGAATGCCAATTCCCCATTTGCTCGGTGCGCGGATGCCCACACGGTATTTACCGAGAGAAGATGCATAACTATTCGGTTGATTGCTAAAGACAATGTTTTGATTATCACTCTCAAAGCCTACATTGCCATAACCATGGGCGACGATGCTTTTGATCTGCGGTGATTGTGTTTTAAAATTCCACACAAAAAAGCGATCTTTACCAGAATGGCGCGCAAAATCGATCAATATGGCATGATCCGTATCCATGTGATGGGCTTTGGCATATTCATAAGCTTCGTGGGCGCGCGTGGCTAAATCAATGGTCGGTTGCGTTTGCTCAAGCGGCGCCTCTGTACCGCGCTCAAAAAAGCTTGGGATGAGGCGAAGGCGATCTTTAAAATAGATCGCTGCGCCCGCTGCCACAATGACAACGGTGACAATGAATTTAATGCGCATGATCATTCACTGTGGCTTGCGCTTAGCATTTCGCGCGCATGATTAAAGGTGGCTTCTGTGAGTTTAACGCCGCCAAGCATGCGGGCAATCTCATGGATGCGCTCATCGTTTGACAGCTTTTTGATCTCTGTTTCCGTATGATCTTTTGATTTGGATTTTGACACTGCAAAATGGTGATGCCCAAAGCTCGCCACTTGAGGCAAATGCGTCACACAAAAGACTTGGCGACCTTTGCTGAGTTCTTGAAGATGCTTGCCGATGATCTCAGCCACCGCGCCGCCCACGCCTGTATCCACTTCATCGAAAATGAGGGTGGGCAGGGAAGACTTCATGCTTAAAATGACAGAGATCGCCAAGCTAATGCGCGCAAGTTCACCGCCCGATGCCACTTTGCCAAGAGGATAAAACGGCATGCCGGGATTAGAGCGCACATAAAACTCCACACGCTCTTGTCCGTGGCTGCTGTAGGGCTTTTCGGGCAGCAGGCGAATGTCAAAGGCACCGCCAACCATGGATAACCCTTGCATCGCCGCGGTGATCTCAGGGTTGAGAGATTCAATGGCATTGATGCGCAATTGAGTGATGCGATGGGCAACTTTTTGCCATTTTTCTTGTTCGGCTTTGAGCTCATTCTCTAGATCGATGATGGCATCTTCAGATAAAAATTGTGAGTTGATCTCATCTTCAATTTCTGCCTGCTTTTTCAATAAATCCTCAGGCTCCACGCGATGTTTACGCGCTAAATCATTGAGCTCACGCATGCGGGATTCTAAGCGTAAAATGGTTTTTTCATCCACCTCAATGCCATCTAAACGATTGAGATCATTAGTGACTTCAGAGCACAAAATCTCTGCTTCATTGATCATGTCCGCATAGGTTTGGAATTTTTGATCTAATTTGGCAAGCGCTGTCAATTGGGCGCTCACTTTATTGAGTAAAGTTAAAACGCCGCGTTCATCATCTAAATAGCCTAAGGAAAGCTGAATGCCTTCTTGAAACTCTTCTGCATGACTCACCTCATTGTGCTGCTCGACAATGCTCTCCCATTCGCCTTCTTTTGGGGCAATGTTTTTAAACTCTTGCAGTTGAAAATTTAAAAATTCCACGCGTTCACGCATCGAATCATCTTGATTTTTGAGGCGTTCAAGTTTCTCTGTGCGCTGTTTAATCTCTTTAGCGAGGCGCGCAATCTCTAGGAGCTCTGTTTCTGTCTCGGCATATTGATCGAGCAATTCGCGTTGATGAGTATCCTTGACTAAGGATTGATGCGCATGTTGCCCATGAATGTCGATCAACATTTCGCCTAAGCTCTTTAAAGCGTGCAGCGGCATCGATTGACCATTGATGTAGTTTTTAGAGCGTCCTTCTTTATTGATGACGCGGCGAATGATGCATTCACCCTCTGTGGATTCAATGGATTGTTCTTTTAACCATGTACGGGCTTTTGGAATGTTTGAGACGTCAAAATGCGCGACAAGATTGCATTGTGTCTTATCGTGGCTGATCATGTTATGATCGACTTTACCGCCTAAAATATAACTGAGCGCATCGACAGTGATGGACTTGCCGGCGCCCGTTTCACCGCTGATGACAGAGAGCCCCTGATCGAATTCTAATGATAAGTTGTCAATGATGGCTAAGTTTTCGATGGTTAATTCAACAAGCATTGATAGAGATACCTTTGGTCGAATAATGAACGGCTGCCATTGTAACTAAAAAAGTGTCAATTGGATAATAAATAGCATTAGCAGTGTGTGGCGAAGTGCTACTATTGAGAACAAATAAAAATTAAGAATATGGAGGCGTTGCCAGATGTATAACTTACAGATTGCAATTGAGCAAATCAATAGTCGCGGCGGCGATGTGGCACGCAATCGGCAGATCATCATTGAGCGCATTGAGCGTGCGGTCAGTGAAGGGGCTGAATTAATTGTTTTTCCAGAGTTATCATTGTCAGGCTATGGCGCCGATGACTTTTTTTTAAAAACACAATTTTTAAAAACTTGCCATGAGGCCTTAATAGACATTGCTAAATATGTGCCTGCACATGTGATTGCTTTAGTGGGTTATCCTGAGCGCGGAGCCGCAGGGGTTTACAGCAGTGTTGGCATTTTAAGTGGTGGGCAGATCATAGGGAACCATCGCAAAACCGTGATTCCAAATTTAGAGCTCTATATGGAGCACCGCTATTTTACAGCAGGTACGGATAAAACGGTGATAGAGATCCGCGGCATTAAAATTGGCGTCATCATCTCTGAAGAGTTGTTTCATGAAGAGCGCTTGCCAGAATGTGATGTATTGTGTTGCGCTGCGGCGTTTTTATGGTCCCATGAGCTCAGTTTATCGCGGGCGGTGTATCTTTGTCATTTGGCCAATACGCGCTCAATGCCAATTGTGTATGTCAATCATGTAGGGGTCTCTAACAGCTTATTGTTAGAGGGATGTTCAGCATTGATCAATGCTGAAGGGATCAATTTATTAACGCTGCGCCATTTTGATGAGGATCAGCGCGTCACTTCGATGAATCAATTGCAAAGCGAGAACCCTCAGCCTGAGTATCGCACCACCACATATTTAAAGCATTTATATTGGGCGATTAAATTTGTGATGCAAGAATTCATCACCACAACGCCCCACAAAAAGGCGCTCATTTTGATGGATGGCAGCTTAAACTCACAACTGATTTTATTCATTGCCATGAAGGCATTAGGTAAGGAGCGTGTGGCTGGTTTATGGGTGCAGTCGCGCTGGGATTCACCTTATCTTAAAGAGCACATTCAAAATTTCATGACGCCGCTTGGCGTTAAACTTTACAGCTGGAATTTAGAAAATGAGATCATTGATGGTTTCATCAGTCAAGGCGAGCAATTGCTGGATGAACGCTGGAAAATGGGCACGTATGATCGCTTTAAATCCACCATTTTTATCTCAGTGGCAGAGCTCTTAGGCGCTTGGCCTGTGAGCAGCATTGATAAAACTCAAATTGCCCTTGGCATTAAAGATAATATTGCGAGTTTTGCATTGACGGGCTTTATGCCGTTGACGGATGTGTATCAATCCCAGCTTGTGGAGCTTGCGGAGTTATTAAATGCTTCAAATGAACGGGCGATTTTCCCCGTCAGTTTGATTGAGCGAGCAAAGAATGCGACGCTGCAAAAGCATTTTGTCAATCATGGTCGTGAAACCAAAATCAGTGAAATTGATGACATTTTACGAGCCTATATGGAGGGCAATCAATCGGTTAAAGAGATCATGGCACATGCCAGTAATCCTGAGCTGGTGGCAACCTTGATTCGCCGCTTGCATCATGAGGAGCTGAACCGCGTGCAAGCAGGATTTAGCCCGAAATTATCGAACCGTTCTTTTCAAAATGATTGGCTCTTTCCCACAGTGGTGGATTGGGGCAGCATCGACATTGAAACTTTGTGATTGGCATTAAAAAAGCCCAGTGAACTGGGCTTTTTCTTGAGGTGATGATTTAGTCATCATTGAAAATGGCTAAGATTCTCAACAAGCTTGTGAAGATGTTATACAAGGAGATGTAGATGTCTAATGCTAAAGAGATGTAGCTGTCTTCACCGCCGCGTGCCGCCATGTTGATGCGGTACACAATGATCATGGATGAAAATGCGATCACAGCAAAAGAGACAAATAAAGACATCATTGGCATCTTCAAGAAGAAGTAGTTGAGCACAATCGTGATCATCAATACGATGAACAAAATGCCCACATAACGACCTAGGAAAGAGTAATCTTTGCTGGCGTTATTGCCAATGAAAGCTAAGCCCACAAAGATGGCAGCCGTGCCAAAAACGGCTGTGCTGATCAGGCTCATGCCGTTGTTCATGTTGCTCACCATCGCAAGGAGCGGTTGCAGCATCAAGCCCATCAATAAGGTAAAGACAAACATCAACGCAAGGCCTGTACTGTTTCTACGGTTTTTCTCAATCATGAAGATCAAACCGTAGAAAATCGCCATCACGCCCACAAAGTACATGATTGGGCTATTGCCTGCGATGCGCATCAATAAACCATTGCTCATATAACCTAGCCATACACCAAGCGCGGTGGGCAATAAAGAGATCCCAACCAATGCATAAGCTTGACGAATCACTTTGTTCGATGCAAGGGCATTGCTGCCAGAAAAAACCTCGGAGTTTTGCTGATAGTGTGAGTTCATAGACCCTCCTAAATAATATAAACTGAGTGGATTATAGCCAATTTTTATGGGAAACAATAGGCTTATTCATTTTTGATGATGGCGGCGACTGTTTTTAAAATCAATGCGATATCTTGATCGCGCGACAAGCGATGTCCGCCATCAGGCACGGTGATGACATTTGTGATGCCTAAATGCTGTGCTGCCTTTTCCATTAAGCTGATGGGAATGTCTTGATCTTGCTGACCATGAATGATGGTGGTTGGCACAGTTAAGGTTTGAGGATGCGTTAATAAGCGGTGCTTTGCGGCATCTTCAACAAATTGATGGTACACCTTCAGCGGCGCTTCATCATAGCGTGAAGGCAATTCAAGTACGCCTTTTGTTTTAAAGTGGGCAAGTTGCTCAGCCGTTAATGCTTTGAGCAACAACTCATGAGTGAAATCCACCGCCGGTGCAAGGAGCAATAAACCATCTGGCGCTTGATCACTGCCTTGTAACTCGAGTGCTAAACGAAGCGCAAGCCATGCGCCCATCGATGATCCGATGATGTACACCGGACGATGGCGCACTTGATCATAACAATATCGTGCTTCATTGAGCCATGTGGTGAGATTGCCTTTAGCAAAATCACCGCCACTTTCCCCAAGTCCTGAATAGTCAAAGCGCATGAGCTCAACATCATTCTGTTTTGCCCATGTGGCTAAAGCTGTGACTTTTGTGCTCTTCATCACAGAAGCATAACCACTGAGCCATAAAATGGCAGCTTTGGGCGCATTTGGCACATCGTGCTCAATGGCAAGGTGATCGAACATCATAGACATTGCAACTCATTGATCCAGCGCTGCATCAAAGTCTCTGCAGCGGCACGTTCACAAAATTGTGCATTGATGCCGGCATAGATGGCGCGATATTTCTCAGGCTCATCTTGTGCCACGAGTGCATTCATCAAAAAGCGATGCGCCGGGAAGGGCAATAGTGGTAAATCAGCCGCCTCAATGGCTTTTAAGCCCTCTGTACGCACCGCACGTGCCCATGAACCGCTTAAATCACGCGTGAAAATGCTGTCTAACTCATTGCTGTTGAGTAAGGCATCTTTATAAGCTTCAGAGGCTTTTGACTCATCTGTGGTGATGAAAGCTGTGCCCACCGCAATGGCAGATGCGCCTAAACAAAAGGCTGCGCCCATTGATTGGGAATCAAAATAACCACCAGATGTGATGAGGGGGATGTTCAATTCACGGCGTCCTTGCTGTAATAATGTGAAGGCTGATTGCTGCACACGAAGTGGATCGCCAATGAAGGTTGCACGGTGTCCGCCAGCTTCACTGCCTTGTAAAATTAGTGCATCCGCCCCTTTTTCGATCCATACAAAGCCTTCTAATAGATGGGTTGCATTCCCAACAATCAAGACATTGTGTTCACGTAAACGTGCTAAAGTTTCATCATCTGGCACGCCAAAGGTGAAGCTGACAATCGGTACATTTAAATCAATGATCACATCCACCATGTGGCTTAAATCACTCGTTTCCCATAAGCTTTCATTATAGAGGTTTGTGGCCTCATTGATTTTAATGTTCGGGTTGAGTTCAGAGGCTTTAAGGATGAAATCATCCATCTGCTCGCGGCTCACATAGGTGCGATGGGGCACAAATAGATTGACCATAAAAGGGTGATCTGTGAGTGCGCGCACCGCTTCAATCTCCGTGCGAAGGGCATTAGCAGATAAATAGCCTGCGGCAATGGTGCCAAGGCCACCGGCATTTGAAACCGCGGCCACCAATTCAGGCGATGAAACACCTGCCATGGGCGCTTGAATGATGGGATATTCAATATTAAAAAGCGTAGAAAGATGTTTAGGAATAATCATGCAAGAATCCTTATAACTTAAATAAGTTTTTCGTATTTGTGGTTGTCGCGTGTGAGAGGGATTCTAACGAATCTCCCCTAAGGGTCGCAACATATTCGGCAATGTTTCGTAAATCTTCCGGATAGTGTAAATCATTTATGCGATGGCTGCCGGCTTGAAAAGGGCCATCGGTTTCCAGCACAAAGTCATCAAGTGTTAAATGCTTCACTAAGCGTTGCAGCTTTTGGGCACGATCAAATGTGACCGGTCCACCAAAACCCATCAAAAAATTGTGCTGACGAATGATCTCAGCTTGTTGAATGCTGCCGCTAAAACTGTGGAACACGCCGCGTAAATTTGGGTGCTTACGGATCTCTTTGAGTACAAGATCTACCGTTTTACGAGTGTGAATGATCAATGGGAGGTCGTACTCAAGCGCTAAGCGAATGTGGGCTTTAAATAGGGCAAGCTGGGCATCCATATCTGCATCGATCATGGCGTCTAATCCGCATTCCCCAACAGCAACGGCATGCCATTTTTTAAGGTATTGCTCAACAATCTCTAGATCAGATTCTGTGTGCATGGACATAAAATAGGGGTGCAAACCATATGCGCCATAACAGTTAGGGTATTGCTGTGTAATGGATGTAATGTTTGTAAATGCACTGGCCACCGTGCCCGGAATAATGGCGCCAATGACGCCGCGCGCTTTGGCATTTTCCATAAGCACAGGGAGAGTGTCCGCATAGCGCGGATCATCTAAATGGATGTGGGAATCAAATAGGGCGATGGGGCTCTTTGACATCTTGAATGCTGTGACGGGGCAATTGTGTGGTGTTGTGCACATCCCAGGTCACTTTTTGAATGAATTTCATTTGGCGAAGGGCGCAATCGTGTTTATCACAAATCTCACAAGATTCTGTGACGCAATCATCAATGTGCACAAACAATTCCACCGGTTGATCAAAATAAGTGTGCGTCACTTCGCGAAGGTGCTCATATTCACGGTGCGCTTCACGGGTATTAAAATACCAAGGTACGGTTAAATGGCAGTCTAAATGCAAATTGCTGCCATATTTAATGAAGCGAATGTTATGAATGTCGATCCAGTTTTCTGTGCGGTTTTGATTGAGAACCGTGATGTATTCATCAAGCAATGCTTCATCGGCTTCATCCATGATGCCGGCAATGGCCTCACGTATGATTTTAAATCCGGCGTAGGCAATGAAAAGACTAAAAGCGATGGCAATGACGCTGTCTAACCACAATTGCCCTGTGATGAGAACTAAAATCAAACCAATGATCAAGGCGATGGATGAATAGCTGTCTGACAATAAATGTTTACCGCCTGCAATGAGGGGCAGAGACTTCTTCTCACGCCCTTTTTTGATCATCACATAACCAAGCACATAGTTAATTGCGCCCGCAATGCCCACTAAAATGATCCCGTAACCCAATTGATTGATGGTGTGTTTGCCTTCAATGAGCTGCACAATCGCCTCAATGAGAATGTAAACCCCCGCGATAAAGATGAGGGTACCTTCAATCCCCGCAGCAATGAACTCAATCTTGCCGTGGCCATAGGGGTGGTTGTGATCTTTTGGCAAAAAAGAGACATACAAACTATACAGGGTAAAACCGCCCGCCACCACATTGATGACGCTTTCAAGGGCATCGGTGAGGATCGCAACGGATCCTGTCAATGCCCAAGCCAAAATCTTAATGGCAAAGAGAATGATGCCAATGATGAAGACAATTTTTTGTAGTTGAATGATCTCTTTGCCGTGGGAAGTCACTATAAATCCTTATGAGATTAATGAAGAGGCTTGAATGTCCGCATGATAAGAAGAGCGCACCATCGGGCCAGACGCCACCTCTTTGAAGCCCATTTTTAAGCCTTCTTCTTTGTACATTGCAAAGGTTTCAGGCGTCACATAACGCAGCACCGGTAAATGGTGTGGGCTCGGTTGTAAGTATTGACCAATGGTGAGCATGTCCACATCGTGGGCGCGTAGATCACGCATTACATTTAAAATCTCTTCATCGGTTTCGCCAAGACCCACCATTAAACCTGATTTGGTGGGCACGCTTGGGCATTGTGCCTTGAATTTTTTCAATAAGTCCAATGAATATTGGTAATCAGCGCCAGGGCGCGCAGCTTTATAAAGGCGTGGCGCTGTTTCCATATTGTGGTTAAAGACATCTGGCGGTGTGTTCGCTAAGATGTCAATCGCCACATCCATGCGACCACGGAAATCTGGCGTTAAAATTTCGATTTTAAGCTCAGGATTCATTGCGCGCGCCTCTGTGATGCAATCGGCAAAGTGCTGCGCACCGCCATCACGCAGATCATCACGATCCACAGATGTGATCACCACATAACGAAGAGACATTGCAGCCACTGTTTCGGCAAGGTTTTTAGGCTCTTCAGGATCTAAAGGATTCGGGCGGCCGTGACCCACATCACAAAACGGGCAGCGGCGCGTACAGATTGCGCCCATGATCATAAAGGTTGCAGTGCCTTTGCCAAAGCATTCGCCAAGGTTAGGGCAGGCGGCTTCTTCACAAACGGTGGCAAGTTTTGCACCGCGCAAAATCTCTTTGAGCTCCATCACACGTTTGCCACCAGAATATGTTGCACGAATCCAAGATGGTTTTTTCAAACGGGTTTCAGGGGTCGTGGGTTCAATTTTAATGGGAATGCGAGCAACCTTATCAGCGCCTCTTAATTTTTCACCTTGTACAGGTTTATGATTCGTTGCCATTTTCTCTCCTTGATGATTGTGCCACAAGCGCTGTAAAGCCTGCGGTAAAATACTCTATGAACCTCGATTTTATCATGTCAAAATCAAAGTTTTTGTTTAAATCACTCACGTTGATCATTTTTAAACCTTGATAACCACAAGGGTTAATGTAACCAAACGGCGTTAAATCCATGTCCACATTCAATGCCAATCCGTGGTAGCAACACCCTTTGCGAATTCTTAAGCCAAGGGAGGATATTTTATGGGATTCACCCTGATGATCCACATAAATTCCCGGTGCATCAGGTTTGGCATACGCCTCAATGCCAAGCTCTTTTAATACTTTTAAGGTGGTATTTTCTAATAAACTGACGAGCGGGCGCGGGGACAAGCGATGTTTTTTAATGTTCAGTAACGGATAAAACACGAGCTGGCGCGGTCCATGATAAGTCACCTGTCCGCCACGATCTGTGGGGACAATTGGAATGTCACTCAATTGCAAAATGTGCTCACTTTTTCCGGCTAAACCTTGTGTGAAAACAGGGTGATGCTCAGTGATCCAAAATTCATCTTCTGTGGCATCATCGCGCATATCCGTGAAGGATTGCATGGCATGAAAAATAGGCGCGTAATCCGTCAGCCCCAAATCTTTGATGATCATGCGGTTTTTTCCTTAAATTGACACTGATTGTACACAAGGCACGCAGCACATTTCGGCGAACGCGCCACACATACATAGCGACCGAGTAAAATGAGCCAATGGTGCGCATCGAGCATGAACTCTTTTGGAATTTTTTTAAGGAGTTCTTGCTCAACTTCCACGACATCTTTACCGGGCGCTAAGCCTGTGCGATTGCCCACGCGGAAAATATGGGTATCTACTGCCATGGTTGGCTGACCAAAGGCGGTATTTAAAATGACATTCGCTGTTTTGCGTCCAACGCCGGGAAGGGATTCAAGGTCTTGTCGATTATCTGGCACTACGCTGTTAAAACGATCGCGTAAAATGACGCAAGTTTTATAGAGGTTCTCAGCTTTTGTATTGAATAGGCCAATGGTCTTAATGTAGCCTTTGATGCCTTCGACGCCTAAATCTGCTAAAGCCTCTGGCGTATTGGCGACTTTAAACATGGGAACGGTGGCTTTATTGACGCCTTTGTCAGTGGCTTGGGCGGATAAAAGCACCGCCACTAATAATTCAAATGGCGTCGAATAGATCAATTCTGTGGTGGGATGGGGGTTGTCACTTCGTAAAATCTCAAAAAAGGTACGAATTTCCTCTTTGGTCATTTTCCGTTGATACAACTTAGCCATGATTAATCTCGCTTTGTGTGTTTTGCTTGAGTTTTCGCTTTGGCCATGGCAATGAGGGACAGCATATCGGCATCGCTTGAACGATTGGCCAGCGTTTTCTCTTGTGGAGGTAGGGTTTTGGTGATGGTGGTGCGATTGGCATTGCGCGCTTGGCGGGCTTCGTGGCGCGCTCTTGATTTTGCGGCACGAATCTTTTGCTCAGGTGATAAACCGATGGCGGGCAAATTCTCTTCTTGGCTCGGCACAATGTGAATACAATCAAGAGGGCACGGCGGAATGCATAGATCACAACCGGTACATTCACTGGCGATGATGGTGTGCATCTTTTTCTTTGCGCCCACAATGGCATCAACCGGGCAGGCTTGTAAGCATTTTGTACAGCCAATGCACAAGGTTTCATCAATGTAAACAGTGTGAATGGGGGAAGGTGTGCCGCACTCTGGGTCAATCGCTTTTTCAGGGCGATCGAGTAATTGTGCTAAGGCGCGCATGACAGGCTCGCCACCCGGTGGGCAACGATTGATGTCTGATTCACCTTTGCTTAATGCTTGTGCATAAGGTAGGCAGCCCTCAAAGCCACACTGTTCACATTGGGTTTGAGGGAGCAATTGATCAATTTGTTGAACTAAACTCATCACTGGCACACAGTTCCCATTAAACGATTGTCTGCATCTTTAAGGGCAGTGGGTTTAGCGCAGGCGCCCAATTTCTTGCCAACGGGATAAAAGCGCGTGATGTGGCTTGGCAATTGATCTTCAAAGGGTAATAATTTTGCTTTTTGATTGTGACCCACAACACAGTTTTTCACCGCGCCATTTTTCTCTTCCACCACTAAAGTTGTGGCTTTGTCTGATTTTTCTAAGTAGAGAATGGCATTAATGTTTTTATCGGCCAGAATACAGCTGCGAAGTGCCATTTTTTCATCGGGCAAACGGGCAGACCAATGTTGATCCGTCAGGGCTGCTTTTGCGGGTGCAGCATCGATGGTAGTTTGTGTGTTTTGTGCAGGTTCTGTGGACACACATGCTGTTAAAATGAGGGCAACAGGCACAGCTAAAAGAGAGGCTTTCATGATATTTTCCTTATTCTTGATATGAGTGTTGAGCTTCAAAGTGCGCTTTGAGCGCTTCATACCCACCAATATTGAGGGCGCGATAATAACCGCGGCTGTGCAGCAATTGCGCGGCAATCGCAGAGCGCACGCCAGAGCGGCAGTAAAGATGAATTTCAGCATCTTTATCGGTGGTCACTTCATCGATTCTGTGAAGAATTTCACGGTAATCGATGTGGATGGCATCATTTAAATGCCCAGCATTAAATTCTTCAGTGGTACGAACGTCTATTAAATACAACATATGGATGACCCGTTATTCACAAACTTCAAGGGGAGGGGGCGCGGCACATTGTGTGCACACTTGATTGTCGGAAACTTCAGCGTAATTACTGCAAAGACCCCATTCGCCCTTTGGCAATAAAATGGACTCACCTGCAGTGGGCTGACTGTTTTCGCATTTCCAAAGCTGATAACAGACGGGAAATTCTTTGATGGCTGGGCCATCTTCAACCCAACGTCCGATCTGTGCATTAAGATCAGACGGGGTGTTCTCTTCGGCATGGGCACTGATGAACACAGCGCTCAACAGCCAGAGCGGGGCAATTAATTTTTTTGACAATTTACGCACTATCAAAAAATTCCTATTTAAAAATGAGTGGCTCATTGTACTTTAAAAACGGTTCATTGGCATACTTTTGATGTAAAATGAGCCGCAAGATTAATAAATGATAAGGGAACTTATGAGCCTGCTGACAAATCGACAAATCATCCTCTGGTTATGCATCCTCTTTTTCGGGTGGCTGATCTTTATGCTGCGCCCTGTGTTGACCCCATTTTTGATCGCCTTTGGCTTGGCATATATTGGCAATCCCATCGTGATGAAGCTGCAAAGCCGCTTGCCTAAACTCTCTCGGATGTGGGCTGTGACCATTGTATTTACCGTGATCACCATCATTTTATTGATGTTACTGCTCATTTTGATCCCGATGCTCATCAATCAGGTGATTGTCTTTTTAAATCGTTTGCCGGCCGTGTTCAGCTGGGTGCAAGAGCACATTTTAAAACCCTATGGTAAAGAGTTGTCCCCTGAGTTTGTCAAACTCAACTTTGCCACTGTGCAAGAGGCGCTGAGTAATTATGGTGGCATGATTGGCGAGACGCTGCGTAAAGTGATCAGTTCTTTGACCTCATCAACGATGATGATCATCGGTTTTTTAACGAGCCTCTTTTTGATCCCGATGCTGACGTTTTACTTCATGCGAGATTGGCAATTGATCAATCATCAATTGGGTACTTTGATCCCTTTAAAAGTGCGTGATCGTGTGTTGAACTTTTTAACCGATGCCAACGAAATGCTTGGCAGTTTTATGCGTGGGCAATTGTCGGTGATGTTTGCCTTAGCACTTGTGTACAGCTTAGGCCTGACGTTGGTGGGGTTAGAATTGGGCTTATTGGTGGGCATGTTGGCAGGTTTAATCAGCTTCATTCCATACCTTGGGGCATCGACGGGCATTGTGGTGGGATTAACGATGGCTTGGTTTCAAACACATGATTATAAATTGCTGATTTTGGTGGGCATTGTGTTTGCCATTGGGCAATTATTGGAAAGCTTTGTGCTCACGCCAAAATTGGTGGGGGATAAATTGGGCATGCATCCTGTGGCGGTGATTTTTGCCTTGATGGCAGGCGGTGCGCTCTTTGGCTTTTTCGGAATTTTGTTGGCATTGCCTGTGTGTGCTGTGTTGATGGTGGGGTTAAGAGAGGCCTATAAAGCGTATACACACAGTCAATTTTATACAGGGAAAGGTGCATCCGATTAATTGGCACAGCTGCCGGTATGGGTTTGTGTGCGCGTGCGCCCATAAATATTGACGATGATTTTATGACTCTGCATCACTTGAGCATGACACAGTGTGAAGGAGCCATTGGCTAAACCTGTGCCTAAGCCTTTATTGTTGCGTTTGCCTGCATTGAAGGATAAACCATGCAAAATGGTTTGTGTGCTCAGGATGTGAAGCTGTGGATCAAAGCCTTGACGGCGCCGTAAAATGTCATCGGGCTCAGGATTAAACGAACCTTCTGGATCCATGAAAACAATCCAGCCTGATCGCCAATCGCGCGTGGGCGTTTTCACACAGGTGCGTTGATCGACTGACACGCACATTGAGATGGTCTGTTTTTGATGATTACTGGTGAGTTTTGCAAACCGTAAATCTTGTTCTAGGGTGATGAGTGCTGAGTGCAGTTGTCGGCGTGCAAAGATTGGCGTTAAGTTAGGCAGGCTAAAGAGAGCGATGAGGCTAAAAATGCCCACCAAGACCATCAGTTCAAGGAGCGTAACGCCTTTGATGTCGTTGGTGGGCCGCATCATTATGGTTGTGCAGCAGGTGTGGTATCAGGTGCAGTTTGTGGCGCCTCTGGCACAACATCTGTGAAAATCACTTGTTCTTTGATTTGTTCAACCAATTTTGGGCCAATGCCAGGCACATTCAATAGATCATCCATGTTTTTGAATTCACCTTTGTCTGTGCGGTATTTGACAATGGCATCGGCTTTTGCAGGCCCAATGCCTTTGACTTCAGCGCTGATGGTGTGTGCATCTGCGGTGTTAAGGTTCACAGGCAGTGCAAAGGCAGACCATGAACACAATACACCCACTGCGGCTAAACATTGCAATAAACGTTTCATACAACCCCCTATTTTAATGAAGATCAAAAGGAGATTTATTTTTAACAAAAATGTTAAGTTATGAAAAGATGTATTAAGAATATAAATTAATAAAGGGCGAAATTGTACTGTTTATCCATCGCATTGCCCACTTTATACACCGTCACAGTGCTGATCGGATGGCTAAACACACGCACCAATTCACGGCGCAGATCACTTTGCAGCATTAATAAATTTTCTGCATGTGTGACAAGATGATCCAGCGCTTCTTGATTATTTCGCACAGTCTTAGCATTCACTGCTTCTAATAAACCACGATAGAGGGCAATGCGTGCCTTTAAAATGGCAATTTCATTCGGATTATTGATGCGATCATTTTGTTCTGCGGCCAAGGTTTTACCCGCGCTGTTTTGCCCATCAATGTAGATGATCTCATTGGCAATGCGTTCATTGAGTTCAAGCACCACCACATGATCGGCCGATGGCATCCAACGCACGCCATCTTTAACGGGATCAAGTTTCGTGAGGGTAAAACTTTGAATATTTTCCGGAATTTGATAATCAAGGATCAGGTTGATTTTTAAAATTGTGGCATCTTTTGTCGGTAGGGATAAGGATTGTTCACCAACATTGCTCGAGATGACTTTATTGACAGTCAGCGCTTGGCCATTAGAGAGCAGTACGGAAGTGACGGTGATTTTAGGCGCCATTAAGTGATAACGACTAAAAGCATTGCTGATGTTTTTATCTAAAGGTGGGAAATGAAAAATCACCTCTGTGCGTTGCGGACGCTGAATTTTGGTCACTGTGATGTTGTCCGCATAAGAGCGCAACGCTTGATGAAACACTTGAGGTGGAATGAGCTGAAAGGGCAATGTATACACCGCTAAGCCTGCCGGTGCGCTATTTTTTTCACGTTCCATTAAGCGCTCGGTGCGGTTCAATTGTTGCTGAGTGTTGTGCAACTCTTGCTGATAACTCATCATGAGGTTTTGAAATTGATCATGGGTAAAACGCAGCGCTAAGCTCTCTTTAAATTCCGTTTGTAGGGGCGATAAAGGCTCCGTCAATCCGGTTTGCACAGATAAACTTAACAGTAAAAGTAGCCATAATTTTTTCATTCTTCTATCCTCTGATGATTGTTATGATGGGTCGATTGCTTTCTCTTTTTTCTCTTTGTGTTGCGCATAGAGCGTCACTAAGAGCACCACGGTTGCCACTACGCCAATGATGATGGTGGAAAGCGCATTAATGTTTGGGCTGATCCCTAAGCGCGCCTTTGAATAGATCCAAATGGGCAAAGTCGTTGCGCCAGGACCTGTGGTAAAGGTGGCGATGATCAAATCATCTAAAGACAACGTAAAAGAGAGCAGCCAGCCGGAGACAATCCCCGGCATGATCATCGGTAGCGTGATGTAGAGAAATGTTTTAAAACGATCTGCCCCTAAATCCATCGCAGCCTCTTCAATGTGGCGATCAAAGCCGATGAGGCGCGATTGAATCACCACCGTGACATAACACATGGTAAAGGTGATGTGGGCTAATAAAATGGTGAAAAAGCCTTTGCTAATGTTGAGGGCTAAAAACGTGAGGGCAAGGGATGTGCCCATGATGATTTCAGGCATGACCATCGGTGCATACGTGATGCCTGAAAAGAGCACGCGCCCACGAAATCGCTTGAATTTCACAAGGGCAAATGCCGTCATTGTGCCAAGGATCACCGCAAATGTTGAGGTGAAAATGGCCAACCATAAGGTGGTTTTTGTGGCATCCCATAAGCCTTTGGTTTTAAAGAGTTCAGGATACCATTTGAGGGAAAATCCGCCCCAAACCGTCACCAATTTTGATTCATTGAAGCTATAGACGATCAAAATCAGGATCGGCACATATAAAAAGGCAAAGCCGAGCACAAGGGAGATTTTATTAAAACGGGTCAAAGATTGTTGCATGCTCACCTCTACTCAAATTGCTTTTGTTGAATGCGCTGGAATAAATAGATTGGCAGAATCACCAATAACAAGAGCGACACGGAAATGGCAGACACGAGTGGTAAATCCATGCCTTGTAGGTAGGTGTCATAGAGCACTTTACCAATCATGAGCACATCTGAACCGCCAAGGAGATCGGGAATCACAAATTCCCCCATTGCAGGAATGAAGACCAAAAAGCAGCCGGCTAAAATGCCCGGGAGCGAAATGCGCGCGGTGATGACCCAAAAGGTTTTCAGTGGCGGGCAGCCTAAATCAAGTGCCGCTTCCACCAATGTATGATCCATTTTGTCGAGGGTTGCATAGATTGGCAGAATCATAAAGGGTAAATAGCAGTAAACAATGCCCACATACACCGCAAATTCAGTGCCAAGGAGTTGCAGTTGCACAGGAGACGCTGGATCAATCAAGCCAATGCCTTGCCCAATAAAGTTGATGAAATTATTCAGCACACCTGAGGGCGATAAAATCGTCATCCATGCATAAATGCGGATTAAAAATGAGGTCCAAAAGGGCAAAATCACCATCATTAAGCCAAATAAACGCCATTTTTTCGGTAAGCGGGATAAGCCAAGGGCAATCGGAAAGCCAATCAAAAAAGTGCAAAATGTGGAGATGACAGCAATCTTAATGCTGCTTAAATAGGCAGAAATGTAGATGTCATCTTGCCACAAGGCAATATAATTTTGGAAATTGAGCTTGATCTCTAAAATGCCATCGTCCACCCAGTTGAGCACTTCTGTGTACGGGGGTGATGCGATTTCTGCTTCCGTAAAACTGATGCGTAAGATGATCAAAAAAGGAATGATGAAAAAGCAAAATAGCCACAAATAGGGAATGCCAATGATGACGCGGCTACTGTTAAATAGGCTCAAACATTGACGATAGAGCCAAAAGCGCATGAGATTGCGGTGCACGAAGTTCAGGCGCGACATCCATTCGGCAGCACGGCCAGACATCGAGCCCAACTGCTGTTGGGGATGTTTCATGTGATCTCCTTAAGTCATTGTGATTTCTATGAAATCAAAACAACGGCAGAGTCAGCATCAAAGCTGACGTAAACACGGTCCTCATAATTGATGGGGAGCTCAACTGCACGTCTGTGGTTCATTTGGGCGGCGGTGATCATCTTGCCATTGTCCATTTTGACATGGTAGATGGACATGTCACCTAAATAACCGATGTCCCACACCTCGCCCATCATGCAGTTACTGTCTGTGTTTTCAGGCGGCGTGAGAGAAATGTCGAGTTTTTCAGGGCGCACGGCAATCCATGCTTGAGAACCCACCACAGCGCCGACCCCTTGATTACAGATGAGTGGCGTGTCCACTTCAAAGCTATTGACGGTGGTGTGAATGGGCGAGAGATCGGCAATCACGCCTTCAAAAATGTTCACATCGCCCACAAATTCTGCCACATATAGGGAGTTTGGATATTCGTAGATTTCTGTTGGCGTTGCCACTTGCACAAGCTCGCCGCTGTCCATCACGGCAATGCGGCTTGACACCGTCATGGCTTCTTCCTGATCATGGGTGACGATCACAAAGGTGATGCCAAGCTCTTCTTGAATGGTCATGAGCTCAAATTGCGTCTGTTCACGCAGGCGTTTATCTAAGGCACCTAATGGTTCATCAAGGAGCAATAATTTGGGCTTTTTCACGATGCTGCGGGCAAGGGCAACACGTTGGCGCTGTCCGCCAGACAATTGATGCGGTTTGCGCTTGGCAAATTGACTCATTTGTACCAATTCGAGCATTTGATCCACGCGCTTTTTAATTTCAGGCTTGGCGACTTTCTCTTGCTTGAGCCCAAAGGCGATGTTGTCTTCCACCGTCATGTGCGGGAAGAGTGCATAGCTTTGGAACATCATATTGATGGGGCGCTCATAAGGCGGAATGAGGGAAATGTCCTCACCATCCAATAAAATTTTGCCAGATGTGGGCGTTTCAAAGCCGGCAAGCATGCGAAGCAGTGTCGTTTTACCACAACCTGATGGACCAAGAAGCGAGAAAAATTCGCCTTGATAAATGTCTAAAGAGATATTATTAACCGCAATATACTCATCAAAGACTTTCACTAAGTCAATGATTTCAATATAAGGGACAGAGTTTGGATCACGCCAAGGCTCGTAAGATTTTTTTGTAAGAATCGGTGACATCACAGCTCCTTAATTCAGTACCGTTAAGTGAAAGATCAAGGCGATTGGTTGCAATCTTTTTGTTCAGAAGAATCTTGAGTGCTGCCGCTCGTTGAATAATATAATTTATATCGATATAAAGGACACGTATTGTATAGTGATTGCGGCAAACATCAAGCAAAATCAGCCTGAACTTCTGAGAATTTGCAGGTAGCTGTCCACACGGCGTTCAGAGAGTAAATTCTCCTCAATCGCCTGAGCAACGGCACAGCCCGGATCTTGTAAATGGTTACAATTGCTAAACTTACATTGGCGCGTAAAACGCACAACATCCGGAAAGCCATTGTGGATGGATTCGATGGTTAAATGATCCACATTAAAACTGCGAACGCCTGGAGAATCGATCAAAGCGCCTTGATGGTCATTTAAATAATAGAGGGTTGTTGCGGATGTGGTGTGGTTGCCAAGGCCTGTTGTGGCGCTGATGCGCTGAGTTTGTAGCGATAAATTGGGAATCACAGCGTTGGTTAAAGAGGATTTACCGACGCCCGATTGCCCCACAAAAATGGACGTTTTACCCATGAGTGCCGCTTGTAATGTGGCAATGGAATCTGGATCATTTTGTGAGGTAAAGAGAATCTCAATGTCAAAAGCTTGCTGATACTCTTCGATGAAAGAGAAATCGCTCTGTTCATCAATCATGTCAGATTTATTGATGATGATGCCCATCGGAATGTCAAAGGCTTTGATGGCAATCAAATAGCGATCAATCAGGGAAGGGCTCGGCTCGGGTTTTGGCGCAATCACAATGAAAATTTGATCTAAATTTGCGGCAATGAGCTTTTTACGCTGCCCGTAAGAGACACGGGCCAATTCATTTGTACGTTCAATGAGCTGCAAAACCACAGGAATCTCATTTTCAAAGGTGCAATACACATAATCGCCACACACGATGGTGGGTAGATTTTGGCGGATGTTCGCTTGATAGAGCGTATGCGCCTCATCTTCCACCATCAAATGCGGTCCATGTTGAGCGATGACTCTCCCTTTAAAGAGAGCGTCAGGGTCAAGATTTTTTAACGCGTCGATTTGCTCGACTTTCTTGTTAGAAATCCGTTCGTGTTGCTTTTTAGTTAATCGACGCGCCATGGGTTAACGCTCTAATAATTCGAGTTTATTAGGCTTGCCATCCCAATCTTTTGCATCATCGGCGTGATCTTTCATTTGCGTGATCACCGGCCACACTTGGGCAAGTTCCGCATTGATCTCGATGAATTGCTCTTGATCCGCCGGCAGGTCATCTTCAGAGAAGATGGCATTTGCTGGGCACTCAGGCTCACATAAAGTGCAGTCAATGCACTCTTCAGGGTCGATGACTAAGAAGTTTGGGCCTTCATGGAAACAATCCACAGGGCACACTTCAACACAGTCAGTATATTTGCATTTAATGCAGTTTTCGGTAACAACGAAAGTCATGATAACCTCTTACAACTAGTTCACGGTAATTTTAGCAAAGCGGCGTTTACCCACTTGGAAAATCGCCGTTGTGCCTTTGGCAATTTTAAGACCACGATCAGAGATTTTCTCTTGATCAATGCGCACAGCACCGCCATCAATGGAACGATTGCCTTCAGAGACAGAGGAAACTAAGCCGGCTTCTTTTAATAACGCAGCAATTTGAATCTCGCCGTCAGGTGCGCTGATGGTCATCTCTTCGATGTTTTCAGGCAAATTACCTTTTTGGAAACGCTCGATGAAATCACGGTGCGCCATTTCGTAAGCTTCTTGTGAATGGAAGCGTGAAATGATCTCTTGACACAGTAAGAATTTAACATCGCGTGGGTTCATGCCTTCAGCCACAGCTTTTTTATAGCCTTCGATGGTTGCTGATGATTCAAAGCTTAAAAGGTCAAAGTAGCGCCACATCAATGTGTCAGACACGGACATGAGTTTACCAAATTGCTCAATCGGGGATTCATCCACACCAATGTAGTTGCCAAGGGATTTAGACATTTTATTGACGCCATCTAAACCTTCTAACAGCGGCATGGTGATCACAGATTGCTGCGCTTTGCCATAGGCTTTTTGAAGATCACGACCCACCAATAAGTTGAATTTTTGGTCTGTACCGCCTAATTCAACGTCGATGTCTAAATGCACAGAGTCATAACCTTGCAATAAAGGATAGATGAACTCATGCACAGCAATCGGTTGATGGTTTTTATAGCGTTTTTCAAAGTCATCACGCTCAAGCATGCGCGCCACAGTATAATGAGACGCCAACTGAATCATGCCTGCAGTGCCTAATTCTCCTAACCAAGAGGAGTTGAACACAACTTTTGTGAGGGCAGGATCTAAAATTTTGAAGATCTGTTCTTGATAGGTTTTCGCATTTTCAACGACCTGTTCACGCGTCAATGGCTTACGCGTTGTATCCTTACCAGAGGGATCGCCAATCATGCCTGTGAAGTCACCAATTAAGAAATGAATTTGATGTCCCAACATTTGGAAATGCTTCATTTTATTGATGACAACAGTGTGGCCTAAGTGAAGATCAGGTGCAGTCGGGTCAAAACCCACTTTGATTCGAAGCGGACGGTTTTCTTTTAACTTTGCAGTTAAACCTTCAATTGAAATGATTTCGTCAGTTCCGCGCTCAAGCAGCGCTAAACTTTCTTCGATAGATGCCATCAAATTCTCCTGATATTTATTTAAATTTATCCCAGTCAATATTAATTGCACTGCCACTGTCTTTGTGTGGCTGAGGATTGTGAGTGTTAGGGTCAATTCTTTGACCAATGTGTGTTGGTAGGCCAGACATCTTCTCGATCGCAAGATCAATCATGCGCGGGTCCACCATTTGAATATTTGGGTTATTTTGATGCTCTGCTAATAAGCGATAAGCAATCTCTTTTAAACCTTGTGTGTCTAAGTTGTCTTCTTCTAAAGGTGGGTGAACTTCAATTAAGAGCTCATCCCCTTTAAAGCCCACTTTCACCGGTTCATTGATGAAGGTCACTTCGGTGTTATTCGGCACAATGCTATAGAGCTCTTCGATGTTTTGTGGGAAAAAGCGCATACAGCCGTGGGTCACACGCATGCCAATACCGGTGACATCATTTGTACCATGTAAAAGATAGCTCGGTAAATTCAAGCGAAGGACGTGGTTACCAAGCGGATTGTCAGGGCCAGCAGGCACCACTGCAGGTAAAATGCCTTTACCCATCTCTTGATGCTCGCGGCGAATGCTTTCCGGTGGATACCATGCCGGCGCTTCTTGCTTACGGGTGATTTTCCATGAGCCTAAAGGCGTTTTCCAGTCCATGCGGCCCACACCCACCGGATAGACATACACCGTTTCGCCATCTTTAGGGAAAAAGTAGGTGCGCATCTCCGGAATGTTGGAAACAATCCCTGAGCGTTTGCCTTTTGGCAAAATGTACTCAAAGGGTAGAATCACGGGCATCTGTGGAGATGGCGTCCAATAGTTCGCGTTAGGGTTCGCCCATTTAAGCTCATCATAGCCCGCTTCATAGCGCACGCTCAAATCAACGAAAGATTCGCCAGGTTCAGGGTAGACAATTTCGGTATAACCCACAACATCGGAACCTTTTTCAGGCATCGGATATTGACGAGCAAAGGTTTGACTGCTGAATAATCCAAGTGTGACAACAAGAGTAACTAAATGAGCTTTTTTCATATAGCGATTATTTTCCTGCTTGAAGTTGTTCGTATTTTGCCATCAACTCATCTTTCGTTTCGGCATGTGCGGGATCTTTCTCAATACATTCAACCGGGCAAACTTCCATACATTGTGGTGTGTCAAAGTGACCCACACATTCTGTGCAAAGGTTTGGATTGATGATGTAAATCTCTTCACCCATTGAAATGGCTTCATTTGGGCATTCAGGTTCACACACATCGCAGTTGATGCATTCATCATTAATTTCTAGTGCCATAATAAACTCTCCTTATCGCCAATGTTACGCATTAGATGTAGGTTTTACCATTCATATAGGGAACCAATACTTCAGGGATGCGTATTCTACCATCTTCTTCTTGATAGTTTTCCATTACTGCAACCAATGTGCGGCCAACGGCTAAACCGGAACCATTTAAGGTGTGCAGCAATTCAGGTTTATTGGTGTCGCTGTTACGGAAACGAGCTTGCATGCGGCGTGCTTGGAAATCAAGGCAGTTAGAGCAAGAAGAGATTTCACGGTATTTTTCTTGACCAGGTAACCACACTTCGATGTCGTAAGTTTTCGTGGCGCCAAAGCCCATGTCACCTGTGCATAAGACGATGGTGCGATAAGGCAAGCCCAATTTTTCTAATACAGTTTCTGCGTGGCGCGTCATCAATTCTAATTGTTCAAAGGATTTGTCAGGATGCGCTAAATGCACCATTTCCACTTTTTCAAACTGATGCATACGGATCAAGCCGCGCGTGTCACGGCCATAGCTGCCAGCTTCTGATCTAAAGCAGCCGCTGTGTGCCACAAATTGTAAGGGTAGATCACTTTCTGGCACGATTTCGCCGCGCACTAAGTTTGTCACAGGCACTTCAGCTGTAGGAATGAGATAATACTCATCATCACCGGTGAGTTTAAATAAGTCTTCACCGAATTTTGGCAATTGACCGGTGCCGCGTAAGCTGTCGCCATTGACGATCATCGGGACATTAAGCTCTGTATAGCCATGTTCTTCAGTGTGTAAATCAAGCATAAATTGCGCTAAAGCACGGTGTAAACGTGCCACACCTGCGCGAAGGACTGCAAAGCGAGAGCCAGTGATTTTAACGCCAGCTTCTGAGTCAATGCCGCCATTGTTGCTGCCAAGTTCTACGTGATCTTTCGGTTGAAAGCTAAATTCACGTGGCGTGCCCCATTTGCGCACTTCAACGTTGTCATTTTCATCTTTACCGACGGGCACAGAGGCATCCGGTAAGTTTGGCACCGCCATTAAAATTTGATTGATGTCATCTAAAACGACATTTAATTCTTTTTGTAAGGCTTCTAATTTCGCGGAATTGTTCGACACTTCCTTTAAAATTTCATCAATATTTTCGCCTTTTGCCTTCGCTTGACCGATGCGTTTTGCATTGACGTTGCGGGCATTTTGTAACTCTTGAACTTCTACTTGCAGTTTCTTACGTTGTTCATCTAATTCGATAAATTGTGCTTTATCTAACGTAAAACCACGCGTGCTCAGACGCTCTGCCACTTCATCAATATTGTGACGCAGCATTTGAATGTCTATCATTGACGATCCCTTAAAAATATTGATTAAAATACCGTTCATTATAGCTAAAAAAAAGTGTAATCACAAAACCGAAAATCAGGGGGATTATCGAAAGGTTGGCAAATCGGGTAGACTCTTTTGGCATTTGTGACACACAACGAAGTAGGGAGCGTAATATGCGAAAAAGTTTCAATCCATTATGGGCAGCGGTGACTGTCTCTTTATCCATTTTTGCGGGCAGTGCAATGGCGGACGTTAAACGCGATGGCATCATTAAACCTGTAGAGCCGGCAGTTGTCGAAAATCCTGCGAAAGTGGCATTAGGGACGCAGCTTTGGTTTGATCCACGTTTATCAAAATCAGGTTTCATCTCTTGTAACTCATGCCACAACTTATCAATGGGCGGCAGTGACAACTTAAAAACATCGATTGGGCACAATTGGCAAGAAGGTCCCATCAACTCACCCACTGTTTTAAACTCACGTTTTAACATTGCGCAGTTTTGGGATGGTCGTGCGAAAGATTTAAAAGAACAAGCCGGCGGCCCGATTGCCAATCCTAAAGAGATGGCATTTACGCATGACTTAGCTGTGGAAGTGATCAATGCCATTCCGGGTTATGTGACAGAGTTTAAAGCTGTCTATGGCGATGATCAAAGCATTGACATTGATCACATTACAGATGCGATTGCTGCCTTTGAAGAAACTTTAGTGACGCCGAATGCGCGCTTTGACTTATGGCTCAAAGGGGATGACAATGCATTGACTGAGCAAGAGTTAGCCGGTTATCAACTCTTTAAAACATCAGGTTGTGTGGCGTGTCACAATGGCGTGAATGTTGGCGGATCCTCTTTCCAAAAAATGGGTTTATTAGAAGAATATGTGACAGACAATCCTGCCCAAGGTCGCATTGAAGTCACGGGCAAAGATGCCGATCGTTTCTTATTTAAAGTGCCAACGTTACGGAACGTCGAATTGACCTATCCGTACTTCCACGATGGGGAAGCGGCAACCTTAGAAGAAGCGGTTGAGATCATGGGACGTTTGCAATTAAGACGCAACTATACGCCTGAAGAGGTGAGCAATATTGTGGCGTTCTTAAAAACATTAACCGGTGAGCAACCACAAATCATGATGCCCATTTTGCCACCTTCTGTGAATGACACCCCAAAACCACAACCATTTGAAAAATAAGTATAATATTTTAATGGATGAGAAAAGCGCACTGTGGTGCGCTTTTTTGTTACCATTGTTAAAATTATCCCACAGGAGGCATTCATTATGAACGCAAAATATCCCATTGATTATTTTCACACCACCTATGGCTTAACGATGCCGCACACAGACATTGTCAAAGCCGCTGAACTCATTACGCCTTGTGCGGCGTTTGATCTTGGCTGCGGGCAAGGGCGCAACAGCCTGTTTTTAAGTTCTTTAGGCTTTGAGATGACATCGCGTGATGTGAATCCACGCAGCATTGATTTTTTAAAGGATGTGATGGCAAAAGAGCACATCACCAACATCGATGCCGCTGAGTATGACATCAATACCGCCAATATTACTGGCATGTATGATTTTATTTTTTCAACGGTTGTCTTCATGTTTCTGCAAGCCGATCGCGTGCCTGCCATCATTGAAAACATGCAAACGCACACGCGTGCGGGCGGTTACAATTTAATTGTCTCTGCGATGGATACAGAAAAATATCCGTGTGATCAAGGCTTCTCCTTCACCTTTAAAGAGGGTGAATTACAAGACTATTATAAAGATTGGGAAATTTTGCAATACAATGAGGAAGTTGGTGAACTTCACCGTTTAGATAAAGATGGCAATCGCGTTAAATTACAATTTGCCACGATGCTTGCTCAGCGCACTGCATAAATGATTTTATAAAAAAGCCGCATTGCTGCGGCTTTTTTGATGGATGTTGATTAATTCACTTGCAGTAAATTCGGCAATGTCATCGAGATTGCAGGAATGTACGTAATGAGTAACAAGAAGAAGAGTAAAATCAACAGCCAAGGCATCGCGGCGCGAATGGTGCGTGTGATGGGCATGCCGGTTACGGCGGAGGTCACAAAGAGATTTAAACCCACCGGTGGCGTGATCAAACCAATTTCCATATTCACCACCATGATGATGCCTAGATGAATCGGGTCAATGCCAAGCTCTGTGGCAATCGGGAAAAAGATGGGCGCTAAAATCAAAATAACCGCAGAAGGTTCCATGAAGCTGCCGGCAATCAATAACACAATGTTGACGATCACTAAAAACATCCAGGGTGATAAACCTTGTGCCGTCACCCATTCTGCGATGATTTGTGGAATTTGCTCGGTGGTGAGCACATGGGCAAAGAGCATGGCGTTCGCGATGATGAACATCAACATGACTGTCATTTTGCCAGATTCAAGCATCACTTTAGGAAAGTCACGAATGCCCATATCTTTATAGATAAAGAGCGCGACACACGCAGAATAAACAGCCGCAACCGCAGCAGCTTCTGTGGGTGTGTACATGCCCGAATAGATGCCGCCCAAAATAATCACCATGAGGAGCAAACCCCACATTGCGCGTCTAAAGGAGACAATCCACTCTTTAAAACTGACGCGCGGTTGGGCAGGGAGCTTTTTAATGCGTGCCACAATGTAGATCGCCACCATGAGTGCCACGCCTAACAATGCACCAGGTACAATCCCTGCGATGAACATTTTACCCACAGATTGCTCCGTTGCCGCGGCATACACAACCATCACGATGGAAGGCGGAATGAGGATGCCAAGTGTTCCGGCATTACAGATGATGCCGGCGCCAAATTCTTTCGGGTAACCAGAGCGCACCATGCCAGCAATGGCGATTGAACCTACAGCGGCAACCGTTGCAGGGCTTGAGCCTGAGAGCGCCGCAAAGAGCATACACGCCAAGACTGAACCAATGGCTAAGCCGCCGCGAATGTGCCCAACGCAGGTGTTGGCAAAGTCAATCAAGCGACGTGCCACGCCGCCTGTGGTCATAAATGCCCCGGCAATTAAAAAGAAGGGAATGGCTAAAAGCGTGGTGTGTTCTGAGGTTTCAAACATTTTGATCACCAAGCTTCTTGGCGAATCAGGGCTAAAGAACATGATGGTCAATGCGCTTGATAAACCTAAAGAGATGGCAACTGGCACACCAATCAACATTAAAACAAAGAGCAGTACAAATAAGAATAAAATGGTCATGTTAAGCTCCTTGCTTTTGATTTTTCTTAAATTCATCAATGGCATCGGCCGCTTCATCTGCAAGCCCTAATGTGTTTTGCTTGTGGGTCACAATTAAATAACCGATCTCTAAATAACGCCACATCAAAAGGAAAAAGCCTAAAGGCACAATCATGGAGATCTGCCAGCGCTTAATGCCAAAGCGATCTAAGCCTTCTGCCAAGGTGCCAAGATTATAAAAGTTCAACACCCATTCCATGCTCGCATAAAGCATGATGCCACCATAGAGTAAACAGGCAGAGAGCCCAATATAGGCTAAAAAGCGTTGCACTTTATTGTGAAAAACTTTGACGAGTGCATCAACGCCAATGTGCCCGCCAATGCGCACACCATAAGACATACAAAAGAAAATGAGCCAGGCAAAGCAAGCCTTTGTGAATTCATTTGACCAACTGAATGTGCTTGCAGCTTCCATCATAAAATCGCCGGCATCTAAGAAAAAATCTTCAAGTTTTGAAGCTTCATCGCCTGCGAGCCAATCTGCCACTTTATAAAAAGGCATGTAGAGATTGTTCAGCATGGTGTAGATAAATGTGACCAAAGTCATGGCAGTGAGGATGAAAACCATCATAAACACCTCTATTTTTTGCCACGCTTTGTCCATGAATCGATAAATATTGATCAACATAGTGTCCTCGTTCGATCGCTGATGGGTTTAAACAAGACGAGCCCCTTCGCAAAGGGGCTCATGTATAAACCGCTTGAAATCTTATGGGTTGTTTGATTGTTCAGCCGCTTGAATCAAATCAGCGCCCACTTGACCTTCAAATTTTTTCCACACAGGGCGCACAGCATCACGCCATTGCGCGCGCTCTTCTGGCGTCAATGTGATGATTTCAGTTGTGCCAGCATCAAGGATGCTCTGTTTAGCGCCATCATTTAAAGCATTTGCTTGTGCATTGACTTCAACCGTCACTTCGTTGAGGATATTTTTAAGCTCAGCGCGCACATCTTCCGGTAAACCATCCCAGAATTTTGTATTGGTGATCACCATGTAATCTAATGTGCCGTGGTTAGACTCTGTGATGTTTTTTTGCACTTCGTGGATTTTTTGTGAATAGATGTTTGAATAGGGGTTTTCTGCACCATTCACAACGCCCGTTTGCAAGCCTTGATACATCTCAGCAAATGCCATTTTACGAGGATTCGCGCGTAGGGCTTTAAATTGCTCTTCTAACACCGCAGAAGCCTGCACACGGAACTTAAGGCCACGCGCATCTTTTGGCGTGCGAAGGGGTTTATTGGCAGACAATTGTTTTAAACCATTGTGCCAATAAGCCAAACCTGTGATGCCTTTATCCGTCATGCTCGTCAATAAGCTTTGACCGGCTTCACTGTTTTGGAAGCGATCAAGGGCAGCCATGTCATCAAATAAGAAGGGTAAATCAAAGAGTTGAATTTTCTTTTGATAGTGCTCGAATTTTGCTAAAGAGGGTGCAAGAATGTGCACATCGCCAAGTAATAAAGCATCCATCTCTTGGCCATCGCCATATAAAGAGGAGTTCGGGTACACTTCCACTTTCACTTTGCCGGGTAAACGCTCTTCTGCCAATTGTTTAAAGAGCTGCGCACCTTGTCCTTTCGGTGTGGAATCAGCCACAACGTGGGAAAACTTGATCACAATTAGCTCATCGCTTTGGGCAGCGGCAAAACTCATTAAGCTGCCATACGCAAATACAGCAGGGGCAATCACTCGGCTCATTAACGAGCGCATTAATTGATTCATATCTATACTCCATCGTCCTAAAATATCATCGTCAATTTGGTGTGTTTAACTACATATGGCTAACTTTTCATTCATTAATTTTTTTTATGAGCCACATCAATGGACAATATCATAGGTTTATAAAAATGAGAATAGGTGTATGAAAAAATTTAGTAGTGAATTTGTAAGCATAAAAGGCTATGTGCAAAATTTCATGGATAAAATTTGCTAAAATCTAACATTTGGCCACATCCTGTGGAAATTAAATTTAATTTTGCATCAATTACAGTTATAATCCCCCCTTCATTTTTCAACAGAAGTAAGGGGTTAATTATGACAGAACTGAATAAGAACTTGATTTATAAGAATGTCCAGATGGTGAGTTACAAATGTATGGATAAGGAAGGGGAAGAGTTCAGTTTAGTAAAAGAGGGTGATGATCAATTCGTCATCGCGCACATTACCACGATTGAAAATGAACGTTATGGCTCCCACATGGAGATGACTCGCGCAGACTTAGAAGAGTTTGTGAAAAACATTCAAGAGCAATTGCTCGGCGATCATTGGGTCAAAGAAGAGTAATGCTCTGATGAAAAAGCCAGCATTTGCTGGCTTTTTTGTGCCTGCCATTTTGCCATTGCTTCTCGGCATTAAATCAGCAATACTAGGGACATACCAACCATAAATGAATTGACAATGAAAATCCTCCACACCGCCGATTGGCATTTAGGGCGCGCCTTGTATGGGCATAAGCGTCATCAAGAATTTTCCGAATTTTTAACATGGATGATCAAAACGCTCACAGAAGAAAAGATCGATGTATTATTAATTGCTGGGGATGTGTTTGACACCAATTTGCCAAGTAACCGTGCCCAGGCAATGTATTATGAGTTTTTGCATCAAGTGTCCCGAACGGATTGTCAGCATGTGGTGATCACGGCAGGCAATCATGATTCGCCTACATTTTTAAATGCACCGCAAGCTCTGCTTAAAGCCCTAAATGTGCATGTCATTGGGCAGGTGAGTGCTGATTTATCCGATGAAGTGATCACATTGATGCGCAATGGCGTGCCTGAACTCATCGTGTGTGCAGTACCCTATTTGCGGGACAAAGACATGCGCATCATGACGGCAGGGGAAAGTCTTGAGGATAAAAATCGCGCGTTGATCAGGGGCATTGAGCACCACTATCAAGCGGTGACGGATTTAGCGATTGCTGAGCAAAGTAGATGCGTTGCTGCCGGTCATCAAGAGATTCCAATTGTGGCAATGGGACACCTATTTGCCGCAGGGGGTGAAACTCTAGAAGGCGATGGTGTACGGGATCTGTATGTGGGCAATCTTGCTTATGTGAATGTTGCAGCATTTCCCACTGAGTTAGATTATGTGGCATTAGGGCATTTACATGTGCCGCAAATTGTGGGGGGATGTGAACACATTCGTTACTCAGGCTCGCCGATTGCCATGGGCTTTGGGGAGGCGAAACAGAATAAATCAGTGGTGATCATTGAGTTTGTGGGACGAAATGCAACGATTTCCCTTTTGCCCATTCCGCGCTTTCAGGCATTAGAACGCATCAGTGGTGATTTAGACACCATAGAAGCGCGACTCGATGCGTTAAGGGAGATGCAACAACCCGTGTGGCTTGAAATTGAATACACCGGCAATGCCATCGTTGGGGATTTACGCGGTCGCTTAGAAACGCGTGTGGCAGGTTCATCATTGATGATTTTACGCATTAAAAATCAGCAAGTGCTCAATCATGTGATGCAAGTGGCACAAGATGCCGTCGCGCTTGAAGAGTTGAGTGTTGAGGATGTGTTTGAGGCATGTTTAAAGGCGGCAGATGTTTTGCCAGAATCGAGTGCCTTATTGCGTGCTTTGCATCAAGAAGTGGTGCAATCCCTCAATGAAGATGATCAAAACGCGGAGTGATGCATGAAAATTTTAGAATTGCGCTTTAAAAATTTAAATTCCCTACAAGGCGAATGGCACATTGATTTCACGGACGATGCTTATCAAACTCATGGTATTTTTGCTTTAACAGGCCCAACGGGCGCCGGTAAATCCACCATTTTAGATGCCATTTGTTTAGCGCTCTATGGGCAAACGCCGCGTCTTGGCAGCATCACTAAAACCGACAATGAAATCATGAGTCGTCACACCTTTGAATGCTATGCAGAGGTGCGCTTTTTATCCCAAGCAGGAGAATTTTTATGCCGTTTTGATCAGCGCCGCGCCCGTAAATCCATCACGGGCGCATTGCAAGATCCGCGTCATGAAATCAGTGATGAGACAGGCAATATTTTAGAGAGTAAGCGCAGTAAAGTGCCTGCCGTCGTTGAAGAGAAAACAGGCATGGATTTTAAGCGTTTTACGCGCTCTATTTTGTTGGCACAAGGGCAATTTGATGGTTTTTTAAAGGCCAATAGCGATGAGAAGTCCAAAATTTTAGAGCAATTGACGGGCACAGAGATCTATGCAGAGATTTCTAAATCAGTGTTCAACCGCATGCGGAAAGAGGAACATGCTTTTGACGATTTAACGGCGTCTGTGGAAGCTGTGCAGCTGCTCACGCTTGAAGAGGAAATGATGCTTCAAGCCTCGATGGATGATTGTGCACACAAGCTCACCGAATTAAAAGCAGAGATTGCTCAAACACAAGCAGCGATGGCATGGCAAAAAGATCGTCAGGCGCTCATGCAGCACATTAGTGAATTGCAGCATGAGGCATTGCATGTCTCTGAGCAGTGGTCGGCATTTGAGCCTCAACAAACGCGCCTCAATCAAGCACTGCAAGCGGCAACATTAGAAGGGCGACTTGAGCATCTTGATCAGTTGAGAAAAGATCATGCGCGCGATGAAGAGCAGCTCAAGCAGCAGGCAGAAGCCTTACCGCTTCAAAAAGAGCGTTGTCAGCAGCATCAGCAGAAGGTCGATGCGGCGACTCATGCACTTGAATCTTTATTAGCTGAACGCGCTGACAAAGAGCACTTATGGGAACACGTATCTGCCCTTGATCAAGCGATGGATGCCATACGTGAGCGCATTGAGGAGGGCATAATAAAACAAAGTCACGATGCCGCGAATTTAGAGGACTTAACAACGCAGATTGAAGCAATTGAGGCGCGCATTGCTCAGATTCATCAGCAATGCGAAATGCAGCGGGCATATTTACAAGCGCACCCGAAAGATGGCGCGCTCATTGAGGTATTGCCGCGCATTTGTGCCATAGATGATCGCTTAAAGCAGCACGATGCAAAAATCCTAGCGCTGAAAAATAATTATGTTGAACAAATGATGGCGCTTGAGCATTTGCAAACGCAAATGACTGCCCAGATCACAGTCAAGATGGAAAGCCTGGCCGAAAATTCCGCGGCAGAATCAGAAGTGACAACCAAGAAAGTGGCGCTTGAAACGTTGAACAATGGGCAAACCCTGAAAGATTATCAGCGAGAAAAAGATCATTGGCTGCGTGAGCAGTCCTTTCATGCAACCCTACACAATTATGAGGCGGCACGGGCGCGCTTGAAGACGGATGAGCCCTGTCCGCTGTGTGGATCAACAGCGCATCCCTATGTAACAGCGCCACTGCCAACGAGCGAAGCAGAGGCAGAGGTTGCTCGCATCACTCGCATTATGGATGCCATTGAAATGGCACTTGTGGCGTTAGAGCAAGCAGAAAAACGCGCTCAGGACAGTATGACGGCGCTTAAACAGGCACAAGCTGAGTGTGAGATGATGGCACTTAAAGTCTCACATGCGCAAAGCGCTGTTAATGAGAGTGCTGCACAGATTGAAGCCTTAGAGCAGTCAGTGAAGGCTGATTTAAACACATGGCATGCAGAGGTGATGCATTTTGATTTGACCGACCTTGACCGCGCAGCTGCGCTTACGCAGCTGACGGAGCGAAAAGCAGCATGGGCAGCGGCGGAGGCCACAATCAAGGCGGAAAACGAACAATTGCAACCCTTACAGGCAGAGCTTGCCGCTTTGACGGGGCAAAAAATGGCGTGTGCTGCGCAATTGACAGCATTTGAGCAAGAGCTTAAAGCGTGGCAAGGGCAGTATGATGAGAAACTCAAAGCACGTCAGACACTTTTAGGTGATGCGGCTGTCACAGCGGTGAAAGCTGAATGGCAGGCAGATTTAACAGCGCGTCAAACCACCCTTGAAACGGTCAAAACAGCCCATCAACAAGCGGCAGAAGCTGTGATGCGCTTAGAAGAGCGCATGATTGGCTTAACAGCAAGCCTTCAGGCGCGCGCTGCAACGCTAGCGATCGTGAATGCTGAATGGACAACAGCATGCCATGAGGCAGGTTTTGCTTCAGAAACAGCAGTCCTTGCAGCCATGTTGCCAAAAGCTGAGCGCATTGCATTGCAGACACAAAGGGATGCACTCGATGCACAAGTGAAGGAAAATCGCATGCGTTTAGCGGATGCAGAGGCAAGATTGATTGAGATTAACGCACTGAGCCTCACCACAGACTCGATGGAGGCCTTGACCCTGAAGTTTGATGAGCAGCAGAGCCATCTTGATGAGGTCAATCAAAAGCTTGGCAGTTTACAGGCAACATGGCAACAAAACAGTGCAGCAAAATCAACCATGGCACAAACGCATGCCGCAATAGAACAGCAGCGCCTGACGCGTGATCAGTGGCGCGCACTCAACCATTTGATTGGCTCAGCTGATGGAAAAAAATATCGCACCTTTGCCCAAGGGCTCACGTTTGAATTGATGGTGCGCCAAGCGAATCAAGAGCTCATGAAAATGTCGGATCGCTATTTATTGGTGCGCGATGAAAAAGAGGCGCTTCAACTCAATGTGATTGACAATTATCAGGCGGGTGAAGTGCGTTCCACGAAAAATTTATCTGGCGGAGAGAGTTTCATTGTCAGTTTAGCGCTGGCGCTCGGTTTATCAAAGATGGCAAGCCGAAAAGTGCGGGTGGATTCACTCTTTTTAGATGAAGGCTTTGGTACGCTCGATGAAGATGCATTAGATACGGCATTGTCATTGTTAGCGGGATTGCATGGGGAAGGCAAACTCATTGGCATCATCTCCCATGTGTCGGCATTAAAAGAGCGAATCACGACACAGATCCAAATTCAGCCAAAAAATGGTGGAAAAAGTATCATTATTGGCCCGGGATGTACTAAACTTGATTCCTCGTTAATGAGTTAATTGAAAAGGACAACCTATGTTTAAAGAGTTTAAAAAGTTTTTATTGCGTGGCAACATCTTAGATTTGTCTGTGGGTGTTGTGATCGGTACGGCATTTACTGCGATTGTGAACAAAATTGTTGAAGGTTTATTGACGCCCATCATCAGCTTAATTTTTGTGTTAACCACGGGCAAAACCTCAGCAGATGATGCACTTGGCAACTTAGTGTTCCAAGTACAAGGTGTGACATTTAACGTCGGCGCTGTATTGAGTGCACTCATCACATTCTTCATCACGGCGATCGTGTTGTTCATCATCATGAAAACTGCCAATAAAATCATGGCAGCGGCAGCTCATGAAGAGCAAAAACAAGCAGAAGAAGCGCCTAAAGCACCGCCTGCACCAACATCTGAAGATTATTTAAAAGAGATTCGCGATTTATTAGCCAAGCAATCTGAACAAAAATAAGTGATCAGCGAAGCGGCTGCGCTCGGGATATTGGCCACCTCAGCGTTCACCTCGGCAACCATTTTGCCAGGGAGCTCTGAAGTGGCTTTATTGGCATTTTTAGCCAAATTCCCAGAAGCCGCAGGGCTTGCGCTCATCATTGCAAGCATTGCAAATGCTTTAGGCAGCATCACTTCGCTCATTTTAGGGCGTTTGATATCGCCTAAACAATTGCCCTCTGTAAAAGTGCAAAATTATTTAACCCGTTATGGCAGCCCTGTGTTGTTATTGTCATGGGTGCCATTGATTGGCGATGCGTTGCCTTTAGCCGCAGGCTGGCTTCGGTTGCCGATGTTTGCGTGTTCGGTCTATTTATTGATCGGAAAAATGGCACGTTATGGGATGATAATTTTGCTTTTTTTCTGGAAATAATGTTTAATATATTAAACAGAATGCAAATTCAGTTGCACAAATGTTTGAACACTCAACAAAGCATGAGGATGAGAAAAACAGGAGGTTTATCAGAAGAGTTGATGATGCTTATTCAATATAATGCCCATAATATCAATTATTTTGATAAATTTTTTTAAAATGCGATAATACCGCAACCAAGTGAAGTGGCAATGACAATATGAAAGAATTTGAGTTGAAGCAACAAGGCAAAATAGCACGTTTAACCAATCAAACATTTAAGTTTGATGAACGAGTGAAAGATGGCTGGTTCTCTGCCGTCTATTTTCTAAAAACCGCAGAACTGGCCCAAAAATATTGTCAAAATCGCATTGTGACGATGCAATTTTTTCAGCGCAAAGAACAGGTTGTGGTGTGTGGGATCGATGAATCCATTGCTTTGATTCATACTTTTGCAAAAAATCCTGAATCCTTAGAGATTCATGCCCTGCATGATGGGGATCTGATCGAACCCTTTGAGGCGGTGCTCACGATCACGGGGCATTATGAAAATTTCGGCTTTTTAGAAGGCTTGATTGACGGCATTTTAGCCAGAAGAAGCTCAGTGGCGACAAATGTTCATCATGTGGTGAAAGCTGCGGGCGATAAAATGGTGCTCTTTATGGGCGATCGCAATGATCATTTCAGTCAGCAAGCGGGCGATGGTTATGCAGCTTTCATTGGTGGCAGTTCTGCCCAAGCGACCCATGCCATGAATGAATGGTGGGGCAAAGAGGGCATTGGCACAATGCCGCATGCGCTCATTCAGCTCTTTAATGGCGACATTGTGGCAGCTTCAAAAGCGTATCAAGAGACATTTCCTGAAGATCAACTGGTGGTGCTTGTGGATTATCACAATGATGTGATCACCGACTCATTAAAAGTGGCGCGCACACTTGGCGATCAATTGGCGGCCGTGCGCATTGACACCTCTGGCAATATGGTGGATCAATACTTTATGCGCAATCCTGAATTGCTTGGTAAATTTGATCCGCGCGGTTGCAATAAAGAGTTGGTGTTTGCCCTGCGTGAAGCATTAGATGCAGAAGGTTATCAGCATGTGAACATCATTGTCAGCGGCGGTTTAACGCCTGAGAAGATCGCCAATTTTGAAAAACACAATGTGCCAATCAATGTTTATGGTGTGGGTTCAAGTTTATTAGAGATCAATATTGGCTTTACGGGCGATAATGTTTTGCTCGATGGTCAGCCCCAAGCGAAAGCCGGGCGTGAATATTGGCCAAACCCAAGATTAGAGAAGGTGGCATATGAAGGATAATTGGACGCGTTATGTGGATCATTTGATCCAATGGCTGCATGATGAGCGTGATGCGCGCGCGATGACCGGTTATGTCTTTGGTTTAAGTGGCGGCATTGATTCTGCGGTGGTGAGTTTTTTATTGGCTAAGGCTGATCTCAACAACTCATTGGCGGTGATGTTGCCATGTCACAGCCATCCAAATGATTTAAAAGATGCCCACATCGTGGCAGACGCCTCAAAAATGCCAAACATTACAGTGGATTTATCCAGTACCCATCACACGCTGTATGGCGCCATTGGCGCATCACGTTTGCAGGGTCAAACCAAGACAGAAACGTTGGTGATTGATGGCAATATGCGCGCACGTTTACGCATGACAACGCTGTATGCCATTGCTCAAGCGAATCAAGCCTTGGTGGTGGGGACTGACAATCAAGTGGAGTGGCAAATGGGTTACTTCACCAAATATGGTGATGGCGGCGTGGACATCGTCCCATTGATCCATTTGATGAAAGATGAAGTCTTTGATTTAGCGCGCCATTTAGGTGTCCCAAGTGAAATCATTCATAAAGCGCCTTCCGGTGGTTTATGGGAAGATCAAACCGATGAAGGGGAGATTGGCATCAGTTATGATGAGATGAACCGAGCCTTGCGCGGTGAGTTTGTCTCTGATCATGTTCAAAAAGTGGTCAAGCATTGGCAAAGCCGCTCTGTGCATAAGCGCGAGTTGCCCCATGCGCCTAAGCCCTTATCCGAGTTTCAATAAATTGTAGGTTGTATGATTCCATTAAGTTTGTACATACACTTTCCATGGTGTATTCAGAAGTGCCCGTATTGTGATTTTAACTCCCATCAGCTCAAAACTGAAGGCTATGACGATGATTATGTCAATGCTTTGCTTGAAGATGTCGTCACCATTGTGCCATACATTTGGGGGCGCAAAATTCGCTCCATTTTCATTGGTGGCGGCACGCCAAGCTTAATGAAGCCTGAGGATATGGCGCGTTTGATGAGTGGATTGAGAAGCTATCTTTCCATTGATCCGAATGCAGAAATCACCATTGAGGCGAATCCGGGTACTGTGGATGCTGCGTATTTTCAGGCGTATCATGATCTTGGGATTAATAGAATTTCCATTGGTATTCAAAGTCTGAATGACAAGCATTTGAAAAAACTTGGGCGCATTCATCAAGCTGATGAAGCCAAGCGTGCGGTGAGTGTTGCCCGCGCTGCCGGTTTTACGAACATCAATTGTGATTTAATGTTTGCCTTGCCTGATCAAACTCTTGAAGAGGCATTGTCCGACTTAGACGGCGTGATGGCATTAGCGCCAGATCACATCTCCCATTATCAATTGACGTTAGAGCCGAACACCTTTTTCCATAAATATCCGCCCCCTTTGCCTGAAAGTGAATTGGTTGAGCGCATGCAGCTTGAGAGTTATGCACGCTTAGCGCAGCACGGTTATGAGCATTATGAGGTGTCTGCCTTTGGGAAAGCAGGACATCAATCGGTGCACAATCGCAATTATTGGGAATTTGGGGATTACATTGGCATTGGCGCAGGTGCGCATGGCAAGATCACCATGCAAGGTGAGCAGAAGATTTTGCGCACATTGCTTGAAAAGCATCCCGCACAATATTTGAAAAAATCAGCCGCTGAGCGTTTGACGATCACAGAGGTGGACAAAGAGGATTTGCCCTTTGAGTTCATGCTCAATGTGTTGCGCTTAAAAACGGGCGTGCCGATGGAATATTTTACAGCGCGCACCTATTTAGATTTCAGTGGCATTGATGCAAAAATTGCAGCGTTACAATCAGAAGGCTTATTGCAACAAGGACAAAGGCTTGCCACCACAGAGAAAGGCTTTTTATTTTTAAATCGTGTGCTTTCAGAATTCATTGATTAATTTTTTAAAAAAGAGTGTTGACGCCACGAATGGAATGTGCTTTTATAAATACTGTAAAACCTATCTGGAACAGAAAATGAACCTATTATTTGTAATTGAAATGATGATGCTTTAGAGAGTTGCTTGCAAAAGTGACTCTCGAATCCGTATGAGTCACTCTCTAAAGCATCATCGTTTTAACATGCAAAACATAGCCGGAGTGACAATGATCACTCCGGCTTTTTTATTTTAAAAACCATCACAACGAGGAGAAACAACCATGACACAAAAATTACACTTAGAAACGTTAGCGGTCCACCAAGGTTTTAGAGGCGATGAAACCAATTCCATCGTGCGCCCAATCCATACATCCACCGCATTTGCTTTTAATGATGCAGACCATGGCGCGGATTTATTTAACTTATCTGCCGTTGGCAACATCTATTCACGTTTAACAAACCCCACCAATGATGCCCTTGGCAATGTGGTGGCAGAGCTAGAAGGCGGCGTCGGTGGTTTGTCTGTAGCATCAGGTGCAGCAGCATTGTTGACCACAGTGTTGAGCATTTGTGAATCAGGCGATCACATTGTCTCTTCTAAATCCATCTATGGTGGCAGTTACTCTCTATTTTCTAACACATTGAAAAATTTTGGCATTGAAGTGACCTATGTGGATCAAAATGCCAGTCGCGAAGAGATTCAACAAGCCTTTCAAGAAAACACCAAAATTTTGTTTGCCGAAGTGATTGGCAATCCGAAAGTTGAAGTGTTGAATGTGGAAAAATTTGCAGCCCTTGCCAAAGCCAATGATGTGCCATTTGTGGTGGACAGCACCTTCACACCGCCTGCGATTTTCAGAGCCTTTGATCATGGCGTCAACATTGTGGTGCATTCTGCCACGAAATATTTAGGTGGTCATGGCAATGCGCTTGCGGGTGTGATTGTAGACTCAGGTACATTTGATTGGAACAATGGTAAATTCCCAAGCTTAACCACGCCACAAGACGCTTATCATGGCTTGGTGTATACAGAGGCTTTTGGCAACTTAGCCTTTTTAATCAAAGCCCGTGCCCATGTGTTGCGTGATATTGGTGCTTCTTTGAGCCCATTTAATGCATTTTTAGTTCTTCAAGGCATTCAAACCTTGCACTTACGTTTAGATTACGTTTCGAAAAGTGCATTGGCATTGGCTCAGTGGTTAGAAAATCATCCTCAAGTGGAGTGGGTGAGCTATCCTTTATTGGAAAGCAATCCTGATTATGACCGTGCTAAAGCATATTTCCCGAAAGGTGCAGGCGGCATTTTAGCCTTTGGCATTAAAGGTGGACGTGAGAAGAGTCGTGCCTTTATCAATGGTTTAGAGCTTGGCATTCATGCGGTGAATGTGGGTGATGTGCGCACAATCGTGACGCATCCTGCGAGCACCACGCATCGTCAAACACCCGCAGATGAGTTGGCAGCCCTTGGCATCTCTGAAGGTTTCATCCGCATTTCTGTGGGGCTTGAGAATGTCGAAGACATTAAAGCTGATCTTGATCAAGCCTTACAACGCGGCTAAGATAAAATCCCCCAGAAATTGGGGGATTTTTTTATGTGAAGTGGTACTATAATGGCATCATACTCATAAAAAACAGAAAGGAGAGTTGTGTGAAAACAATCGCATTTGTTGTTGGTAGTATTCGTCAAGGCTCATTGAATCAACAGTTAGCGGTGGCGGTCAGTCATCTTTTGCCCGCAGATTATGAGGCGGTGTTTGCCGATCTCAGTCAGTTGCCCATGTACAATCAAGACAATGAAGCCCCAACGCCTGAGGCAGTGTTAAACTTTAAAAAGGTGATTGCAGCATCGGATGCGGTGATTTTCGTGACCCCTGAGTACAATCGCTCCATTCCTGCATTATTAAAAAATGCCATTGATCACGGCTCTCGTCCTTATGGCAGCAGTGTTTGGCAAGGTAAACCTGCCGGTATTTTGGGCACAAGCCCAGGCGCTTTAGGCACTGCACTGGCTCAGCAGCACCTTCGTAATATTTTATCGTGCCTTAATATGCCTGTGATGAGTCAGCCAGATGTGTATTTGCAATATCATGACAATACCTTTGATACCGATGGGCACATCACCAATGACAGCACCAAAGCCTATTTAGAAGGTTGGGTTAATCAGTTTGTGGAGTGGGTTAAGCACAACGGTTAAGCATGTGAGATTGGCAGGATCAAGAAAAAGCTGGCTTAGCCAGCTTTTTTTATGCATCGATTGCAGGATCATTTAGATCATAGCATGTGCGTTGGGTGAAGGTTTCATCAAAGCGGCTCATTTGTGTCAATAGATTGACCGCCGATTGAATGAGGGGGTAGGCGCACACAGCGCCACTGCCTTCGCCGACATAAAAGTTTAAGTGGAGCAGGGGTTCAACGCCTAGGTATTCAAGCAATTGGCGATGACCTTTATCTTCACTGCGTTGACAGAAAATGGCGTAATGCTCGATGTCTGGATTGATTTTATATGCCATTAAAAATGCCGTGCTCATTAAAAAACCATCAATGAGAATCACCATATTGAGTTCAGCGGCTCTGAGCATAGCACCCGTTGCCATGATGAGTTCAAGAGAACCGAATTCACTCATCACATTCATGGGTGTCACGGGTAATACAAAGCGTTTTAATGCATCCGTCAGGACATGCAATTTATGATCACTGTATTTGCCGCCAAAGGCATAACCTGAACATTGTGGCAGCGGGATGCTCGTTAATAACGACATCCACATCGAGGCTGCCGCTGTACTGCCCACACCGAGCTCACCCATCGAGACCACATTGCAGCCATGATGATCAATGAGGTTGACCACCTCTTCACCATATTGCAAAGCAAGGTTGACTTCATCGGGCAATAAGGCCGCTTCATGGAGAAAATTACGGGTGCCACGACGAATTTTGCGATCAATGATGCCCATATCGGTGGGGAAGTCATGATCAGTGCCAGCATCGATCACCACTAAATCAAAATGATGTTGTCGCACAAAGACATTGATGCCCGCACCGCCTTGCATGATGTTCATCGCTTGTTGCCAGGTGATCTCTTTTGGGCTTGGGCTGATCTGTTCGTCACTGATGCCATTGTCTCCCACAAAAATAAGATGATGCGGGTGCGTCAATGTTGGGGTCAATGTTTTTTGGATCGTGGCAATTTTGCGGGCGACACCCTCAAGCTTACCGAGGGAACCAATCGGTTTTGAGAGGCCATCAAGTGTGGCTTGGACCTGTTTTTTAATGATTAAGTCAGGCTCTTGAATGTGATACGTTCTCATAATGATCCTTGAATCTGCAAGTCGCTCAGATTCACTTAGCCTACCATTATCTAGATGTTTTGCAATGATTATGGCGGGCTTTTTATGAATTTTTATGATTAAAGCGCGCTAAACAATCCCGCATAGACCAAAAATCCACCAAACAATAAGAAGCAAATGCCGGCTAAACCATCGATATAGGGTGCGTATTGCTGATATTTTTGTTTCACCTTTGGCAGTGAAAAAAGGCGGGCAATGAATAAAAACCACACCAAAGTTTCTAAGGTGATGATGCCTACAATCATGGCTTTGGTGGAAAGATCAACAGAGCCTGTGACAATTGCTGAAAAGACACTCACAAAATAGATGAGGGCTTTGGTGTTAGATAGATTGGTCAAAAGCCCTTTTAAGAAAAAGCGCTGTTTGACAGCGGTGGCATTACGCGCGGTCATTTGTATAGGCTTGAGGGCTGCGCGCATCAATAAATAAGCTAAATAGAGTAAATAACTGCCCCCAAGGGTCATGATGCCGCGATGGAGCCAAGGCAACTGTTTTAACACAATGTTTAAGCCAAGGAGGGCAAGCAACGCCCACACAAAAACGCCCAATGTGACCCCAAAAATGGCTTTGAGTGCATCTTCACGCGGGCGGCTTGCTGCCACTTGCGAGATGAAGAAAAAATCAGGCCCAGGAGACGCTAGGGCGACCAACTGTGTCATGGCAATGGAGGCAAGTAGGATCATAAATGTCGATTACGCTTTTGGTTTTTTTGCTTCTGTGGTTTGAAGGATTTCATGATAGATGAGTAAAATGCCCATGCGAACGAATTCTAAGATCTCTTCAAAGTCTTGTTCAGTGGCTTCATCATCAATCTCATCTTCAGGTTCAAAGTCTGCATGGGTAAATTCAATCAAATCATTCATGAACTCATAGGCATCGCCTTCTAACTTAAGGTGATTCATGCCAATGCCGTACACTAAACCTTCACCACATTGTTGTAAGGCCGCGATTTTTTGATAAATGTCCGCATCTTCTGGCAATAATGGTGTGAAGGTGAAATTTAAATCGTTTAAAGATTGCACCGTCTCTTTATAGAGTTGAACGAGTAAATCACCCTCTTTGATGCCATCATTTGTTAAGCGAGAGAGCTCTTTGATCCACAGCAACACCGCTTCATTTGGATGCGCACAGATGTAAGCAATCAGGATGCCTTGCGCCTCTGATGGGTTTAAACCGGCGAGAACCTCTTGATATTCTTTGTATAACACGTCTTGATTTGCGCTCATGTAGCATCCTTTCACTGAAACTTTTCAAAATAATTGTCAATTATCCCAATTATCATCGCTTTAATCCATCATGAATTAAATTTTTTTGATACTATGTTTTGTTGTAAAATAGAAAATCTGTATCATTTGCACAACAGACTTGGGCCGTCATTTATGAAAATTTCATTGAAAACATTGGGAATGCTAGGGATTCTGAATATGGGAATCTCTTCTTCTATGGCGATGGCTGAAGAAGCAGCGCAAGGTTCCGCATTAGATACCATCATTGAATTGTCAGAAAATCCTGCCCAGCGTTTACAAAATACGTTACTGATTGGCGATTGGTTTTTAGAGCAAAACAATGAAGAGTTGGCAAAAACTTATTATCAGCGCGGCTTAGATGAATACGAAGGGGATCAGCGCAATGCCATTTATGTGGAAGCGCTCCTGAAAGTGGCAGGTTTAGAGAAAGATAAATTAGTCTCGCGTGCCTTGCTGCTCGATGCAAAAACGTTGATCGAAAATGATGTGGCCAATGAATTATTGTATGCCAATGTCTTAGAAGCGTTGGTTTGGACGTATGATATTGAAAATAAAGACATTCAAACCGTCACCAATTTATTGGAAACTGCGATCTCCATTCGGAAAAAATACCCCTACAATACCGATTATGGCGCAACCCTTCGCATGCTCGCATGGACGTATGAAACCCGTAATTTATTGAGTCAGGCTGAGTATTATTATAATTATGCCCTCAATAATGACATGAAATATCTGGGCTTTGGGGACATTCGCACAGTGCTTGCGATGGAAAATTTGGCGCAATTTTATCTAGATTTTGGGCAGTTTGATAAAGCAAAACGCATTTTAGATCAAAAATATGAGCTGCACATGAGTGCAAAAGCGCGTGATCATTACAATTTAGCGCGCACAGAATCGATGCTCGGCTGGATTTTAGTGCAAACAGGGCACCCGAAAGAGGCTGAAAGAATGTATTTAGATGCCCTTAAAAATGTGAATCAAAGCTTGACGAAATCAGCCGATCAATTGCATTATTTCTCCTTATCAGCCTTGTTTGATTTGATCTATTTTTATGTGTCACAAGATGATTTTGAGCGCGCCTTAGATTATTATGAGCAAGCCCAAACGGTGGTGGCGCAAACCGATGGTTTGACGCTGCGTGAATATGTCGGTGCGCTTGGTCAAAGTGGGATGGAGGAGTTAGCCTCAAGTTATGCATGGTCCATTCATGCCCAATACAATAGCATTCAGCGCCTGCATGAGTATTTAAACAGTAGGAATAAAAATTAAATGGCCATTTATGCAATGGGTGATCTGCACGGTTGTTATCGTGAATTTAAGAAATTATTGGAAAAAATTGAATTTGATCACGCCAAAGATCGCCTCTATTTGGTGGGCGATCTCATCAATCGCGGTCCTAAGTCAGAGAAAACCTTAAATTACCTGATGAAGCACACCGACTCGATTTTTCCGGTATTGGGCAATCATGATTTGGCATTTTTGGTGTATGCACAAGGGTTGATTCGCTTAAAGCGTCACGATACGTATGATCAATTGATGCAAAGCCCTGATGTGGATGCGTACATTCATTTCCTTCGTCAGCAGCCTTTAATGCATTACATTGAGGATTTAGATGTGGCGATTTGCCATGCAGGCATTCATCCCTCATGGTCGATTGATCAAGCCCTTGAGCTTGCAAAAGAGGCTGAAACGGTGTTAAAAGATGATGAATTGTGTGGCGAGTTTGTACCAAAGATGTTCGGCAATCAGCCAAATTACTGGGATGAATCATTAACAGGCATTGATCGCATTCGCGCCATTGTCAATGTGTTTACACGCATGCGTTATCTCTTTGCCGATGGGCATTTAGACTTTGATGCCAAAGTGCCATTGTCAGAGGCGACAGAGACACTCATTCCATGGTTTAAAATGCCAAATGCCTTTGGTAAGACTGAGGTGATTTTTGGTCATTGGGCATCGCTTGGATTGCACAGTGAAAACAACATCACGTGCATTGATACCGGTTGCGCTTGGGGTGAAAAATTGACGGCGATTCGTTTAGATCAATCGCCGCATCCATTGTTTCATAAAAAGCGTAAAGACTAACGGCGCAATGTAGAACTCATCGGTGCGCTGTCTTTAATGGTGGCAGCGACCGGGCAGTGAGCATCCACAAAGGCCATCAATTGCTTGAGCTTCTCTTCTGAGGCGTCTGAATCAATCACGTAAGTTGTGCGAATGTCGCTAAAACCGATGGCGACATCCGGATCGCCTTGATAGCCGCGTGCATCAAAATCACCTTCCACCAAAACTTCTATGGAGCGATATTCAATGCCCATTTGCTTAGCTGTGACTTTCGCCACGATGGATTTACATGCGCCAATGGCACCAAGTAAACCTTCCACAGGCGTCATGCCCGTATCTTCGCCAAAGGGTTTAGGCTCATCAAAATAAAGGGTGTGATCACGCGCTTCAATTTTGACTTGAAAGCCATCGGTGATGGTGGTGCGGGCTTGATAAACTTTTGCAGCGTTGTCGCTCATTGTATTCTCCTAATCGTTGTCATTTTATGGGTGTTTACGCTTTATCTTAGCGGATTTATCCCCATAAGGCTAAACTAAAGGGCGCGATACAAAATTTGTTGGCTAGGCTTTGGCGTAACCAACGTTTTGACAGCACAACTGCTTGAGCCGCAATCCCCGCAGCCTGATGTTAATGTACTGCATGCAACGGTGATTTTCTCGATTTTACCTTTTGTGACCCAGCGTTCTGCCATGTCAAATGCCACACTTTCAGGAATGTTAAAGTGCGCTGCCAATCGCGGCAGCGTCACCTCTTTTTGTGCCTCAATGTAGGCTTTGATCTCAAGGAGTAACATTATCCGCAGCACTTCTTGTTGTCATCGCAGCAGCGCTTGACGTGACTTTGCGCCACAATGGCATGGGATTGCGTGAAAATCTCTTTGTGACCCATCCAGCGAAGCAGCATAAAGAGGGCAAAGAGCGCAATCACAGTGCCCATGATCCAGAACATTGCCGTGCTTGAGCCTGCCGACAATAGCGAGGCTTGATAATATGCCACCGCCAATAACCAGCCGATGATGAATGTCCAAGAGGCCACCAAAATTGTCCATTTTGCGCCTGCTTCACGGTAGACAGAGCCCAATGCAGCAACACACGGCGTATAGAGCAAAATGAAAATGAGATAAGCAATCACAGCGGCGTCAGAGGTGAAATATTGCTGAATTTGCGTGACGGTGGAATCATCCACTTCATTGTCATTTTTGATGGTTTCTAAGTCGCCATCTGCCACTTTTTCAGAGATGCCAAGCGGATCGAGCAATAATCCTGGAATGCCTGCCAAATTCTCAGGAATGGTGGCAAATGCGGAACCCACGGTTGCCCAGAAATTAAAATCTTCATGCTCAGTATTGTGAGAATAAAGGGCATTGAGCGTACCAATGACCGATTCTTTGGCAAAAATACCGGTAAAAATCCCAACAGTGGCTGGCCAGTTTTCTTCAGTGATGCCCATTGGTTCAAACGCTGGCGTGATGGTGCGGCCAATGCTCGATAATACTGATTTATCAGAATCCGCATTGCCAAAGGAGCCATCAGTGCCCCAGCTGTTTAAAATGCCTAAAATGGCCACCACTAAAATGATGGCTTTACCGGCTTTGTAAATAAAGCTTTTGAGGCGCTCCCATGTGGTGAGCATGATGCCTTTAAAGGTGGGTAAATGGTAAGCGGGCAATTCCATAATGAACGGCGTATTTGGCCCTTTTAAGATGGAGAACTTGAGGGCAAATCCTGTAAAAATCGCCACCACAATGCCTAGCAGATAGAGCAAATAGACCACCATGCCCACATTCGTTGGGAAGAAAATGGCGGCAAACAGTGCATACACAGGTAAGCGAGCACCGCAGGACATAAAGGGAATCATCATGATGGACATCAATCGATCGCGGTGGCTCTCTAGGGTGCGTGTGCCCATAATGGCAGGAATGTTGCACCCAAAGCCCACCAACATCGGCACAAAGGCTTTGCCCGGTAAACCAATGGCGCGCATGCCGCGATCCACCACCATGGCAGCACGTGCCATGTAGCCTGAATCCTCTAATAAGGATAAGCATAAAAACATCATGGTGAGTACGGGAATGAATGAAGCCACTGTTTTGATCCCTTCACCAATGCCGTTGGCTAAAAAGGTGACGAGCCAATCCGGCGCGCCCCAGCCATTGAGAACGCTCGCTAAACCATCGACAAAAATCGCGGAAAAGAGAATCTCAAAGAAATCAATGAAAGCAGAGCCCACATTGATGGCGATGGCGAACATTAAAAACATCACCAATAAAAAGATGGGTAAACCCGTAAAGCGCCCGAGTGCCCATTTGTCGATTTTGTAGGTGAGCTTTGTACTGGCAATGCCGACAGTTTTGATCACGTCTTTTGCGAGCTCATCAATGGACTCATAGCGGGCGCTGGCAATGGCGATGTCATATTCGCCTTCGGCTAAATTTTCAATCTCTTTGCGTGTTTCTAAAAGGGCAGCGGTGTCTGCTGCTGTGAAGGCAGGATCTTTGTGATCCCCTTTGATGGATTCAAGCACCAGCCAAGGGCTCATTTGATTGAGAATGCTTTGCTCAGATAAGGAATCAAGCTGCGTTTGAATGATGTTGGTGATCGTTGGATTGAGGGTTTTGTAAGGTAAATGATCCACATATAAATCAGGATCATACGCGGCGATCACTTTTTTAAGCTCATCAACGCCTTCATTTTTACTGGCGCTGATGGTGACAACGGGGCAATGGAGCTTTTCTTGCAATAAGGCATGGAAAATCTCATAGCCTTCTAAACGTGCCACATCCATCATGTTGAGCACGATGATCATCGGGCGACGCAAATCAAGGAGCTGAAACGTTAAATAAAGGCTGCGCTGCAAGTTTGAGGCATCGATGATGTTGACGATGATGCTCTCTTGATTTTTTGGGTCAAGCAAATAGTGGCGCACCACCAATTCATCTTGTGAGGTGTTCGTTAAATCCCCTTCAAAAGAGTAAGTGCCCGGCAGATCCACCACATCAATGATGGTGTGATCAATGTTAAATTGCCCTGTTTTTTTATCCACCGTCACGCCCGGCCAATTGGCAACTTTCTGATTGCTGCCAGTTAATGCGTTAAAGAGCGTCGTTTTGCCGCAATTAGGGTTACCGAGTAGGGCAATGGTTTTATTTGACATGGATTAATCCTCGATTTCAACTTGTATGGTGGCGGCTTCTGATTTTCTAAGGCACAGTTGAAAACCACGAATGGTGATTTGCATCGGATCGCCTAGGGGCGCCGTTCTCACAATGCTCACTTTACAACCTGGGGTGATGCCCATGGCTAAGAGTTTATTGCGATAACAAGTATTGAGAGTGTCGAGCTTTTTAATCATAGCGACTTGATCGATGGACAATTGATCTAAGGTCGTTATTGTCATAATGATTTCTCCATCTGATTGATGGACGACAATATATAGCGATTGAAAATGATTATCAATGATATTAATAAAATAAATGAGAATCATTCAAGCCGCCCTTTGGTTGCTCAATAATATAAGACACGTTATAGTAAAGAGATTTAATGGTTTTTTTGACACGGCGTCAATAAGGGAGAGGAAGTGATTACAGGTTTTATCCTTCAAAATGGGCGTTTACAGCAGATCAAAATTGAAAATAAAGAAGATATTATCAAAGAAATGATCTGGATTGATTTAATAGATCCGACGGAAGAAGAACGCTTATTGGTGGAAAATCACTATAAGTTTGAACTTCCTGAAAAAGCAGAGATTAAAGACATTGAGGCATCCGCACGTTTTTATGAGGATGAAGATGGCATTCACATTCACAGCTTCTTTCTCAATGATTTTGAAGACAGCGCCACAAATGTGACGGTGGCATTTTCCATTTTTGCAGGGTGTTTGTTCACCATTCGCGATGAGGATTTAAGTTCCTTTAGATTGTACCGTTTGCGTGCGCGCCATCCGGTGGCAAACGACATGGATAATGTGGTCAATGCCATGGATATTTTAGTGGGCTTACATGAAACCGCCGTTGAGCATGTTGCCGATGTGTTAGAAGGCATTTATTCGCGCCTAGAACATGTGAGCCGCGATGTGCTTGATTACACAAAGCATGATGAGAATAACGACAAAAAGCCGAAGAAAAATGATGGCAAAGATGTGCTTGCAGAAGATGCAGAAGAATCTAAAGCGAAAATGGATGAAATTTTAGTGTGCATTGCCCGTGAAGAGGATGTCAATGGTAAAGCCCGTTTATCTTTGATGGATACGCGCCGCTCGCTCTCATTTTTGGTGCGCGGTCGTTTACTCAATGGTGAACAAAATGAAGATGTGCGTGAGATTTTGCGCGACTTAGAGTCCCTCACCGGGCACACCTCATTCCTCTTTGATAAGATCAACTTCTTACTAGAAGCGGCGATGGGGCAAATCTCTTTAGAGCAGAGCCGCATCATTAAAATCTTCTCCATTGCCTCTGTGGTCTTTTTACCCCCGACATTGATTGCCAGTATCTACGGGATGAACTTCTCCCACATGCCAGAGCTGAATTTTACCTTCTCCTATCCTTTATCGATTGGGGCGATGTTCCTCTCTGGCATTGCGCCATACTTGCTCTTTAAACGCAAAGGCTGGTTATAATCAGCCTTGCGCTGGGAAAAGTACCACCAAAGCATTGCGCATTTCACCGGCGATGACGCTGTATGTTCGGCAAGCAGAGTCGGTGCGCATGGTTTCAATGCCAATGCCTTGGGTGTAAAAATACGCCATGTGTTCAGGGGATAAAAAGTGATGTTTGTCCCCTGTGCCAATTAAGATCATCTCAGGCTTGAGTGAGCACCAGCTGCGAAAATGTTTGTCCGTTAGCTGTGTAAAATCAGTGGGGGCAAGCGTGTCATACACATCATTTTTATACAATACGATGCTGCCCACATAATGGGCATCATCCGTTAGGGTAAAACCTGCGTCATCATAGCGTTTGATGGCTAAATATCCCGGATCTTCTTTACGTAGGTTCGATGTGCCCACATTTTGTGAATCATCATGTTCGATCATGCTCTCTCCTTAACCTTGCGTGCGCAGTGTGCGATCAATCAAATCTAAAAATGCCTCAGCAGAATGAATGTTGAGGGTCTCTTCAGCCGACAGCGTAATGCCATGTTGAGCGGCGATGGCATCATAGCGCACCAAGCGGTGTTTGACCAAATGTGGAAACACCCACACGGCAAAATGGTTCGGATCAATCTCTTGCCAGCCGTTTAATGATTGCTCAGTGCAATACTCTTTGATAGCAGTGTGCAAAAAGTCCGCTTGATAATATAAAGGCTTAGGATATTTTTGGGCACGGTCAATCAAAGTGCTCATCATGTTATCGGTGGCTTTGATGTAAATGAGTAAGCAATCTTTGGCCACAGCATCGATCACATCAGGCGCATCAAGCTCACACACACTGCCACTGAAATCACAAATGAAATGCGGATAACCATAAATATGGGTGGCGCGATCAATGAAGGCTTTGGTGTCCATCATGGCGTTGATCTCAGCCGTTCTGTGGGCATCTAAGCGCGCTAAAAACTCATCTAATGGCAAGCCGCCTTTGTCTAATGCGCCCACCATGCTGATGAACATGGAAATGGCGTTGAGGTTATCAAGGGTAATGTTTGGGGCAATGAAGGCAGAATCGCTGCGCAATAATTTAGCGAGCGCTGGGCTTTTCATGGCTTCAATTTTTAAGAGGTCGCTGATCTCTTCATGCAAATAACGTGTACCGATTCGGTAGTCAATGGAGTAATGGAACCATTCGGTTTTTGGCAATAAGTTTGAGAGTGTGGTTTTGCCAACGCCACTCATTCCCATCAGGGCGATGCGTTGATGGGATTTGTCGGAAAAATGTTGTGCTTGCATGATCAATTTTCGGTCTGTCAAAAGGTGGAAGGAAGATTATAGTCCATTGTGGCACGAAAAATTTCAAGGAAAAAGATTTAGAGTGATATAATTAAAAAATTTGTGGTATTTTGACGATAGACACTTCGGGCGAGCAATGATTGAATTAAAGAATATCGAATATGGTTATGGTAACCATATTGTATTAAAGAACGTAAATCTCATGACCAAGCAGGGCAGTGTTTTGGTGCTTTTAGGACCTAGTGGTGCGGGTAAAAGTTCTTTACTGCGCATTATGAATTTGCTGGAAATTCCTAAAGTTGGACAATTATCTGTGGCAGGGTTTGAGTTTGATTTCACCCATAAGATTCCGGATGCCGACATTCGCGCCCTTCGTCAAAAAGTGGGCATGGTGTTTCAGCAATATCATTTGTGGCCCCATAAATCGGTGATGGATAACTTAATCTATGCACCCACGCAACTTGGCAAAATGAGTAAAGCAGAAGCCGTTGCCCAAGCTGATAAAATGCTTGATCGTTTAAAATTATCCGGCTTAGGGGATCGCTATCCTTTGAAACTCTCTGGCGGACAACAACAGCGCGTTGCGATTGCGCGAGCATTGATGATGTCGCCAGAAGTGCTATTATTTGATGAACCCACGGCGGCGCTTGATCCTGAGATCACCTCCCAAGTGGCAGAGATCATCAATGAACTCTCAACCACCGGCATTACGCAAGTGGTGGTGACCCATGATGTTGACTTCGCTAAAAAAATTGCCACAGACATTGTCTACCTTGAAAATGGACAAATTGTGGAAATGGGCGGCTGTGAGCATTTTGATCACCCAGAAACGGTGCAATTTAAAGAGTATTTGTCCCATTAATCACAACAATCATCTCAAAGGAAAGAAAGGAAATCATATGAAAAAATTAAAAGTTTTCTTAGCATTGGCCACATTGTGTGTGGGCGGTGTTGCGATGGCAAAGGATGCCACGTTGCGTTTTGGTACCAACCCTGAGTACCCACCATTTGAATATAAAACAGAAACCGGTGATGTGGCAGGCTTTGACATTGATGTTGCCAATGCCATCTGTACAGAATTAGAAAAAAAATGCGTATTCGTCTCTCAAAGCTTTGACTCTTTGATTCCTAATTTACGTTTAAAACGTTTTGATGCCATCATTTCCTCAATGGACATCACAGAAGAACGCCAAAAGCACGTGGCATTCTCTGACCCATACTATTTAAACCCATCCGTATTTGTGACCATGAAAGGCTCAAATGTAACGGTGGATGATTTAACGGGTAAAGAGATTGGTGTCTTAAATGGCTCAACCCATCAGCAATACATCAAGAGCAAATTTAAAGATTCAAACATCAAAAACTACCCACAATATCCAAATGCCATGAGCGACTTAGAAATTGGCCGTGTGAACGTTGTGTTCGGTGATGAAGTGGTAGTGGCTGAATACATCAAGCGTAACAATGAATTAGAAGTGATTGGCGAGCAAGTGAATGATCCTGAGTTCTTTGGCAATGGTTTAGCGATTGCTGTGTTGCCAAAAAATACTGAGTTGCTCAATGAAATTAATGGCGCATTGGCTAAAATTAAAGAAGATGGCCGTTATCAAGCAATTTACGATAAATGGTTCAAGTAGTTCTCTTTCATTAACAGTTAGGCGTTTTCATGCTCGATTCACTTTTTTCAAATTTTGATGGTTTTTTCTTAAGCTTACTCAAAGGGGCCGTGGTGACCCTTGAACTTTCTCTTCTCTCCTTAGGCATAGGGCTTGTCATTGCCATTGTCTTTGCATTGTTAGAGTTGAGTCGATGGAAAATCATCCGTTATCCTGTCGCCCTCATTGTGAATGTGATTCGAGCATTGCCTGAATTATTGGTGATTGTGTTTATGGCCTTTGGTGTGCCTTATGCACTCATTATCTATATGGACGATGCACCGGACATCTCAACGTTTTCGTTGGGTGTTGCGGCATTGTCCTTAATTTTTGCCTCTTATGCGTCTCAAACATTGCGCGGTGCACTGCAAGCGGTGCCCCAATCGCAATGGGAATCGTGTGAGGTGCTCGGCATTTCTAAAACCAAAGCGTTCATCTCCATCATCATGCCACAAATGTGGCGCCATGCTTTACCCGGGCTTGGCAATCAGTGGTTGGTGTTGCTCAAAGACACCGCGCTGATCTCATGGGTCGGGGTGACCGATTTGATGAAAGCAGGACAAGAGGCAGCCACAGCAACCAATGAATTTTTCTCATGGTTACTTGTCGCGGCCTTTATTTATTTGGGCATCAGTTTAGTGAGCCAACAGATTCAAAAGGGTTTTCAGCTCTTTTTAACACGTCACGAAAGAGCATAGGAAGAGATCATGAAAGAAGATATTTTATTCATCATGGGTGGAATCCCGGTGAGCCTTGGGGTGACGTTTTCAGCGCTGATCATCGGCTTTGTCTTAGCCCTTTTTATGGTGGTGGGATTAATTTATAAAGAGAAGAAAAATCCCCTCGCGTATTTGATTAAAGCTTTGGTGGTGTTTTTAACGGGCACGCCACTCTTTATCCAGATTTTCTTGGTGTATTATGCACCAAAGCAATTTGCCTTCTTGCGTGGCACTTACTTTGATGATGCATGGTTTTGTGCTGTGTTTGCGTTATCATTGAACTCGGCGGCATACACAGTGCAACTTTTCCATGGCGCGATTGTCAATATTGCCCCAGGTTTATGGCAAGCAACCGCTGCCTTGGGTTTAAAGCGCTTTCAAGTGCTGAAAATGATGTTGTCTTTAGCCCTTCGCCGCGCATTGCCAAGTTATTCAAATGAAGTGGTGTTGTTGTCAAAAGGTTCAGCCTTAGTGTCCACCATCACCATTATGGACATCATGGGGCGCACGATGGAAGTGACAGGGCGCACGTATGATTACTTAACCTTTTACGCGGTTGCCGGTGCCATTTATTTGGTGATCAATGGTTTGCTCATCATTGGGGCAAAATTTGTGGAGCGTAAATTGATGGCATTTGAGGCAGTATGAGCATTCTCAGTGCTTTTGAGGAGGCGCTCTATTATCAAGAAGGTTTGCAACCTTTGACGTTGCAATCCTACTTATCGGATTTAGATAAGTTGCAGTTTTATCTGTTTGATCAAGATTTAACCTTAGAAACTGCCGATGAAGCCACATTACAAGCCTACATTCAAACGCAGCTCGATAAAAAATTAAGCCCACGCAGCATTGCGCGTTTTGTTTCTGCGTTTAAACATTTTTATGATTTTTTGATTGTCTCAAAAGTGCGTGATGATAATCCTGCGCGTCAATTGGTGATTCCAAAATTTACAGCCTCTTTACCAGAATCTTTAAGTGAAACAGATGTGGAAAAGCTGCTCAACACGCATGATGTGTCCACACCCCTTGGGCTTCGGGATCGGGCGATGATGGAATTATTATACTCATGCGGCCTTCGCGTGACTGAACTCATTGCATTGACCCTTACGCAGGTGAATCTACAAGTGGGCGTCGTGCGTTTGGTGGGTAAGGGTAATAAAGAACGCTTAGTGCCCATTGGCGAAGAGGGCATTGAGTGGATCAATCAATATTTAAATCATGCTCGCGGCGAGTTGTCGCGCGGGCAATCCACCGATTGGCTGTTTTTATCTAATCGGGGCGATAAAATGACGCGCCAAGCCTTTTGGTATGTCATTAAGAAAACTGCGAAAACTGCGGGCATTTCATCGACCATATCTCCGCATACCTTAAGACACGCCTTTGCCACCCATTTGGTGAATCATGGGGCAGATTTGCGTGTGGTGCAGTTATTATTGGGGCATTCAAGTTTATCGACCACGCAGATTTATACACACATTGCGAAAGAACGCTTGAAGTCCATTCATCAAGAACATCACCCTCGGGGATGAGAAGGAGTTTTGAATATGAGAAAAATTGCTGTTGCCATGGGTTTATTAGCAGCCACCACCGCGGTGTCATTCGCTAAACCAGATTTATCCCACATCCAAGAAGTGTTAGGCGGCATGAAGGTTGAAAAAGCTGTGCCAAGTGATGTGAAAGGTGTGTATGAGTTGTACATTGAAGATGTGAATTTGCCGTTGTATCTCTCTGCCGATGGTCGTTATTTGATTGAAGGTCAGATCACAGATTTGGTCAATCGTGTCAATTTAACAGAAAATCGCCAAAACACCATTCGTACCAATGCATTAGATAAGATTGATGTCAAAGACATGATTGTGTATCCAGCTAAAGGTGAGAAAAAGAACACCATCACCGTATTTACGGATGTCAATTGTCCATATTGCAAAAAACTGCACGATGAGATTCCAAAATATAATGATGCAGGCATTGAAGTGCGTTATTTAGCCTTCCCAGCGATTGCCACAAAAACACGCATGGAAAGTGTGTGGTGCTCAAAAGATCCTAAAGCCACAGTCGATGCAGCGATGCATAAACGCGCCTTTGACACGAATGTTAAATGTACCGGTCAAAGCCCTGTGGAAGCGCAATATCAATTGGGCATGTCTTTTGGCATTACAGGGACGCCCAACATCATTTTAGACAATGGTCAAATGATCGGTGGCTATGTGCCAGCAGCTGAGCTCATTCATTTGATCAACAGCACAGAAAAATAAACACCCATTCAAAAAAGAGGCCAGTCGGCCTCTTTTTTTGTCTGATGAATGTTGAGCATTGATGCCATCATCATTGATTGATGAGATACGCCTTGAGTTGGTTGAGTTCAGGATTTAATGGATCAGCCTTTAAACCTAAATCAGCATAATCAAGGGCAGAGAAGTAATCTTCACGCGCCCATGCTTTTTTCGCAAGATTAAGATAATGGGTGGCTAAGCGATCAATGCCAGCAAGGGCATCCCCATTGCTCGGTTCTAATTCAAGCGCACGACGATATAAGGCCAGGGCAGAATCCGGATAGGGTTCGCTCAAATGACCGCGGCTCATCGCACCTGCTGCCTGCTTTAAGAGATGGCTGACTTGAGGGTCGGTCGTTTCTGTCGTGGTGGGTGCGGTTTCTGCATGGGCTTCAAGCTGTAAACCCGGTAAATTGATGGCTTCAGGGGCATCGTCCTCTTCGGAGGCAGACACTAGGCTCAATGTGGGTAAATCCGGTTGCTGAGTCTGAGCCGCTTCACTGATGAGTTCGATCTCTTCGAGGACAGGTTTTTCCTCATTTTTCGGGCGACGCACCGGCGGGTGATACACAAAAGATTCACGCACCTCTTCTGGCAATGCGGGGTTAAAAATGGCTTTGCCTAAGGTGTTTGTTTGATCGACGGCATATTTAGGCGGCCCTTCGTGATGGGTTTCGCTGCCCATCATAAAGTAGGCAAAGCCTAAACAGATCAATAAGAAACAGCCCGTTACAAATAGATTAAAGCCTTGAAACCAACCCCAACCTAATGAAGAACCATGCTTGTGTGCGCTGCGTTTTGTTTGCTTTGCTGCGGCTTTTGCCTGTTCTTCTGTGGATTGTGTCTCGACGCTGACGGATTCAGGATTGCCTTGATCCGGATTTTTGATGTATTTGAATGAAGGTTCCATGCCTAAATTATCCAATGTTGTAACCGATGTTGTCTAATGCTTCAGACAGCTCAAAAAGTGGTAAGCCCATGATGCCAGAGTAGCTGCCCTCTATTTTTTGAATGTAGCGCGCCATAATGCCTTGCACAGCATAACCGCCCGCTTTATCACAAGGTTCGCCGGTTTGCCAATACGATTCAATGAAATGTTCAGGCAATCGGGCAAACGTCACATGGCTGATGGAGATTTTTTCGATCAATTGATCTTGCCAGCGCAATGCAATGGCAGAAAGCACTTGATGCGTATTGCCAGAGAGCGCTGTCATCATCCGTTCAAAGTCTGCATAATCTTTTGGCTTACCCAAGATCATATCCTGAAAGGTGACGGTGGTATCAGCTGTTAAGATGGGGTATTGCGTGGCATCATGCTGCATTTGAGCAGCCTGTGCTTTATCTCTCGCAATGCGCTGAACATACGCTAAAGGCGCCTCATGGAGGCGCGGCGTTTCGTCAATGGCGGCACTGATCACTTGATAATCAATGCCGATTTGACGGAGAAGCTCTTGTCTTCTCGGAGATTGTGAGGCGAGTAATAACATTAGCTTTTGATGATGGCGTCAATGGCTTGTAGTTTTTCTAACAAGGCAGGGAGTTCAGACAATGGAATGGCATTTGGGCCATCAGATAAGGCTTCAGCAGGATTCGGATGGGTTTCCATGAATAAACCGCCAACACCGACTGCCACCGCAGCTTTAGATAATACAGGCACAAATTGACGTTGACCGCCTGAGCTTGCGCCTTGTCCACCTGGCAATTGTACAGAGTGCGTAGCATCAAACACCACAGGGCAACCTGTTTCTTTCATCACTTCTAAAGAGCGCATGTCAGAGACTAAATTGTTATAACCAAACGAAACGCCACGTTCACACACCATGATGTTTTCATTGCCTGTTGCGCGCGCTTTTTCCACTACGTGCTTCATGTCCCAAGGTGCTAAAAATTGCCCTTTTTTGATGTTCACAGGTTTCATGGTTTTGGCAACATTTTGGATGAAGTTGGTTTGGCGGCATAAAAATGCAGGCGTTTGCAGTACATCCACAACCGATGCCACTTCTTCAAGCGGTGTATCTTCATGCACATCTGTCAGTACGGGCACATTTAAGGTGCTGCGCACTTTTTCTAAAATGGCCAAGCCCTTTTCGATGCCAGGGCCGCGGTAGCTGTTCACAGAAGAGCGGTTCGCTTTATCAAAAGAAGATTTATAGATGAATGGAATGTTGAGTTTTTCACACATCTCTTTTAAACGACCTGCCACTTCAAAAGTCATTTCTTCAGATTCGATGACGCAAGTGCCCGCGATTAAAAAGAATGGCGTTTCATTGCTGACGGGTGATTGAAATAGAGGGATGGTAACCATAGTAATTAACCTTCTTGTGCTTGCTTGTGAATGAGTGCTGTCATCAGGAGATCAGCGGTGCCTTGATTACAGGCTAAAGGAATATTATACAGTGTGGACAAGCGAATGAGTGCTTTGACATCCACATCGTGGGGCATCGGGGTCAATGGATCGGTAAAGAAGATCAAAAGACTCAATTCACCAGTGCAAATGAGGGAACCTAATTGCTGATCGCCGCCTAAGGGGCCGCTTTTTAAGCGGGTGAGGTTTAAGTCAGGATAAGCATCTAAAATGACTTTGCCCGTTGTACCTGTGGCATAGAGGGGGAATTGTCTAAAAAAGGGTTCGTATTGTTTAATCCATTCCACCAATTCGAGTTTTTTTTGATCATGGGCCACAAGGCCAATGCCTTTATGCAACATGTGATTCTCCTTAAATGTCGTCATGATAAGCGCTCAACTGACATCACTTTATCATTGCGATCAAAGGTGATTTTGACATTTTGTTGTGTCACTTCTTCTCCTGTGGATAAGGAGTGCAAGAAAGTATAGTGCCAAACATTAGGATGATACGGATCGCGCACAAGTGGGGTGCCAAGGATGCGCTGCACTTCTAGGGCAGGCATGCCAGGTTTAATCTGTGCTAGGCGTGTTTCTTCTACTTCGTTGCCTTGGCGAATGTCCGTTTGATGAAGCCCCGGTAAATTTGAACATGCAGAAACTAAGCCTGCCATTAATAATAGACTGCTGATTTGCATCATTCTCTTTTTCATCATCATTTCCATGCAAAATAGTATTGGTAAATATGCGTAATTCTATACTAGAACTGATGTTTATAAAAATAATCTTTAAGATTGGGGAATTTCCTCTATAATTTCGCCATGTTTTTTAAAAATAACTAGGCGACATGACTAGAGAATACTCTTTCATCGACAGCGATGAAGCACTCAAACAGTGGATTGATGACCACGCAGACTTAACAGCAATTGCCGTAGATACAGAGTTTATGCGCTTTCGTACCTATTTCTCTAAATTGTGTTTGATCCAAATGGCCACCCTTGATGAAGCGATCTGCATTGATCCTTTAGCCATCACAGATTTTCAGCCGCTGCTTGATCTTTTTGTGAATCCGAACATCGTTAAAGTGTTCCATTCAGCCGGGCAAGATTTAGAAGCCATTTATAATACATTTGCGCTCATTCCCGCGCCAATTTTTGACACACAAATTGCCGAAACAGTGCTTGGGGCAGATCATCTATTGAGTTATCAAGACACGATTGAGATGCGTTTAAATGTCTTACTAGAAAAAGCCGAAACCCGTACCGATTGGGAAAAACGTCCACTATCTAAGAGCCAAATTGAATATGCTTATGATGATGTGACATACTTATACGATGTCTATTTATTATTGCGTGATCAGATCGAAACGGCAGAAGAAAAGCGCATGTTTAAAGAGAAAACCGATGCGCTCTATATGGTGGATAAATATGCGCCGAATCCTGAAATGGCATGGATGAAGGTTAAGGGGCGCAAAATGCTCAGAGGCAAGCGTTTACAGCTTTTGAAATTATTGGCAAAAAAACGTGAAGAGATCGCCATTAAGCGTGACATGCCAAAGCGTTGGGTGGTGGGCGATGGCGCCTTGATCGACATTGCCAAAGAGTTCAGTCAGCCTTCGATGAAGTCGCTGGTGATTTTCTTTGAAAAAAGCTACATGGCACCCGAGTTTCAACCTGTGATTGACGAATTTATCTCACAACAATAACAAGAGAGGACTTATGCGTTTATTATTAGCTTTATTATTGCCTTGGTTGCAGTTTTTTACGATTGGCCGTCCGTTTTCCGGCATCATCTGTTTGGTTCTACAATTGACCCTTGTCGGTTGGATTCCTGCGGCGATTTGGTCTGTGTATGCGTTGTCACAATACAAAACGGATCAAAAAATTCAAAATGCCTTAGGACAAAAACGTTACTAATGGTTACAAATTTGGTATGATGAACCGACTGATAAGTTACTTTTGGTAATTGATCAGCCATCTGATTCAACTATTTGTTTTCATTCACACTGTGAGGAGAAATCATGAAAAAGAATATCGGTTCTGTGGACTCAATCTTACGCATCATTGTGGGCTTATTTGTCTTAAGCCTCATCTTTTGGGGGCCAAAAAGCCTATGGGGCTTGGTGGGTTTAGTACCATTATTTACGGGCATCTTCCGTTATTGCCCATTGTATCCAGTGCTTGGCATCAATACATGCTGCAAAAAAGATCATTAATGGCTGCATAAAAAATCCCCTCACATAGAGGGGATTTTGCCGTAAGGTTTTAAAAAATTACAAACCAGATTTTAAGCTCGCTTCGATGAAGCCATCAAGGTCACCATCGAGCACGGCTTGCGTGTTGCCCATTTCATAGCCGGTGCGAAGATCTTTAATGCGTGATTGATCTAAAACATATGAGCGGATTTGGCTGCCCCAACCCACATCAGATTTAGAATCCTCAAGCGCATCTGATTTCTCGCGGCGCTTTTGCATCTCAAATTCATACAATTTAGAGCGCAATTGGTTCATGGCGACTTCTTTATTGCGGTGCTGAGAGCGGTCATTTTGGCACTGTACGACAATATTGGTCGGTAAATGCGTAATGCGCACGGCTGATTCCGTTTTGTTCACGTGCTGCCCACCTGCGCCCGATGCACGGTATACGTCAATGCGTAAGTCGGCAGGGTTGATCTCGATCTCTACATTGTCATCAATTTCAGGGGAGATGAACACTGCACAAAACGATGTGTGGCGCTTGTTGTTTGAGTCAAACGGGGATTTACGCACTAAGCGGTGAATGCCTGTTTCTGTGCGCAGCCAACCATAAGCATGATCGCCTTCAAATTTGATGGTGGCAGATTTTAAGCCCGCCACATCGCCGGGGGATTCTTCTAAAACTTCTGTTTTAAAGCCTTTATCTTCACCCCAGCGTAAATACATGCGCATCACCATCGATGCCCAATCTTGGGCTTCGGTGCCGCCTGCGCCGGCTTGAATGTCTAAGAAGGCATTTGCGCCATCTAATTCACCAGAGAACATGCGGCGAAATTCGAGGGCTTCCACCTCTTTTTCAAATTGTGCCAAATCATCAAGGACGGAGACTAAAGAGTCTTCATCATTTTCCATTTCGCACAGCTCAAGCAAATCTTTTGCATCGGTCAAATGGCTCGTTAAATCGCGGATGCCATAGACAATGCCTTCAAGTTGTGAACGCTCTTTACCGAGCTTTTGGGCGTATTCAGGATCATTCCAAATTTCTGGACTTTCAAGTTCCATGAGAACTTCTGTTAAGCGCTCTGACTTTGCATCAAAGTCAAAGATACCCCCTAAGATCATTCAATCTCGTTAAGAGGTCGTCAATTTTTTCGTAGTGTAAATTGAGTTCCATTGTTTTTCCTTTTTGATGGTGAAAATTTTAAGAGGCACATTATAGCCTTAAAAGGCAGAGGGCTTCTAAAAAATCACAAAGACTTTGCCACTTCGAGTGCTTTGTCATAGTCAGGTTCATTCGTCACTTCTTGCACATACTCAACATGGCGGATGATGTTATTTTGATCAAGCACCACAATGCCGCGTGACAATAAGGCTAAGCCTTCAATCTCAAAGCCATATTCAATGCCAAAATCATGGGTTTGATAATCAGACAATAAGTTTTGATGGGTGATGCAGTTTTCATCGGCAAAGCGTTTTTGGGCAAAGGGTAAATCCACAGAAATCGTTAATACTGCCACATTGTCCAATGTTTTTGCTTCTTCCTCAAAACGTTTAGTTTGAATGGAGCACACGCCCGTATCAATCGATGGCACCACAGAAATGATCTTAATTTTTCCAGCAAAATCATCTAACGTAACAGGCTGTAAGCCCATATCCACCACGCGAAAATTTTCGCCAGGTTTGCCCACAATCGCTTCTGTGCCAAGCAATGTGATGGGGTTGCCTTTCATGGTGACTTGATCTCTTTGTGACATATGACTCTCCTTAAGAAGGGTTTAAAAATGAAACGCTTAAGTCATCATAAAGGAAAAGTGATGGAAGATGAATGGCATAAATTGCGCACATGAAAAAAGGCAGGGAAACCCTGCCTTTTGTTCAAAAAAGATCGATTAGATATTTTTTTCGATGAATGCGTCTAATTGAGCTTTTGGTAAAGCGCCAATTTGTTGGGCAACGATTTGACCATTTTTGAAGATCATGAGTGCAGGAATTGAACGGATTTGGAATTTCATTGCCGTAGCTTGGTTTTCCTGTACATCCAATTTCACCACTTTTAATTTGCCTGCAAATTCAGCGGCCGCAGCTTCAACGTGAGGACCGATCATTTTACAAGGACCACACCAATCTGCCCAAAAATCCACTAAAACAGGCACATCTGACTCTAAAACTTCTGCGTCAAAAGTGGCATCTGTTGCATTTACATAATTACTCATGATAAAACTCCTTAAAATAATTTATAATAGACAATTTCAGTCTGTTATTTACAATTCCGTTGTATTAAAGCGGAAAAAAGGGCAAATAACAAGTAAAGTTTCTATTTAAAGTTTAAACGCTTTTAGTAAAAATTGTTTATACACATTATCTCAAAGGTTAATACACACTATGGCAAAACCAGAATTAAGTAACATGGTATTTAAGGATTTACCGCTCGATGAATCTTTGCAAGAAGCATTAGAAGACAACAATTACGTGCAATGTACACCGATCCAAGCGTTGTCCTTACCATTGTTATTAAACGGTCAAGATGTGGTAGGACAAGCACAAACAGGGACGGGCAAAAGTGCCGCCTTTTTGTTGGCAACCTTAAATAGATTGATGACGGTACCGGTGGCTAAAAATAAACGTGGTCCCTTTGCCATCATCATGGCGCCAACGCGTGAGTTGGCTTTACAAATTTATGAAGATGCTCAGATGTTAGGGCGTTACACTGGTTTACGTTTCAGCTGCATTTATGGTGGCACAGGCTATGAAAAGCAGCGCCATGATCTTGCCACAGATGTTGATGTGGTGATCGGTACAGTGGGTCGCATTTTAGACTTTTACAAGCAAGGCGAACTCAATTTAAAAGAGATTGAAGTGGTGGTGCTTGATGAAGCCGACCGCATGTTTGACTTAGGCTTCATTGCAGACATTCGTTACCTTTTTAGAAAAATGCCGCCTGTGGGTCAGCGTCAAAATATGTTCTTCTCGGCAACTTTCTCTCAGCGCATTTTAGAGTTGGCCTATGAGCACATGAACATGCCAGAGAAAGTGCAAATTGAAGCAGAACACATCACGGCTGATAAAATCAAACAATATTTAGTGCACATTGGCTCATCGGATAAATTGTCCTTATTGTTTGGCATTTTGCGTAAAGAGCAGCCAAAACGCACCATCATCTTTGTGAACACAAAACGCGTGGCAGAAGAGATCTCCAATTATTTAGTGGCCAATGATTATCAAGCGGCTGTGTTGTCTGGTGACATCCCACAAAATAAACGTGAGCGCTTATTAGAATCCTTTAAAGAGGGTAAAGTGTCCATCATGGTGGCCACAGATGTTGCTGCACGTGGTTTACACATTTCGGATGTGACGCATGTGATCAACTATGATTTACCACAAGATGTGGAAGATTATGTTCACCGCATTGGCCGTACTGCGCGCGCCGGTGAAGAAGGCACTGCGATCAGCTTTGCCTGTGAAGAATATGTATACTCTTTGCCGGACATTGAAGAATACATTGAAATGAAAATTCCGGTGATTCCATTGGAAGATGATTTATTGGTGGTGCCTAAGCGCCCAAGCCGCAATCAAAACCGTTCAAACAGCACCAATAAACCGCGCAGAGAACAAAAACCAAAAACAGAGCGCACTGAAAGAACGGAAAAAGCAGCCAAAACTGTTGAAGAGAACACAGAAGTGGTGGATGCACCTGTTGAGGTTGCAGCATCTGAAGTGGAAGTCAAAGAAGCCACAGTGACGGTTTCGATGACACAAGATGATTTAAACACAGCCACGCCAACCTTCATCATTGAGGATGCGCCAGTTGTAGATGAAGCATTAGAAGAGATCGCAGAATCTGCCGAAGAGAAAGCCGATCGTAAATTTGATCGCCGTCGTCGTCCACGCAACATGCACACACGTGGTCGCAGTAAATCTTATCAACGTAACAATAAAGCCCCAAGAAATGAGGAGAACCATGAAGCTTAAGTTATTGACCGCCGCATTGGTGGGTCTATGTCTCGCCGCCTGTGCGAATGCCCCGATTCCGGATGATCAAAAAACGCCATACAACGGCACAGGTGAAATCTCCTCTGTGATGGTGCGTGATGATCAGCAACAAGAAGTGAGCGTGTTGATCGAAGGGCAAGGCTACATTGTGGTGATGCTCAAAGAGCCTGCGGATCTCTTCCCAGGTCAAAAAGTGCGCGTCAAACGTCACAGCGGTGGTTATGGTGAGGTTTCGGTGCAATGAAGGTTGAGTTAGATCTGCCGGAACTCTCCCACGATGAGCGCGCACACAGTGCGCGTTTAGCGATTTTGTTGGCAAATAAAATCAAAGCAAAAGGTTCGATGCCATTCAGTGAATATTTCGCTGAATGCTTGTATCATCCTGAGCTTGGCTATTACACAGGGCATTTGGAAAAATTTGGGCAAAGCGGCGATTTTGTGACAGCGCCGATTGTTTCCCCGTTTTTTTCCTATGGGTTTGCCAATCAAATCGCAGAGATTTTAGCGCTGTGTGCATCCCCAATGATTGTGGAAGTTGGGGCAGGTACAGGCGTGATGGCGCGGGATATTTTAACGCGTTTAAAAGCCTTAAATGCACTGCCTGAGCGCTATGGCATCATTGAGATTTCTGACACATTGCGTGCGCGTCAAAAAGCCACCATTGAAGCGATGCATCCTGACTTGATGGATCGCATTGAATGGTTATCTGAACCGCCAAAAGTGCCTTGGGAAGGTTGCTTGATTGGCAATGAGATTGTGGATGCGTTGCCAGTAGAGCGATTTGTGATCAAAGGCGGAAAAGTGCACTATGCGGATGTCGGGTATGATGAGGTGAATCAGCAATTCATCACGGTGTCAGAGCGCACGGATGATGTGCTCGATGCATGGATGGCGAAGCTTACAGCCGAAGGCATTGAATTACCAGAAGGTTATCTCAGTGAGTTTTGCCCCATGCTTAATGATTGGCTGCTAGATTTAACGTGCCATTTAACGAAAGGCGCGGTGCTTTTGGCGGATTATGGGTATGGTCGCCGTCAATATTATGCGCCAGAGCGCATTGAAGGCACGCTCATTGCCCATGTGAAGCACCGTGTGCACAATGATTGGTCTATATTCCAAGGTGTGCAGGATTTGACGGCCAATGTGGATTTTACGCACTTAGCAGAAGCAGGATTGGCCGCAGGTTTTGAGTTTTTAGGTTACACCACGCAAGCGTATTTTCTTTATGGCAATCAATTAGAAGCAATGCTCATTGAGCAAAAGAATCATTTAGATGATCTGCAATGGTATCAAACTGCCCAAGCGGTTCAGATGCTGGTGATGCCAGAAGAGATGGGCGAGCGCTTTAAGTTTTTAGCCTTAGGTAAAGGGATCGAATTAGAGCCACAAGGCTTTGCATTGCATGATCTCAGTCATCAACTGTAAGGAGAAGTATGGAAATCGAAGTCACCTACATTGCGACATTAGAGGAGTACTACGCAGCCGATGAAGGCTTTCGTACCGCTTTGAAAAAGGGTTCGGTGGATCTTTATGTGCAATTGGCATTGATCATCATTGCCGTAGCATTTGCCGTCATTGGGCAATACTTTTTAGGCGGTGTCATTGCCATTGTGGCGTTTTTGATTCATCAAGGTTATGTCAAGCGCTGGATTGTGCGCCGTAATTTTAATCACATTGCCAATGCCGGGATTGCAGAAACTTTGGTTTTCTCAGACAATCACATTGTCTACAAATGTGGTCAAGTGGATGAAGTGATTCCGTGGGATGATTATGCAGCTTATTTAGAAACGGAGCAGTTGTTGATGCTGTTTTATGATTCATCCGATCACTATGCCATTGTGCCAAAGCGCACGTTAGATGAAGCATCATTGGGAAACTTACGCGGATTATTATCGCGTAAATTGGCAAATTATGGAGAGTATAATGTTTAACTTTGAAGGTGATTTACGTTTAACCACGCAAGGCGTGCATTTTGGCAACCCTCAGCAGATTCGCCTCTTAAAGGAGATTCATCGCACCGGTTCCATCACACATGCGGCAAAACAAGTGCCAATGAGCTATAAAGCGGCGTGGGATGCGGTCAATACCATGAATAATTTATCGCCAGAGCCTTTAGTGGTCCGCATGACGGGCGGTAAAGGGGGCGGCGGTACACAATTGACGGCGCGCGGCTTACAGTTGGTGCAACATTTTGACCTCATTCAAGAGGCACATTCTGCCTTTTTAAAGAGCATGAGTGAATATTCTAAAGATTTACAGGCGGACATCGGTTTATTGCAGCAATTGCGCTTTCAAACGAGTGCGCGCAATCAATTGGTGGGCAAAGTGGTCAAAGTGCACACATTTGGCGTGCATGATGAGATCGAATTTAACATTGGCGCGGATGAATCCCCGCAATTACTCAAAGCGTTCATCACCGATGAAAGCACAAAGTTGTTAGATGTCAAAGCGGGCGGCGAATTCATTTTGCTCATCAAAGCGCCCAATGTAGAATTGGTGTTAGAGGGCAGTGTGCCCGATGCATTGAGCGGCGTTGTGGTGGACAATAAAGTGGAAGCTGATGGCTGCGAGATCACATTGACAGTGGGCAATCAAACCCTCGTGTCTACCATGATGGCAGAGTCGGTGAAAGATTTGACCGAAGGGGATCGCGTTGGTGTGGTGATTGATCCTAAAAACATCATTTTGGTTAAAATTTAATGTAACAGTAACAACACATAAGGTGGCCGTATATGCAACGATGGATACGACTATTCATGATCAGTATGATGGTTTTGATCGTACAGGCATGTGACAACAACGTGATTCGTTATGAGCCTTTAGGGCAGAATGTTAAAGTATTGGCCTTTGGCGATAGCATCACGTTAGGCTACGGCGTTGGGGCACAAGAGTCTTACCCTTATGTTTTGTCTGAATTATCCGGCTGGCAAGTGATCAATGCAGGCATTGTTGGGGAGACGGCAGAAACGGCAAATAACCGCATTGACGCTGCGATGGTGCAACATCAGCCAAAATTGGTGTTGATTGAATTAGGCGGCAATGATTTTCTCAATAATGTTGAGGACAGCGCCGTTAAAGAGAATTTGCGCCGCATCATTCGCCGTGTCAAGCGCCACAATGCCATTCCAGTGTTGATCGCCATTCCTGCATTGTCTTCTTCCATGACAGTGACCACAAATATTGAGGATTCACCCATTTATGCTGATCTTGCCCGCGAAGAGGAGATCAATGTGGTGCCGGATGTGTTCAGCATGCTGTTGCGCACGCCGCGTTATAAAAAAGATTTGGTGCACCCAAATGGTGAAGGTTACCGCGTGTTAGGTGAAGCCATTTATCTACAGCTCCACGGCATGGGATTGGTGCATTAAAGGACTCCCAATCACGTGAATCGTCTCGGTGGGAGTTAGAGAGTGATCAACGTGTGATTGGGATGAGTGCAGTATAAGCCATCTGTGTGTATCTGTTAGATGCAGTTTTTACATTAAAAGCGATACAGATCAAGATAATCTATTGATTTTTAATCAGCTTACCCAAGCGTGCAATGGCATTGTCTAAATCTGTGTGCCAACGCATGCCATAATTTAAACGCATGCAATGCTTAAATTGATGGGAGACTGAAAAAATCGAGCCGGGCGCCAATGTAATGTTGTGGGCTAAGGCAGCATGATAGAGTTTTAATGCATCGATGTGATGCGGCAGTTCCACCCATAAAAAATAGCCCCCTTGTGGCTCGCTGACAGCTGTTTGTGAGGGAAAGTATTCAGCAATCGCAGCACGCATCTTTTGTGCAGATAATGCCAAAGTATAACGTAAGCGCTGCAAATGGCGATCATAATGCTGATGCTGTAAATAATGCGCGAGCGCCAATTGTGAGGGCATCGCAGGGGAAAGGGAGGTCATGAGTTTTAAACGCTCAATCGCGCCATGAAAACGGCCTGCAGCCACCCAGCCAATGCGATAACCGGGCGCTAAACACTTAGAAAATGAACTGCAATGAAGCACTAAGCCTGATTGATCAAGGGCTTTGAGACAATGGGGCGGCGCTTGCCCAAAGTATAATTCAAGATAAACATCATCCACAATAATAGGCAATTGATGTTGTTCACTCAGCGCCATAAGCGCATGTTGCGCATGGATTGGTAGATTCGCCCCCAGTGGATTCTGGCAATGAGTCATCAGAACCACGGCTTTGATGTCAAATTGCCCAGTGGCATCAATTAATGCTTTGATGTCCATGCCATCGGTTGGATGCACAGGAATTTCAATGGCCGTCAGTTGTAGGCGCTCTAAAATTTGTAAAATGGCGTAAAAAGCGGGGGATTCAATGGCAACAATGTCCCCGGGCTTTGTGACGGCTTGTAATGATAAGCTCAATGCCTCCATCGCGCCATTGGTGATGATGAGCTCATCATCCATCAGCGCGGTGCCATTTAAGCGATAACGCAGCTCAATTTGACGGATTAAATCAGGGTGCCCGCGAGTCATGTTGGCAATCAATGCATGTGGATCGGCTTCAAGTGCTTTTAAGGATGTTGCCATGCTCGCGGAAAGCTCGCGAATGGGAAAAAGCTCAGGGGTTGGAAATGCCGAGCCTAATTGCACCATGTGCGGGTGCTTGAGGTTTTGTAAAATGGAGAAAATGAAGTCGCTGACATGCACTTCTGTGGTTTTTGTGGGCAAATGGGCGGGCAGTGGCGTTTTTAAGGTGTGGTTAAACGACGGCGTGACGTAATAGCCCGAGCGATCTTTGGCATAAATGAGCCCTTGGGCTTCCAATAAATAATAGGCTTGAATCACCGTGGATTGACTGAGTTGAAAGCGCTGACTTGCTGCGCGCACGGATGGCAATCGCTCTTTACCTTGCAAGGTGCCTGTGCGAATGAGCTCCATCAATTCATGGGCCAATTTTTCATAACGCTTCATGGCAGAATCTCAAAAATTGGAGGGAAATTAGCACAGCGCGGTGAATGTATCATCAATGCACAGTCCATTTGAGGAAAAGGATAGATTACCCTAGAATCAGAGATTCTAATAATTTTTACGAGTCCATTATGGCCATTTCTGCAAGTCGCTCGCTGAAGGAGCGCATTTTTCATGCCATCACGTTTGAGTTTTTTGCCATCGTGTTTACGATGCTGATCGGCATTTTTATTTTAAATAAACCGGCGGGTTCGATGGGGATTTTGTCTGTGCTCATTTCAGTGACGGCGCTGTTGTTAAACATTGTGTTTAACTGGCTGTTTGATCGCGTGTTCCCGTTTGTCAATGGTGATCGCCCGGTGAAAATCCGCATGCTGCACGCCATTGGTTTTGAGGGTACTTTGGTGCTGTTTACTGTGCCTATGATCGCTTTTTTCCTCAAAGTGACACTCATCGATGCCTTTATGATTGAAATTGGCTTTTTGATCTTTTTCCTCTTTTATACGTATCTTTATAATTGGCTGTATGACAAAGTGCGCCGTCAGATTGTGAAGGCTTAAATGATGGCATTTAAACACTCCCATCATGTGAGAAAACTTTTTTAATGACAAATGTTGTCAAATTGTAGTGATTCGCATAATGTATTTTCCTTAAGGTTGATTTTGATCAAACAAGGATGAATATGAGTCACACAATGCATGCCATTCCCAAGCTGCCAACGCCAGATTGGGCACAGATTTTTCAAGTGGATATTCAAGAGAACAATGAACCATTGGTCAAAATTGATCCGCATGATCGACTGTTTTGCCGTGCTTTTTATCATGATTCAGGCATTGATGGCGCGCTTGATGCAATTTATTTGCGTGAAAATGTAGCGAAAAAGTTGCATTTAGCCGCCGCCGCTTATCTGCCAGACGATTATGTGCTGATGGTGCTCGATGGCTATCGTCCTTATGCGGTGCAAATGGCGCTGCGATCCTCGATTGCTGCGGTGCTGAAAGCTCAATCCCCTGATTTATCAGACGATGATTTTTTACGGCACCTCAATGAGTTTGTTGCGGTACCCAGCCGTGATCCAAAAGCTCCCAGCCCACATTTGACGGGTGGCTCTGTGGATGTTGCCCTCTGTGATCGTGCAGGCAATATGCTTGACATGGGTACACCTTTTGATGGTCCTGAAATTGACTCATGGACCGCAGCGTTTGAGGATCGCGAGGGTGAAATTAGAATTCGCCGCCGCATTTTATTCAATGCCATGACAAATGCAGGCTTTACCAATTTACCGACAGAATGGTGGCACTTTGATTTTGGCAATCAATTGTGGGCGCATTACAGCGGTCAAACACAAGCAGTGTATTCTGCGATTGAAGGCGTGTAAGGAGCAAATATGGAAACTTGGATTTCAGCAGACAACACGATTGGCTTGTGGGCATTTTTATTGACGGCCGCCACCGTATCGATCGTACTTGAGCAAAAATATCAATGGGCCGCGCGTTTATCGGGTGCGGTGATTGCGTTAATTATTGGGCTTGCCGCCACGAATTTACATTTAGTGCCGCAGGATACCGCCGTTTATGATGCCGTTTGGGCATATGTGGTGCCGCTGGCCATTCCGTTGTTGCTGTTTCATGTGAACATTCACGCCATTTTTAAAGAGAGCGGGCGCTTATTGGCGATCTTTTTATTGAGCTCCATTGGCACAGTGTTCGGTGTGATTGTGGCATTTTTTGCCTTAAAAAATTACATCCCTGAGCTTGATAAGGTGAGCGCAATGATTGGTGCAACCTATACAGGTGGCGGCGTGAATTTCGCGGCGATGGTGGCGAAATATGAGCCTACAAAAGACATTGTGGCAGCCACAACGGTTGCGGATAATTTAGTGATGTCTGTGTATTTCATTTTGTTGATCGTGATGGCGAGCATGGGCTTATTTCGCCGCCGTTTCCCGACGCCTTTCATCCATGCCTTTGAAGCAGAAGCCAAAACAGGGCAAGCCCAAACCGTTTCTGAAGCTTATTGGCAGCCTAAAAACATTGGCTTAAAAGATATTGCCATTTCCATTGCTGCCTCTGCATTATTGGTGAGCCTATCTTTTAAAGCATCCGCATTGTTAAAAGGCTTTTTTGGTGCGCCTGCAAACATCGCAGAGGAAATCGCGTTAGGACTCATCACAGACAAATACTTATTATTGACCACATTGACTTTATTGGCACTGACATTATTTAAGCGCCAGTTTGCAAAATTACAAGGCGCGCAAGAGCTTGGCACATACGCCATTTATCTCTTCTTTGTGGTGATTGCAATGCCTGCATCCATCACATTGATCATTCAAAATGCGCCATTGTTGTTCATTTTTGTGATTGTGGTGATGTTGATCAACTTAGTGTGGACGCTGCTTACAGGTAAACTCTTTAAATTCTCTTTAGAAGAGATTGTGCTTGCTTGTAACGCGAATGTCGGTGGACCCACAACTGCCGCAGCGCTTGCCATCAGCCAAGGATGGAAGAGCCTCATTGGCCCGATTTTAGTGGTGGGCACCGTGGGATACATTACAGGCAATTACATTGGCACGTTGCTCTATATCTTTTTGTCTAAGTTGTAATCTGCTAAGGATGGGCAATTCTGTTAGAATCTGCCCATTCAATCAATCAAAAGAGGAGCACGCATGCAGTCAATTGTGGAGATCATTGCCAGCGAAATCAACGCAAAAGCCGCACAGGTGAGTGCCGCTGTGGCATTACTCGATGAAGGGGCGACGGTGCCATTCATTGCCCGCTATCGTAAAGAGGTGACGGGCGGTTTAGATGATACGCAGCTGCGCACGTTAGATGTCCGTTTAGGTTATCTTCGTGAGCTCAATGAGCGTAAAGCCACGATTTTAGAATCCATTCGCAGCCAAGAGAAATTGACGCCAGTCTTAGAACAAAAGATTCAAAATACGCTCACAAAAACAGAGCTTGAAGATCTCTATTTGCCGTATAAACCCAAGCGCCGCACCAAAGCACAGATCGCGCGTGAAGCAGGCATTGAGCCAATGGCAATGGCATTATTAGCATCCCCAACGCTTGATCCCTCAACGCTTGTGGATCAATACTTAAACCCTGAAGCAGGTTTTGCGGATGAAAAATCCGTGTTAGATGGCGCACGCTTTATTTTGATTGAACACATGGCAGAACAAGCCGATCTTGTGGGCAAATTGCGCCAATTTGTGTGGGATGAAGGGGTGATTGTGGCGTCGGTGGACGAGGCGAAAAAGCAAGCGGCCATTAAATATTCTGATTACTTTGAGTTCCGCGAGCCGATTAAAACCATTCCATCGCATCGTGCCTTGGCATTGCTGCGCGGTAAAAAAGAGGAATTGTTGAATGTAGAGCTCATTTTGCCTGAGCCAGCCATTGATGTGCCACAAAGTTTGATTGCCGATTATTTTGGCTTAACAGGCATGCACAAATGGATGAGTGATACGGTGCGTTTGTGTTGGCGCTCTAAACTCTTTTTATCTTTAGCCCTTGAGCATTTAGGCAAAATGCGCGATGAAGCGGATGATGAAGCGATTAAAGTGTTCGCTAAAAATCTAAAAGATTTATTGTTGATGGCGCCTGCAGGTAATCAAGCCATTTTGGGCATTGATCCCGGGCAACGTACGGGTTGTAAAATCGCATGTGTGGATGCGACAGGCAAAGTGTTGGACACCACCGTGATTTATCCCCATGCGCCGCAAAATCAATGGGCGCAATCGTTAGCGGTGTTAGAGGCGTTGTGTCATAAGCATCAATTGACATTGGTCTCAATTGGCAACGGCACGGCCTCCCGTGAAAGTGATAAGTTGGCCGCTGAGTTGTGTGAACGCGTCCCGAATCTTAAAAAGATTGTGGTGAGTGAAGCGGGCGCATCCGTCTATTCAGCCTCTGAATTGGCAGCAAAAGAGTTTCCGAACATGGATGTGGCGCTGCGCGGTGCAGTCTCCATTGCTCGTCGTTTGCAAGATCCATTGGCGGAATTGGTGAAAATTGATCCAAAATCCATCGGGGTCGGTCAATATCAACATGATGTGAATCAAACGCAGCTCAACAAAAGCTTAACGGCTGTGGTGGAAGATTGTGTGAACGCGGTGGGTGTGGATGTGAATACAGCATCGACGGCGCTGTTAACCTATATTTCAGGGTTAAATGGCACAATTGCGCAGAACATTGTGAATTATCGCGATGAAAATGGTGCCTTTGAAAATCGTAAAGCCCTTAAAAAAGTGCCACGCTTAGGGGACAAAACCTTTGAACAAGCGGCCGGATTCTTGCGCATCTTTGGGGACAATCCGTTAGATCGCTCCGCGGTGCATCCTGAGGCTTATCCTGTGGTGGAACGTATTTTGGCTAAGCATGCGATGACCATTGATCAAGTGATTGGCAATGTGAGCTTTTTAAAGGGCTTGAAGGCAGCCGATTATACCTGTGAAAAATTTGGTGTGCCCACCGTGATGGACATCATCAAAGAGCTTGAAAAGCCAGGACGCGATCCACGACCTGAGTTTAAAACCGCGACCTTTAAAGAGGGCATTGAAACCTTAAAAGATTTAAAAGAGGGTATGTTGTTAGAAGGTGTGATCACGAATGTGGCGAACTTTGGTGCCTTTGTGGACATTGGCGTGCATCAAGATGGTTTGGTGCACATCAGTGCATTAGCCGATCGTTTTGTGAAAGATCCGCATGAAGTGGTTAAAGTTGGGGACATTGTCAAAGTCAAAGTGATTGAGGTGGATGTGCCACGCAACCGCATTCAGCTCACCATGCGTTTGACGGATGATGTCAATCAAATGAAAAACCCATCGATCAAAGGGCAGCCGAATAAAGGCAACTTTAATAAAAAGGCGGTGAAAGAAGCCCCAAGCAATAATCCCTTTGCCGCAGCGCTTCAAGGTTTGAAAAAATAACATCGATGCATCAAAGAGCCCCATATGGGGCTTTTTTTGGGCCTGAGGCTGCTAAGATCGACATTTTAAATAACATAATGATTAATCATTATATTTAATAAATATTTTATATTAAGCTCTGACTTACATAAGTGTGGATAATTGCGTTATGATGGAGATCATCGGGCATGGGCAGTGATTTTTTAATGCATTAGTGATCACGATCATGGTATTGATGGATCAAACATAAAAATAGTATGAGCTGAATGTATAGTAATGTTAAGATTGATGGGAAATATGACGGATCACTGATGGTTTGATATTCAAGATATGCAATCAACTAGGAGTTTATATGGTCAATTCAACAGCATCACATGTGGCATTGAATGAACAATTGATTCAGTTAAATGCACATCCTGCAGATAAAAAAGCGGCGATTGAAGCCGTAGGTGCATTATTAGTGCAGGCAGGGATGGTTAAAAACGATTTTATTCACAGCATGATGCAGCGCGAAGCGGTATCGAACACCTATTTAGGCTCAGGTGTTGCCATTCCTCATGGTTTGGTGGAGGATAAAGGGCTCATTGAGCATGATGCGATTGCAGTGCTGCAAGTGCCAGATGGCGTTGAATGGAATGATGGACAAAAAGCGACGCTCATTGTGGCGATTGCTGCAAAATCAGACACACACATCACCATTTTGCGTCAACTCACGCGATTATTACAAAATGAATCATTATTGGCAGAATTATCCACAACGGATCAAGCAGCAAAAATTATTGAAGCTTTAACAGGCGAAGCCGCCGCGCCACAATCATCTGAAACGGTGAAAGATTACGCACATGCCATTGAATGGACGGTGGATTATCCTTCAGGTTTACATGCGCGCCCGGCATCAAGTTGGGCAGACAGTGCCAAAAAATTGGGCATACACATTCAAGTGCGCCATGACAATGAAGTGGCAGCTGCGGACAATATGGTGGCATTGTTACAATTAGGTTTGCGCGCGGGTGATCAAGTGGTGATTTCTGCAGAGGGCGACAATGCTGAAGCCTTATTGGCACAATTTAAACAGAGCATTATGGCATTAACTGCGAAAGAAAAAGAAGATGCCGAGCGCGCTCAAGCGCAAATGAAAGCACAAAATACTGGCGGTTGGCAGCCGGCTGAAAATCACGGGGATGCATTGTATGGCGTGACGGCCAGCCCGGGATTTATGCTGGGCAAAGCGTATTATCTCTCTGCCCATGAACCGGACATTAAAGATTCACCTGTGAGCCTCATTGAAGGCGGTGCTTTATTAGATCAAGCCTTGAATCAAGCGCGCCAACGCATGGTGGCATTGATTGACAGCACCACGCGCCGTTTAGGGGCAGGGGATGCTGAGATATTCAAAGCCCAAGCGGCATTATTAGAGGACACTTCATTGGTAAGCGCTGCGTGTCAATTGATGGTGGCAGGGCATGGCGTGGCTTGGTCTTGGCATCAAGCCATTGAAGATCGTGCGGAGCAATTGACGCAATCGGGCAATCCTTTATTGGCAGAACGTGCAGCGGATTTACGCGATGTGGGTCAGCGTGTGCTTGGTTACATTGATCCTGCGTTAAAACGCACCACATTGGCAGATTTACCAGAAGGTGAATGGATTTTAGTGGCCAGTGATTTATCGCCCTCTGATACTGCGTTACTTGATGTCAATAAAGTCAAAGGCTTGGTGACAGAATTTGGCGGGCCAACCTCGCACACAGCCATTTTAGCAAGAACGCTGGGCATTCCAGCGGTTGTGGCTGTGGGGCAAGGGTTACACATCATTGAAACCCATGATGAGATCATTGTGGATGGCGATGGCGCGGCCATTTATGTTCGCCCAACTGCAACAAACATTGACGCAGCAAACGCATGGATCATCACGCAGCGCGAAAAACGTGAAAAAGAGGAAGCCGATCGCCGCAAACCTGCCACCACGACAGATGGTCACACCATGATGGTGGCGGCGAATGTCAATCGACCGGATCAAGTAAAATTTGCGATGGCTCAAGGTGCAGAAGGCGTTGGGCTCATGCGGACAGAGTTTCTCTTTTTAGAGCGCGGCGATACACCTTCAGAAGATGAGCAATATGAGACTTATCAAGCGATGATCACAGCCTTAGACGACGCGCCGCTCATCATCCGCGCGTTAGACATTGGCGGGGATAAACAAGTGGCACACCTTAAATTGCCACATGAGGAGAATCCATTTTTAGGCGTGCGTGGGGCGCGTTTATTGCTGCGCCGTTTAGATCTATTATTACCGCAGCTTAAAGCCATTTATCGTGCGGCGAAAGATGGCAAAGATGTGTCGATTATGTTTCCGATGATCACATCAGTGTCAGAAATCACTGCCCTAAAAGCCCATTGTGAAGAGATGCGCATCGCAGTTGATGGCCCAAATATCCCCATCGGCATCATGGTGGAAGTGCCTGCAGCCGCATTAATGGCGGATGTGTTGGCAGAACATGTGGACTTTTTCTCCATTGGCACGAATGACTTAACGCAATACACATTGGCGATGGATCGTCAAAATCCGGATCTGGCGCCAGAAGCAGACAGTTTACATCCTGCGGTGTTGCGTTTGATTGAAAAAACCGTACAAGGCGCGAAAAAGCATCAACGCCATGTTGGTGTGTGTGGCGGTTTAGCTGGTGATCCTTTAGGTGCATTGTTGCTCATGGGTTTAGGTGTGGATGAGTTATCGATGACGCCGCGGGACATTGCATCGGTCAAAGCGCACATTCGTCAGCATTCATTGGCAGATATGCAAGCGATGGCCGCAAAAGCTATCACCTTTGAAAACGCCGCTGAAGTGCGTGCATTAACAGGAGACATGGCATGAGCATCATCACCGTGACATTAAATCCCGCGATTGATCAAACCATTCAGTTAGAGCAATTACAAGTGGGTGAGGTGCATCGAGCACAATCGGTGCATTATACGGCAGGCGGTAAGGGCATTATGGTGGCTTCTTGTTTGGCCGACTGGTTTGAAGAACCGATTGTGGTCACAGGCCTTTTAGGCGATGAAAACATTGGCATTTTTGAGGCGATGTTTGAGTATAAAGGGATGGATGATCAATTCATTCGCGTGCCCGGACTCAATCGCACCAACATTAAAATTGTGGATCACGATTGCACCACAGACATTAACTTACCAGGCATCGCTGCGAGTGAATCTGCTTTAACAGAGATGATGGGCGCTGTGGCACAAGATTATGAGGTTGCCATTTTGTCAGGTTCCATTCCACCTTTGTGCCAAGGCACCATTTATGCAGAGATTTTAGAAGCTTTAGCACCACACGATACCAAAGTGATTGTGGATGCGAGCGGTGCGGCGCTTAAAGCCGCTTTAGCCGCCCCCGTGAAGCCTTATTGCGTGAAACCCAATTTTGTGGAGCTCTCTGAATACGCAGGACGTACATTAACCACAGAAAAGGATGTGATTGCCGAGGCCAAAAAATTATTGGTCAGTGGCATTCGTTTAGTGGTGATCTCAATGGGCAGTGATGGCGCGCTCTTTATTGATGATACAGGCGTCATTAAAGCAACGCTCATTGCGCCTAAAGTGATGACCACCGTTGGGGCAGGTGATGCGATGGTCGCTGGCATTGCCAGCGCGATGCGTGAGCATGCAAGCCTTGAGCGCATTGCACGCTTAGCCACCGCCTTTGCGGTGTCTAAGTTAGGCTCCATTGGGCCAAACTTACCGGAACATGAAGTTGTTGAAGCATTTGCAGTACAAGTGACAATCCAAACTTTGGAGGTATCATCATGAAAAACATTTGGGTCATCCTCAATTCAGACCAATCAGATGTGAAAGCCATTTTAGCCAAAGAAGCGTTGCACCAAGCCGCTAAAGAGCTTGGGCACAATGTCGATGTGGCCATCATCTCGAATGATCAAAAAATGGTGAATTTTAAAGCTTTACCTAGCGCACAAGATGCCTTGATTTTAGCGGATGTGGGGCAAGACATTGCTGAGCAATATCCACAAACGGATCAAAAAATGGTCACCATGAGTGATCTATTGAGTGATCCAAAATCTGTGTTGCAAGCTGTGGCAAAAGAGACTGCGGATGCCTTAGCACCGAATGCCACAAGCAAAGATGCCATCCATAACATTATTGCAGTCACCTCTTGCCCGACAGGGATCGCCCATACTTTTATGGCGGCAGAAGGATTACAAACCGCAGGTGAAGCACTCGGTTATCATGTGCGTGTAGAAACGCAAGGCTCAGTCGGTGCGCAAGATGTGTTAACGCCTGAAGAGATTAAGGCTGCGGATTTGGTCATCATCGCAGCGGATCGCGAGGTGGATCGTTCCCGTTTTAATGGCAAACGTGTGTATGCATCTGGCACAAAAATGGCCATCAGCAATGGGGAAGGTTACATTCAAAAAGCCATTGCAGAGGCAAAAATACAGCAAGGCAGTGCAGCTGCTGACAGTCAAGCGGCCTCTAAAACAGAAGGGCAATCGGCCAGTGGTGTGTATAAACATTTGATGTCGGGCGTCTCCTTCATGTTGCCGTTTGTGGTGGCAGGCGGTTTATTGATCGCGTTAGCCTTTGCATTTGGCGGCATCAATGCCGGCAGCCCAGAAAATGCGGGGTCTTTTGCTCATACACTATCGACCATTGGTGGGGTTGGGTTCTCCTTGATGGTGCCCGCGTTGGCAGGTTACATTGCCTTTTCCATTGCAGATCGCCCAGGTTTAGCGCCTGGTATGATCGGTGGTTTTCTTGCTGCACAAATTGGTTCAGGCTTTTTAGGTGGCATTATTGCAGGTTTCATGGCCGGTTATTTGGTCTTATGGCTCAATAAACACATCAAGTTGCATCGCAATCTAGAAGGTTTAAAACCCATCTTAATTTTACCATTATTGGGCACCCTCATTGTGGGCTTGGTGATGGTGTATGTGATTGGTGAGCCTGTGGCGGCAGTGTTACACGGCTTAGAATCCTGGCTTCGCAGTATGCATGGGGCCAGTTCCTTTGTGATCGGTGCAATCATCGGTGGCATGATGGCAGCAGACTTAGGTGGACCCATCAACAAAGCCGCATATGCAACAGCAGTGGCACTCATTGCTTCAGGTGTGTATGAACCGATTGCTGCTGTTATGGCCGCTGGTATGGTACCTCCATTGTCTGCAGCAGTGGCGACACGTTTATTTAAAAATAAATTCACCCATGATGAATATGAAGCAGGCGTGGCCACTGGGGTGTTAGGATTAGCTTTTATCAGCGAAGGGGCGATTCCTTTTGCAGCGCGTGATCCATTTCGCGTGATTCCATGCTTTGTGGCAGGTTCTGCAGTGGCAGGTGCAATCTCTATGGCATTAGGTTGTCAGCTCAAAGCGCCGCATGGCGGTATCTTTGTGTTGGCCATTCCGGGTGCAGTCTCTAACTTATTAGGCTATGCCCTTGCCATTGTAGTGGGTACGGTGGTCAGTGCGCTATTGCTTGGCATCGTGAAAAAAACAGTGGTGGCCAAAGCGACCGCATAAACGATTCTTCGGTATAATCAATGCGCCTTTCGGGGCGCATTTTTTATGGAGGGAATATGAAACGAGTGGTGAGTATTGTCGGTATATTGTGGCTGATGTTGACGATGGCAGTGGCTGAAACCATTGATCGAAAAGCATTATTAGAGAATTTAGATGAATCTATGATGATCATTTATCCGGCTGTGAATGAAACCCACACCGTTACGATTTTTACGGATGTATTGTGCCCATATTGCCGAGAATTACATCACAATCTGGCAGATTTTACGGATCATGGCATCACGGTGCGTTTCGTGCCTTTTCCTTTGATGGCTGAATCAAAGCCCATTTTAGAATCCATTTGGTGCGCGCCGCAGGATCAACAACATTTTTTATTGGATGCTGCGATGATTTATGGCAAATTCAAAGCGCGCCCATGTGATGCACCGATTTTATCTAACGCACACATTGCCGCGAAAGCCATGCAAGTCTTTGGCACGCCTTCAATTTTTCTAGACAATGGACGTAAAGTCAGTGGCTTTATGTCGCCGAAAGAGATTCGAGCGGGACTCAATGGCACGCTCGACTTTGACTCATGGCAGCGTGTTAATCCCCAATGATGCGTGCGCGGCAGCGAATGTTTTTGATGGGATTTTTCCAGATTTGATCCACCGCCTGTTTTGCATGTTCGCGACTGATGGCTACATAAGCTTGCATCGGCAATAGAGTGATTTTTCCCACATCTTTCCCAGCGATTTCACCTTTTGCAGTCAAAGCGCCTAAAATATCACCGGCGCTGATTTTGGATTTTTTACCTTCGCTGATCTCGATGGTGCTCATTTTAGCGATCAATGAGATGGGCTTAACATCTTTAAAATGTTCAGCAGGGTATTGCGTGATGGTTTGATCTTGATATTTTTCAATCTCTTGGAGACGATGCAATTTATCCATCACCACTAAACTGACGGCAATGCCTGTTTTGCCTGCGCGCCCTGTGCGGCCAATGCGATGTACGTACACTTCAGGATCAAAGGGTAGATCATAGTTGATCACCATGGATAAATCAGCGATGTCTAAGCCACGCGCCGCCACATCGGTTGCCACCAATACGCGGGTGCTGCCATTACTAAAGCGCAATAACACTTGATCACGCTCGCGCTGTTCAAGGTCTCCGTGAAGAGAAACCACATCAATGTCTTGCTCAAAGAGATAATCTTCAAGCTCTTGGCAGGCGGCAATGGTGTTACAGAAAATGACGGTGGATTCTGGCGCATAATGGTAAAGCAGCGCGGCGGTTGTGGCAGCTTTTGCACCTTGATTGTCCACAATGACAACCGATTGATCAATGTTTGGTTTGTCCTCAGGTGTTTCTTCCACCGTTACGCGCACAGGATTGTGCTGAATGCGCGCGCTGATGGCTTCGATGTTCTCAGGGAATGTGGCTGAAAATAGCAATGTTTGGCGTTGACGCGGAGCATGTTCAATGATGGCATCCATTTCATCGGCAAAGCCCATGTCTAACATGCGATCGGCTTCATCGAGCACCAAAACTTTAAGGGATTTAAGGCTCAATGTATTGCGTTTCAGGTGATCTAACAAGCGGCCGGGCGTACCCACAGCAATGTGGGGTGGATGCTGACTCATGGCATGGATTTGACGGGCAATCGGCGTACCACCACAAATGCTTGAAATTTTAAGATTTGGAATGTAACGGGCTAAACGGCGCAGCTCTTTACTCACTTGATCGGCAAGTTCACGCGTGGGGCAAATCACCAAAGCTTGCGTGGCAAAGCGCGTGACATCAATGCTTTCTAACACGCCAATGCCGAAGGCGGCTGTTTTACCGCTGCCGGTTTTGGCTTGGCCCAGCAAATCTTTCCCCTTTAAAATGGCCGGTAGGGCTGCAGCTTGAATGGGCGTTGTGGATTGATAACCCAAATCTTGAAGGTTTTTAAGTTGCGCAGCCGGTAAAGGGAGTTCAGAAAATTGCATAGACACAGTGATTCTCGATGTTAATGAAAGACATAAAGGTTTCACTATACGGAAAATTGTCACGCAACGCCATCTTTATTGGCAAAAAGCCGATGAAATTCATCGGCTTTTGAATGTTGTGTCGTGTTGCCGTTGCTTTTTTTAAACTAAAATGTCTGAGGTAATGTCTGCAATGGTGTTTGCACCAGTTAAGGTCATGGCAACTTTCATCTCTTTTTGGAAAAGATCGAGTAAGTTTTCAACACCGGCTTGACCATTTGCCGCTAACGCATAGGCAAAGGCGCGGCCAATCATCACACTGTCGGCTCCTAGCGCTAACATGCGCACCACATCAAGTCCTGTGCGAATGCCTGAATCTGCCAAGATTTTAAGGTCACCTTTGACGGCATCTGCAATTGGAGGCAGGGCGCGTGCAGAGGACAATACGCCATCTAATTGACGGCCACCATGGTTAGATACCACAATACCATCCGCCCCAAAGCTGACTGCATCGCGTGCATCATCTGGATCTAAAATGCCTTTGATGATCATTGGGCCATCCCAGAATTCACGGATCCATTCCAAATCTTTCCAACAGATCGATGGGTCAAAGTTTTTCGTGAGCCAACCGATGTAATCTTCAAGGCCAATGGCGGAGCCAAAGTATTTTGAGATGTTGCCAAGATCATGTGGTTTACCATTTAAACCCACGTCCCATGCCCATTTAGGATGAACCATGGCTTGACCGATGCGGCGAACATTTGCGTAAGGCCCGCTCATGCCAGAGTGTGCATCGCGATAACGTGCGCCCGGTGTTGGCATGTCTACCGTAAAGACAAGCGTGGTGACGCCTTGGGCTTTTGCACGTTCAAGAACATTTTTCATAAAGCCGCGATCTTTGAGTACATACAATTGAAACCACATTGGGCGATCAATGGCTGGGACAACTTCTTCAATCGGGCACACAGACACTGAGGACAATGTGAAGGGAATGCCTTTGTTTGCAGCAGCTTTTGCGGCTTGTACTTCACCGCGGCGCGCATACATACCGGTTAAACCCACAGGCGCAAGAATCACAGGCAAGGCCAGTTTTTCACCCCAAAGTTCAGTTTCTGTGCTGACGTGTTCCATGTTGTTCAAAACGCGTTGTTTCAATTCAATGTCAGAGAGATCTTCTACATTGCGTCTTAAAGTATGCTCAGCATAAGCACCCCCATCAATGTAATGAAACAAGAAGGGCGGAAGCGTGCGTTTAGCGGCTTTTCGGTAATCTGTTGAGGCTGAAACAATCATGTTTTTCTCCAATGGTTAACTGTTTGACTCAATGAATTGCTTGACAACTAAACTACAATTCATTTACTTTTTCGCATACGGTAAGAAAAAACAAATCATAAAGCGATTTAACGCAGATTGGAATAATTAAATAACATTTTTTTGGATATTAGGATATGGAAGGGGTTTCTCAGCTGAAAAAGTCGCATGCATTATTTGTGCAGGCGCTTGGTGAAGTTTTACCAAAAGCGCAGATTTATACTGAGCTTGCGGTACGTTTCGCCTATGGAACAGATGCAAGTTGCTATCGTTATGTGCCAGAGGTTGTGGTGCGTGCACAAAACGAAAAAGAGGTGTTAAATATTATGCAGCTTGCGGCACAATATCATTTGCCGATCACTTTTCGGGCATCAGGAACCTCATTGTCCGGTCAAACATCATCAGATTCTATTTTGGTGTTGTTAGGTGATGAATTTGTGGATGCCAAAATTTTGGACAAGGGCGATAAAATCAAATTGCGCCCGATGGTGATCGGCTCAAATGCGAACCTCATCCTCAAGCCTTTTGGGCGGAAGATTGGACCCGATCCTGCCACCATCAATACGGCTAGAATTGGTGGGATCGCAGCTAATAACTCAAGTGGCATGTGTTGTGGGACAAAAGATAACAGCTATCACACGTTAGATACGATGCGCGTGATCCTAGCAGATGGCACAATTTTAGACACTGCAGATGCAAAAAGTATTGCTGATTTTAAAGCCTCACACGGGCAATTTTTGGCAGATTTAAAGGGATTGTCTGATTTAATTCGCAGCAATCCTGAACTTGAATCGCGCATTCGTCATAAATATCGCCTGAAAAACACCACAGGTTATGGCATCAATGCGTTGGTGGATTTTGATGATCCGATTGACATGCTCACCCATTTGATGATCGGTTCAGAAGGCACATTAGGTTTTATCAGTGAAATCACCTATAAAACGGTGGTGGATCATCCTCATAAAGCCTCCGCACTGATCTATTTTGATGATTTAGACAATTGCTGCAATGCTGTCACCGCGCTTCGTCAGCAAGCGACTGTGGATTCTGTGGAGTTGCTCGATGCGCGTAGCATTCGCTGTGTGGGCGAAAATATTGTCGATCGTTTGCCAAGCTTTTTCTATCAAGAGATTCCGGAAGATTCAGGTTGCTTACTCATTGAAACGAAAGCGAAAGATGATGCCATGCTTGATGAACAAATTGCCTTCATCAATCAATTGGTGGCGGATCACGGAGCAACGGAGCACAGCACATTTTCAAAAGATACGGTGGTGACGGATCTTTATTGGAGCGTGCGTAAAGGCTTATTGCCCATCATTGGCGGCAATCGTCCCCTTGGCAGTAATTTGATCACAGAAGATGTGGCATTCCCGATTGAACGCTTAGCTGAAGGCATGCGTGCTTTAACAAAGCTATTGAAAGCGTATGGCTATGAAGAGGGGATGATCATGGGGCATGCGCTTGAGGGTAATCTCCATTTCATCCTAACGCCAAAGCTTGACAGTGACGCTGAAGTGTCGCGTTATAACGGCTTTATGGCGGCATTGGCTGAAATTGTGGCAGTTGACTTCAATGGCTCTTTAAAAGCTGAGCATGGCACAGGGCGCAACATTGCACCCTTTGTGAAAGTGGAGTGGGGCGAGGATGCTTATGGCATCATGCGCAGCATCAAAGCGCTGTTTGATCCCTTGGGCATTTTAAATCCTGATGTCATCATCACCGATGATCCGCATTTGCATTTGAAGAAGCTCAAAGCGATGCCAGAATCTGATCCCATCATTGATCAATGCATTGAATGTGGTTTGTGCGAGCCTGCGTGCCCATCCGATGGTTTATCTTTAACGCCACGTCAGCGCATTGTATTGTGGCGTCAGCATGAGCATTTAACACGCACCGGCGAGCATCCTGAGTTATTGGCATCCATTCAAAAAGTCTATCCCTACATGGGGATTGACACATGCGCCACAACCGGCATGTGCGCCACCCGTTGCCCAATTGGTATCAATACCGGCGAGATGATGAAATCTCTCAAAACTGCCAATCGCCAACCGGATTTAGCCAATTATGCAGAGTCCCACATTAACTTTTTAAGCAAAACAGCGCGCACAATGCTCAAAGGTGCTCATGTATTGGGTGCAAAACGCAGTCATGGGATCACAAAATCCCTACATTCTGTGTTTAAAGGCATTCCGATTTTGCCCGAGCATTTGCCAAAAGCTGCCAAGCCCATTGCGCCAATTGTGGCAACCGATCAAACGCCGGTGGTCTATTTTGTCTCGTGCGTCAATCGCACCTTTGCAGAAGGCACAAAAGAGGCAACATCAGTGGCGGATCACACACTGTCCTTATTTAAAAAGGCCGGTTACCGCGCCATTTTTCCAGAGGATTATCAATCACTGTGCTGCGGGCAGCCCTTTGATTCACTCAAAGAAGTTTTAGCGAGTGAACGCGCGGCAAACCGCGTGAACCAAGCGTTATTACAAGCGAGTCAAGATGGACAATATCCTGTTTATATTGACAATGCACCGTGCGCCTTGCGCTTATTTGATGCGCAAGAACAAGGCTTGATTGATGCACGCTTAAAATTGTATGATGCCGCCTCATTTTTAGCAGCCTTTGTGTTGCCAAAATTGACCATCGTGCATAAGCGTGAGCAATTATCCCTGCATATTCCATGTTCGGCCACGAAAATGAACAGCGGCACCGCGCTCACACAATTAGCGGCCGCTTGCACGGATTCGCTGAACTTCACCAACATTGCGTGTTGTGGATATGCGGGTAATAAGGGGATGTTTTTGCCAGAGCTCAATGCCAATGCATTGCGTTTATTAAAGCAGAACATTCCAAGCAACTGCGAACATGGAGTCTCCATGAGCCGCACTTGCCAAATGGGTTTGACTGAACATTCCGGCATTGAGTATCACAGCATTGAAGCTTTGCTTAATCACTGTTCAGGTTAGTTAAACCATTCACCTATCTGTAACTTGTAAATTATGCCGATCTATATTGTGGTAGATCGGTCTTTCAACTAGCCTTTTTTTGACAGAGGTATTTTATGACATGGATGCAAAATTACACACCCATTATGAATCTGGGTGTCTCTTCACTATTTGCTGTATTGCCAATTGTAACGTTTTTCTTGTGTTTGACGGTTTTTAAAATTAAAGGCTATTTAGCCGGATTATTGACATTGTCGATGGCCATTTTAGTGGCAATTTTTGTCTACGACATGCCAGTGACCATGGCATTTGCAGCCTCAGGTTATGGCTTTGTGTATGGCTTATGGCCGATTGCGTGGATCATCATCACTGCCGTTTTCTTGTATAAAATTGCTGTGAAAACAGGGCAGTTTGACATCATCCGCTCATCGATCATCTCCATTACCGAAGATCAACGCTTACAGTTGTTATTGGTGGGTTTTGCATTCGGTGCCTTCTTAGAAGGGGCGGCAGGTTTTGGTGCACCGGTTGCCATTACAGCCGCATTGTTGGTGGGTTTAGGCTTTAAACCTTTGTATGCAGCCGGTTTATGTTTGATCGCCAATACAGCACCTGTTGCATTTGGCGCAATGGGCATTCCGATCATTGTGGCGGGAGAAGTGTCTCATTTAGATGCATTCCACATTGGCCAAGTGGTGGGTCGTCAGTTACCGATTTTATCCATCATCGTACCATTTTGGTTAGTGGCAATGATGGATGGCTGGCGCGGTGTGCGTCAAACGTGGCCAGCTGTTTTAGTGAGCGGCGTTTCCTTTGCCATCACGCAATTCTTAACGGCGAACTTTGTGGGCCCAGAATTGCCAGACATCACCTCTGCATTGGTGAGCCTCATCTGTTTAACATTATTCCTTCGTGTTTGGCAGCCTAAAGAGATCTTCACATTTGATGGTCAAAGAAAGCCATCGCCAAGACAAGCCAGTGGTTACTCCATGAAGCAAATCTTCATTGCATGGTCACCGTTCATTGTATTGACCATCATGGTGACATTGTGGAGCTTTAAATCTGTTCAAGCATTATTAACCTTTGCCACCTTCAAATTTGAAGTACCATTTTTACACAATTTAGTGATGAAGGCAGCGCCCATCGTTGAAGAACCGACAGCATATGCGGCTGTTTATACCTTAAATATTTTGGGGGCAGTGGGCACATCGATTCTGATTGCATGTGTGATTTCTATGGTGATTTTACGCATGAAGGTCACAGATGGCATCAAAACCTTCACAGAAACATTGTATGAACTCAGAATGCCAATTTTATCCATTGGCTTGGTGTTAGGCTTTGCCTTTATCGCGAACTATTCTGGTTTATCTTCAACATTGGCATTGCTTCTCGCTCAAACGGGCGTATTGTTCCCATTCTTCGCGCCATTCTTAGGTTGGCTCGGTGTATTCTTAACGGGTTCAGATACGTCATCAAATGCGCTCTTTAGCTCATTGCAAGCAAACGTGGCGCATCAGCTCAATGTGACGCCTGAATTATTGGTGGCGGCAAATACCACAGGGGGTGTGACGGGTAAAATGATCTCTCCACAATCAATTGCGGTGGCATGTGCGGCAACAGGGATTGTGGGTAAAGAGTCTGAGCTCTTTAGATTCACGGTGAAACACAGCTTGATCTTCTGTAGCTTTGTGGGCTTATTGACGATCTTACAAGCTTATGTGATGCCATGGACATTGATCTTCTTTAATAAATAAAGTGTCATTGACCGTATGAATCGATAAAATCCTCCTTCATGGAGGATTTTTTGATGGAGGCAACATGGATTTAAAATATGTATATATGGAATCACCGCTCGGGCAAATGGTGTTGTGCGCGTTTGGTGATCGCGTGTGTGCGGTTGATTTTGTGGAAGAGGATGTATTCAGTTCTATTCAGCGCATGGAAAAACGTCATCAAATGACCGCAAAAGCAGGTAACAATGCTGTATTGTCGCAATTGATGGAAGAGTTAGAAGAGTATTTTCAAAAGAAACGGACAAATTTTACGGTGCCGATGGTGTTGTCTGGCACGCCCTTTCAGCAGGCGGTGTGGCAAATTTTATTAGAGATTCCGTATGGGCAAACCATCAGTTATAAAACTGAAGCGGTGCGATATGGCAATGAAAGGGCCATCCGCGCTATTGCTAGCGCGAATGGGAAGAACCCCCTGAGTATATTGGTGCCTTGTCACCGTGTGATTGGCAGCAATGGCGCATTGGTCGGCTATGCAGGCGGGCTGCATCGAAAAGAAGCATTGTTGACATTAGAGCAATCCTGACTCATCTTTCGCTTTGCGCACTTTGTCAAAGGCTTGATTAATGGTGTTTAAATTACACTCTAATAAACCGATGTAAGAGTCACAAGGCTCACCTTTGGGCATAATGGTGTCAGAGATGAGTTGTCCACCATCGGTGATGTGATAGTCCTTCACAACTGTATTCACAAAACGGCTTTGCTCCATGGATTCAGAGAAAATCACAGGGATTTGATTGTCTTTGATCATGGTTTGAATGCCCGCAAACACTTTGACAGAAGGCTCGCTTAAACTATGGGCATCTAGCACAGGGAAAAACATCATCGGATAACGTTCAGAGAAATAACGATAACTGTCATGGAGCACAATGCCTTTAAGTGGTTGGCTTGGGTTATCGTTGAGCGAATGCATAATGGTTTGATCCACTTGATGTAACTTTTCTTGATACGCTTCTAGATTTTTGGCATAAAATTCGCTGTTTTCAGGATCTTTTTCAGAGAGTGCTTTGGCAATGTTGTTGGCCATGATGATGCCATTGAGTGGGTTTTGCCACACATGTGGATCTGTATCGCCATGATCATGGTGGTGATGGTCGTGATCATGATCATCATGGTCGTGATGATGGTGATGCTGTTCATCTTCTGCTAAATGAATCACTTTGATGCCATCGCTTGCGGTCACAATTTCGCCTTTAAAGTTTGATTGCTTAGTAGCGCGCTTGAGCCAATGCTCGAAATTGAGCCCATTGATGATGAGTAAATCCGCATTGTATAGGCTCTGAATGTCGGACATGGTGGGCTCATAATTGTGCGGGTTTTGATTGCGCTTAATCATGGAGGTGATTTTGACTTTATCTTGCCCGATGTTCGCAGTGATGTCTTCTAAAATGGAAAAGGATGTCACCACGTTGAGCTCTGCAAAGCTTAGGGATAAGCTTGACGCAAAGAGGGCGGATAAGAGAAGTTTTTTCATAAATTACACAGTTCCTTGTATAAAGTGTTGAGAATCTTGACGCACAATGGTGCCTTCAAGTTCCATCATCATGATGGCTTGTGTGGCAATGTGTGTGTCAAGTTGTGTTCTCACCACGATGTCATCGATGGTGAGGGGTTCGGTGAGCAGCTCAAAGATTTGGCGCTCAATGGGATCGGTGGGCGCAGGCACAATTTTACGCACCGGTTGCAATGGTGTGAGGGCTGTGGGCTGTGGTTCGCTGGCATTTGTCTTTGGCAACCAATGTTTGAGCTCTGAGAAAATATCAAAGGTGGATTCCACCAATTTTGCCCCTTCACGAATGAGGCGATGGCATCCTTTCGATTGAGGATTGTGAATGGAACTTGGAATGGCAAATACTTCGCGGCTCGATTCATTCGCTAAGCGTGCTGTAATGAGAGAGCCCGATTGATCGGCCGCTTCCACCACTAAAACGCCTAAGGATAAACCGGCAATGATGCGGTTGCGCTTAGGGAAGTTATTTGGAATCGGCGGCGTATGGAGCGGAAATTCACTGACCAATGCGCCATTATGCGCCACAATTTTTTCAGCCAATCGGCGATTGTGTTTCGGATAAATCTCATTTAAGCCTGTACCAAGCACCGCAATGGTGGGTGAGGGACTCGCAAGCGTACCATCATGGGCAAATTGATCAATCCCCATGGCAAGGCCGCTGGTGATGGTGAGCCCATATTCTCCTAATTGTTTTGCAAAATGATAGGCATTTTGCTCGCCTTCTTTTGTGGGGTGACGCGTGCCCACAATGCCAAGCTGCGGATTTGATAAAATATCCGGATTGCCGCGCACAAATAAGAGCGCTGGCGGATCATCACAAATGCGCAGCAATTCAGGATAACGTTGATCGGTCACCACAAGGATATGATTGAGTGGGTCACTCTCCATCCATAAAAGGGCAGATTCTGCCTTTTTACGAGATGCATCCGCCCGTGCGGCGATGACTTGATCTGTCATGCCAGCTTTTCGCCAGTCACTGTTAGAGGCGTTGACTGCAAGGGTGGCAGAATCAAAATGTGCCACCAATTGCATCAATCGTTTTGCGCCAATATGCTTTGTATAATAAAGCGTTAACCAATCGATCAGCATTGCCATTACCCTTTTTGAAATGAGAAATTTTTATCTCTCTAAGAGTATAGCAAAGCTGTCAATAGGTAAATTTTAAGGGCTAAATTAAACGAGCGGAATGATCAAATGCCAAAGGACGATCGTCACAAACGAGACGGGAATCCCGATGCTTGTGAGGAAATTTGCCAATTCAGGATCTAAGTTTTTATCCGCCGCAATGATGACGCTCATCACCATAGGCGCCATACCGATCTCTAAAATCGTCACCATTGCCGTCATTGGGCTTAAGATGTGATCAAAGATGAACAGCGCAGGGATGGCGATGGATAACGGCATGATGATCAATTTAACAATGAGTCCAATGGAGATCATTTTGATCATGCTTTTATCGCGCGGTAAGCTCAAACTACAGCCGATGGAGAGCATGGTTAAGGGGGTTAACAATGAACCAAAGGCGCTTAAGGCATATTCAATGGCTTCAGGATATTCGATCGGGCGCAATAATACACCTAAAATGAGTGCCACAACGGGTGGATAGATGAGTAAACGCAGGAAGATCTGTTTAAAATTCACTGAGGTGCCAGAGTAAAGATTGGCCACCAAAATCCCCATGGTAAAGAGCAATATGAGGTTTGATTGATCCACAATGATGGCTACATTGAGCGCATCATGCCCTAAAATGGCTTGCAGTAAAGGAAAGCCCACAAATGAGGTGTTACTTGTACCACAAATGAGGATCAAGCAGCCTGTGGTAACTTTCGAGAAGGGAATAAAAAAGCGGATGGCATAGATGGCGCCAACCGCTACAATAAAGGCTATCCACGGGGATAAAATGGGGAAGAAGGCATCACCCTCTAGATTAATGGTGTGAATTTTATCGAGAATCAATGCAGGCAATGCCACACGGACAACGAGAAGATTCAGGGTTCGGATGAGTTCTTGGGGGTTGGTTAATCGGGACAGTAGCTTGCCTACGCCAAGACAGATGATGATAAAAATTAAACCGCTCATAATTGATTTTCGCCAATTGAGGTTGTTACAGAAGGGGCGTTATTTTATCACCATTGATGTGGTTGACGTTAGCATTTGCGCACTTTTTGAGTGAACCCACGGTCGGATAAAGCCCTAAAACTGTCGAAGGATTGCGCGTTGCCATCTGTAAACTTTTTTCAAAAGAATAATTTAGCGCCATCGTATTTTGAATGCATGAATATAGATCAATGTGCGCGCCAGCAAGCTTGCCTTCGTGATTCACTAGGCGATTTTCCTCACGATAAATGGTGTGCCCATTAAAATCAAAGTGCATTAAATCACTGCCTAAGGTTGCCATTGCATCTGTGACGAGCACAATATTGTCAGGATGTTTAGCCTCAATGGCAATTTTGACCATAATCGGATCGACATGAATGCCATCATGAATGATGGAACCATAACTGTTTTGGTCACTCAATGCGACACCTAAAATGGAAGGCTCGCGTGACAGCATTGGCGGCATTGCATTAAAGAGATGGGTAAAACCTTTTAAACCATGATTGAGGGCGATTTGTGCCTCATCAGCCGTTGCGTGCGTGTGCCCTGCAAATACGATGATGCCTGCGTCTGTTAAGGATTGAATCATCGATGGGGGCACAGCTTCAGGCGCGAGCGTGATCATCACTTTGCCAAGGTTGCGCTGCGTTAAACTTTGCAGCAGCGCATCACTCAATGGATGAATGTTTTTTTCAAAGTGAATGCCGCGTTTTGCTGCATTGATCATCGGGCCTTCTAAATGAATGCCCAATAACCCCGGCATTTTCTCTTCCATAGCGGCTTCCACTGCATCTAAAGCACGAGCAATGGTATCATCATCACTGGTGATCAAAGTGATCATCATATGATGCGTGCCAAGGGCGCGGTGCGCATTGACAATCGTGCGGATGCCTTCTAGTGTGGGCTCATTGTTAAAGAGTACGCCACCGCCGCCATTGACTTGTAAATCAATGAAGCCCGGAATCAACATGCCATCACTGTAATAGCTTTGGGATAAAAACACGGGGCTTTTTGTGATGCTGTGCACGCGGTTGTGCTCAATGTTGAGCCACGCATCATGATGGTGCATTTGACCATCATAAATGTGAGAAGCAAAGAGAGATTGCGCCATATTAAACCGTTTTGGTCACTTTATTGAGGAAAGGTGGCTCATCAGGATTCATGCCTTTTTTCATGGCGATCTCTTCGATGATGCTGTAGAGCGCTGTGGTTTGAATCATTGGCTGAATGAGTGGCGAAGATGCTGGAATGACCAAGGTTTTTTCATCAAAGGCTTTACTGTCCACAGTGTAGACATTTGCCCCTAAATTTAAGAGTTTTTCGGTGGTTTCCACGGACACTTTATGACTTTCATCATTCATTAAAAAGTGCAAAATCGGAATGCCGCGTTCGATGAGGGCAAGGGGACCATGGAAAAATTCAGAGGATGAATAATCTTTTGCAAACACTTGGCACGTTTCATTGAACTTCAATGCGACTTCTTTAGCGGTACTAAAGTTAAAGCTGCGGCCTAAACAAAAGAGTTGATCTTCTGTGACCATTGCATCGGAAAATTGATCCCAACGCGTGTGCACCACTTGATCCATCACCTCTGGCAGATGATACAATTCATCGGCCAAATCATTTTTACCGCAGAACATTGCATAAATGGAGGCAAAGGCGTAAATGGTGGCAATGTAGGATTTTGTCGCAGCCACGCTGTGCTCTTTGCCGGCTTTGAGGCCAAACAAAAAGTCAGACATTTTTGCAAGCGGAGAGTTTTCATCATTGACCAAGCCAATGAGGGTTGCGCCGCCCGCTTTGGCATTTTCTGCATATTTGATCAAGTCAGGGCTTGAGCCTGATTGTGAGCAGACAAACAACAAATGGTTGTTAAAATTGAGGGTGCGATCATAAATCGATGCCACAGAAGGTGAGGCCATAGAAACAGGAATGTTCAATGCTGTTTCAAAAATGTATTTGGCATAATAACAAGCATTTTTTGAGCTGCCGCGCCCTAATAGCGTGATGCCGTGAATGGTCTCTTTTTTAATGAATTCGGCCAATTTAATGAGCATTGGGGCATTGCTTTCCCCTTGTTTGGCTATGACATCTGGGATTTCTCGGATTTCCTTTGCCATATACGTGGACATAATTTTTATTCCTTGTTCATGTTTTTAAGTTGATGTGCACCTGAGAAGCTTTTGGCAAACTGCATGGCCACTCGGCCGCTGCGTGATCCGCGCAAAAGAGCAAATTGTAACGCCTCGCGTTCGGCGTCAGGCGTGAAATGACAATCCGGATCTAAGGTGGTTAACCAATTTTTGACAACATTGAGGTAATCTTTTTGGGAAAAACTATAAAAGGTGAGCCATAAGCCAAAGCGCTCAGAGAGGGAGATTTTCTCCTCAATGGCATCGCCTAAATGCACCTCGCCATTGTGATCATGTTGTGCCTGTTCGTTATCTTTCATGTATTCAGGCAGCAAATGACGACGGTTTGAGGTGGCATAAAATAAAATATTTTCGGGTGGATTCATCAAAGAGCCATCAAGGAGCGCCTTTAATGATTTATACGCCGCATCGTTTGCTTCAAAGGAGAGATCATCACAAAAGATGATGAAGCGTTCCTTAGATTCACTCAACAGTGTGAGCAGTTTTTGCAGATCATCTAAAGCATCGCGGTCAATTTCGACCATTTTTAAGCCTTGATCGGCAAATTCCGTCAGCGTTGCTTTAATGAGGGAGGATTTACCTGTGCCGCGCGCGCCGGTTAAGAGCACATTGTTCGCGGGTAAACCATGCAAAAACTGTAATGTATTTTGGCGAAGGCACTCAATTTTATCCTCAACGCCCACTAAGTTTTGATAATCAATGGCGGCAAAGCGGGGAATCGGTTGAAGATGCGCAGGCATCCATTGATCAGCACGCACCCAACGAAAGGCCGCGCATTCGGAAAAATCCACACTTAGAGGAACTTTCGGAATGAGCGGCTCAATTAAAGCAATGAGCGACAAGAGTCGCTCATTGAGAAGAGATTGATTGCTCATGGGCAATTACCCTTTGAATCGTCCAAATTTCATGATGCGATCATAGCGTTGTTCCATGCGTGTGTCAGGATCTAACGCTTCTAATTCATTCAAGTATTTGAGGATTTGATGTTTAACAGACATCGCCACCATTTCATGGTTACGATGCGCGCCGCCTTCAGGCTCAGGAATCACGCAATCGATGAGTTCAAGATCAGACAAACGATCGGCCGTGATGCCCATTGCATTCGCAGCTTCCATTGATTTATCAGCGCTTTTCCAAAGAATGGAGGCGCAACCTTCAGGGGAAATCACAGAGTATGTGGAGTATTGAAGCATCATTACTCGGTCACCCACAGCAATGGCCAATGCACCGCCTGAACCGCCTTGACCAATGATGGTGCAAATGGTGGGCACTTTAAGTTTACTCATCTCTAATAAGTTACGGGCAATGGCTTCACTTTGTCCGCGCTCTTCTGCACCAATGCCAGGATAAGCCCCCGGTGTGTCCACAAATGTCACAATCGGTACATGAAAGCGTTCTGCCAATTTCATTAAGCGCAATGCTTTGCGGTAACCTTCAGGACGTGGCATCCCAAAGTTGCGTTGAATTTTCTCTTTTGTATCGCGGCCTTGTTGATGGCCAATGATCATTACAGGATGATCGCCAATGCGCGCAAAACCACCGACGATGGATTTATCATCCGCATACGCACGATCGCCATGAAGCTCTTGGAAATCAGTCGCTAAATACTTGATGTAATCAAAGGTATAAGGGCGCAAAGGATGGCGCGCCACTTGAGAGATTTGTGAGGGCGACAATTTAGAGAAAATGGATTTAATCTCATTTTTGCGCTCAGCTTGCAACAAAGACAAAGCCTCGCTCACATCAGCGCCCGCTTGGGAAGCTGCGCTTTCTAAGGCTTCGATTTTAGCATCGAGTTCTAAAATGGGTGCTTCAAAACTTAAAAAATTAGGGTTCAAAACTCATACTCCTAGAGTTAACGAAATGGGCATATTCTAGCATGCCCATTTCAAAACTAAAAAGAACGGATTATTTTGCTAAATAATCAGCCATAATTTTTTTATGTTCATTCAATTTTTCAGCGGTTAAAAATGCCAACTCTAAGCTTTGGGCTGCATTTAAACGCGGATCACAATGTGTGTGATAACGGCTTGATAAGTCAGCATCTGTGATATTTTGTGCGCCACCTGTGCACTCAGTCACATCTTTACCGGTCATCTCAAAGTGAACGCCACCAGCGTGTGTTTTTTCTGCATTGTGCGCATCAAAGAATGCAGTCACTTCTGCTAAAATTCTGTCAAACGGACGCGTTTTATAACCTGATTCAGTTTTGATGGTATTGCCATGCATCGCATCACAAATCCATACCACATGGCGACCTTCTTGTTTCACTCGGCGCAATAATTGTGGCAAGTAATCTAGAAGGTTTTTATCCCCCATACGCGTGATGAGCGTTAAGCGTCCCGGTTCATTGTTCGGGTTTAACGTGTCAATCAAGCGAATTAAATCATCGCCGGATAAATGCTGGCTCACTTTAACGCCAATCGGGTTAGAGATGCCACGGGCAAATTCAATGTGTGCACCATCTAATTGACGGGTGCGCTCACCAATCCAAATGAAGTGGGCAGAGGTGTCATACCAATCACCAGTTGTGGAGTCGACGCGCGTCATGGCCTCTTCATAACCAAGGAGCAACATTTCATGAGAGGTGTAGAAATCCACTTCCTTAAGGGCACGGGTTGAATCAGGGCGAATGCCGCACGCTGTCATAAAGTTCAAGGCATCTTGAATGCGGTTGGCAAGATCAGCATAGCGCGCTGCTTGTGGCGTTGCATCAAGGAAATCCATCGTCCAGCCTTGGACGCGGTGTAAATCTGCATAACCGCCAGTGGCAAAGGCACGGATTAAGTTCAGCGTTAAACCTGCTTGACCATACGCTTTCCATAAGCGCTCAGGATCCGGCGTGCGGGATTCTTTGGTAAAATCGATGCCATTGACGATGTCACCGCGATAACTTGGCAATGTGATGCCATCGATGGTTTCTAAATCTTCAGAGCGAGGCTTAGCAAATTGACCAGCCATGCGCCCAACTTTAATCACAGGGCTGCTGGCCGCAAAGGTGAGCACGACAGCCATTTGTAACAACACACGAAAACTATCTCGAATATTTGTGGCGTTGAATTCTGAAAAGCTCTCTGCACAATCCCCACCTTGCAATAAGAATGAGCGTCCATAAGCAGCTTCTGCCAATGCTTTTTTCAGGGTACGAGCTTCCCCTGCAAAAACCAGTGGCGGTGCTTGATGCAAACGATCTTCAACTTCTTTTAATTTTGCAGCATCTGGGTAATTGGGCATTTGTGCCGCAGGAAATTTTCTCCAACTATCCGGTGTCCAAATATTAGACATAATTTTATCCTTTTCACTTCTAAAAAAAGAAGACTGAATTCAGTCTTCTTTTTTAATCATTAAACTTTAGTTTTTAGACTGATCCACTAAACGATTTTGTGCGATCCATGGCATCATAGAACGCAATTTTGCACCGGTTTTTTCAATTGGGTGCTCTGCTGTCAAACGACGACGCGCAGTCATTGAAGGGTAATTGGTTTTGCCTTCTAAGATGAACATTTTTGCGTATTCACCTGTTTGGATGCGTTTTAATGCTTGACGCATCGCTTCTTTAGACTCAGCATTGACCACTTCGTGACCGGTCACATATTCACCATACTCAGCGTTGTTAGAGATGGAGTAGTTCATGTTCGCGATGCCGCCTTCGTACATTAAATCAACGATGAGTTTTAACTCATGTAAACATTCAAAGTACGCCATTTCAGGTGCATAACCTGCTTCTGTCAATACTTCAAAGCCCGCTTTAACCAACTCAACAGCACCGCCACATAATACAGCTTGCTCACCGAATAAGTCTGTTTCAGTCTCTTCACGGAAATCTGTTTCAATCACACCTGCGCGGCCGCCACCATTGGCAGATGCGTAGGCCAATGCGATCTCTTTGGCTTTACCTGAAGTGTCTTGGTAAACCGCGATCAATGTTGGCACGCCGCCACCTTTAACATATTCAGAACGCACAGTGTGGCCAGGGCCTTTTGGTGCAATCATGATCACGTCTAAATCTTTACGTGGCACGATTTGGTTGTAATGCACGTTAAAGCCGTGAGCAAAGGCAAGGGCAGCACCTTCTTTGATGTTCGGCTCAATGGATTCTGCGTACACTTCTGGTTGATTTTCATCTGGCAATAAGATCATGACAAGGTCAGCGGCTTTTGTTGCATCTGCCACTTCCATCACAGTGTGACCTGCATTCACTGCTTTTGACCAAGATGCGCCGTTTTTGCGAAGACCGACCACCACATTCACACCTGAATCTTTTAAGTTTTGTGCATGTGCATGACCTTGTGAACCGTAACCGATGATGGCAACAGTTTTGTCTTTTAATAAGGATAAGTCTGCATCTTTGTCATAATAAATGTTCATAAATCGATTCCTTTAAACGGTTAATTTTTGTTGCTGTTATTTTTAGTCTAACAGCTAATAGTAATAGTCAAAATGTTAATTGATTGTCAAGCCTTTTGCACCACGAACTAAGCCAAGGGCACCTGAACGGACAATTTCAATGATGCCAAGAGTCTCGACAGCAATGACAAAAGCGTTCAATTTATCGGCGGTTCCGGTCATTTCGATGGTGTAACTTGACTCGGTGACATCTAATAGGCGACCGCGGAACATATCGTTCAAACGATACAGCTCAGCACGGGCATTTTCAGATTCAGCCTTCACTTTAATGAGCATGATTTCACGCTCAATGTGGGAGCCATCGGTTAAATCCACCAATTTGATCACATCGATCAGTTTATTGAGTTGCTTGACGATCTGCTCAATGACTGCAGCATTTGCAAAGGTCACGAGGGTCAATCGAGAAATTGACTGATCTTCTGTCGGTGCAACCGATAAACTTTCAATGTTATAACCGCGAGCAGAGAAGAGATTCACCACGCGCGATAAGGCACCTGACTCATTCTCCATTAAGATGGAGATGATGTGTCGCATAGGTTGTTGAGTTGTGTTCGTCATCATTGTCTCCTTATACTTGGCTCAATCCATCAACGGTTGTGTTTTCCATTTTATCCCGACCACGTAAAATCATCTCGTGATGACCTTTACCGGCAGGAATCATGGGGAATACGTTCGCATCTGAATCCACAATGATGTCTAAGAAAATGGTCTTATCTTTTTGCTTAAAGGCTTCGATAAGGGCGGGTTCTAGATCTTTTGGATCTCTGATTTGAATCCCGTCATGCCCGTAGGCTTTTGCTAAACCAATAAAGTCCGGCAACGACTCGAAATAGCTCATGCAGTAGCGCTTCTTAAAGAAGAACTCTTGCCACTGGCGAACCATGCCAAGGTAGCCGTTGTTTAAATTTAAAATTTTTACAGGTGTGTGATATTGCAACATGGTGGAAAGCTCTTGAAGCATCATCTGAATGCTGCCATCGCCCGTGATGCACGCCACATCTTTATCTGGGCAACCAATTTTAGCGCCCATGGCTGCGGGTAAACCAAAGCCCATGGTGCCAAGGCCACCTGAATTGATCCACTGTCTTGGGCTGTCAAATTTATAATATTGCGCTGCCCACATTTGATGCTGACCCACATCTGTGGTCACAATGGCTTGGCCTTTTGTCACTTTATATAAGGCTTCCACCACTTGTTGAGGCTGAATGATGCCGGGCGTTAAGTCATAACCTAAAGAATCAATTTTGCGCCAATCATCAATGGTTTTCCACCATTTCGCTAAGGCGTCTTGATTGAGTTGCTTTTCACCGCTTCTGACGAGCTCTAAAAACTCTGTCAAAATTGGCTTGACTTGACCCACCAATGGAATATCCGTCACCACATTTTTACCAATCGATGAAGGATCAACGTCAATGTGAATGATTTTAGCATGTGGGCAAAAGTGCTCAAGCACGCCAGTGATGCGGTCATCAAAACGCGCACCGATGGCAAAGAGCACGTCACAATTGTGCATCGCCATGTTTGCTTCATAGGTGCCGTGCATGCCAAGCATGCCCACAAATTGACGATCAGAAGCAGGATAAGCCCCTAAACCCATCAATGTGTTGGTGATGGGCACATTTAAACGTTGAACCATTTCCACCAACTCATCGCAAGCATCGCCTAAAATGACGCCGCCACCGGTATAAATCATCGGACGTTTTGCCGTCATCAAAAGGTTATAGGCTTTTTTGATCTGTCCTGAATGACCTTTGACAATCGGATTGTAAGAGCGCATGGCAATCTTTTTCGGGTAGCTGAATTTTGCTAAAGCCACCTGAACGTCTTTGGGCACATCGATCACCACAGGGCCAGGGCGACCCGTTGTGGCAATGTGAAACGCTTTTTTAATCGTAATCGCTAAATCTTCAACGTTTTTGACTAGGAAGTTATGTTTAACACAAGGACGGGTGATGCCAATGGTGTCCACTTCTTGGAACGCATCATTACCAATCAAGCTTGTGGCCACCTGACCTGAAAAGACCACCATCGGAATGGAGTCCATATAAGCTGTGGCAATGCCGGTGACAGCATTGGTGAGCCCTGGGCCAGATGTGAGTAAAACAACGCCGGGTTTGCCTGTCACGCGGGCATAACCATCAGCCGCATGGGCTGCTGCTTGCTCGTGGCGGACGAGGACGTGCTTAATTTCATCTTGTTGGTAAATGGTGTCGTAAAGTGGTAGTACAGCCCCCCCTGGATAACCAAATATATATTCTACTTTCTCCTCGATAAGAGACTTTATAATGATTTCTGCACCTGAAGATTTCACGGTTTACCTCTGTTTTGTGTGTATCTATTTGTTTTAAATATGCTATGACCTGAAAGATTCGATTCTCAATAACTTCGCCTTGCCGCGGATGTTTGCGAGTGCTTCGATCGCGCGTAAGGATTCAAGAATCGAGTGTTCTTTCGTTTCATGCGTTGTCATAATGATATTAGCGAGATTGTCATCAACAGATTTTGTCTGGATCATCAATTCAATACTAATATCATGCTGAGCTAGGATATGGGTAATATCAGAAAGCACACCAGGTTGGTCCACAGCTTTAATTCTTAAATAGTAGGCTGTGTGGATCTCTGCTTGTGGCAGAATGGGCGCATTAGAGAGCGCCTGATTTTGGAAGGCTAAATAGGGCACATAGTGCTCTTTATCAGCATCTAACATGCGCGAGATGTCCGCTAAGTCAGATAACACAGAAGATGCTGTGGGTTTGCCGCCTGCACCTGCGCCATAACTTAAAACGGGGCCAACGCCATTGGCTTTGACCAATACGGCATTCATCACGCCATTGACGTTAGAGATGAGCTCTGATTTTGGAATCAAAGTGGGATGCACGCGAATTTCAATGCCTTCGGGTAGATATTTCGCGATGCCTAAATGTTTGATGGTGTAGCCTAATTGATTGGCATATTGAATGTCTTCAGTTTCTAAAGAAGAGATGCCTTCAATGAACACTTTATCAAATTGCAAGGGAATGCCAAACGCAATGGAAGCTAAAATGGTGAGTTTATGGGCAGCATCAATGCCTTCAACGTCAAAGGTCGGATCAGCTTCTGCATAACCTAAGGCTTGGGCATCTTTTAATGCATCTTCAAAGGAGCGGCCTTTCTCTTTCATCTCCGTTAAGATGTAGTTGCCGGTGCCATTGATGATACCCGCTAAGGACTCAATTTTGTTACCAATTAAACTTTCGCGTAAGGTTTTGATCACAGGAATACCGCCAGCCACGGAGGCTTCAAACATGAGCATCAAACCTTTTTCAGCCGCTTTCTTAAAGAGCTCATTACCATGAGTGGCAATTAAGGCTTTGTTCGCTGTGATCACATGTTTATTGTGATCAAGGGCTGTTTGAATGTAACCCAAGCTTGGCTCAATGCCGCCCATGAGTTCAACCACCACATCGATGTTTGGGTTCATCAAAACATCATTGACATCTGTGGTGAGGGATAAGCCATAAGGATTGTCACGATCCATTGAGCGCACAAAGATTTTTTCAATCGCGAATTCGTACCCTGTACGACGCGTAATTTCCGCATGATTTTCTTTAATTAAATCCACAACTCCCGTTGCAACTGTACCAAAACCTAAAATACCAATATTCAAACGTTTCATGCGCTAATAATTCCAATGTGACTAATGTGTTAACTGTTTTAATAATTCTTCGATGACAAAACCTGTACATAAAGATATATCATAAGGTGTGGCTTCATGGAACATGTAAGCACCACTTGTGATTAATTTATGTTCAATATCGGTGTGTCCTTCGTGTAATTTCGTGTCGATGTGGTTGATATTCCAATCATTTAATGCAGGTAAAAAATTTCCCGCATTTTCAGCGGCGCCAAAGCTCACAGTGGCAGCTTTTTGTGCATCACGCATCGCAATCGCTGCCACTAATGGTGCGGCACAAATGGCAACGATCCAAAGATGATGGGCAATGGCATCATTTAAGGCGCGCCCGATGTCACTCATTAAGGTGGCTTTATTGCCTTTTTCAATGAAATTTGTGAAATTTTTCACAGCGCCAAAGCCACCTGGCATAATCACTGCAACATATTCACTGGCATCAAATTGGTCAATCGGGGCAATGTTGCCGCGGGCAATGCGTGAGGATTCCACTAAAATATTGCGAAGCTCTGGCATTGCTTCTTGTTCTTGATGATTGATGACATCTGTTTGAGATCGGTTAGGGGCAAAGCACACCACATCAAAGCCATGTTGGGCAAGGGCAACACGCAAGGTGACAGCTTCTGTAATCTCAGTGCCATCTAAATGTCCTGATCCCGATAAAAAGAACGCAACTTTCCTGTTCATTTCATGCTCTCCCCGTAAAATTTATTTTTATTTGCGATTCATTTGATCATATCGACTATTTTTGTAGATTGCTATAGCTAAATGCAAAGAATTCGATATGGGGGAGAAACCCCGCTTTTTTTAGTGTAGAATTGAGCCGAAATATCAGAGAGGAAAACCGCCATTATGATCAAACAGATGACACTCGGGCTTGTGGTTGGGCTATTCATTTCAATGGGCAGCGCCAGTGCAAACGAGCCAAAGCAAGACAACCTAATGCTGAATTTCTTATTGGGTGAGTTGGCATTTCAACGCAATGATTTAGAAACTGCAGAGAATTATCTTGCAAAAGTCACTGAAGACAATAACATTGCCTACGTGCTCAGACAGCAGTTTAACATTGCCTATGTCAATGGCGATTATCTCAAAGCCCTCTCGTTATTGAATCAAATTTTAGAAGATGAGCCCGATAACATCGAAGTGTTGCTCTTTGAAGCCATCATTTACGCCCATTTAAATGACAATGGTAAAGCGGCGGCTGTGATGAATCGTGTTGCGATGCTCTACACGCAAGATCAACCCGATGACAATGGCTTTCACTTTTTATACCGTGAATTAAAAGGGGCGATTGCGCCGGCACAATTTTTAACGATTTATCGTCAAATTGCGAAAATGAACGATTATTCACCGGATGTGACGCCACTTTTAGCGAGTCTCTTAGTGGACAATGGTTTATATGATGAAGCTTTGATGTATTTAACGGGCGTGATTGAATCAGATCCAAACAGCGCAGTGAATTACGCCTTATTAATGTATGTGTATGCATTGTTAAATGAGCCGCAAAAGGGGCTGGCCATTGTGAAAGCGGCCGCTGAGAAAAGCGATAATGTGGATTTAAAGCTTGAATATGCTCAAGGGCTCATCAATCAATTTGATTATTCCGGTGCATTACAGTACACAAAAGGGCTCGAAGTACGTTACCCTAATAATGCACGAGTGCAAGGGCAATTATCGTTCCTCTATTTTGCGTATCAAGACAGTGAGGCTGCTAGAAATCATTTAGATAAAATGGTTCAACTCAAGGGCGATTATGTGGATGTGATCTACAAAATGGCTGACTTTGCCCGTTCGGCAGGGCGCATCGGTGACTTGTATGACGTATTGCCAAATGTCAATGTCATTGATGTGCAAGTGGTGCGTTTATTGTCTGAAGCTGACATGGCATTGAAGAAAAAATCATATGCCACATTTTTAGCAATTTTTGATGAACTGCGCACTAAATTTCCCGATCGTGCAGAATATTTGTATAATCAGCAGTTAGAAATGCTCGAGGCATCTTTTGATTATCAGCTCTTGTTGCCTTATGCTGAAATTTTAGATGTGGTGACCAATTATGAAGTGTTCACTTACTCATATTATAAGGCGATCGCGTATGAGGGCATGCAAAAACCTGCCCAAATGCAAGCGGTACTCAAAGCTTGGCTTAATAAGCATCCGGATGATCCTTTAGCCCTCAATGGTTATGGTTATATGCTCTTAGAAAATGCCAAAACAGCGGCGCAAGAGAAAAAAGCGATGGGTTATTTGCAAAAAGCGATTGCCCTCGCGCCTGATGAACCGGCCATTATGGACAGTTTAGGCTGGGCATATTTTAAAGCCAAAGATTATGTCAAAGCGCGCCAATACATTGTGCCAGCATTTCATCGCTTAAAAGAGCCTGATGTCATCAGCCATTACATTGCGTTGTTGATTGAGGAGCAATCCATTGATCAAGCGCGGGCATTATTTGAACAGCTGCAAGCCCTTTTACCCACCCATCCTGAAACATTGGCCTTGCTTAAACAGTATCCAGAGGTTTTACAGTAGTGATGAAACAGGCTTTACACACATTATCGCGCTGCATCGGTGTGCTGATTGTTTTGATCAGTTCGTTGCATGTGGCTTTTGCCGTGACATTAGTGGGTCAAGGGGCGAGCACCACGACGCCCGATGGGAACCTGCGCATTGTCTTTCCGTTGAATGAACGCACAGCCTTTACAAGCTTTCGTTTAGACAGTCCGCCGCGTTTAGTGGTGGACATTCCGAATGCACAGCTGCGTAATAAAGTGCAATCGCTGCCGATTGCCGGCAAAAATGTTGCAGGTGTGCGTTTAGGCACGCAGCAAGGCACAGATTTACGCATTGTGGTGGATTTAACGCAATCGGTGCCGGGTACAACGGCTTTAGTCAAAGGCAAACAAGGCTATGAATTGGTGATCATGATCAGCCAAGGCGCAACGGCTGTATCCCGTGATACAGCGATTGCCCGCGGCTCTGAAATGGTGGTGGCTGAGCAATCGAGCGTACAAGTGGCCAAGCAAGTGCCAAAAAAGAATGTGATTGTGGTGATTGATCCTGGGCACGGTGGTAAAGATCCTGGCGCGATTGGGCAAAACAAAACACGTGAAAAAGATGTGGTGCTAGCGATTGGTAAAAAATTGCGTGATCGTATTAATAAAGAGCCCGGCATGCGAGCTGTGATGACGCGTGACAGCGATCGTTTCATTCCGCTTCGTGAACGCGTATTGATCGCAAAACGTCAAAAGGCAGACATGTTCATCTCCATTCATGCGGATGCGGCGCTCAATCGCTCTGCTTGGGGCGCATCGGTTTATGTCTTGTCCACAAAAGGGGCATCGAGTGAAGCGGCGCGTTTGTTGGCGGAAAAAGAGAACCGCTCGGACATCATTGCGGGCGTTAAAATGTCTGATAAAGACAATGCCATTGCATCGATGTTGTTAGACATCTCCCAAGATGCCACCATTGAAGCATCCCATGAATTGGGCGCACAAATCCTAACGCAATTGCAGCGCGACACTAAATTACATAAACAAAATGTGGAGCGTGCTAACTTTGCGGTGCTCAAAGCGCCGGACATTCCCTCAGTCTTGGTGGAAACAGGTTTCATCTCCAATCCTGATGATGAGAAAAAATTGAAAAATGCCTCTCATCAAAATCGTTTAGCCGATGACATGATGAAGGGTGTGCGTGCGTACTTTAAAAAACGTCCTGCGGTTGAGCTCGTTTACAGCACCGTTGCGCCACCTAAAAAGGTGAACCCAACGCCTGTGCCGCCGCCCACGATCACAGCGCGCCCCAATCCAACGCCGGCTGTACCAGAGGTGCGTTTAGAGAGTCAAACCCAGGCAAAAGATGCGCAAGTGGTGTTTCCGGAATTATCCCTTGAATCTCAGCAAAACGTACAAACGGCTCAGGTGGTGGCAAAGCCAAAACCACAACCTGCAGTCAAGCGCCACACGGTGCAGCGCGGGGAAGCGCTTGCGGACATTGCGCGTCGTTATCGGGTGTCATTGGAGAGTTTGTTGAAAATCAATCGCTTGCCAAGCAATCAATTGCGTGTGCCTGTGGGCACTGTGCTCGTGTTACCGTAAGGGAGTGCAAAGCAATTCAAATCGGATAGCGTAAATTGTTAAAAATATAAAGAAATTGATAAATTCGGTCATTTTTGTGGGGTTGGAAGTTTGTTTCTCTGATAATTTCAGGTATGATAATCCGCTTCTCTGGCCATCTTTATTTGAGAGTAATAGTAATGTCTTCGATTATTTCTTTATGTGGTTCTTTGGCGCTATCCGATTTCAGATTGGAGAAGCTTCGACAAAATGCAGCAAGGTTGAATTTGCCGCCTGATATTAATATAACCGCAACTTATTGGTATTTTATAGAAAGCAAACAACCCTTAACATCCTCCTCTTTATCCTCTCTCTCGGCTATTTTAACAGCCACTCAAAATCCTCCTCCCGCGCTCTCTTCTAGCGAACATCTCTTCTTAGTCACTCCTCGCATCGGCACCATCTCCTCTTGGGCATCTAAAGCCACTGACATCGCACACAATTGTGGCTTTGATGATGTTTCACGCATTGAGCGTGGCATTGCGTATGTGTTGAGCGGCGATTTAACAGAAGCACAGTTGAATGCATGGGGCGCATTGTTGTATGACCGCATGACGGAATCATTGCTCACATCTTTTGATGAAGCCGAAGCGCTCTTTCATCACACCAAGGCGCGCACTTATGAATCGATTGACATTTTAGGGGAAGGCATCAGCGCCTTACAAAAGGCGAATGTCACCTTTGGCTTTGCATTGTCAGAAGATGAAATCGAATACTTAGTTGAAAATTATCAAAAATTGGGTCGTAATCCCACAGATGTAGAGCTTATGATGTTTGCTCAAGCAAACTCAGAGCATTGCCGCCATAAAATCTTCAATGCTGATTTTATTTTAAATGATGAAAAACAGCCAAAATCACTGTTTCGCATGATCAAAGACACCCACGAGAAAACGCCAGAAGGCACCGTGGTGGCATATAAAGATAATGCATCGGTGATTGAAGGTTATACGATTGATCGCTTTTATCCAAATGCGGATGCGTGTGAATATCAATTCAATGAAGAACTCACACACATCGTGATGAAAGTGGAAACCCATAACCATCCCACAGCCATTTCACCCTTTGCAGGTGCATCCACAGGTGCCGGCGGTGAGATTCGTGATGAAGGGGCCACCGGCCGCGGTGCACGCCCAAAAGCTGGCTTAACTGGCTTTAGCGTCTCTAACCTGCAAATTCCAAATTATGTGCAATCGTGGGAGCAGTATCAAAACGATGGCAGTTATGGCAAACCTGATCGCATCAGCAGCGCTTTTGACATCATGATCGATGGCCCATTAGGCGGCGCTGCGTTTAACAATGAATTTGGTCGTCCAAATTTATTGGGTTATTTCAGAACTTTTGAAGCGCCTTATAAAGGTAAAGTGCGCGGTTATCATAAACCGATTATGATTGCCGGCGGCTTAGGCAACATTCAAGCACAGCAAGTGGAAAAAGGCATTTTTCCGGCGGGCGCGCTTTTGATTCAATTAGGCGGACCTGGTCTATTGATTGGTTTAGGTGGCGGCGCGGCATCGAGTATGGAAACCGGTGCAAACAGTGCAGATTTAGACTTTGACTCTGTACAGCGCGGCAACCCTGAAATCGAGCACCGCGCACAAGAGGTGATTGATCGTTGTTGGCAGCTTGGGGATCAAAACCCGATTGTCTCCATCCATGACGTGGGCGCAGGCGGCTTATCGAATGCTTTCCCTGAGTTGGTCAATGATGCAGGGCGCAGCGCCATTTTTAATTTGCGTGACATTAAGCTTGAAGAAGAGGGCTTAAGCCCCATGGAAATTTGGTGTAACGAAGCGCAAGAGCGTTATGTGTTAGCCATTTTGCCAGAAGATTTAGAGCGTTTTCGCACCTTGTGTGAACGTGAGCGCTGCCCATTTGCTGTTGTGGGGACTGCCACCGATGATGGCGTGTTAAAAGTGAAAGATGCGCTCTTTGACAATGAACCGGTGGATTTACCGCTGGACATTTTATTGGGCAAACCACCGAAAACCACACGCATTGATCACACGGTTGAAGAGGCAGAAATTCCCTTCAATGCCACACAAGTGGATTTGGTGAAAAGTGCGTATGATGTGCTTCGCTTGCCAACTGTGGCGAGTAAAAACTTCCTCATCACCATTGGGGATCGCACTGTGGGCGGCTTAACGTATCAAGATCAAATGGTGGGACCTTATCAAGTACCGGTCTCGGATGTGGCTGTGACGAAAATGGGCTTTGACACCACGCACGGCGAAGCGATGACAATGGGTGAAAAAGCGCCTGTTGCTTTGTTTGATGCTGCAGCATCTGGCCGCTTAGCGGTGGGTGAAGCCATCACGAACATTGCCGCAACAGACATTGGTGACATCAAGCGCATTAAATTGTCCGCAAACTGGATGGCACCTTGTGGTTTACCGGGCGAAGATGAAAAACTCTATCGCACGGTGGAAGCGGTTTCGAATTTCTGTCAGGATTTATCCTTATCGATTCCGGTGGGTAAAGATTCTTTATCCATGAATACAGTTTGGGAAGATCAAGGCGAGCAAAAGTCCGTCACCGCGCCATTATCTTTGGTGATCACCGCCTTTGCACCAATTGAAAATGTGCGTAAAACAGTGACGCCAGAGCTCAAAGCTGTAGAAAATAGTCAGCTCTTTTTGGTGGATTTAGGGGCAGGGCATGCGCGTTTAGGCGGCAGTGCTTTAACGCAAGTCAATGGTCAATTGTCTGATGTGGCGCCAGATGTATCGAGTGAACATTTAGGCGCATTCTTTAAACTCATGCAGCGCATGGTGGCCACAGGTGAATTGCTCGCTTATCATGACAGAGGCGATGGCGGTTTATTGGCGACTTTGGCGGAAATGATGTTTGCCGGTCGCTTAGGGATGGCGGTTGATTTAAGCAGCGTAAAAGCGGCATTATTGGCAGATGGTTCAAGCCATGAGCAAAATCTTCGCATGCTCTTTAACGAAGAGTTAGGCGCCGTAGTGCAAATTGATGAGAGTTTTGCCGGTAACTTTACTGCGCTTGCTGAAGCAATGGGCATGGGTCATTTAGTGCATCAAATCGGTACGGTGGTGGATGATTACACACTCACCATTCGCGCAAATGATGAAACATTATTGACAGAATCTGGCGTAGCATTGCAGAAAGCTTGGAGCGAAGTGAGTCATCACATGCAGCGCTTACGCGACAATCCTGCGGCAGCGGACAGCGAATTTGCGTTGATTGAAACGCCTGAGCTTAAAAAACTCTTTGCAAAAACCACCTTTGATGTCAATGAAGACATTGCCGCGCCTTACATTAACCTTGGGGCGCAGCCACGCATTGCGATTTTGCGTGAACAGGGCGTCAATGGTCATGTGGAAATGGCAGCGGCCTTCCATACGGCAGGTTTTGCGGCGCAAGATGTGCACATGAGTGATTTAATTGCAGGACGCGTCTCTTTAACAGACTTTGATGCCCTTGCGGCATGTGGCGGCTTTAGCTACGGTGACGTTTTAGGTGCCGGTCAAGGTTGGGCGAAGAGTATTTTATTCAATGCAAAATTGCGTGATCACTTTGCAAGCTTCTTTGCGCGCAACGATACGTTGAGCTTAGGGATCTGTAATGGTTGCCAAATGATGAGCCAGTTGGCGGAAATCATTCCGGGGGCAGAGCATTGGCCAACCTTTATGCGCAATGAATCTGAGCAATTTGAAGCACGTTTGACCATGATGGAAGTGGTCAAATCACCGTCCATTTTCTTTAATGGCATGGAAGGCTCCATGATGCCGATTGTGGTGAGTCATGGTGAGGGTCGTGCACACTTTAAAGATGGTCTGGGCAACATTGATGTGGCGGCGCGTTATGTCGATGGTTTAGGGCAAGTGACGGATCGTTATCCATTGAATCCAAATGGTTCACCACAGGCAATTGCCGGCGTGACCTCTCAAGATGGCCGCGCCACCATCATGATGCCGCACCCTGAGCGTGTGTATCAGCGTGATCAGTTGAGCTGGAAACCAGAAGATTGGGAAACGTTCAGCGGCTGGTATCGCATGTTTGCCAATGCACGTAAATCATTCGTCTAAAGACTTGCATCTTCATTAGACTTTCAATACTCTGCCTCGGCAGAGTATTTTTTTTCAAAGGACAAAAGTGATGGAAGAGATTGTGGTGGGGTTTGATTATGGCGTGAAGAACATTGGCTTAGCGGTGGGCAATCGTTTGACAAATACCGCCCAGCCCATTGCCATCTTAAAAGCCACCGATGGTCAGCCCGATTGGGAAGAGGTGGCGCGCCATTTAAAAGATTGGACACCCACAGTTTTGGTGGTGGGCATCCCATACACTGCAGATGGCACAGAAACTGAGCACATCAAAAAGATTCGTAAATTTATGAATCGTTTGCATGGGCGCTTTGGTTTGCCAGTGGAAGCGGTGGATGAACGCTTATCCTCGCAAGAGAGCGAGCAATACATCAAACCCTCTAAAAAAGGCAAGAAAGGGCAATTAGATGCCCATTCAGCCGCGATCATTGTGGAGCGCTACTTAAATGGTGATTGCCTGTTTTAAGTGCGCTGAATGATAAAAATTAGTCAAAAGGGGAACAATGTTTTCCCCTTTTTTATGGAAATCAGGGGCACTGATTTGGATGCAATGGCGCAGCATTTTTAATAAAAAAATCAATTAAATATATATTTAATATAATAATCAATAATTTATATGGATTTTAAAAGTGCATAATATAGCGCGTTGATTCATGAAAAACAAATTTTATCTGAATGAAAAATAATCACATATTTAATATATATGTAATGTATGCAAAAATTATTTGCACATCAAAAATCTTAATGCTATAAATATTGAGCTTAAGCAAAATATTTTATTCAGGAGTTTTACGATGCAAATGTTAATGTCAATGATGTGCTGCTGTTCTACGCAAATGTCACACACCACTTTATTAGATCAAACTTTATTAAAATCACGGGCACTTCATCATGATCGAGTTTCAAAACATCACCAAAAGCTATCTTAAAAACAATCAAGAAGTCACAGCGCTTCACCCCATCAATTTAACCATCAATAAAGGCGATGTCTTTGGCGTCATCGGTTACAGCGGCGCTGGCAAAAGTACCCTCATTCGCTTAGTCAATGCGCTTGAATGGCCAACCTCTGGCAATGTCATCATCAACGGGCAATCCCTGCAATCTCTTTCACCAACTGAACTTCGCAATGTCAAAAAACGCATTGGCATGATCTTTCAGCACTTTAATCTGCTTGAAACGAAAACGGTGGCAGAAAACATTGCACTCCCCTTAAAACTTAACTCCAATTTATCAAAAGCGGCGATTGACGCACGCATTGATGAGTTGCTTGCGTATGTGGAAATTCCTGATAAGAAACATGCGTATCCGCGTGAGTTATCCGGTGGGCAAAAGCAGCGTGTGGGCATTGCGCGTGCCTTGGCAAACAATCCTGACATTTTATTGTGCGATGAGGCAACTTCCGCCCTTGATCCACAAACCACGCAATCGATCCTAAATTTATTGCGTAAAATTAACCAAGAGCAGGGCATCACCATCATGATGGTGACGCACCAAATGGAAGTGGTCACAAGCATTTGTAACCGCATTGCTGTGATGGATAAAGGCGTTGTGGTGGAAACGGGTTCAACAAAAGAGATTTTCCAAAATCCAGCCGCACCGATGACGCGTAAATTCATCAATACGTTGATTGAAGATGAGATTCCTAAAAACATCATTCGTAACATTGATGATGCCCATCCTAATCACATTTACCGCTTGGAATTTTTGGGCGATTCTGCGAAAACGCCAGTGGTCAATGAGCTCATTTTAAACCGCTTAGTGGTGGTTAATTTCCTATTTTCTAACATGATCGAGATCGAAGGCTCTGTCATTGGCAGCATGTTTGTGCAGTTCATTGGCGATGATGATGCGGTGGCAAAAGCCGTTGCATATTTAAGAGATCATGGCGTTCGTGTGACGCACAATCAGTTGGATTAGGAGAGTTTTCATGGAACAATTAACCGCAATTTTTAAAGATTTATTCATTCCGCACACTGTGGGCTTAGAGGGCTTTATTTTAGCTGGGCAACAAACCTTATGGATGGTGGTGGTTTCCTTAGTGCTGGGCGTCATTTTAGGGGGCTTACTTGGCATTATTTTAGTGCTGACGCGTCCTAATGGTATTCGCCCACATCGGGCAATTTATAATGTGTTAAATCCCATCATTAACATCGTGCGCTCACTGCCTTTCATCATTTTATTGGTGGCTGTGATGCCGATTACACGCATCATTTTAGATGTGGGCATTGGGACATCTGCCGCCATCATTCCGCTGACCATCTACATTGCACCTTTTATTGCGCGCTTAGTGGAAACCTCGTTATTAGAAGTGGATCATGGCATCATTGAGGCCGCAAATGCGATGGGAGCATCGACCTTTGAAACGGTGTGGCACTTTTTAATCCCTGAAGCAAAAGCATCCCTCATTTTAAACTTCACCACGGCAACGATTGGCCTGATTGGCGCAACCGCCATGGCTGGCGCAATTGGTGCAGGCGGCATCGGTGATTTGGCCATCAACTACGGCTACAATCGCTATGACAACGCTGTGATTGTTTACTGTGTCATCATTTTAGTGGTCTTGGTTCAAGCCATTCAAATGATCGGTAACTACTTCGCAAAACGCGTTCGCTCATAATTCTATTCTCTCGGAGATCACATGACATTATTCACCCATGACACCATGGGTGAGCGTCTTGCTTTGACTCAAAAAACGGCTCAAGCCTTCAAAGCACGCGCTCATCACCATGATCAAAATAACACTTTTCCCTTTGAAAATATTGAAGATTTAAAGCGCATTGCATATCCTGCACTCACCTTGAGCACTGAGTATGGTGGCATTGGCGTCACGCTAGAAGAGATGCTGCGCCATCAAGCCATCATTGCAGCAAATGATGCTGCCACCGCGTTGGCCATTGGTTGGCACATTGGCATGAGTAAGCAGTTGAGCGATGAGCGTCCGTGGGCTGAGACGACTTTTCGTGAGTTTGCCAAAGATGTGGTGGCGAAGGGTGCTTTAATCAACAGCGCCGCCACTGAAGCGGCAACCGGTAGCCCAACGCGTGGCGGTTTGCCTGAAACCACAGCGCGCACCACTGAATCTGGCTGGGTGATCACAGGACATAAAACATTTACAACCTTATCGCCTGTGCTCGATTATTTTGTGGTCTCTGCCCGCATCAATGACACCGATGAAGTGGGGCAGTTTTTAGTCAAACGCACCTATGGAGGATTGCGCATAGAAGAGACATGGAACATGCTCGGCATGCGCGCAACCGGCAGCCATGACCTCATTTTAGATCAGGTGTCACTGCCAAAAGATGCATTATTGATGACCAAAGTGGCGAACAGAGCGCCACAAGGTTGGTTGCTGCACATTCCGGCGGTGTATTACGGGATTGCAAAAGCGGCATTGAATGAAGCGTTAGAATTTGCTGCCCATTATGCGCCAAACAGTTTGGCAACGGGCACAATTGGCGATTTACCCTTAGTGCAGCAAAAGCTTGGGCAAATGCGCGCAAAGCTCATCGAAAGCGAATATTTACTCTTTGGTGTGGCACGTGACTGGGATCTTGCTGATGCTAAAACGCGTTCAACACTTGGGGATGCCTTGGCAGTGACAAAAACTTCTGTCGTCAATCACGCCATTGAGGTGGTGGATTTAGCGATGCGTTTGGTGGGCGCGCGGTCTTTGTCCATGGACAATCCATTGCAACGCCTGTATCGCGATGTGCGCGCAGGTTTACACAATCCGCCGATGGAAGATATGGTTTACATCAATTTAGCGCAATCAGCCTTGCGTACACTTAGGGAGAATCATCATGCATCAGTTATTTAAAGTCACAGCAGCCATCGTGGTGATGGGATTATTGGCCGCATGCGGGCAGGGTGAGAAGAACAATTCACCCGCCATTGTGGTGGCGTTTGGTCCATCGACTTATTCGGATCAATTCATTCAAGGAATCATGCCCATCATGACGGCAAAAGGCCATCACATTGAGCCCAAAGTTTTTTCACAAAACAGCCAAATCAATCGCAGTATGAAAGATGGCGAAGTGCATGCCTCGATTTTCCAAAGTGAAGCTTTTATGAAAGATACCAATCGTTTGACGGGCTCAAACATGATCAAGCTTGCCAATACTGCAAGTGCACCGCAGACATTGCGCTCAAAGCATCATCAAAGCTTATCAAGCATTCGGGATGGCATGACCATCACCATTCCAAATGATCCCGTCAATGCTGAGCGTGCCGCCCGCATTTTAGAAAAACTCGGTTGGGTAACCATCCGTGAAGGGGTTGATCCCATTCGCTTTAGTGTCAAAGATATTTTGCCGGGGCAATACACATTGAACATCAAAGAGATCGATGCGGCTCAAGCTTTGCGCTCGTTAGAAGATGCAGATTTTGCAGTTGTCAATGGCAATTATATTGTGAGCATGGGGCTTAAAATCAGCGACTCATTGGCGATTGAAGAGACGCCCGATGAACATGTGGTGATTGTCACCATTCCGGCGGCGCTCAAAGACGAACCTTGGGCAAAGGATCTCAAAGCGGCTTATGAGTCCGATGAGTTTAAAGCCTATATTTTAAATGAGCCGTTGTACGATGGGTTCATTTTGCCCAAAGCTTGGCGATGATCAATCGATGATAGAGAAACTCGCCGTGGCGAGTTTTTTTTTGTTACGATGAAGCCTCAATCTAGCGAATGGGGGTAGTATGAGCATTAAATTGATAGCCATTGACATGGATGGCACGTTATTAAACTCTGATCATGCAGTCAGTCAAAAAGTGGCGGAGAGCATCCGTGCGGCACAAGCGCAAGGCGTTGAGATCATTTTAGCCACTGGCCGCCCATTTTCTGGCATGAAACCTCACATTGATGCATTGGGCATATACAACCGTGGTACATACTGCATCAGCAATAATGGTGCATTGATCCAAAACTTTGCCACGGGCGAAGTGGTGTATGAGAGCCTATTGACCCATGAAGATTATGATCGCATTGAAAAACTGAGCCGCAATTTTGATGTGTCCATGCATGTGATCAGTGAAGGTGCACTTTATACGCCAAACACTGCCATCGGGCGCTATGTGGTGTATGAATCCTATTTATCAAACATTCCGCTGATTTATCGCGCGCCAGAGGATATGGAACCATATCGCTTATACACCAAATGTTTGTTTTCCGATGTGCCAGAAAAACTTGCCCAGGTGGAAGCTCAAATTCCCGCACCGTTTTATGAGCAATATACGGTGGTGAAGAGCGCGCCATTTTATCTTGAGTTTTTACATTTAGATTCAAGTAAAGGGCGTGCCTTACAACGCATTGCCAATGAATTTGGGCTCAAAAAAGCGGAGATCATGTGCATTGGGGATCATCAAAATGATTTCTCAATGTTTGAAGTTGCGGGCACTAAAGTTGCGATGGGTAACGCCATTGAGTTACTCAAAACCCATGCTGATTTCATCACAACGACAAATGATCAAGATGGCGTTGCCGTTGCCATCGAGCGTTACTTATGACTTGATAATTTATTTTAATCGCCTATAGTGTATTGAATAACAACAATAAATGAGGCGATCAATGGATTATCTACATGGCTCAGATCTTAAGGCGATTTTACATTCAAAGCGCGCGAATCTTTATTACCTAGAACATTGTCGGGTGATGCAAAAAGATGGGCGCGTTTTGTATTTAACGGAAGCGAAAAAAGACAATCAATATTGGAACATTCCGATCGCGAACACCACCGTGATTTTATTGGGGACGGGCACATCGATCACGCAAGCGGCGATGCGCATGCTGGCATCCGCTGGCGTATTGGTGGGCTTTTGTGGCGGGGGTGGCACGCCACTTTTTATGGGCACTGAGATCGAATGGATGACGCCGCAATCTGAATATCGTCCCACAGAATACATGCAAGGCTGGATGAAGTTTTGGTTTGAGGATCATCATCGCTTAATGGCGGCGAAAGATTTTCAGCGAGCGCGCATTGCCTTCATTCGGGCGGTGTGGTCAAAGGATCGTGATTTACAAGCAGAAGGCTTTCATGCCGATGATCTTGCAGTGGAAAAAGCATTAGAAGGATTTGAATCGCGTTTACCGAATCTCTCTCGCGTGGGTGATTTACTCTTAAGCGAAGCGCAAATGACCAAGCAATTGTATAAATATGCTGCGCAAAATTTATCGATGACCAGTTTCACCCGTAATCCCGAAGAAGGCGATTTGGCCAATGACTTTTTAAATCATGGCAACTATTTAGCCTATGGTTTAGCGGCCAGTTGTTTATGGGTGCTGGGCATTCCGCATGGCTTTGCGGTGATGCATGGTAAAACTCGCCGCGGCGCATTAGTTTTTGACGTGGCAGATCTCATTAAAGATGCAGTGGTATTGCCCTGGGCATTTGTGTGCGCAAAAGAGAACATGAAGGAGCAAGAGTTTCGTCAGCAGGTTTTGCAAAAATTCACTGAGCATAAATGTCTTGATTACATGTTCAATGTGGTTAAATCTGTCGCGCTTAAGGAGTGGCAAATATGATCGTCACTTTCATCAGTCAATGTGAGAAAAAGGCATTGAGCCGTACGCGTCGAGTGCTCGATGCTTATGCAAACCGCATTGGTGACAATGTTTGGCAAACCATCATCACCGATGATGGCTTATTGATGGTTAAAAAATTGCTGCGCAAAACCGCCTCAAAAAATACTGCGGTGAGCTGCCATTGGATTCGTTCCCGCCGCAGAAGTGAATTGTTATGGATTGTGGGCAATCGCAGCCGCTTTAATGAGATGGGCTATGTGCCTGTTAACTGTACTCGGCGCGCATTATTGGTGCGGGATTCAGAGAATGATTGGCCATATTTGGATTTGATGAAAGGTTTAACGGCGCTGGCGGCTTTGCTCCATGATTGGGGGAAGTGCTCGGATCTTTTTCAATCAAAATTGGTGACAACATCGCAGCACTTTAAGGGGGATCCGATTCGTCATGAGTGGATTTCATGTTTATTGCTGCGGGCATTGGTGGAAACATCCGGTGATGTCAGTACAGATGCCGCATGGCTCATGGCGCTGAGAGAGGGTGCTTGGCAGGAAAAAATACTGCAAAAAAAGATGGCGGCTTATTTGAAAGATGGTGATTTCACAACGCTTGGGTCATTGCCGCCGATGGCGCAAATGGTGGCGTGGTTGATGGTCTCTCATCATCGTTTGCCTGATTTGCCATTTAATCAAGCGTATGATGAATTTTCAGAAGATTACATGCCGTCTTTACGCCAGCTTTTAAAAAAGGTGGCAGTGAGTTGGCATTATCAAAACCAATATGATGAGAGTTATGACAAGCGCCTGAAAAAATGTTTTCAGTTTAAAGAGGGTTTATTGCAATCTTCCCCTGAATGGATGAAGGCATTAAAACGTTGGACAGGGCGAGCGTTGGCGGTGCAGGATAAAATTGAGATGGTGATGAGTGATGGCAGCTGGCGCATCATCATTCAAAATGCGCGCTTAGCATTGATGCTTGCGGATCATTATGTCTCATCATTGCCTAAAGAGATAATCCCCAATAAACAATGGCAGCCGCGTACGCCGTTACTTGCGAACACTGACCGAAAAACACGCGAGCCGAAACAGTATTTAGATGAGCACATTGTGGGCGTTTATACGCATGCGCTCAAAGCCATTCAGGCACTGAAATCATTAACACTTGAGATGCCACAAGCGCATGATTTACGCGCCATCAAACGCAAAAGTCCGCCTAAATTTGCATGGCAAGATCTCGCGGTTAAAAAGATTCGTAGCCTCAAAAAAGAGAGTGAAGATCAAGCGGTGGAAGGTTGGTTTGTGGTAAACATGGCCAGCACCGGCACCGGCAAAACGATTGCCAATGCCAAAATGATGCAAGCCTTATCCAATGATGGGGATGCATTGCGTTATGTATTGGCGTTAGGACTACGCACGCTCACATTGCAAACGGGTGATTCGTATCGTGAGAATTTGGGTATGGCGAAAGATGAATTGGCGGTTTTGATCGGTTCACGGGCAGTGCAAGCGCTGCATGAACAAGCAAAATTGGCATCTGAGCATTCAATCCCAAGTTATGAAGAGGTGGGCTCTGAATCTTTAGAGTCATTGTTAGAAGAGCCCGTGCTGTTTGAAGATCAATATTATCCGGATTTTTTAGAACAACTTTTCCCACAGGATCAAGCGCGCAAAAGCCAAGCTTTTTTATATAAACCCGTTTTGGTGTGCACCATTGATCACATGATGGCGGCGACTGAGTCCACGCGTGGTGGGCGTCATTTATTGCCATATTTGCGTTTATTGTCCTCTGATCTTGTGATTGATGAAGTGGATGACTTTGGCATTGAGGATTTAATCCCGATTGCGCGCCTTGTGCATTTAGCCGGCATGCTTGGGCGAAAAGTGATGATCTCATCCGCCACCATTCCGCCAAGCTTAGCGGAAGGTTTATTCAATGCGTATCAAAAGGGTTGGCAAGCATTTTGTGCGTTTCGTCAGCTTAAAAAAGTGCCACTGTACGGCATGTGGGTCGATGAGTTCAAAGCAGAGATTGTGAAGATGCCACAAGTCGCTTCTGAACCGTTGATGGAAAGTTATCAGCAATCCCATCACGCATTTATTGAAAAACGTGTGGCACGCCTGTTAGAAGCCGTGGTGAAGCAGCATGCAAAAATTGTACAGTGCGATGATTTATTGACAGAATCGGGCGAAGATTCACGCAAGCAGCGTTATTTTGCGCGCATTCAAGAGAGCATCATTGATCTTCATCAGGCACATCATACCGTGGATGATGCCACCGGCAAGCGAGTCTCTTTTGGCGTGGTGCGGGTTGCGAACATTCCGCCGTGTATTGATTTGACGCGTTATTTGCTCTCTGCAAATTGGGCAGATGGTATTGTGCCAAGAGTGCTCGCTTATCATTCTCGGCAAATTTTATTGCTTCGAAGTGTACAAGAGCGCCATTTAGATGAAGTATTATCCCGCAAAGAAAAAGTAGGTGAGATGCCTAAAGCCTTCAGTCATCCTGTGATTCGTCAACACATTGATGGCACCGATGGAGATGATGTCATCTTTATTTTAGTGGCAACGCCCGTTGAGGAAGTGGGGCGCGATCATGATTTTGATTGGGCAGTGATTGAGCCCTCATCGTATCGCTCCATCATTCAGCTTGCAGGGCGCGTTCGCCGTCATCGCCCATTAGAGGCAGACATTGCAACGCCGAACATTGCTTTAATGCAATACAACTTAAAGGGCATTCATGGGAAAAATGTGGCATTTGAGCGCCCAGGATTTGAGTTGGACAATGCTCGTTTTCGCTTAGTGAATAAGGATTTGATGCAATTGATGGACCATGATCAAGGTCAGCTGCCCATCAATGCCATTGCAAGAATTCAAATGGGGGAAAAGTTGGCATCAAATGCATCCCTTGCGGATCTTGAGCATGCACGCATTCAAGCGGCATTGACAGATTATGAGGAAACGGGGGCAAAGCCACTACAAGGTTGGCTCGATGAAGTGTGGTTTTTAACAGGTTTGCCGCAGCGATTTTACCGTTTTCGTCAAAGCAGCCCGGCGATTCGTTTATGTGCTGTGTATGAAGATGAGGAGATTCGCTTTAAAGAGCAAGATCAAGCCGGCGATTGGGTTGATCGCACGACCCATTATCAGATCACGTCACTGCAATTGACGGAATTGGAGCAGTCGCGTTTATGGTTGGTGCGTGATTATCGTGCAGCATTATTGTCCACAGCCCATGAGGATTGGGCGGAATATGATGAACAAACCATATTACGGCGTGCTTCATATCTATATGGTGAGATCTCATTGCCAAGCTTTGATGATGTTTCGCACTCGTATCACTATTCTGATCAATTAGGATTAATGGCGGCACGTGCATCAGCCGATTGCATATCTGATTGAATGTGATAGAGTGAAACTCTGCTGTAAAAGCAGCTTAGCGGTATTTGACAACAAATAGATAAACAAATACAGGAAAAATATAATGATTGAATCCATTCAGGAATACATCACGGGACGGCAAACCAGTTGGTTGGAAAAGAAAATTAAAAATGCCAAAGAGGATCAAAAAGCGATTGCGCAATTGATGGAAGAAGCGGCGGATCATTTTCATCCAAAAATATGGATAGAGGATGCCGCAAAGCGTGCTAAACAGCTCGTCATGACGACACATCCTTGTAAATTTAGCCATCCGAGTGCCAAAAGTACGCCGATTATGGCAACAGCAACGGCGAGCCATGATGGATATGTGCGAACCGGTAATATTCGAACAGTGACGGGCGCAGATGTGTATGGTAATGCGGCGGCGTTAGATGTGTATAAGTTTTTAATGCTGCCATTGACGGAAGATTGCACTGTGATTGAAGGCTTTGAAACGCGTCATCCTTTATTGGTGCAATACATTGAAGGACTAGGGCTGAATTTTGATGAGATTGCCCAAGAGTTTTTAGAGATTAAAACGGATGATGGCGAACTGAAAACCGACGGCTTACTCAAGCAGGTGTATTTTCCTTTAGGCGAGGGGCAATATCATTTATTGTCCATCCTCACTTCTTCAAACACATTGATGCGCGTGAAAACTGAGATTGATGAGATGCGCTTTTCAGAGTTTTCGAAAGCGGCGCGCAAAGCCCGTAGAGAAGGCAAGTGGCATGAGCCATATCAGGATGTGTTAGATTTAACCTTGTTGAGTCATGGCGGTACAAAGCCGCAAAACATCAGCAGCATTAACAGTCAAATGGCGGGTAAAGTCTATTTATTGCCATGCTTGCCACCGCGCCTGAAAAAACGCGCTGTTCGTGTCCCAACATCAGATTTCTTTAAACAAACGCTGTATCTGAAAAAAGAGCATTCACGCTTTAAAACACTGCATCGATTTGTGAAGCAGGATTATAACACTCATGAGGTGCGCGCGACGATTGAACGCATCATTCATGGCATCATTGATGTCATTTTGCGTAAAGCGTACCAAGTGCGTGCCTCAATGCCGGCAACATGGAGTGAGGATGAGCGTTATCACAATCTGCCAAAAGTTCAGAAAATTTGGCTAGATGCACAATATCAAGCAGAACGCGAAGATCAAGAGTGGCAGCAAGAGATGGCAAAAATGATCACCAAATGCATTGTCAGTGAATATGAAACGGTGGATCGCGCCCATAAATTAGATGAGCCTGCCCGCAAAGCCATTCGCTTAGCAGTGATGGCATGTTTAGCGAATGATAAGGAGTTTTTCTGATGGCCAAACGATATTTTTTAAAGATTCCGCATTTATCCATTCACAATGCCAATGCGTTGAGCAGCCCTTTAACCATAGGCTTTCCCGCCATCACTTCATGGCTTGGGGCAATGCATGCTTTAGAGCGTCATTTGCGTCAGCAGCCTGATTTAGACAGTGTGCGTTTAACACAATTGGCGGTCAGTTGTCATGATTTTCATTTGCGTACCCATAAAGGGCGCGGCGATTTTGTGCACTCTGTGATCAATTCTCGTAATCCTATGCAATTGAAAAAGAAAAGAGAGAAAGGAGAGCCGGATGATACCGCAGAATCGTCACCTTTCATCGAAGAGCCTTTGTGTGATTTACGCGTCACACTATTGATGGAAGTCACAGGTGCCATCATCAAAAGCAGTGATGTGCGAGCGGCGCTCGTCAAAGCATGTGATCAGTATGTGATGCGCATGAAGTTTGCGAGCGGCGATGTGATGTCTGTCAAAGAGTGCCAATGGGTAAGCATCGATGGCGACGATGACAGTGCTGATCATCGTCACATTGCCCGTGAATTAATGTTGGGCAATGTTTTAGTGGAAGCGCGTGATGTGATGGCAAAGGCAATGGAAGAAAATCCTGAGAAAGATGCCATCACAATTTTGTTGGATCATTTAGCCATTCAACATGAAGCCACACCGAATGAACACAACGAGGGGGCGCAATGGTCATCTGCTCGCCTTGGGGATCATGGTTGGCTGGTGCCCATTAGTGTGGGATTTCAGGCATTGTCACCGGTGACCGATCCCATTTTGAATCAGCGTGATGATGTCACGCCGCATTGCTTTGCAGAGAGCATTTTGACCCTTGGGCGCTTTGTGATGCCGCATCGCTGTGAGTCATTGTCATCACTGTTTTGGTCTTATCATGTCGATGAGGCGCAAGGCTTGTATCTTTGTCGTAATCAATCATAACAATCGTTTAATCAATAAATAAAGAGGAAAAAATATGTCTAAGAATGAAAAAATTAAAGTTGCGAGCGTGTTGTCTTTTGAGAAAAAATTGGTGCCATCGGATGCATTTTTTTATGGCACATGTTGGGATCAGCGTGAAAAAGAGGGCGCAGAACCTTTGGCTTTGATTGAAAAATCAGTGCGCGGTACCATTTCAAACCGCCTAAAATCGGCACTTGCGAAAGATACAAACAAATTAGATGCAGAAGTGGAAAAGGCAAACTTACAACGCGTCGATGCGTGTGCTTTAGGCGCCGCTCACGATACATTAAAAATGTCATTCACCTTAAAAGTGCTCAATGGGTTAGAGCATCCGTCAGCCTGTAACAGTAAAGAGTTTTTGGCCTCGTATCGTCAAATGGTGACAGAGTATGTGAAGGATTTTGGTTTCTCAGAGCTTGCCAGACGTTATGCGCATAACATCGCCAATGGCCGATTTTTATGGCGCAATCGCGTTGGGGCAGAGAAGGTTGAAGTTCGCGTCACATTAAATGCCACGAATGATGCGCAAAAAGAGACATTGATTTTTGATGCCAAATCTTTTTGCATCAATGGTAACTTTAAAACGCCTGACAATCAAGAAACTGCAACAAATTTACAAAAATTGGCCGATTATATTGCCAATGCCCTCAAACATTCAGGGGATCACTTTTTAATTCAAGTGGATGCTTATGCATTGATGGGTAAAGCGCAGGAAGTTTATCCGAGTGAAGAGTTGGTGCTTGATAAAAATGAGAGCAACAAAGAGAAAAAGAGCAAGATTTTATATGCCGTCAATGGCACAGCAGCCATGCATTCACAAAAAGTGGGCAATGCGCTGCGCACCATTGATACATGGTATAAAGGCTTTGATGAGCACAATGCACCGATTGCCATTGAACCTTATGGTGCCGTGACCAATTTAGGGCGCGCGTTCCGTACGCCGAAAGATAAACAGGACTTCTTCACATTGTTTGATGCATATGCCACAGGCGGTGAATTAGAGAAGGATGATCAAAAACATTATGTGATGGCGGTGCTCATTCGTGGTGGTGTGTTTGGTCAGAGCGGGAAAGAGTAGGGGAACTGTATGCAGTTTTATCAAGAGATTACATTCATTGTGCAAGAGGATATTTCTCTCAATTTCATTCGCAATCAGGCATTTAAACAGCTGCATGTTGCGTTGGTGGATATGCACAATCGTCAGCAGCACAAAGGCATAGGGTTCAGTTTCCCAGGTTATGTTTTTGAGCCTGATCAGGGAAAAATCGGTCTTGGCAAAACCATGCGCATCTTTGCACAGACAGAAGCTGAGTTAATGGCATTGAATGCAGGTTTGTGGCTGTCACGTTTGACGGATTATGTGCACATTTCTTCTATTAAGCCGGTGCCCAATCGTGTGACGCATTATGCGATTTATCAGCGTAAACAGGTCAAAAGCAGTGTTGAGCGTTTAGCGCGCCGCTATGCTAAGCGTAAGCATGTGACATTTGAGGATGCCATGGCACATTTGAATGGCAAAACGCCAGAATATTGTGATTTGCCTTATGTTCAGATGAAAAGTGAAAGCACGGATCAACGTTTTCATTTATTGATCCATAAAGTAAAAGTGACAGCACCAACGGAGGCGGCAAACTTTACAACGTATGGTTTGAGTCATCATGAACAATTGTCTGCTGTCCCTGAATTTTAACCAATGTTTTTTGCTCTTTAAAAATTTGGATAAAAATCAGTAGCTTATAAAATAAGGAAAAATCATTGGTCTTTTTAGGTAAACTACCTGCGATCAGTGATTTTTCCTATCTTTTGTGCCGAAATTTTACTGTTCACTGCCGCACAGGCAGCTTAGAAACGATACGTTTTGCACGCGCATGTAAGCTGATCGTTCACTGCCGCACAGGCAGCTTAGAAAAATAGGGTTAAGCCATATTGCCCGATAGGGCAGTTCACTGCCGCACAGGCAGCTTAGAAAAACCGAAAGTGGTACAGATGCAGTGGTGCACCGTTCACTGCCGCACAGGCAGCTTAGAAATTTATAAGATTGGTGCAGCGCATAACAATTGCGTTCACTGCCGCACAGGCAGCTTAGAAATTTAAATTGTCCCTACGGTTTGAAAGAGTACCGTTCACTGCCGCACAGGCAGCTTAGAAAATTCCAAAATCTCTTGTTGAGAGATTGACTTCGTTCACTGCCGCACAGGCAGCTTAGAAAAACAACGTGCCACGATCATTTTTAAATGTTCCGTTCACTGCCGCACAGGCAGCTTAGAAACCCAAGAGTCCATTTCTTCAGGATCAGGATCTGTTCACTGCCGCACAGGCAGCTTAGAAATCCTCTATATACTCAGGGAACACTAATGTTAGGTTCACTGCCGCACAGGCAGCTTAGAAAAACCTCAAAATAAACTAAGTAATACAATTAATGTTCACTGCCGCACAGGCAGCTTAGAAATAAAGGTAATTCATATTGTTCAATACTTGTTTGTTCACTGCCGCACAGGCAGCTTAGAAAATCTTATCAATATCTTGAATAAGATTATCTCTGTTCACTGCCGCACAGGCAGCTTAGAAATAATGATTGGATTCCAATATTTTTATCAGAAAGTTCACTGCCGCACAGGCAGCTTAGAAATCTTCAGAGTTCAAAACGGTATCACCAACAAGGTTCACTGCCGCACAGGCAGCTTAGAAATGTGATTTATTACATCACGGGTTAGGGGAAACGTTCACTGCCGCACAGGCAGCTTAGAAATACCAAATATGCTTAAAAGATAATGGTATTGGGTTCACTGCCGCACAGGCAGCTTAGAAAAAAAGAGAGAGAAGTTATTAATAACGAATTAAGTTCACTGCCGCACAGGCAGCTTAGAAATTTGAAAAAATTAAGGGATAAAGCCAAAATGAGTTCACTGCCGCACAGGCAGCTTAGAAATTTTATGTCTATATATAAAATTTGGTTAAGGCGTTCACTGCCGCACAGGCAGCTTAGAAATGCAGCTCGCTTGAGTTAAATTTCTCATTAATGTTCACTGCCGCACAGGCAGCTTAGAAAATTTCGGTTTTCTCCCACATATCGTGTCTATAGTTCACTGCCGCACAGGCAGCTTAGAAACCAAGGGCGATTGACGCCAGGGGCGTTTAAATGTTCACTGCCGCACAGGCAGCTTAGAAAGTGGCGTAAAGCCTGAAACCATTTATTATTACGTTCACTGCCGCACAGGCAGCTTAGAAAACTCATATTCATCGGTAGCATAAAAGCCATCTGTTCACTGCCGCACAGGCAGCTTAGAAAAATGGCTTCTTATCTTTCAATGCTTACTCCTTGTTCACTGCCGCACAGGCAGCTTAGAAACTTCCTCTTCAAAGATTGCACCACTTGGAATGGTTCACTGCCGCACAGGCAGCTTAGAAATAAGTGGGAGCAACCATTAATGTCTGTGAATCGTTCACTGCCGCACAGGCAGCTTAGAAAGCGGCGGTAAAGGTGTACTGGTTACATCAACCGTTCACTGCCGCACAGGCAGCTTAGAAATCACGTTGGAACGCGTTGAGCGCTTTCTGCATGTTCACTGCCGCACAGGCAGCTTAGAAAACAGTCACGCATTCAACGCCTTGACGCTTTGGGTTCACTGCCGCACAGGCAGCTTAGAAAAAGCCCATCTTGGCAAGTAAATCTTGGGTGTGGTTCACTGCCGCACAGGCAGCTTAGAAACGTCTGTGCGCTCAACTTTGGCATTCGGATATGTTCACTGCCGCACAGGCAGCTTAGAAAGCCATCGAATGGATCGCAATTTATTGACATTAGTTCACTGCCGCACAGGCAGCTTAGAAAAAATTGGCTCAGCGCAAAAGTGCGCTCAGTACGTTCACTGCCGCACAGGCAGCTTAGAAATCAATCATCATTACGCCACCCCCTCAGCTGTTGTTCACTGCCGCACAGGCAGCTTAGAAAGAAGTTATTCCGACTATGTCTGGGCTGGCTATGTTCACTGCCGCACAGGCAGCTTAGAAAGCAGCGATGAAGTATTGTTCCCAGCGGGTACATGTTCACTGCCGCACAGGCAGCTTAGAAAGCTACTAACAACGCTTTTAACTCTTTCTGCTGGTTCACTGCCGCACAGGCAGCTTAGAAAATACTCATTGATTCTTCACGCTCCAACTTATGGTTCACTGCCGCACAGGCAGCTTAGAAACTCTGATCATGAACGCACCAACAAGAAATTGAGTTCACTGCCGCACAGGCAGCTTAGAAAAATGATAATACGCTCATACTATTGGCGGGTTCGTTCACTGCCGCACAGGCAGCTTAGAAATGTATCAGTAATTCTTCTGCATCTTCATGATTGTTCACTGCCGCACAGGCAGCTTAGAAATATTGGCAAGAACCCGCCAATAGTAGGAGCGTGTTCACTGCCGCACAGGCAGCTTAGAAAAAACCTGCCGGTGTTAAATTTGATGGTTTTAAGTTCACTGCCGCACAGGCAGCTTAGAAAGCCATCTCCCTTCTTCATCCACCCGAGTTTCAGTTCACTGCCGCACAGGCAGCTTAGAAATGCATCTCTTGAAAAGGGTTGGTCAATCTCAAGTTCACTGCCGCACAGGCAGCTTAGAAAAACTGAAAAAATTTATAAATTAAATTAACGTAGTTCACTGCCGCACAGGCAGCTTAGAAAAGCCGTGGCACCCATATAGCCAATTGTAGCTAGTTCACTGCCGCACAGGCAGCTTAGAAAGTCGCCTTATAACTGCATAAGAATATGATTATGTTCACTGCCGCACAGGCAGCTTAGAAATAATGCTTCCACAATTGCTTTCATGACCTTTTGTTCACTGCCGCACAGGCAGCTTAGAAACAACACTTGTATAAAAGTTTTCCTTGTCTTGATGTTCACTGCCGCACAGGCAGCTTAGAAAACAGGAAAACGCTTTCAGCCATACTTTGATAAGTTCACTGCCGCACAGGCAGCTTAGAAAGCAAATCTGTAGTGATTAAACCGCAAATCTGTGTTCACTGCCGCACAGGCAGCTTAGAAACAACGCTCACCAATCAACATATGAGCAAAACCGTTCACTGCCGCACAGGCAGCTTAGAAAAAAACATCTCGGAAACATTTGGAAGAGAGCGGTTCACTGCCGCACAGGCAGCTTAGAAAGGCAGCTGAATTGCACCTTGAATTAACAATTCGTTCACTGCCGCACAGGCAGCTTAGAAAATTCGCTTTCGTTGTACTCGTCAATTTTTGATGTTCACTGCCGCACAGGCAGCTTAGAAATGCCGCGAACTTGCGCAAAATGCCCTCACTTGGTTCACTGCCGCACAGGCAGCTTAGAAATTCGATTTTCTTGCGCTCGATCACAGCCATTTGTTCACTGCCGCACAGGCAGCTTAGAAACACAGCAACAATGGAACTCAAAAACGAGTGTTGTTCACTGCCGCACAGGCAGCTTAGAAAGAAAGCCTTTTTTTCTAGCTGCGGATCGAATTGTTCACTGCCGCACAGGCAGCTTAGAAAGGTTGATTTGAAAGAAGTTTCAGAAGAAGTATGTTCACTGCCGCACAGGCAGCTTAGAAACGACTCGCATCAACAAAGAAACAGACAGAAAGGTTCACTGCCGCACAGGCAGCTTAGAAACGACTCGCATCAACAAAGAAACAGACAGAAAGGTTCACTGCCGCACAGGCAGCTTAGAAAACATCTTTTAGTGATGATACAAGCGTGAAATCGTTCACTGCCGCACAGGCAGCTTAGAAAGCCAACCCGTGTTTTGCAAATGGCGCTCTAACTGTTCACTGCCGCACAGGCAGCTTAGAAAGTCTGTGTTAATCTGAATACCGCGCGTATTAAGTTCACTGCCGCACAGGCAGCTTAGAAAACTGCTCTAAATGCTGATCGCTCACGTCTGCCGTTCACTGCCGCACAGGCAGCTTAGAAAGCTTTAAGCGTCCATGTGTTGCTATTGTGTGAGTTCACTGCCGCACAGGCAGCTTAGAAATTCCCAATCCCATTTGAGTTGTCCGTCAATATGTTCACTGCCGCACAGGCAGCTTAGAAAATTCATCAAAGCCGGTACACATCATTTGTGCGGTTCACTGCCACACAGGCAGCTTAGAAAAATCCGAGATTTTCACTGATACTACGCTTTCTGTTCACTGCCGCACAGGCAGCTTAGAAACAAAGTTCGCTACTTTGACAAAGTATCAAAGAGTTCACTGCCGCACAGGCAGCTTAGAAAGAGGGTTCTCAATGTTATCAATAAAGCCTCTAGTTCACTGCCGCACAGGCAGCTTAGAAAACCATCTTCTTTTTTCTGCATTGTAATTGCAGGTTCACTGCCGCACAGGCAGCTTAGAAAATCTTTTTGTAAGGCTTCATGAGCTCCGCTTTGTTCACTGCCGCACAGGCAGCTTAGAAAGTTTTCATCTGTTGCAACAGTGTGCTTTAAAAGTTCACTGCCGCACAGGCAGCTTAGAAAGAGGCAAAGGACGCGCCAACAATTAAGCCCAAGTTCACTGCCGCACAGGCAGCTTAGAAACAAGAAGCGTTGAAGCCTGCCCAATTTCGCTCAGTTCACTGCCGCACAGGCAGCTTAGAAACCTCTGTTTTGATTGAATTTGTCGTTATATTCGTTCACTGCCGCACAGGCAGCTTAGAAACCTCTGTTTTGATTGAATTTGTCGTTATATTCGTTCACTGCCGCACAGGCAGCTTAGAAATGTGAAACTAAATTCTTGAACTTGGATTTCTGGTTCACTGCCGCACAGGCAGCTTAGAAAAGATTGCGCCTGATCAACAATATCTGCATCAAGTTCACTGCCGCATAGGCAGCTTAGAAAAACAAACCCTGTTTCTAAAGTTAATTTAATTAGTTCACTGCCGCATAGGCAGCTTAGAAAAGTCCAGCTGGTGACTTTCTCTAAAAAGGAAAGTTCACTGCCGCATAGGCAGCTTAGAAATGGTCATGCAAGTGATGCCTGATGTTGAGGCTGTTCACTGCCGCATAGGCAGCTTAGAAAATCTGATTTAATTCAATCAGCTTTGTTTGGCAGTTCACTGCCGCATAGGCAGCTTAGAAACTACATGAAAAATATCCTAATGCTCAATTAGTGTTCACTGCCGCATAGGCAGCTTAGAAAAAAGTCGAAAATGATAATGGTTTCACTTCTCCGTTCACTGCCGCATAGGCAGCTTAGAAACTAGAATGTTATTAATTCTAGAGCGTTGGTTACGTTCACTGCCGCATAGGCAGCTTAGAAAATTTAGCTATCACTAGCTATATGAGTACACTAGTTCACTGCCGCATAGGCAGCTTAGAAATCCCTAATCAACCTGCCGTTGCCGATCGTTTCGTTCACTGCCGCATAGGCAGCTTAGAAAATGATTTGGGCTTTGATACGTTTGGGTAATTCGTTCACTGCCGCATAGGCAGCTTAGAAATTTATCGCTATGTTCGATCCATGTCACGTTGTGTTCACTGCCGCATAGGCAGCTTAGAAATTTAAAAATTCAGTAAGTACGCCTGCTAAGCTGTTCACTGCCGCATAGGCAGCTTAGAAAACATTTTCCAATCAAGGAAGGTAAAGCGCCAGGTTCACTGCCGCATAGGCAGCTTAGAAAGAAAAAATTAGTGTTGTACTCCATGATTGCAAGTTCACTGCCGCATAGGCAGCTTAGAAATGCAATGACGTGGATTGTTGAAGCCATTTCTAGTTCACTGCCGCATAGGCAGCTTAGAAAGCTTCTGCTGCTGCTTCGGATGCTTCTTCTGCGTTCACTGCCGCATAGGCAGCTTAGAAAGCATTTTTTAATCAAACATGGCGATAAAAGGCGTTCACTGCCGCATAGGCAGCTTAGAAAGCTACTATGACGCTTTTTACGTTCTTCAATTGGTTCACTGCCGCATAGGCAGCTTAGAAACACAAACTTCTTGCTAACCTCATTGATTTTCTGTTCACTGCCGCATAGGCAGCTTAGAAATTATTGAATTTCGCAACCATAAGCCGCGCGGCGTTCACTGCCGCATAGGCAGCTTAGAAAGCAAAGAAAAGGCGGTTATCAATCTTTCAAGGGTTCACTGCCGCATAGGCAGCTTAGAAAATGCTTTTAAGAACTTCTCAGGATTGTTCTCTGTTCACTGCCGCATAGGCAGCTTAGAAAACCAAAGGCATTTTGTTCTTTGCCTCAATCATCATGTTCACTGCCGCACAGGCAGCTTAGAAAATGTTCTGTATGATCATTAACCGCAAGTTTGCGTTCACTGCCGCACAGGCAGCTTAGAAAAAAAGGTGGGTTTGTTTACGATATAGGCACATGTTCACTGCCGCATAGGCAGCTTAGAAAGCTAGATTTGTAGTGCCATCGGGGTTTAGGGGGTTCACTGCCGCACAGGCAGCTTAGAAAAGTGGTTCCATGGTGAATTTGGAAAGTTTGCGGTTCACTGACTAAAAATTGAGAGTTTATAAATGACATTACTAAAAGTGTTGGTACGACCTTTGTTTGTGTTGAAAATTCATTCATCACATCCTTGCCAGTGTTTGCGGATGCCAATAGCAATACCGGTGGCAGCACACAATGGAATAATTCAGTGAACATTAAAATGTCCATCGATATGTATGACAATGGGGTGATGGACATTGGTATCAATGCAGAAATTGAAAATAAAAATGAAATCTCAGACAGATTTAAACATTATTGCGGCTATGTGCTTGGGCGTTTATTCAGTGGTCAGTTGTATAAACGCGGCTGGGTGAATAATGAGCATTTTGGTACAAGCAGCCATTAAGACTGTTGCATTTGTAGCCATTGATCAAGCGCGTTGGCAAATTGTTGACGCTCTTTTTGTGATAATGGTGGTGGACCTGAAGTTTGTACGCCACTTGAGCGTAATTCATCCATAAAGTTGCGTAAACTTAAACGTGAACCAATCGTCTCTTTCGTTAAAGGTTCGCCACGTGGTGTGATGACCAAAGCACCTTTTGCAATGGCATCGGCGGCAAGTGGAATGTCTGCCGTGATGAGCAATTCACCAGCATTGATGCGCGCGACAATTTCATGGTCAGCCACATCAAAGCCTTGAGGCACCGTCAAAGAGCGGATGAACGGGGAAACGGGCACAGATAAATTTTGGTTCGCCACTAAATAGAGCATGGTTGAGGTGCGTTTAGCCGCACGGTATAAAATCTCTTTGATCACTTTTGGACACGCATCGGCATCCACCCAAATGGTCATGGTTTGATCCTTACAATAGAAAGCTGAGATGATAGAGAATAAAAAGCCCTTCGTAAAGAAGGGCGTTGTGTTTTCAGCGATTTAGAAGTTATAACGTAAATCTAAACGCACTTTTGTATCACGGTAGTCTTGTCTCTTTTTACCTTGCGCATAAGAAACGCCACCCGTTAAACGAAGATCCTTATTCAATTGACTGGTAAAGCCCACTTCAATTTGATAAATATCGCGTGCATTTTGTTGGCTGATGGTGGTCATGCCATTGCCATTTTGGACATTCACTTTAAATGGTTTGGTATTGTGGAAATAGTTGAGCTCCATATATGGCGTTGTTGAACCATTAAAGAGCGTTTTATCCCCATAAACACGCGCACCCACACGAATTTGTACATTACCGCTATTACTGGTCACAATGTTGCCATTTGCTTCTTCATGGCGATCTGACTTCACGCCCATATAGGTCAATTGCACTTGTGGTTGGAAGTAAGAGTTTTCAGAAATATTAAAGGCATAACCTGCTTCAATCGAGGCCAATAAGCCTTTTGAATTATATTTCTCTGACGAAAATTTCTTACGTGTTATCTTGTTGTGTAAGTAAGCATATTGCACCCATGCATCAACATAGCGATGTTCAGTTGGCGTGTATGAACCATAAACACCCACAGCAAAACCGTTGCTATCCATATCCGCTTTGATGCCATGACGATGATTGCGGCTTATCCCCGATGCATGGCCATAAGCTGCCATTACACCAAATTGATACAACTCATTTTCCACCAAATCTTTACCAATATGAATGGTGTAGTAATCCATCTTTGCAGAAATATCTTGCGTTAAACTTGAACGCATTTTATTAAAGCCTGCTTGTGCATGAACCCAAACGCCATTTTCACCCGGTAAATAGAGACGATCATGGAATTTTAAGTTAAACATGTGGTTAGCGGTTGCATGTTGTGACAAATAAGCAACCGTTTCTGGGCTGTAAATCGGCGCAGGTGCAGGTTTATTAGGCTCAGGTTTTGGCTCTTCAGGCTCTTCATCTTCAGGATCTTTTGGCAATGGATCCGGTGCTGCACAAGTATCTGAACTTGAACGAGTATCACAAGGATCAACTGGCTTGCTTGGCTCTTCAGGCTGCGGATCAACGGGCTCACTTGGCTCTTCAGGCTGCGGATCAACGGGCTCACTTGGCTCTTCAGGCTGAGGATCAACCGGTTTGCTTGGTTCTTCAGGCTGAGGATCAACCGGTTTGCTTGGTTCTTCAGGCTGAGGATCAACCGGCTTGTTTGGCTCTTCAGGCTGCGGATCAACGGGCTCACTTGGTTCTTCAGGCTGAGGATCAACCGGCTTGCTTGGTTCTTCAGGATGCGGATCAACTGGCTCACTTGGTTCTTCAGGCTGAGGATCAACCGGCTTGCTTGGTTCTTCAGGATGCGGATCAACTGGCTTGCTTGGTTCTTCAGGATGCGGATCAACTGGCTTGCTTGGCTCTTCAGGCTGTGGATCAACTGGTTTGCTTGGTTCTTCAGGCTGTGGATCAACCGGTTTGCTTGGTTCTTCAGGTTTCTCGATTGGATTTGCAGGTTCTAATGGTGTCCATGGAATGGAGGGCTTAAACTCAGTGCTGCCCACTAAATACCAATCATTGCCACGTTTTTCCAATGCTGTAAAGTCAGTCACGCCAGAGCGTATACCGCGGCTTGGGTCTAATTGGAAAGCGGTTGCTTCACTGGTGCCTTGGACATTGATGAGTAAAATTCCTTGATCTGTGAATTGACCTTCGATTTTTTGTACGATCACATTCGTATTGCCAGATGCATCACCTGTGATGATCAATAAATCTTTATGCGTTGTATCAAAAGGATTAACCTCAGCGCCATCAGTTGTCGTATTGCGCTTGATGTTATCTGTATTGACTGCGCCAAATACCAATGTACCGCCCTTACCAATGTAATTGCCATTAAACGTCACTTTACCACGGTCAGCAGTGCCATTGTCGTTCGCGCCAGCAAGTTGAATGATGCCATTGTTGGTGACATGACCAAATTCGCTGTTAGCGTAAGCATGGATGCTGCCATCGTTCAACGTTTGTCCCAATTTTGCACCGGAAAGGGCAGTGATCGTACCTTTGTTATTAAAACGAGCACTCTCTTTGGTTAAATCAGCGGCGCCATTGAATTGTAACGTTGCGCCATCAGCGACATTCAATGTGCCTAAAAATTCATACTGCTGACCATCAATGATGAGGTTTCCGGCAGTCAAATCAAATTGTTTACCTTCAGCAATGCCAAGCGTGCCATCCACTTGTGAGCCTTTGGCATCACTTAAAGTGATGTTGCCATCAATCGTAGCTAATTTAGCGCCTTTGGTAACAGCGAGTTGTTCACCGATGTTGATGTCACCTTTTGTTGCGGTAAACTCTGCTTGATCCTCTATATTCATGGTGCTTTTGACTGTAACATCGCCAGCTGTTTTATAAATGGCTGCATTGCGCATATTGACATTATTGGCTGTTAAAGATGCAGTGGCATCAACATCAATGGCAGCAGCGGCATCATCTTTTAAGAAATCGACCAATTGATCATAGGTGAGCTCATATTTTTCAGGCGACTTGAGGCCGGGTGCATTGAATTTACGATCATCATTTGAGCCATCAAAATAGCTGGCATCATAAATTTGGGCATGATTTGCCAATGTGAAATCACCTGCAATGTCCAAAGTATTGCCTAAGAATGCGCTTTTTTCGTTTTCATTTGCATTGTCAACAATGAAATTATTCGCCTGAATGGTGCTGTTGATGATGACCAATTCAGCATCATTCGCGGACAACGAAATAGTGTCTTCAACATTGAGTGCGCCATGGATCATGGAGAAACTTAAGTTGTCATTCTCTTTTGCAGTAAAATTGCCATGCACATTCACATCACTGTTGATGACGTTAAAGATATTATCACCACTTGCAAGGGTGAAATCGGCTTTTTGATCTGCTGTGCCCACATTGAGTGTGCTTTTTTTCGCATAACCTTCAGAGCGCTGAGGGAAACTTGTATTGATTTTATATAAGTATTCATTGGTTTCAGGATCTGTACCAATGTATTCTTGCACAAAGCTTAAGCCATCATTGATGGTGATGCTTTGATTATGGAACTCAATGCCGTGATCTGCGCTGATCGTGCTGCCGGTGGAAACTGTGTTATAGCCTTTATCTTTAGATAAATCAGATCCACCTTTCCAAGTCTTATTGGTCATGTGAATGTTTGATTCATCATTGGCATGTAAACCTGCGCCATGACCATTAAAGTTGGCGGCACCTTCTAATCTACCTTCTGAACGACTGGCAAATAAACGTGAACCATTGGTAAAGTTGGTGTCTTTTTTAAAGGCAAAGCGACTGCTGCTGGCATTAAAGTCAGCACCAGTCCCTGGTGTTGAACCAGAAAATTCAACATTGTCCGTCACCGTTAAATCAGCATCGTCACGGATATAAAAAGCACCGCCGCCTTCATCGTAAATCGGATCATGTGGACGCATGCCATTGTTATAAGCATGATTAATGTCATAGCCTAATGCATCACCATTTGAACCATTATATGAGTTATCACAGCTTTCAGGTGTATTGGTGCCTTCACAACGTGTGTTCTCAATACGCTTGGCAGAATCATTATTTTTAAATGTTAAGTTCTTTAAGGTTTCCGTTGATTTGTCAATGGTGACAAGGGTATAGCCTTCAATGATCATGTCATTGTCTTGACCTAACAGATTTGTAGAGGCGGCTTGATGATCCCCGATGTATAGATTCACGCCAGGCGTCACATAAATGTCGCCTTTAAAATCATTTTCCGCACCATTGTTAGACACTAAATGAATGTCACGGCCATAACGATCGCCTTTACTGAATGGGCTCAAATGACCATTATGATCATATTTAGGTTCACCTGAGTGATCTGCATATGGATCATAATTGGGATCTGCAACGCCTAAAATGGGCTTATATTGAATGTCTGTCGCGCCAAAGTATACATTTTTATCGCCACTGATTTTTTCATCATAACGAACGCCACTGACAGGTTGGTAATGTTCAGAAGGCACATCCTGGGTTTGGTTATTGTTTAAAATCACCAAATCACCTTTTTGAGGCGCGGGCTCAAAGCCTTCAAAACCATTGATGCCTTTAGTTTCTGCGAATGCATTTGCACCCATCAATGCCACAACGCCAGCAACAGCCGCCTTCACAGTGGTTGATTTAGATTTCTGTTGTGATTTGCCCAATTCGGAAGTCACCACCCATTGATTGAGTGCCATGCTCCACACAATTTTAAATACTTTATTCATACTGTAATTTACATTTACCTAGATATTGTTAGTTAATTTTAAGTTAAATCGGCTCCATAGCTAGGTTAGTATAGATATGTAAATAATGACTTATATCAAATTATATTTAATTAACAAAAAATAAGTATCTATATAAAAATAAAGGGAATATATTTTTTATATGTATAGAAAATATGCAAAAATAATGTTTTTTGCTTAAAACGATGTTTTTAAATGTAAAGAAAGGCAGAAGGGATTGTAGGAAGTTTTAGGCAATAAAAAAGCCCTTCATTGAAGGGCTTAAAAATTGGAGCGGGAAACGAGACTCGAACTCGCGACCCCAACCTTGGCAAGGTTGTGCTCTACCAACTGAGCTATTCCCGCAAAAAGCGTTGTGGATATGATGATTTGGTCTTCATCACATCACCTTATGTCTAAGGATTTAATTTGGAGCGGGAAACGAGACTCGAACTCGCGACCCCAACCTTGGCAAGGTTGTGCTCTACCAACTGAGCTATTCCCGCAGAAGAGGTGTGCATTATACAACTTTTTCAGACCTTGTCTGCTCAAAGATTGCGCAAAGTGTAATTTTTTTTGATTTATGCACCATTTTTGATTGCCAACTACCAACTTTACGCGCTCTCTTGTAAAATCAAACCCCACATTCATTTATTAGAGGACAAGGCATGAAAATAGGATTCATCGGTGGTGGCAATATGGCAGAAGGCATCATTGCAGGCTTAGTGAAGGGATTTTTACCCGCATCCATTTTTGTGGCTGATCCAAGTGTTGATCGTCAAATGCATCTTTCATCCTCATATGGCATCAACACTTTTGAGCATTATCGCTATTTTTTATCAGAAGTGGATTACATTGTGTTGGCCATTAAACCACAAGGTTTTGCAGCATTGTTGCCAGAAATGAGTGCGCACATTCAGCCGCATCAAGTGGTGATCTCCATTGCAGCGGGCGTGACGGTGTCAGCGATTACACAATTATTACCGATTAATGAGTTGCCCATTGTGCGTGCGATGCCAAACATGGCAGCAAAAGTTGGGCACGGCGTGACGGGATTATATGCCAATTCTTATATGACGGCCGATCGCATCAATTGTGTGACAGAGATGTTCGAAGGTTGCGGGATGGCAACATGGGTGAAAGATGAATCCTTAATCAATGCCGTGATTGCGGTTGCAGGTTCAAGTCCAGCGTATTTCTTCTATTTTGCCGAAATCATTGGGCAAGTGGGCGCACAAATGGGACTGAATCCTGAAGAAGCGACGCGCATGGCGGTTGAAACGATGCTCGGCAGTGCCAAATTAGCGGCAGAGGGTGAATCTGAATTGCCAGATTTGATTCGTAGCATCTGTTCTCCTAAGGGCACCACAGAACAAGCAATGGCCGTTTTTAAAGACAATGATGCTTTATTCAACGTGGTTAAATCTGCCATGACGGCAACGGTTGAGCGCAGTGAAGTGCTCGCGAAATCTTTAGAGGCAACCATTAAAGGTGAGGATCACTGATGACAGGATTATTAGAATTTATCATTAAATTGGTGTTTAACTGCATCAGCTTTTTGGTGTTACTTCGCTTTTTATTGCAATGCGTGAAAGTGAATTTCTTTCACCCGATGATTCAAATTTTGGTGCGCATCACCAATCCGATTGTATTGCCTGTGCGAAGAATCACACCCGTATTTAGCAGCTGGGATTGGTCATGCATGGTGGTGGTGCTGTTAGCGGGCATCATTAAGTATGTGCTCATAATGTTATTGATGCGCCTTGCGCTCTCGCCATTGATTGTGCTCGGGCTTATTTTAATAGAGATCATTCAAGACATTTTGACCATCTATTTTTATGCCATCATTGGTGTGTCGTTATGCAGCTGGTTTCGAGAGTCGCCGAATGCGCGCATTGTGCTGGATGTGTTAGGGCGTTTAACTGCGCCATTGATGCGCCTTTTTAATTTCACATTGCGTTATCGCAACATTGATTTTAAACCGATGGTTGTTTTATTGGCGATCATGCTGGTGCAATCAGGATTATACATCGTCAAATCCTTTTTACTCAACTGGGGTTTGTAGATGATGGCAGAAGAGATAGAGCCTCAGGATGAATTTTTCATGCGTGAGGCTTTAGTGGAAGCACAAAAAGCGGCCGCGATTGGCGAAATTCCCATTGGCGCAGTGATCGTCAAAGATGGGCAAATCATTGCCCGCGGCTTTAATGAGTCGATCACCACAAATGATCCGACAGCGCATGCTGAAATTGTCGCCATTCGCCGAGCAGGGCAAGCTTTAAATAATTATCGGCTCATTGATTGCGAACTCTATGTGACGTTAGAGCCTTGCATGATGTGTGCCGGCAGCTTTGTACACAGCCGCTTAAAACGCATCATCTTTGGGGCCGGAGATTCCCGCCATGGTGCGCTTGGCACACAATTGAATGTCAATACCTTTGCTTCTTTTAACCACCGCGTTATGATAACGCAAGCGGTTTTGGCCGAAGAGTGTCGCACATTAATACAGTCGTTTTTCAAAGAGAGACGACAACAACAAAAAAGCAGTAGGAGGGAGTAATGTCAACCATCAAGGAAGCCTATCTTAAGGAGATAGAAACACGCGGGTATAATATTGATCCGATTCAGTTGCGCGTGGCAGAAGAGTACGATCGATTAAAAGTAAAGATTGAAAATGATGAGCCTGTCGTAGATCAACGCAAATTATCGTTTTTTCAAAAACTCACCAAAAAAGTGCCCGATCAAGCCAAGCAATATGCTGATCCCCGCGGTATTTATATTTATGGACGCGTCGGGCGCGGTAAAACGTTTTTGATGGATCTTTTTTATCACAACATCAATGTGCCAAAGATTCGCAATCACTATTATCACTTCATGCAGGATGTGCATAATGAACTCAGAAGCTTTCAGGGCGAGAGCGACCCTTTAAAATTGGTGGCCAAGCGCTATGCTGAAAAATGCAAAGTGCTCTGCATTGATGAATTCCACGTGATTGACATCACAGATGCCATGATTTTGTATCGCTTGTTAGAATCTCTATTAGATGAAGGTATTTTCTTCATCACAACCTCAAACCGTGAACCGGATGAGTTGTATAAAAATGGTTTACAGCGCGATAAATTCTTGCCCGCCATTGAGATCATTAAAAAACGTTTGGTGTCTGTGCCTTTAGACAGTGATAAAGATTATCGCATGCGCCATTTAGAATCGGCGGATGTATGGTTCACAGGTTCTGTCGATGCGCAAATCGCGCATTTTGAACAAGCCTTTGATGAGCTTACCGGTCACAGTCAAGGGCCGATCACCCGTGATGTCAATGGTCATGCCTTTGAGATGCTTAAAGTGGGCAATGATGCCACATGGTTCACTTTTAAAGAGGCGTGTGCAAAGCCGCGTGCCTCACAAGACTTCATTCAATTGGCCGCTGATTACAATACGGTCTTTTTAAGTGGCGTGCCGATTTTAAATCGGGATCGTCAAAATGAAGCACGCCGATTTGTGATTATGATCGATGAGTTTTATGATCAAGGTGTTAAAATCATTATAGGCGCTGAAACAAATCTAGCTGAACTCTATGAAACAAAAGGCACGAATGCCTTGGATTTTGAGTTTGATCGCACCGTCAGCCGCCTCATTGAAATGCAGTCAGAAACCTATTTACATCAACCGAAACGCCAGGCATAAGGGAGAAAAAGATGAGTCCTTCTATTTCTGAACAAACCATAGAGCAGTACATTCACGCGTTGCGTCAAACGCCATTTCAAGGGGAAATAGAAGTCAGCGAGGCATCGCGCTTGGTGCATTCGGTGGATAACTCCATTTACGAGGTCAAACCCGCTGCGGTGTTGTACCCGAAAAACAGTGAAGATGTGGCAATTGTGACAGCGCTGCTGGCAAAGCGAGAACATCAAGGCGTGAACATCACGGCCAAAGGTGGCGGCACGGGCACGAATGGTCAATCCCTCAATACGGGGATCATTTTAGATTTATCGCGCCACATGAATCAGATTTTAAGTTTTGATGCTGAAAAGCATCAAGTGACGGTACAAACAGGCGTTGTGAAAGATCAGCTCAATGCCTTTTTAAAACCCCATGGCTTTTTCTTTGCCCCTGAATTGTCTACGTCCAACCGCGCAACCATTGGCGGAATGATCAATACAGACGCATCGGGGCAAGGCAGTTTTACCTATGGTAAAACGCGCCATCATGTGATCGCTTTAAAAGGCTTTTTGCCAAATGGTGCACCGATTGACACCACTCAAAATAACCCATTGAGTGAAACGGTGGCCAATCTCATTGCCCCAAATGTGGAGAGCATGAATGCCCATTTCCCTGAGCTCAATCGCTCTATGACTGGGTATGATGCCAAACATTTTTATGAAGATGAAACCCATAACTTAAAGCATCTATTATGTGGGGCAGAGGGCACGCTGGGCATTCTAACGGAAGCGACGCTCAATGTTTTACCAATCCCGAAATATCGCACGCTGGTGATTCTCAGCTATGATGATTTCATCGCCTCTTTAAGGCATTCAAGTTATTTAATGGATGCACCTGTGACGCCAACATCCATTGAAGTATTAGATGATCGCGTGGTGGAACGTGCGCAAAACGATTATGTGTGGGAAGTGAATCAGCACCATTTTAAAGGTGTGGATTTTGATCGTTTAAAAGCCATTTTATTGGTGGAGTTTAACAGCGATGATGAAGCAGAATTGGCAGATTCTGTGGCGAAATTTGCCACGTATATGCAAGAGAGTCAATACAGTGCACTGCTATCCTCAAATGTGATTCAAGGGGAAGCGGCGATTAAAGATGTGTATGGCTTAAGAAAACGCGCGGTGGGTTTACTTGGTAACATCAAAGGTGAGCGCAGAACCATGGCATTTGTGGAAGATTGCGCCGTGCCACCGGAAGCTTTGGCAGATTTCATCACAGAATTTAAAGCAGTGTTAGATGCACAAAATCTCATGTATGGCATGTTTGGTCATGTGGATGCAGGGGTCCTGCATGTGCGCCCAGCCCTTGATCTTAAAACGCCAGAAGATCGTGCAATGATCCGCAAAGTGAGTGATCAAGTGTATGATTTATGCGTGAAATACAAAGGTGTTTTATGGGGTGAACATGGTAAAGGGGTACGCTCTGAATATTGCGAACCTTTCTTTGGGGATTTTTACCCAGTGATTCGTGCCATTAAATCTGCCTTTGATCCACACAATCAAATGAATCCTGGGAAAATTGCCGCACCGTTAGAAATGACGGATGCAACGCTTAAGAAAATCGACGCAACGCCAATGCGCGGCGAGTTTGATGCCTTGATCACCGAAGAGATGTGGAATGAGTACCGCCGCATCAACTTCTGTAATGGTAATGGTGCGTGTTTTAACTATGATGTCCATTCACCAATGTGCCCAAGTTATAAAGCCACACGTGATCGTGTTCAATCACCGAAAGGGCGCGCGATGCTCATTAAAGAGTGGGAACGTCGTCGCTGTACGGATCAAAATACGCCAGAATTTGAAGAAGAGATTTTCAAAGCCCTAGAAACTTGTTTAAGTTGCGGCTCTTGTACTTCTGAATGTCCGGTTATGATCAATATTCCCAATGCCCGTTCACAGTTTATGGAGGTTTATTATCAAACCCGTAAACGCCCGCTGGTGCACACCATTTTAGCGCAATCTGAAGAGCGCGCACCGATGTTGTATCAGATGCGAAACCTCACCAACCCGCTGTTTAAATTGCCGATGACCAAAAGCATCATGCAAAAAATTGGGTTAGTGGATGCCACAATGCCACAAGACAATGGCGTGGCGGCATTGGTGAAGGCGGGTAAAGTGACGCAGTGGACAATTGCAGATGTTGAACGCTTAACGGCGGCGCAATTTGACCCGGAACACAGCGTGATCATTGTACCTGATGCATTGACGGAATATTTTGATGGCCATGTGCTCAAAGATTGCATTGAAGTGTTGCATCAATTGGGGTTGAAAGTCTTTTTAGCGCCGTATCAAAATTCTGGTAAAGCGTACCATGTGCTCGGCATGCGTGATCAATTTAAGCGTTCGGCTGAGCAGCAATATAAAATGCTGGTGCAATTGTCTAAGCTTGGCGTGCCAATGGTGGGCATTGAGCCGCCGATTACTGTCATGTATCGCAAGGATTACAAGCAGCTCTTTGGCACCGATACCAATGTGCGCCTTGTGCAAGAGTTTTTGGCGGAGTATTTGGCCAAGGCTCAATCTTTACCAAAAGCGACGGCGGCGACTTATTATTTGATGAGTCATTGCATGGAAAAAACCTCTGTACCGAATGCACCGGCTTTATGGCAACAAGTTTTTAAAGGGCTTGGCTTAACGGTAGAAGTGGTGGCAACGGGCTGCTGCGGCATGAGCGGCGCATTTGGCCACTTAAGTGCCCAAGCAGAATTGTCAGAGAAGATTTATGATCAATCTTGGCGTGTGAAGATCGACGGCATTGATGCAAAAGATCACATCATGGCGACAGGTTTTTCATGCCGCACGCAAGTGGAACGTTTTTCTGCCGTCAATGCGTTGCATCCTGTGAGTGTGTTACGCCGCGCTTTAGTCTAATTGAAGCGCTTTAAAATCAAAGCCTCGTTTGAATCATTCAAACGAGGCTTTTTTAATGGGTTTAAAAAGACAGAATCTTAACAGCAGCCCACACATTTTTTAGTGGGAGCGAAGCTTTCAGCTTGTGCTTCATTCCACACAGTTGAGTAGTATTGGCTGGCAATTTCATCTTTGAGTAACGCGCCAGGTTCTAAGTAATAATAAGTGTTCGAGAAGAGGCGCACTTCATTGTCTGTGGTTCTTAATACCAAATGATGGGGCTCTAACTCATGCACATTTGAAATACCTGCAGAACTTAACATCTCAGCCAGCGCATGGAGCGTATTGCGATGATAGTTATACACGCGGTTTTTCTTATTGGTGACATCTAGGCCTTTTTGACGCATTAAATCTTGCGTGGCAATGCCTGTTGGGCAGTTGTTTGTATGGCAGCTCAATGATTGAATGCAACCTAAGGCAAACATAAAGCCACGGGCGGAGTTCACCCAGTCTGCGCCAATGGCGATGGTGCGGGCAATGTCAAAGGCGCTGATGATTTTACCGCTTGCACCAATTTTGATTTGATCACGTAAGTTCGCGCCCACCAATGTGTTGTGCACAAAGAGCAAGCCTTCACGCAGTGGCGAACCAATGTGGTCTGCAAATTCAATGGGGGCAGAGCCTGTACCACCTTCTTTACCATCAACCACGATAAAGTCTGGCAAAATTCCAGTTTTGAGCATGGCTTTAACAATCGCGGCAAATTCCCACGCATGACCAATACAGAGTTTAAAACCGACAGGTTTACCATCACTGAGTTCGCGTAATTTTTGGATGAACTCTAACAATTCGATGGGCGTTGAAAATTCAGAATGTGTGGCAGGGGAGATACAATCACGATCCATCGGCACACCGCGTGTTTCGGCGATCTCTTTGGTGATTTTATCTTTTGGCAATACGCCACCATGCCCAGGTTTAGCGCCTTGGCTGATTTTGACCTCAATCATTTTGACTTGTGGCAAACGGGCTTTTTCACGGAATTTTTCAGGATCAAAACGGCCATCTTCTGTGCGACAACCAAAGTAACCACTGCCCAATTCCCAAATTAAATCCCCGCCATTTTCTAAATGGTATGGGCTGATGCTGCCTTCGCCTGTATCATGGGCAAAGTTACCCAATTTTGCGCCGCCATTTAAGGCTAAAACGGCGTTTGAGCTCAATGCACCAAAGCTCATGGCTGAAATGTTAAAGATGGAGGCGCTGTAGGGTTGTTTACACTCTTTGCCGCCAATGGTGACGCGAAAGCCATCAGGATCCGGCATGGCAACAGGTGCCATGGAATGGTTGATGAATTGAAAGCCTTTTTCATAAACATTTTGAATCGTCCCAAAGGCACGATTTGAGTTATGATTTTTTGATCGGTTATACACCAATTCACGTTGGCCATGGGTGAAAGGCACCGCTTCAGAGTCAGATTCAATGAAGTATTGACGGATTTCAGGGCGGAAATGTTTAAGGAGATAACGCAAGTTACCCAAAATTGGGTAGTTGCGACGAACCGCATAAGTCTTTTGGGAAATGTCTAAAATGCCGATGAAAATCAGCACCAGTGACACCCCAAAAACCACTTTACCCAGTGGAAAATGGAAGAGGATAGAAACGAGGGCAACAACAATTGCAAGTATGAAGAGGGAATAGCGCCCAATGTATGCAATAGCGGTCATGATATCTCCTTTGATAAATGGTGATAATGGCTTAGAATGGTGGGCGCTATCATACGCTAAATTGTTTTAAATTATAAGGAATTGTAGTTAAAATGTTGTCAAAGAGTAAAAAGGCGGCACCCGAGAACGAATGGGACTATCACTCCATTCCGAGCATTCCTTTTAGTAATCATAGATATAGTGCAGACAGGGCTGTGGCGAAGATCATTTATTCAAATAATTTAAATGATCAGGATTTGAAAATTCAATTGCGTAGAGCCCGTCAATTGGCTTATGTCGAACCTTGGTTTCAGGAGTTTTTGCCCAAGAAATTAAAAGGGCGCTTATTTGTGGCATCTTTAGGTAAGCGTTTTTGGATCATCGGGGCGCTCGATCCATTGTCCATGAGCCATTTTAAACAGTATCATCAAAAAGAGGTGCGCCAAACCCTTGAAAACCATTTAAACAACATTTCCACAAAAGCTTGGAGATTGCCTGAGTTTTATGTGCAAGTGATGCCGAAAAAAAGTGGTGTTGAAGAGATGACGCCGCTGCGTGATGAACCTGTGCCACAGCTGCCAGTGCGTTCAAACAAAACCTTATTAACCAAACCACGCATTCAAAATCGCTCCATTGAAGAGATTTTAGCGAGCATGACAAAAAATGCAGAGAAGTACACCAAACCATGACTGAACACGATCCCGCCAAAGAGTTGCGTTATTGGCAAGAGCGCGCTTTGAATTTATTGATGCGCCGCGAACACAGCATTGTGGAGTTGACGCAAAAACTCACCATTAAAGGTTGCCCAGAAACTGTGTTGCCTAAAGTATTGGCCTATTGTCATGAGCACAATTATGTGAGTCTTGAGCGTTTTGCGGAGATGTTTGCCCGCAACCAAGCGAATTTAGGTTATGGTCCGCATCGCATTACGATGCAATTAAGACAGCATCAAGTGCCGAGTGACTTAATCAATATCGCGCTTGAAGAGGCAGATTTTACAGCGGCTAAAGCCATCGCTTTGCGGAAAATTGGCGCAAAGCCTGAACCTAAATTAAAGGCGGCGCTGTATCGCCGAGGTTTTTAATGCAGGCGCCTAAATTTTGGCAACACAAAGGGATCATTGCACATCTTTTGTGGCCATTGTCATGGTTGTATCAGATGGCCACGCGCCGAGTGATGCATAAAAAATTAGCAGCCATCAAATGCCTGCCCGTGCCCGTGATTGTGGTGGGGAACATCAATGTCGGTGGCACTGGAAAAACGCCTGTGACGATTGCTTTAATTGCAGCGCTGCAAAAAAAAGGGTATTGTGTCGGCTTAATTTCACGCGGTTATGGTCGAACAAGTGAAGGATGCATCGTTGCAGATGCCACATCATCACCAAAAGTGTTAGGGGATGAACCTTATTTGATCCGTGAAAAAACAGGTGTGGCAGTCGCTGTCTGTGCAGATCGCCATCAAGCTGGCATGGCATTACTCAATGCAGCGCCAGACATTGATGTGATCATCAGTGATGATGGTTTACAGCATTATGCGCTCGCCCGTGATTTTGAGATTGCCGTCATCGGTGAACAAGGCGTTGGCAATGGTTATGTGATGCCCGCAGGTCCACTTCGTGAACCGGTCAGTCGCTTAGCCTCGGTCTCAGCGATTGTTTCAAAAGTGCACTGTGATGATTTAACCCCCTATATTGATCGATGTTATGATCTAAAACAAACCTTAGGTTTGCCATATCCATTACATCAGCCCACAATAACAACAAACTGGTGCAATTTAACCCATGCAAGCGCGGTGGCTGGCATTGCGCACCCCGATAATTTCTTTCGTGCTTTAAAGGCTCAAGGCGTTCATATCACTCCGTATCCCTTTGATGATCATCATGCATTTTGCGAACAAGATTTTGCCAAAATCAGAGATCCGATCGTGATGACGGAAAAAGATGCCGTCAAATGCACACATATTTTAAAAGATCGCGCGGTCTTTGTGGTGCCGTTAGAGACGACACTGCCAGATGCGCTGATCACAAACATTACACACTGTATTCAAAAAAAGGTTGATGCAATCAGCCTTAAAGAAAGGAGACTCAATGTCTAAATTAACACAAGAACAACAAGCATATTTTGGCGATTACGTACAAAATGATGCGAACTTTAAAAAAGAACAAGAAAAATATACCCATGCCATTCCGAGCCGTGATTTTATTCAAGCCTTATTAAAAGTGGCTGAAAAAGTCACCTTTGATGAAATCGCCACGCTCTTTCGTTTGACTGAAGATTGGCAGATGGAAGCATTAAGCAGCCGCTTATTCATCATGCAGCGCGCAGGGCAGCTCCATTGTAATCATCGTCAAGAGTTTTTACCGGTGACTGGGGATGCCACCGTCATTGGCATATTTGAAGGCTCAGTTGAAGGGCACGGTTATGTGACGGTCAAAGGTGAAGATACGATTTATATCTCCCCGAAAGATTGTCGCAATGTCATGCATCATGATGAAGTGGAAGTGCAAATCACAGGGATTTTCCGCTCTAAATCCATGCGCCAAGGTCGCGTGATTCGCGTGATTAAGCGCCATTTGCATGAAATTATTGCTCGCATCTCTTTATATGATGGTTCAGCCCTTGCCATTCCTGAAAATCGTAAGATCACGCAACACTTTTTGGTGTTAGAAGATCAATTGAAAGGTGCGAAAAACCATGACCTTGTGAAAATTGAAATTGATCAAAAAGGGCTCGATCAAGGCAATTTTGCCGCAAAAGTGACAGAAGTGTTTGGCCGTAAAATGACCAAAGACATTGCCATCATTCAGGCGATCATGGAGCATCAATTGCCCCATGAGTTTTCGAAAGCCACAGATGCGCTGTTAAAAACGATTGCTGATGAAGTCAAAGAAGAAGATAAAGTGGGGCGCAAAGATTATCGTCATTTACCGCTTGTTACCATCGATGGCATCACCGCACGTGACTTTGATGATGCTGTCTATGCAGAAAAAGTGGCGGATGGTAACTTTAAATTGTATGTTGCGATCGCCGATGTTGCGCACTATGTGCGTTTAGGCAATGCGATTGACAGCGATGCCATTACGCGTGGGACTTCTGTCTATTTCCCAGATCGCGTGATTCCGATGTTGCCAGAAAAATTGTCCAATGGTTTATGTTCACTGAATCCTGATGTTGATCGCTTATGCATGGTGTGTGAGTTATTGATCTCGCCCACCGGTGAAATGATCAGCTTTGAATTCTTTGAAGGCGTGATGCGTTCCCATGCGCGTTTAACCTATGAATTGGTGGCAGAACTCATTGGGGAAGATAGCCCAATTCAAGATGACTATGCTCAGATCATGCCGCACATTTTAAATCTCTATCAATTGTATAAAGTATTGCGTAAAGCGCGTGATCAACGCGGTTCCATTGACTTTGAAACGAAAGAGACAGAGATTCTCTACAATGATGAAGGCTTGATTGATAAAATTGAGTTCCGTGTGCGTAATGAAGCGCACATGATCATTGAAGAGTGCATGATTGCCGCAAACATTGCCGCGGCGACTTTCTTAGAAGGCAATGAAATTCCGACCTTGTATCGTGTGCATGCTAAACCCCCTGAAGAGCGTTTGACAAAATTGCGCCGCTTTTTAGTGGAATACAATTTAGGTGTGGAAGGTGGTGATGCGCCTGAGCCGCGTGATTTTGCACGCACATTGGCAGAAGCGGCCGATCTGCCTGAGTTTGACATCATTCAAACCATGATGCTGCGCTCGATGGCGCAGGCGGTGTATCAACCGGCCAATGAAGGTCACTTTGGTCTATCTTTGACCCATTATGCGCACTTTACCTCACCGATTCGCCGTTATCCCGATTTAATTGTGCATCGTGGCATTAAATATTTGATCCACAAAGCGCAAGGCGAAGGCGTGAAATATCCTTACAATGAAAAAATCATGACAGGATTAGGGGAAAGCCTCTCAGAAATGGAGCGCCGCGCGGATGATGCCGTTTCGGATGTGGTTTCGTGGCTTAAATGCGAATACATGCAGCAGTTCATTGGTAAAGTGTTAAATGGTCGCATCTCAGGGGTGACGAAGTTTGGCGTGTTTGTGGAATTGGCAGACATCTTCATAGAAGGCTTGGTGCACATGTCGAAATTGCCGGGCGATTATTTCCATTTTGATGATGTGCGTTATCGTTTAATCGGCGAGAAAACAGGCACAGTACTTAAACTCAACGATGAAGTGGTGGTGCGTGTATTAGATGCGAATCCGGAAACCAAATTCATTGATTTTGATTTGATCTCTTTGCCGAAGAATCCAAAACTCACCAAAAAAGAGCGTGAGAAGATCTTTACAGAGATTGCAGCAGCGAAACAATCGGATCGTGCAAACCGTAAACAATCCTCGAAGCCAAAGCGTGAAGCGCAGCGCAAAGGTGGCAAAAAGAAGGTCACAGCCGTGAAGGTTGCCAAACCCGGTCAACTCAAAAAGCGTGGCACTCGCAGAAAAGCGAAGAAGTCGTCTTAATATTGAGTCATTGCTATTAATTCACAATGAAATGTTTTAAAATGCCGAGTTATTTTGTGTCATCAACTAGTGTAAGGATTAAGGATTATGAATAAGCCCCCTAAGTATAAACGTATTTTACTTAAGTTAAGCGGTGAAGCGTTAATGGGATCAGGGAATTATGGTATTGAACCTGAAACAATCGGTCGAATTGCAGACGAGATTCAATCGCTTAACTCAATCGGCGTCGAAGTGGGCGTTGTGATTGGTGGTGGCAACATTTTCCGCGGCGCAGGTCTTGCGAGTAAAGGGATGGATCGCGTGACGGGTGATCACATGGGCATGCTTGCCACAGTGATGAACTCATTGGCCTTACAAGATGCGTTAGAAAAACGCAATGTATACGTGCGTGTGATGAGTGCAATTCGCATCAATGAAGTGTGTGAAGAGTACATTCGTCGCCGTGCGGTGCGTCACTTAGAGAAAAAACGTGTGACGATTTTTGCAGCCGGTACCGGTAACCCATTTTTCACCACCGATTCTGCCGCAGCCCTTCGCGCGATTGAAGTGAATGCTGACATCATGCTTAAAGCCACAAAAGTTGATGGCGTATATTCAGCCGATCCACATAAAGATCCAGATGCTGTGCGTTATGATCAAGTGAGCTATAAAGAAGCGTTGGCTAAAGATTTAGGCGTCATGGATGCCACAGCCCTTGTGATGTGCCGCGAAAATAAATTACCGATTCGCGTCTTTAACATCTTTAATCCGGGTGACTTAGTGCGCACAGTATGTGGCGAAGACATCGGTACATTGGTGACAGAATAATTCAATCCATTTGAGTATTTAATCTATTGCGTCAATAAGGAAACAAAATATGATCAATGACATTAAAAAAGATGCTGAGCATCGTATGAACCTCTCCATTGAAAGCTTGAAAAATGCATTGCAAAAGTTAAGAACTGGCCGTGCACACACAAGTTTGTTAGACCACATTGAAGTGGAATTTTATGGCACGCCAACGCCATTGACTCAAGCGGCCAACGTGAGTGTGTTAGATTCACGCACATTAGGTGTGACGCCTTGGGATAAAAACATGGTGGGTCCGATTGAAAAAGCCATCATCATGAGTGACTTAGGGTTAAACCCATCGACAACAGGGACGTTGATCCGCATTCCATTGCCAGCATTAACCGAAGAGCGTCGTCGTGACATGGTTAAAGTGGTTAAAGGTGAAGGCGAAGGCGCAAAAGTGGCCATTCGTAACATCCGCCGTGATGCGAACCAAAAATTGAAAGATGCTGAAATCTCTGAAGATGACGTGCGTCGTGGTGAAGATGCCATCCAAAAATTAACGGATGCAATGATCTCTGAAGTGGATGCGGTATTAGCTGCGAAAGAAAAAGAGTTGATGGAGATCTAATTGCACATGGCAGCATCAGAATCGAATGCTTGTCGTCACGTTGCCATCATTATGGATGGCAACGGTCGCTGGGCTAAAAAACGTTTTTTGCCTCGCACCATGGGGCACAATGCTGGCGTTAAGTCAGTGAAACGGGTTGTGAAGGCTGCCATTGAGCATCACGTTGAAGCCCTAACGCTGTATGCGTTTTCAACGGAAAATTGGTCAAGGCCAGATGAAGAGGTGAGCTTTTTAGTGAAGCTCTTCATCAAAACCCTTGATCGAGAATTACAGTCATTGAATGAAGCAGGGGTGGCCATTCATTTCATTGGGGACACCCATAAATTCCCGCTGTTGTTGCAACAAAAATTGCATCAAGCGGTGGAATTGACGCGCAACAATCAACAATTAGATTTGATCATCGCACTCAATTATGGCTCGCGCGCAGAGATTGTCTCTGCCTGTAAAGCGATTGCCCAAGATGTGCAAAATAAGTTCATCAGCTTAGATGAAGTTGATGAAGTGATGGTCAGTCAGCGTTTAGCCTTACATGATTTTCCGCCGGTGGATTTATTGATTCGCACAAGCGGTGAGCAGCGTTTGAGTAACTTTTTGTTGTGGCAGCTTGCGTATGCCGAGTTTTATTTCACAGAGTGTCTGTGGCCTGATTTCAATGAGAATGAGTTTAACAAAGCACTGATGTCGTTTGCTGAGCGCGAACGTCGTTTTGGTGCAGTAACGAAATGAGAATAATGATATGAAAGAACGCGTTGTTACAGGAATCATCATGGCGCTGGTGGCTTTATTTGCCATTCGCTTTTTACCCTCTTGGTTGTTTCAATTGGCGTTGCTTGTCGTTGTGATCATTGGTGTCATTGAGTGGGCACGCATGCTGCATGAAGATGTGCGTTTACCATATTTGTTCATCAATACACTGTTATTGGTCATTGCGTACATTTTTTTAGTGACGCATTCTCACGATTTATTATTAACCGTCAATGCATTTGCCACTTATGTGTGGCTAGCCGTGCCGGTGGTGTTGTATTTACAAGTCAAATATCCGCGTGATTGGATTGTTTCCACACGTTTGACGGCTTTTTGTTCCTCATTAATGTTGATGGGCTTTTTTGTCTCCATTGGCATGCTGCATCAATTGCCGGGCGGTTATGGTTTTGGCTTGGTGCTTTATGTGATTGCTTTGGTGGCATTGGCCGACAGTGGCGCTTACTTTGTGGGACGCAAAATGGGTGTCAATAAATTGGCGCCAAGCATTAGCCCTGGCAAAACGATTGAAGGCGCGCTAGGCGGCTTAATTTTTTCGACGTTGTTTGCCATTTTAGTGGCCCTTTCATTGCCAGAGAGCTTTTCGGTTGGCCAAAAAATTGGATTTATTTTAATTTCCATGATTGCATCGATGTTGTCTGTTTCTGGTGATTTATATGAGAGCTTAATTAAGCGTCATGCCGGTTATAAAGACAGCGGCAATCTCTTTCCGGGACATGGTGGGGTGCTCGATCGCATCGATGGCTTAATTGCCGGTGCCACCTTCTTTGCGTTCGGTTTTTATCTTTTTAATATGAATGTCAGTACATTATGAAACGCGTTTCCATCTTAGGGGCAACAGGCTCCATCGGCACATCGACATTAACCGTCATCCGCAATAATCCAGCGTTGTATCAAGTGCATTCTGTGGTGGCCGATCGCAGCGTGGCGAAAATGTTTGCCATTTGCCAAGAGTTTTCACCACAATATGTGGTGATGGCCAATGAAACAGCCGCCGCGGAACTTGAAGCGTTATTTAAACAGCATCAAATGAACATCACGGTATGGCGCGGCGAAGCTGCCATCAATGATTTGGTGATGATGCCAGAGATTGATGTGGTGGTTGCAGCGATTGTGGGGGCTAAAGGCTTTTTGTCTTCATTATCCGCCGTTAAAGCCGGTAAAACCATTTTGCTTGCGAATAAAGAGAGTTTGGTGATGGGTGGTGCGCTGTTTATGGAGGCTGTGAAAACCCATGGCGCAACGCTACTGCCCATTGACAGCGAGCACAATGCACTCTTTCAGTGCTTGCCAAAAAATGCGCAAGGGCAGAGCACATTATCAGGTGTTGCTCAATTGGTATTAACAGCATCAGGTGGCCCTTTTCGCACGTTCACTTTAGAGCAAATGGCATCGATCCGTAAGGAAGATGCACTCAAACATCCACGCTGGGACATGGGCGCGAAAGTCACCATTGATTCATCGACATTGATGAACAAAGGACTTGAGTTCATTGAGGCGCACTTTTTGTTTGATATGGATCCGGATCATATTGATGTGGTGATCCATCCGCAAAGCATCATTCATTCATTGGTGGCGTATCAAGATGGCTCATTACTTGCGCAATTAGGCGAGCCGGACATGACGATTCCGATTGCCCATGCGCTCGGTTATCCTGATCGCATTTTATCGGGTAAACAGCCCGTTGATATGACGCAAATGATGGATCTAACGTTTGAAAAGCCTGATTTAGAGCGCTTTGCATGCCTTCGCATTGCCAAAGAGTGCTTGCGCAAAGGCAATACTTATTTAGTGGCGATGAATGCCATCAATGAATTGTTAGTGGAAGCCTTTTTAGCGGATAAAATCAGCTATTTGGACATTCCAAGAAAGTTGGAAGCCTTTTTAGATCAATTGACCGATGGGCCGCTGACATCGTTTGATGCAATCATTGAGTATGATCGCATCATTCGTGAGCGCACCAAACTTGCCTTAAAGGATGTGTAAGCGATGTTTGAATGGTTAGAAACCTTTTTCCGCTCTGTGGGCGGATTCATAATTTTAATGGGGCTTTTGGTCACCATCCATGAATTTGGTCACTTTTATGTGGCGCGTAAATTGGGTTTTGCCGTCTCAAAGTTCAGCATTGGCTTTGGGAAAAACATTTGGTCCCGCAAAGGAAAAGATGGCATTGAATATGCTGTTGGACTCATTCTACTCGGTGGTTATGTGGCGTTTGTGGATGATGAAGGGCACACAGAATCCTTCAGTGAAGGGATGAAGTTTAAAGAAGCTCCAATTTGGAAGCGTGCGTGTGTCGTTGCTGCAGGACCTTTGGCCAATATTGTGCTGGCGATTGCGCTGCTTTGGGGCTTATTCATGTATGGCGTGCCGGCTTATAAGCCCTATGTCGAAGTGACAGCAGAGCAACCTTTTGCCATTGCTGGGCTGCAAAATGGTGATCTCATTCGCACCATTGATGGCGAAAATGTCGAAAGTTTTACAGACATGATGCAAAAGCTCATCGAATATTTAGACGATGGCAAGGCGGAAATCATCTATGAGCGCAATGGTAAAGAGCGTTATGCCACGTTAGACATTGGTGAGTCTTTAAAATTAGATGCCAAGACAGATTTATACAAAGAGCTGGGCGTGAATCTTTATTTGCCCGCATTAAAACCGATTGTCTCTGAGGTGGTTGCAGGGAGTGCCGCAGAAACCGCAGGTTTAATGAAGGGTGATGACATCATTGAAATTGCGGGCCATCCAACGCCAGAATGGCACGATGTATTGACGGTTGCCGCTGATTTAAAAGATGGGCAAGCGGTTGAAGTCATCATTGATCGCGGCGGAAAAATGGAGCGTAAAACATTAATGCCGCAGGCAGATGCAGACGGTCGTGTGCGCTTAGGTGTGATGATTGATGCTTCGATTTATAAAGATTTAGTGACCAAAGATCGCCTAGGGCCAATCGATGCATTGAGTGCTGCGGTGCATAAAACAGTGAGCGATGGTTTGATGGTGTTTAAATTCCTTGGGCGCATGATTACAGGGGATTTTCACATCAATACCATGGCAGGGCCTGTGAGCATTGCAAACATTGCAGGACAAGCCCTTGCTTCAGGTTTGGTTTACTTTGTGCAGCTTGCTGCGCTCTTTAGCATTAACATTGGTTTATTGAACTTATTGCCCATTCCTGTCTTAGATGGTGGGCGCTTAGTGGGGCTTGGGATTGAAAAAATCATGGGCAAACATCAATTCCCTGATAGTATTAAGGTCAAAGTTTTGCAATTAGGTGCGCTCGTCATGTTTATTTTTATGGCGGTGGTCATCAGTTATGATGTGGCTAAGTGGTTTTAGCTGTCTATTAAATGAGTGGTAATTACGCCTCAAATTCTGTATATTGTCGCCTAGTTTACCTTCAGATTTTATAGTGTTAGAGAATAATAATGGTCCTCAAGAATTGTCAAAAATCGATACTCGCAACGGCTTTGTTATTAGCAATGCCTCTCGTTTATGCACAAAACTATTCTGTGCGAGATGTTCGCGTTGAAGGTCTGCAAAGACTCAATGCTGGTACAGTCTTTTCACAATTAGGTGGTGATACAGCGACACTTAAAAAAGGTAACATCCAAGAGACAATTGGTCGCTTATATGCCACAGAACTCTTTGATGATGTGCGTGTTTATCAACAAAATGGCGTGTTGGTCATCAATGTGGTGGAGCGTCCTGTCATTGACCGTGTGAATGTCACGGGCAATAAAGATGTGGGCTCTAAGCAATTTAAAGAGATGCTTAAAATGGCAGGTTTATCCGAAGGGAAAACCTACAGCGCCTCTAAAATGGCATCCATTAAAAACGATTTACTCAAAGCCTATGAAGAGCGTGGCAAATACACCACAAAAATTGATGTCAATGTCATTGAGTTGCCACGTAATCGTGTGAATGTTGAATTGGCGGTCTCTGAAGGTAAAACCGCTGAATTGGCAGACATCTCTTTTACGGGCAATGAAAATTACGGCGATGGTAAACTTAAAAAGCAAATGAAGACCAAAGAGTCTGGCTTTATGACGCTGTTGACCAAATCAGATCGCTACAGCCCACGCATCGTGGGTGAAGATGTGGAATCGATTGAGAAATTCTACCAAGAACGTGGCTTTATGAAAGCGGAAGTGAATTCCTCTTTAGCCTCTGTGGCACCGGATCAAGAGCGCTTATTTGTGGACATTGATGTGCATGAAGGCAATCGTTATCGCATTACAGATTTTGAAGTGGTGGGCAACACCCATGTGCCATTAGAAGAATTAACCGCATTGGTGGACATCGATAAAGGCAAGTATTACAAAAAATCAAAAGTGGATGCGGCTGTGAAAGCCATTCAAGATCGCCTGGGGGATGATGGTTATGCACTTGCACGCGTTAATGCCATTCCGGACATCGATGAAGAGAATAAAACCGTTAAAATGATTTTCTCTGTGGATAATGGTGAGAAAATTTATGTGCGCCGCGTGAACATCGAAGGGAACGAGCGGACACAAGACAATGTTTTCCGTCGTGAAATTCGTCAGATGGAAGGCGGGCAATTCATGTCCAGTGATGTTGAGCGCTCAAAAGTGCGTTTACAGCGTTTGCCTTATGTGGAAGATGTCGATGTCGTCACGCGCCAAGTGGATTCTGATCTTGTGGATTTAACCTATAAGGTTAAAGAGCGCAGCGCAGGGAGCATCACATTTGGTTTGAGCTATGGCATGGAATCTAAATTTGGTTTCAACATTAGTTTTGATCAGCCAAACTTCATGGGGACAGGTAATCAGTTGTATGTGTCTGCGGAAACGGATGATGAAACACAATCATTTAACATCTCTTACACCAATCCATACTTTACGGACAGTGGTGTGAGTGCGGGTGTCTCTGCGCATTATACAAAACAGAAGAACAAAAACGATTACACCGCTGACTATTTGATGGATGGTTATGGTTTAAGCTTTAACTTTGGCTATCCATTGACTGAGTTTACATCCGTGGGTGCAAGCGTGGGTTATGACCGTTTGAACATCAAAACCACTCGTGAAACGCCGATGGAAATCGTTAAAGATTTAACCGGCACTGAGTGTAAAGAGTACGGCAATACAGGGTATTGTGAAGGTTACAATGGCGGCAACTGGAATCGTGTGACGAAGAAGAAAAACTTGATTCGCTTTAGCACCGGGATTTCTCGTGATACGCGTGACCGCACCGTATTCGCTACAGAAGGCTCACTCAACTCATTGACGCTGTCAGGTACATTGCCGGGTTCAACGGATGAATTCTACAAAGTGGCCTTTAAACACAGCAGCTTCTATCCATTATTTGATGGGGATGATGTGGTGTTGAACTTGCGTGGTGACATTGCTAAAGGTTATGGCTACGGCAAAACTTCCGGCTTACCATTTTATGAGCGTTATTACTCAGGTGGTTTAAGAACGGTTCGTGGTTATCGTTCAGGTACATTAGGTCCGCGTTATGTGAATGATCAAGCCGCTGGCGGTGATTTACAAATGAACGCAACGGCTGAACTCATTATGCGCGTGCCAGGCTTTGCAGAGAGCAACAACTTAAGATGGTCTGTGTTCTTTGATGCCGGTCAAGTGTATGGTTTAGGCGATAACTTGCGCGAAAACGTGCACAATAACGACAAATACAAAAGCTTTAAAACATCAAGCTTGCGTTATTCTGCCGGTGTGAGTGTGGCATGGTTCTCTCCGATTGGTCCATTGGTGTTCTCTTATGCGAACCCAATCAAATCAGAATCTTATGACCGCACGCAGAAATTCCAATTCTCCATTGGTATTCCATTCTAATGAAACGTTGGATGCTTAAAGCCATTTTGCTGATCTCATGCAATTTGGCTTTCAATGCTGCCACAGCGCAAGCACTGAAAGTGGGCGTTGTGGACATGCCACGCTTAGTGGAAGAGTATTCGCAAATTAAAGGCGTACAAAAAAGCCTGCAAGATGAATTTGCCCAAAAAGATGAAATGCTCAGAAACTTAAGCCTTGAGATGAAAAATTCACAAGATTCTATTGTGACATCTGCCTTAGATGATTCAGAGCGCAAAGAGAATGAACGCAGTTTGCTCAATTTAGAGCGTGAATATGCCCGTTTAGCTTCAGAATTTCGTCAAGATTATAATCTGCGCCGCAATGAAGAGCTCTACAAAATGCATAAAGAGATCACCGACACCATTTTAGAATATGCTGAGGATAATCAGTATGATCTCATTATGGAATCTGGCATGATCTTTTCCGCCGATCGCTTACAAGTGACCGACTCCATCTTAAATAAATTAAGAGAAAAACTAGAGAAATAACATGTTATTGTCAGAAATTTATGATTATGTGGCGCGCCACATCAATGATTTGGAATTGAAAGGTGATCAAAATTGTCAGATCACGCGTTTAGCGACAATCCAACATGCCAAAGCAGGTGAGATCGCGTTTATCAATAACGTGAAATATCGTCAGTTTTTAGAAACAACAGAAGCATCTGTGGTGATTTTAGCGCCTGATTTGGCAGAACATTATCAAGGCAATGCCTTGGTCACTAAAAATCCTTATTTAGCATGGGCGTATGTTTCTCATCTATTTGATACGCGTCAAACCAATTTAGTGCGCACGATCCATCCATCTGCCGTGATCGATGAAACGGCAACCATCGGCGAAAATGTCTACATTGGCGCAAATGTGGTGATTGAAGCGGGCGTACAAATCGGTGATGATTCTGTGATTAAAGCCGGCAGCGTCATTGAAGAGAGTGTGGTGCTGGGCAAAGGCTGCTTTTTATATCCGAATGTCACCATTTGTTATGGTTGTATTTTAGGCGATCGCGTGACGCTTCATTCAGGCGTTGTGATTGGGGCAGAAGGTTTTGGCTTTGCGCCAGGACCGACAGGTTATGTAAAAATTGCTCAAGTGGGCCGCGTCATTTTATCGGATGATGTGGACATTGGGGCAAATAGCTGTATTGACCGCGGTGCGATTGAAGATACAGTGATTGGCAAAGGCACAAAAATCGATAACCATGTGCAATTAGGGCACAATGGCATTGTCGGTGAACACACGGTTATTTCAGGATTTACGGGCATTGCTGGCTCTGCGACGATTGGTAATCGCGTGGTCATTGGCGGTGGTGTCGGTATCAACGGGCACATCAAGTTGCATGACGGCGTCATGGTGACGGGGGATACAATGGTCACTCATTCGTTGATTGAGCCAGGCGTGTATTCATCCGGAATGCCTGTGACAGATAATCGTAGCTGGCGCAAAAATGTGGTTCAGCTACAAAACATTGATAAACTCTATCGCCGTGTGAAGGCTTTAGAGAAGAAAATAGACTTTGAAGAATAAGGAAAGGTGAGACAGTGTCTGATTCTAAAATGATTGACATCAACGAAATTATGAAGTTTTTACCCCATCGCTATCCATTTTTGATGATCGATCGCGTTTTGGATTATGTAGAAGGTGAAACATTGTTAGCGCGCAAAAATGTGACCTACAATGAACCCTACTTCACAGGCCACTTTCCTGTGAAACCAATTATGCCAGGTGTATTGATTTTAGAAGCCATTGCACAAGCCACAGGCATTTTAGCATATAAAACAGCGGGTCAAGATGCGACGCCAAACTCCATTTACTACTTTGTAGGGATTGATAAAGCGCGCTTTAGAAAACCTGTTGAACCCGGTGATACCATGGAAATTGAAGTGAAATTCTTAAAAGCGCGTCGTGGTATTTGGTCGTTTTCTGGCGTTGCACGCGTTGATGGCACTGTGGTCTGTGAAGCAGAAGTCATGTGTATGCGTCAGGAGGCATTTTAACTCTGTTTAAGGAGGAATGAATCATGCCAGAAAATTTAATCCATTCAACCGCCGTCATTCATGAAACCGCAGTCATTGCGGAGGATGTGAGCATCGGTCCATTTTGCATCGTGGGTGAAAATAGCCGCATTGGTCGTGGGACAAAACTCATTTCCCACGTAGTCATTGGTGCAAATACCATCATCGGGGAAGACAATACGTTTTATCAATTTGCCTCCATCGGTGAAGTGCCCCAGGATAAAAAGTTCAAAGCGGACGATTTTACTGAGTTGCACATTGGTGATCGCAATACGTTTCGTGAATATGTTTCAGTTAACCGTGGTACGGTGCAAGATGCGAGCCTCACTAAAATTGGTGATGACAACTGGATCATGGCAACGTGTCACATTGCCCATGATTGCATCGTCGGTTCGCGCACCATTTTTGCCAATGGTGCATCTTTAGCCGGACATGTCACCATTGAAGATGATGTGATTTTAGGCGGCTATTCTATGGTGTATCAGCGCTGCCGCGTTGGGACAGGTGCCATTACAGGTTTCTCATCTGGGATTCACCGCGATGTGCCACCATTCATTACGGCAGCCGGTTACCGTGCTGAGCCTGCGGGCATCAACTCAGAAGGGCTGCGTCGTCACAACTATTCAAGTGATGCCATTTTAGCCACGAAACGTGCGTATAAAATTTTGTATCGTCAAAACTTGATGCTTCAAGATGCCATCGATGAGATTAAAGTGCTGGCTAAAGAGTTCCCACATTTGCAACAAATGGTGGACTTTTTAGAAGTGCCCACTCAACGTGGTATTGTGCGTTAAATTAAAAAGAAGGTTAACCTGTGAAAGAAATATCATCCTCGCCCACTTTTATGATTGTTGCCGGTGAATTATCGGGTGATATTTTAGGTGCAGGTTTAATCCGAGCATTGAAAGTGGAGTTTCCGCACGCTGAATTTTTTGGCGTCGGGGGTCCACTGATGATTGCTGAAGGCTTAGAGAGTCTAGCGCCGATCGAAACATTATCGGTGATGGGGCTCTTTGAAGTCTTGGTGCATTTGCCTAAATTGCTGCGTTTAAAGGCGCAATTGGTCAAAGCCGCTGAAGATCGCATGCCGATTGCCTTTATTGGCATCGATGCCCCAGATTTTAATTTGAAAGTGGCAGCCTCTGTCAAACAGATTGGCATCACCACCTTTCATTACGTCTCCCCATCGATTTGGGTGTGGCGTGAAAAACGTGTCTTTACCATCAAAAAATCGGTGGATAAAGTTTTATGCCTCTTTCCATTTGAAGTGGCACTGTATCAAAAACATAAAATGGATGCAGCGTGCGTTGGTCATCGCTTGGCCGATGAAATCCCGTTGCAGCCCGATGTGGCTTATGCCCGTCGAACCCTAAATTTACCTGAGCATGGCAAAGTGCTGGCATTGTTGCCAGGCAGCCGCGTCAGTGAAGTGTCTCGATTGTTAGACATCTTCATGCAAACGGCCATCTTATTGATGGATACGCATCCTGAGTTAAAAGTGTTGATTCCGGCGGCAACCGATCACCTTCATGAGGTGATAGAGAGTGCAGTGGCGAAGCTCAGTCAAGAAGCCCAAGCCCATATGGTGGTCTTAAAAGGTGATTCACGTTTAGCGATGCAAGCTTCGGATGTTGTGTTACTTGCCTCAGGCACCGCAACCCTTGAGGCATTGCTCCTTAAAAAGCCGATGGTGGTGGCGTATAAATTCTCATCGGTCACCGCATACATTGCCAAAAAAGTGGTGCGCACGCCATATTTCTCGTTACCAAATATTTTATCGGGTCAGCCATTGGTGCCAGAGGTTTTCCAAGCAGATGTCACGCCTGAGCGCTTAAAGCCCTTGGTGGAAGAGGCATTTGAGAAAGCCGATGCCCATGTGCTTGATGCAGAATTTTTAAAAGTGCATGAGTCGCTGCGTTTAAATGCAGATAAAGCGGCGGCTAAAGCCATCATTGATAAATTGGTCAATTCCATCTGATGAATACGCAACTCTCTTTATTTACTGAAACACCTGAGCATGATGACAACGTTTTTTTAATTGCCGGTGTCGATGAAGCCGGGCGCGGACCGTTATGTGGCGATGTTTTTGCCGCGGCTGTGATTTTAGATGCGAATCATGGCATTGAGGGCTTAACGGATTCAAAAAAAATCTCTGAAAAAAAGCGCTACATCATCGCACAAGAGATCAAAGAAAAAGCGAAAGCTTGGTGCATAGCGTCGGCTTCAGTTGAGGAGATTGACACGCTCAATATTCTGCAAGCCACATTGCTGGCCATGCGCCGCGCGGTGGCAGGTTTGGATGTGATGCCAGATTTGGTGCGTGTGGATGGCAATCAAAATCCTAAATTCCCAAATCACCTTGCTTGTGAAACGGTGATCAAAGGGGATTTACTGCATCAAGAGATCAGTGCGGCGAGTATTTTAGCGAAAACAGCCCGTGATTTATCCATGATTGCGTTAGATCAAGATCATCCTGAATATGGATTTAAACAACACAAAGGTTATGGAACAGAGGCGCATTTAGCGGCACTGGCGGCCCATGGCGTTTTGCCAACCCATCGCAGAAGTTTTGCGCCCATCCAAAAAGCGCTGGCATGCATAAAAGATAAAAACATAGTAGAATGAAGCCAATTTTATTAAGAGTGAGAGCAGTATGAATACACGAGCAGTGAATTTTTCAGTCGGCTTATTTATGATTCTTGGGGTGGTGGCATTGATTTGGCTCGCCTTGAGTGCCAGTACAACCGATGGCCGCTTTGGTAAGCAAATCTCTGTGTCAGCAAGTTTTGACAATGTGGGCTCATTGAAAGTGAAAGCACCTGTGATGATTGGCGGTGTGCGCGTGGGTCGTGTGTCAAACATTGCGTTGGATCCGGATGATTTTCGTGCCGTTGTCACCATGAAATTAGATGATCAATTTGAGATCCCAAATGACACCTCCGCAATGATCTACACAGCCGGTTTAGTGGGTGAGCAATACATTGCGTTAGATCCCGGTGGCTCACCGATTCCATTAGAAAATGACAGCCAAATTAAAATGACACAATCGGCCATTGTCATTGAACGCTTAATCGGTCAGTTCCTCACCTCTATGGGGAATAAAGATTAATCGTGGTGATGCAAACGCTTGGCGTTGTTCTTAAAAAAAGTGCTTATCAAGAAGATCGGGTTTTGCTCGATCTTTTTACTGAGCAGCATGGAAAAATTAAAGTCCTAGCAAGGCGCAGCCGCAAAGCCCGTTACAGTGATCAAATTTTTGAGCTCGGCCATTGGCAATTGAAAGCGGGTAAAGTCTTCTATTTTGCAGAGGATTATGACAGCGTTCAGCATGCCTTCATTAAGGGGCTCAATGTGTGGTCCGGTTACTATTTAAATGAGCTATTGATGCGTTTAATGAGCGCGCACCATGCCGACTCATCGCTGTTTACCCATTATTGGCGGGCGCTGGCAGCATTAGAACATGCCGATGCAGACTTGCAAGAATGGATGCTGCGCACCTTTGAGAAAGCATTGTTAGAAACTTTGGGATCGATGCCTGATTTAACCGCGGACAGCGAGGGCGATGAGATTCAAGCCAATCTCAATTATTATGTGGGGATTGAAGCAGGACTCAGTAAACATCCCTTTAAAATGCCAACGCCAGTGATGCCAGGACACCATATTTTAACCCTACAAATGATCGAAGAGACGCATCAATATCAACGCCTTGATCGCCCCTTATTGCAACATTATAAGCGCATGATGCGCTTTTTATTGCAGCCACTGCTTGGCAAAGAGCCTTTGCAATCTCGCCTGTGGCTACAATCCTTACATGCCAAACAACAATCAACCCCATTATCAGACACAAGGAGCTCCCTATGATGGATTTTGCGCGCCGCTTTTTATTAACATTACCGGCTGAAACGGCGCATAATATCGCCATTGCCACATTACCGTTATTACCGATTGCCACAGAAATGACGCATGATCCTGTCACCATCATGGGCTTAACCTTTCACAATCGTTTAGGCTTAGCGGCAGGGTTAGATAAAAATGGGGCGGCATTGTCTGCGTGGGCAAAAATGGGCTTTGGTTTTGTGGAAATTGGCACGGTGACGCCGCGCCCACAGCCGGGCAATCCAAAGCCACGCATGTTCCGCATTCCGGAAAAACAAGCCATTATTAATCGCATGGGCTTTAATAATAAAGGGATTGACCATTTATTACAGAATTTGGCGGAGTATCGCTTAAATCATGGCGCCAATGGTCCATTGATTGGCGTGAACATTGGTAAAAATGCAGTGACGCCGATTGAGCGCGCGACCGATGATTATATGATTGGTTTGCAAAAAGCCTATGCATTGGCCGATTACATCACCATTAATATTTCATCACCAAACACTAAAAATCTACGTGCCCTTCAAGGGAAGGATCATTTGATGCAACTGCTCTCAACCCTTAAAGCAGAGCAGGGCAGATTGTTCAATGAAACGAAAAAATACACCCCACTTGTGGTGAAGTTAGCACCTGATATGAGTGAGGCAGAGTTGCTTGAATCCATAGAAGTGATCAAAGCAGTGGCATTAGATGGTGTGATTGCCACAAACACAACGTTAAGCCGTGAGGCCGTTACCGATTGCATCAATGCCAATGAAGCAGGCGGATTAAGTGGTGGACCTTTGACAGAAAAAGCCACAGAAGTTGTGAAAGTGCTCACAACGCATTTGCCAGATTCCATTCCTGTGATTGCCGCCGGTGGCATCATGACAGGGGAAGATGCTTTAGATAAGATTAAAGCGGGTGCAAAATTGGTGCAAATCTATTCTGGCTTCATTTATGGTGGCACGGGGTTGGTGGCGGATATTCAACAAAAATTGAGTGATTATCAGTCATAATTTGACTTTATGGCGCCCGCCACTTGAGTACTCTAAATTTTCATGCTATCTATTTAAGTAACCCAAAAGGTTTCCCATTGCGTTTACTGTGCGTAAACAGTGTCTTTACCCAAGACAATCTTACAAAATATATTGATGAAAATTTAGAGAGTATTATGACGGTTCGAAAAATCACAGCCATTGGGTTTATGTTGTTCGCCATCTTTTTTGGCGCTGGTAACTTGATCTTCCCACCAAATGCAGGTTGGCTCAGTGGTGGCAACTTTTTTCCTGCAATTATCGGTTTTGTCATTACAGGTGTGGGTTTACCGCTGCTTGGCATCATCGCTGGTTCCTTTTCTGAAGAAGGTTTCATCACAGAAACAAAACGCATTGGCGTGATTTTCTCTGTGGTCTTTATGGTGGCCATTTATCTGACCATTGGACCATTCTTTGCCATCCCAAGAACAGCCACAGTCTCTTATGAAATGGCATTGGTGCCTTTCATTCGTAATGAAGGCGGACTGTTACATGGTCTGTTTTTAAGCATTGCTGAAGGCTTAAAATCGATGTTCTATGCAGCAGATGCATCTGTCTTGGCGAGCGATTTAGTGGGCAAAGTGGGGCTATTTTTCTACTCTGTTTTCTTCTTCATCGTGGTGTTCTGGTTGAGCTTTAATCCAACGAAAATTGTGGATCGCGTGGGTCAGATCTTAACCCCTGCATTATTGATCACCATGCTTGTATTGATTGTATTGGCAATTTTCCAACTCAATACACCGATTGAAGCTGTAGATCCTTCATATCAAGCCGCACCGTTTGCCAAAGGCTTTGTGGAAGGGTATCAAACGATGGATACCATCGCAGCGGTGGCATTTTCCATCATTGTGTTAAAAGCAGTGCGTGCATATGGCATCACCAATCAAAAAGATTTGTTTAAATACTCATCATATGCCGCAGTGATTGCAGGGATTGCCTTAGGTTTAATCTACATCGCTTTAGGATGGGTGGGTAACCATTTCCCGATTGATGAAGCGCAATTTGCGTTACAACAACAAGATCGTGGGACATACATCTTAACGCAAGTCTCCCGCATGACTTTAGGTTTACCAGGTCAATTCTTATTGGGCATCATCGTCGGTTTGGCATGTTTGACCACAGCGATTGGTTTAATTGTGTCCATCAGCAGCTATTTCCACAGCTTAATGCCAAGATTGTCTTATAAGCAATATGCGATCATCTTCACATTGATCAGCTTTGGCTTAGCAAACCAAGGGCTCAGCAGCATCATCAAAGGGGCGATTCCTGTTCTATTGATCGTTTATCCTTTGACCATCACATTGATTGTGTTGATCTTTATTGATAAATTATTGGTGCCATTAGATAAAGTTGAATTACGCATCACAACGTATGTGGTGTTGTTCATCAGCGTTTCTTCTGTCTTCTTCCCGACGGCAGGCTTTGTGCAAATGTTGCCATTACATGACATCTCGATGGGATGGGTGGTGCCAGGTGTGGTTGCATTTTTAGTGGCCATCCACATCAATAACAATATTTTGTTAAAGCGCGCAGTGCGCAATCAAAATAAAGAGCATAAAATTGCTCAAATTGTTGAATAACTGACATTGAATTTTGATGTTAAAAAGCTCAGAGAGATCTGAGCTTTTTTTATGAGGCAAATTAAAGGTGTTGTTGCTGACGTTTAGGCGCTGCAGTTTTTTGTTGATGTTTGCTGAGTCGTTCAGCAAAGTCAGCAGGTTTATCCCCTAAATATTTTGGCCAACCTTGCAGCCCAATGCGCATAAAATCTTCGCCCATGGCAGTTTGTACTGTGGCGATGGGTACTTTTTTGATCTCAACTAAGTAATTAAAGACTTCACTCAAGAGTTTATCTAAAGGAATGCTGTGGGTGCGTTTAAAACATTTGACTAAGTAATCAGAGAGTTGCCATAAAGTTTCAAAGGCAGATTTATCAAACAATAACGGCAATGTATGATTAAAACGCCCTGAATTGGCAATGAGATCCCAAAATTTTGCGGCATTTTTCATTTGATTCATGGTGGTAAAGTCCATGTCCTTATTGGCAAATACGCTGTAAGGAGCTTCAGGGCTGTAACGATAATCAAATGAATCGGTGTGGCGCGTGATGGGCGTGCCTTTTAAGCGTTTTAAGATGCCCAATTGAATCTCTTGGGGCTCCCATGACCAAAGTTCATTAAAGCCTTTGGCAAACTGCTCTAAATCCTCCGCCGGTAAACCTGCAATCAAATCCACATGTAAATGCACGGAGGTATGTTTAGAAAGCCACGAGATGTTCTCTTTGGCTTTGGCTAAATTTGTGCGCCGTGAAATGAGCTGCTGCGTTTCTGTGTTTAAGGTTTGAATGCCAATCTCAAACTGTAAACTCCCTTCAGGGAATTTTAAAATGAGGGCTTTGATCTCTTCGGGTAAAAAGTCTGGCACCAATTCAAAGTGTAAAAAGAGCGCATCTTCAGGATTTTTCGCCAATTTATCCAAAAAGAAATTTAAAATCCGTACGGTAAATTCACGTTTGAGATTAAAGGTGCGATCAATGAATTTAAATTGACGTAAACCCCGTTGATATAAGCGATCCATCGCCGCGAGAAAATCTTCAAGCGGAAAAGTCCACGCTGTTTTATCAAGGCTCGATAAACAAAATTCGCACTTAAATGGGCAACCACGTGAAGCTTCCACATAAATGGTGCGATGGGCAATGTCAAAGTCCGTATAGTAATCGTAAGGGAGCTTAATTTCTTCGAGCTTCGGCTGTTTGCCTTTGATGACTTTATCACTTGGTGCTTGATCATTGAGAATGTCACGGCACAATTCATACGCGCTGATGTCGCCCCAACCGGTGATGAGATAATCAGCCGTTGTAAAAATCGCCGTCTCTTCATATTCATGGGACACTTCAGGTCCGCCAATAACAATGATGAGCTCAGGCATTAAAGCTTTGAGCTCGCGCACCAATTTGGTGGTTTCATTGATGTTCCAGATATAGACGCCCAACAGAATAATTTTAGGTGCTTTGTCATACACGGTGGCTAAAATCTCTTCGGTGTCTTGCTGAATGGTGAATTCACAAATCTCAGCGCGTGCTCGTAAATCATCGTCTAAATTTGCCAATAAATAACGGGTGGCTAGAGAAGCATGAGAGAAACGCGCATTGAGTGTACTGATTAAAATATCCATATTAAAGGGCTAAGGTATCCTGCATTGAGTAAAGGCCATGGGGCTTTTGATGTAACCAGCGAGCGGCATACACGGCACCATCAGCAAAAAGGGAGCGATCTTTGGCTTTATGGGTGATTTCAATTTGTTCTTTAAGTGTGGCGAAAATCACTGTGTGATCGCCCACCACAGAACCGCCGCGCAATGTGGCAAAGCCGATTTCACCTGCGCCGCGCTCACGATTCATGTCATGGCGATCATACACCGCGATTTTATCAAAATCTTCATTCATGGCATGAGCCACCACTTTACCCATTTGTAGTGCTGTGCCACTTGGCGCATCTTTTTTAAAGCGATGATGCATTTCCAGCACTTCGATGTCGGCTTGTTTACCCAAAACTTTCGCCGCTTGTTCAAGGAGTGCATAAACTAAATTGACGCCAAGGCTCATATTCGGCGCTTGTAAAATGGCGGTCTCTTTGGCATAGATTGCCAATTGTGCCAAATCCTCAGTGCTTAAACCTGTGGTGCCAATCACCACTGGAATGTGGGCGTTGGCAATCGGTTGAATGTTGATCATGGTGGCTTCAGGTAACGTGAAATCAATGTATACATCCACATCTTTTGTGGTGCTTGCCACATCATCCGTGATGCGCACATTTAAGGGTTCACTGTGTAGCAATGATCCTGCATCTTGTCCAATGTTTGGGCTGCCATGATGAGTGATGGCAGCGCCTAAAGTTAAATCTTCTGCCGCTGTCACCAATTGTAAGATGTTCAACCCCATGCGTCCTTCAACGCCAATAATGCCAATTCTAATCATATTTTTATCCTATTAACAAAACGATTTCATTATAGCCATAAAGGCGATAAAAGTAATGGCAGACGAGCGAATTGCGATGATAAATTGCGATCATCATTCATAAAAACAATCAGTCAGATTAAAAAAAGTGATGAAATGATTTGACAAATGATTCTTAAATGATAATAATTCTCATAAGTTAATCAACATTTTTTGATAATGGTTATGAATAAGAGAACTTTTCAAACAACAGCAATCATGAATCTCCTTTTGATCGTCGGGGTCGGTGCACTGCATACAGCTGCACTTGCTACGATGTTATCGCCGAAAAGTCTTGCGGTACAAGCGAGTGTTGCGGGCACGGTTGATCTTCAAATGGTGACATTAGGTGATCACACTGAGAGCATTGCTGAAGTTGAAGAGGTGATCGAAGAAACATTACAACATCCGCATGATGAAGAGATGGTTCAGATGGTGGCGGTAAACACAGCAGTACAAGCCGCGGATGTTGTAGTGCCCATTGAGGCACCGGTGGTGAAGGCAAAGCCTAAACCCACACCTAAGCCGAAGGCGGTCGAGCGCGTTGTGAAAGCACCGAGCAAACCGGCTAAAGCACAAGCAGCGCGAACACAAGGCGGACGCCCATTTGTTGCAGCGAGTCGCATTGAGTTTTTGAAAAATCCGCAGCCAAAGCGCCCACGCGCAGCGCACCGTAAGGGATTGCGTGGCAATAGTGTGGTCATCATTGAGCTCAATGCACAAGGCGTACCGACAAAAGTGGTGCTTGAGCGATCATCTGGGCACAAGATGCTTGATGAGGCTGCACTCAATGCCGCAAATGGGGTGAAAATTCGCCCGTATCGAGAAAATGGTCAAGCGATCGCCATCCGACATCGTATAGACTATGCATTTTAATTCAGTCGCATAAAGGAATCGTATGGAAGTCGGACAGTTAGGATTTGCCCATTTCATCGGGCAAGCAGATGTGCTCAGCAAAAGCCTTTTGGGTATTTTAGTGGTGATGTCTTTGATCTCTTGGAGCATCATTGTCATCAAAGCGTTTAATGGCATGATTCGTCGTCATAAAGTCTCTGCATTTTTTAAGCAGTTCAATACAGCAAAGGACATTCATGATTTATCCCGCACCGCGAAACATTTAGCGGGTTTAGATTATGCACAATTGACACAAAAGGGCATTGAAGCGGTGGATTTTTATCATGACAATGAAGGCGCTGTATTGGCAGAATCCACAACATTGACGGATTTTATCACCATTACACTGCGCGCTGAATTAGATGACATTCAAATGCACAAGGAAAATGGGTTATCTGTATTGGCAACGATTGCAGCAACCGCGCCTTTTGTTGGACTCTTTGGAACGGTGTGGGGGATTTATCATGCCCTCATTACCATCGGCGCAACCGGTGCCGGCACCATTGATAAAGTGGCAGGACCCGTGGGGGAAGCACTGATCATGACAGGCATCGGTTTAGCCGTCGCCATTCCGGCAGTGATGGCATATAACTGGCTGACGCGTCGCAATCGTGTGGCATTAGGACGATTGGACACATTTGCTTTTAAACTCATCAAATTATTGAGCGGACACGCGAAGGAGGCATGATGGCCATTGGTCGAATCAGAAGTGAGCACACCTCGGAAAATGCTGAAATCAACATGGTGCCCCTCATTGATGTGATGCTTGTATTATTGGTGATTTTCATCATCACAGCACCGATGGTGACGCAATCTGTGGATCTCTCTTTGCCAAAGGCCGCGAGCATTGAAGCACCAGTGCCGCCGCAAAAGCCTGAAACCATTGAGATTACCAAAACGGGCGAGATTTTACTCAATCAAACCCCAGTGACATTAGAGAATTTACATGCATCACTTGAAGCCATTAAGGCTAAAGATGCCACCATTGAGCCGATCATTGCTTTAAACATTGATGAAAGTGTGCCATATGACACTGTGGCCAAAACATTGATTGAAATTAAACGGGCGAATCTCTCAAAAATTGGTTTCATCACCACCGTTGAAGATCGCTGATCCCTTTAATTTCAATCCCCAGCTCCCTGCACTTTGAAGATTCCTCGGAATCTTCTTTTTTTTTGCTGTTCAATTGCGGTAAATCTGATATTGTTTTAGGCGGCGAAAAGCCAAAGAGATGTGGAATTTTAATTATAAAGGAAAAGAGTCAATGAACGCATATCGTTTAACTATGTCATGCCCAGATGGAGTCGGGATTGTTGCTGGAATCAGTGGATTTATTGCAGAACACGGTGGGTGGATTGCCGAGGCAAATCATCATTCAGATTTTGGCAGCGGCTACTTTTTTATGCGTCATGTGATTCAAGCAGATTCATTGTCATGCAGCTTAGATGAGTTTAAAGAGCGTTTTGCACCGATTGCAGAGAAATTTTCGATGAAATGGAAAATCTCTGAAACAGCCGTGAAAAAGCGTGTGGTATTGATGGCGAGTAAAGATTCACATTGCTTAGTGGATCTTTTATCGCGCTGGCAAACCGGTGAGTTAGATTGTGACATCGTAGCGGTGATCTCTAACCACGATGATCTACGCAGTTTAGTGGAGTGGTACAATGTGCCTTATCACCATGTGCCTGTGAACCCCTTGAATAAAAGTGAAAGTTTTACGAAAGTGGAGAATTTGATGGATGAGCTCAGAGCCGACACGATTGTGCTCGCGCGCTATATGCAGATCATTCCGCCAGATTTATGTGAGCGTTATCAGCATAAAATCATCAACATTCATCACAGCTTTTTGCCCTCGTTTGTGGGTGCGCGCCCGTATCATCAGGCAGCGCAGCGTGGCGTGAAGTTAATTGGGGCAACGTGCCATTATGTGACGCAGGACTTAGATGCCGGTCCCATCATTGATCAAGATGTGACGCGCATCACCCATGCGGACAATGTGCAAGACATGATTCGCCTTGGGCGCGATATTGAGAAGATTGTGTTAGCGCGCGGTTTGCGTTATCACATTGAAGATCGTGTGTTGGTGCATGGCAATCATACGGTTGTCTTTTAACAGCGCTTGAATCAAAAAAAACCTCGGCATGCCGAGGTTTTTTAATGAGCGAGGATTAAGCCTGAGGTGGCGTTTCCTCTTTTTCAGGTTTTGCCTCTTTATTGTCAGGCACATAATTGTGTTCTAACTGAAAGTTATGAATGAATTGTAGATGATTGGTGTACTGATCGACAATGTCATTGCTTAAACTCTCTTTACTGTAACCCATGATGTCATAGCCTTGCGCGCCATTGTCTAAATGGACTTCTGCACGGAAGTACTTTTGATAATCCGGATCAACATCAGAGGCCTCAATGGAGGAAAAGTTCGGTTTTAAATAGTGACGTGCTTTGATGCGATACATAAAGTTGTCATTTTTACCATGTTCCACTTCAAAGAGAATGTCATCATCGCCTTTACGCGTGATGGTGGTTTTGATGCCTTGTTTAGAGAGCTCAGCGGCAATCTCTTCAAAGGCAGGTTCCACCGTTTCATTGATGAAACGAATCACATGATCACGGCGCGGATAGAGCACAAGCCCACGCAAACGTTTTTGCCAACCGCCTGACACAAAGCTTGATTGGAAATTGTTGATGGAGTTGGTGCGAATCTCGCGTTTACCATAATCGATGCGCAGCGCCTTAAAGAGCCCATAAAGTGAGAAGAGCAAAATCAAACTGAAGGGGAAAGCGGAGGCAATCGTTGCCGTTTGTAGTGCTTCTAAACCATTGGCACTCATTAAAATGATGGCGATGATGCCTGTGATCGATCCCCAATACACACGCTGCCAAAGGGGCGTTTGTGTTTTGTTTGAGGAGAGCATGTCCATCACAATGGCACCTGAGTCGGCACTGGTGATGAAGAAGATGAACACCATCACGATACTAAGGCCAGATAAGAGCGATGCCCACGGGAAGGATTCTAAGAAGACAAAAAGCGCCAATGATTTATCCGTATTGATGGCATCGACAATTTCGATCATGCCATCGTTTCGAATCATGTCGATGGCCGAGTTACCAAAGACTGTCATCCAAAGGAGGGTAAAGCCCGCGGGCACCAATAAAACGCCGAGTAAAAATGAACGAATGGTGCGACCGCGTGAAATGCGTGCAATGAACATGCCCACAAATGGCGACCATGATAACCACCAACCCCAGTAGAGGATTGTCCAGCCGCCGATCCAATCTTTAGGATCTTTCGGTTCATACGCATAGAGGTTAAAGGTTTTATTGACTAAGTCAGATAAATAACTACCAGTATTTTGGATGTATGCTTGGAACAGATCCACCGTGCGGCCACCTAAAAAGAGCACAAGGAGCATTAAAGCAAGCGCCATATAGAGGTTTGTTTCAGAGAGGATTTTGATCCCTTTATCTAAACCTAAGCTCACAGATAATGTTGCACCGGCTGTGGCCACCACGATGATTAAGATTTTAATCCCGCCAATGGATAAAAGGCTATCGGGATTATTGCCATATTCAGAAAGTTTGTAATTGAGTAGATAATCCAATCCTGCATAAATTTGTTCCACACCAAAGCCTAAGGATGTTGCCACACCAAATGCTGTACCGAGGACGGCAAAGATGTCGATTGCATCGCCAATGCGGCCATAAATGCGTTCACCAATGAGTGGATATAGGGCAGAGCGAAGGGCAAGGGGGAGTTTATGGCGGAAACAGAAATACGCCAAAATCAAGCCCACAATGGCATAAATGGCCCAAGCGTGTAAGCCCCAATGGAAGAAGGTTAAGCGTAAAGCTTCGGTGGCGGCGGCGACCGTTTCAGGATCACCCACAGGCGGTGCAATGTAATGCATGACGGGTTCTGCCACGCCAAAGAACATTAAACCGATGCCCATGCCGGTTGAAAAGAGCATGGCAAACCAACTAAAGTTGGTGTAATTCGGGCGTGCATGATCCGGCCCTAAGCGGATGTCGCCATAGCGACTTAAAATGATGAAAATGGCAGCGCCTAAAATGATGGCCACTGACAAAATGTAATACCATTTGAGGTTATCGACAATCCATGTTTGAATGGAGTTAAAGAGCTGCTCAGTGTTGGGCACTAAGATTGTGACTGCGAGCAAGAGTAAAATGAGAAGATTCGCGCCTACAAAAACGGGGATGTTTAAGCTTTTGAAAAACTTATGTTGAGTCCATGAAGGTTCTGGCATAAATGATCCTTGTTTGTTTAGGTTGAAAAAGAGATACGTGACAAGGGACGTATGGGGAGATTATTAGATTGATAAACAATGATAAAACGAGCAAAAATCGTTGAAATCATTTATTATGCTTGCCTGATTTTAGGGTTATGGGCCTCCTTGCAAAAACGTGAGTATAACATAAACACCTTTTATGCCACAAAAGCTGATTTTGGAAGTGGCGGCTTATTTGAGAGATATCAACGGATTTTACTGAATTATGTCTAAATTCATGCGAAAAATAACAATTCTGCTGATGCTGACGTTAAGCGTAGCTTACGGGCAGGGGCAATTGACCTTCAACGCCCTTGAAAAGATGAAGGGGCCTTTTAGCTTTACTGAACAAAATTTGATTGCACAATTGATGTCCATGCAGCAAGCGCAAATCGATGCAGGTGACATCACAGAATTTCAATCTCGCTGTATTGCGAGCAATATGGTGGTGATGTTTGGCGATGCAAATGCCGAGCGCTTTGTGCAGATCGCCCAAAAAGCGTATACCCACAGTATGGATGCGCTCTCCATCGATGACATCAATTTTATGCAAACGATCAACACGAAATACATGCCCGCTTTGACGATTGTCACAGGGGAATGTAGCGAAACAGATTCACAGAATCAAGAAGAGGACCATGAGTAATTTAATTCAACGCTTTCATGCGACAACATTTTTAACCAGTGCCAATCAGCTTAATCAATTGCCAGACAATGATGGCAGAGAAGTGGCATTTGCTGGCCGATCTAACGCAGGTAAATCCAGTGCTTTAAATGCCTTAACTTCACAAAATACATTGGCGCGCACAAGTAAAACCCCAGGACGTACGCAGCTGATCAACTATTTTGAAGTGGATGAAAAGAGCTACTTGGTGGATTTACCAGGTTATGGCTATGCAAAAGTGCCTGAGCGCATTCGATTACACTGGCGCTCTGTGTTGCAAGGCTATTTTGAAACGCGTAAAAATTTGGTGGGGTTAGTGATGTTGATGGATGTACGTCATCCTTTAACGCCATTAGATCTACAAATGTTAGAGTGGTGCGAAGCGCAAAATTTACCCACCCACATTTTATTGACCAAAGCCGATAAATTAAAACGTGGCCCTGCAAAAACTGCGCTCTTTCAAGTGCAAGCGGCGTTAAAAGAGTTCAAAATGCCTGTGACGGTGCAGCTCTTTTCCGCAACCGATCACACCATTGGCTTACAAGATGCCTTAAAAGTCCTCAATGAGTGGTTGCCGCGTGATTAAGATTCGAGCCTTAATTGCGGACATTGGTGCGACGCATGCCCGTGTGGCGTGGATGGATGAAGCCTATGACTATCATGATGTTGCGATTCATCGATCCGCAGATTTTAATGCCCCCGATGAAGTGATTCATGCCTATTGTCAAACGCTCGGCATTGAGCGTCCGCAGTTAATTGTTTTGGCCATTGCTGCGCCTGTTGAGTTAGATGATGTTCACTTTGTGAATAATCATTGGCAATTTAAGTTAAGTGATGTGAAGGCACGTTTAGCGCCATCGACGGTTCATTTTTACAATGATGTGGAGATGCTTGGCGCAGCCTTACCCCATTTGCCTGAATCATCATTGGTCAAAGTGGGCGGCGGTGAATTGTCCCCCTATGCGCCAAAGCTTGCCATGAGTTTAGGCTCAGGCATTGGCACAAGTTTGGTGGTGCATCATCACAATTGGTTGACGATTCCCTCAGAAGGCGGGCACTCTGCCATGATGATGGAAGACCAAGAGATTGTAAACTTTTGGCAAATGTTAAGATGTAGTGGAAAAGATGAGATCATTGTGGAGGATTTTATTGGCGGTCGAAGAGGCATCCCACAGCTCATTGACTACATGACCAAACTTTTAAATGTAAAGCACAAAGATTCATCACCGATGGCGCTGGTTTCTGGATTAATTGATAAAAAAGATACATTTGCTGTGCAACTTTTTGGTCGATATTGTGCTATGATTGGCGGTGTAGCGAAAAACTACACTTTAATTACGGGAGCTAAGTCCGTTTATCTTGCTGGTGGCATCATCCCACGGTTTTTAGAATTTTTTGTACAGTCCGACTTTCGCAGTGCCTTTGAGCACAGTGCGTCGGTTTTCCCGTTGTTGCAAAAAATTCCAACCTTTGTGGTGACCGATCCTTACCCTGCATTAACCGGCCTAGTTCAAACCATTGCCTTTATGGAGGATGAATAGAGTGATCTCACACATCAGAAGCCATCGTGACAAACTAAGAAAATCAGAAAAACTCGTCGCCGATTGGATCATGAATCACCCGAACGACGCGGCCTCTTTCTCAATTGGTATGTTGGCAAAAACGGTGGGCGTTTCAGAACCCACAGTGATCCGCTTTTGTCGCGCCATTGGTTTTGACGGTTATCATGTGTTTAAACAAGAGTTGGCAGAATCTTTAAATGCTGGCGTACCATTCATACACAGCAATGTTTCTGAGTCTGACAACACCAAAGACATCGTCAATAAAGTGATTACGCAAGCCTCCGCGGCATTGCTTCGCACCAAAGAGTCTTTATCTGTGAAGGCAGTTGAGCAAGCAGTGAAAATTTTACTGCGCTCATCAAATGTATTGTGCATTGGGCATGGCGCATCAAACGTTGTGGCGCTCGACATTCAACAAAAATTGTTGCGCGTGGGCATTAATGTGTCCGTGTTCAGTGATCATCACGTTCATTCACTTGCCGCATCGTTGATGGGTAAAAAAGAGGTGTTGATTGCTGTTTCCCATACAGGGCGCAGCCAAGACATTTTAGATTCTGTATCATTTGCTAAAGCCAATGGTGCTTCAGTGATCTCCTTTACCACTAAAGATTCACCGTTGGCAGAAGCCTCTGACGTGGTGCTTGAATCCGGCGCCACAGAAGACACCACCGAATACATTCCGATGATCTCGCGTTTAGCCGATTTAGCGATTGTGGACGTATTATTGGTGACATTGGCGCTTAAACGTGGCAATTCTTTCATTGATGAAATGAGCCGCTCAAAAGCGATCATTGAATCTAAACGTGTTCGCAACAGTCAGCAGCAAAACAATGGATAAAGAGAACATCGCGCTGGTCATCTCTTATGATGGCACGCAATTTAGAGGTTGGCAGGCACAAAAAAAACCACCGGTTCGCACAGTTGAATCGGTGCTTGTGCCAGCGATTGAAAAGGTTGCCAATCATTCCATTGAATTGATGTGTGCAGGGCGCACCGATGCTGGCGTGCATGCGCGCAATCAAGTGGTGAATTTCATCACAACGGCAAAGCGCAGTGATTACTCATGGATTCGCGGCATCAATACAAATCTTCCTGATGATTGCGCCATTACTGAAGTGCGCCGCATGCCGCTTGATTTCCATGCCCGTTACAGTGCCAAAGGTCGCTATTATCAATATGTGATTGCGAATTTGCCTTATCGATCTGTCATGGATCGTTTTTATACGACGCACATCAACTATCCGTTAGATGTTGCAGCCATGCAGCAAGCGGCCAATGATTTGATTGGGGAGCACGATTTTAATGCTTATCGCTCCAGTGAATGCCAAGCGCCCACATCCATTCGAGAAATTTTTGACATTCGTTTGCGTCAACAAGGTTCTTATATTTACATTGATGTTCATGGCAATGCCTTTTTGCATCATATGGTGCGCAATATTGTCGGCGTATTATTGAAAGTTGGCAGTGGCAAAGCGCCTGTAACCTATGCAAAAGCAGTGCTTGATAGTTTAGATCGTAAACAAGGTGGCATCACAGCGCCGGCTTCAGGGCTCTTTTTAGATCACATCGATTATTGATTCATATTAAGGTTAAATGGAATAAGTTTGACCTTATTTGGCTTAAATGCTGAGAAAGTACTATACTTTGATCATCCATCGATAACACAATAAAGGACGATCTATGAATAATCAAAGCATGACATTTAAAACGCCTGCCCAAGGACAGTTTGTGATGGCGGTGTACATCACCATCATTACAGTATTTGTGATTTTCATTGCACGTGCCGCAGAGGTGAACATCTCTTGGCTCATTTTTGTGGTGCTTGGTGTGTTTGCCTATGTGACATCGATGGCGCGTGTTTCCCTTGTCGGGGATGCGTTGGTGGTTAAATCACCTTTAGGGAAAGGGCGCGTGTATCCGTTGAGTTCGGGCGCCTTTGAGATGCAAAAAGTCACGGGCATTAAAGCACACATCTCTTACTTTAAAAAAGAGGCCGACAGCATTATTTATACGCCGACAGGTTCTGATCGCAGCGTATTGGTGATGAATGGTTTATATCATCCGGAAGATGTCAAAGCGATGTTCGCGGCGATTGAAGCACGACAAAAAAACCTCAAGTCGTAACTTGAGGTTTTAGATTAACGTTCGATGATCGCGCCACCTAGGCAGACATCGCCATGATAAAAGACGATCGATTGTCCCGGCGTCACTGCGCGCTGGGGGTCATCAAATGCCACAAATAATCGTCCATCGTCTAAAAATTCAATGCGGCAGGCTTCATCCTTTTGACGATAACGAATTTTCGCGGTGAGATTCTCATTGATGGCATTTAAATCTAAATTCGTGTTGATCCAATGAACATCACGCGCAGTTAAGCTCTCTTTATATAAAGCAGGGTGCTCACCTTGCGCCACGATCAAAGTATTGTCTTCAAGATTCTTTTCCACCACAAACCAAGGTTCACCGGTTGAGTTTTTCACGCCGCCAATGTGTAAGCCTTTACGTTGTCCGATGGTGTAAAAAGATAAGCCTTGATGCTCGCCAATCACTTCACCATCCACCGTGATCATTTTCCCAGGTTTTGAGGCAATGTATTGACCAATGAACTCATTAAAATCGCGCTCACCGATAAAGCAGATGCCTGTGGAATCTTTTTTATCATAGGTGATGAGTTTGTGTTTCAATGCCAATTCACGCACCACAGGTTTTTCAAGCTCACCGACAGGGAAGAGGGCATTTTTGATCTGCGCTTGGCTCAACAAATGCAAAAAGTAGCTTTGATCTTTATTGTTGTCTAACCCTTTTAAGAGATACGTTTGACCATCAGCTCTGTGCGTTCTTGCATAATGGCCGGTGGCGATGTAATCTGCACCCATCTCATTGGCATAATCTAAAAAGGCTTTAAACTTGATCTCTTTGTTGCACAAAACATCAGGATTTGGGGTTAAGCCCAGCTTTAATGTCTCTAAAAAATAGGCAAACACGCGCTCTTTGTAGTTTTTCACAAAGTTCACTTTATGCAGGGGAATGCCGAGGGTATCGCACACCGCTTGGGCATCTTTGACATCCTCTTCGGCCGAGCAATAGCCCGTTTCAAAGTTATCTTCCCAGTTTTTCATGAAAACGCCATGCACATCTGCGCCTTGCTCTTTTAATAAAAGGGCTGCCACAGAAGAGTCGACGCCGCCAGACATGCCCACAATGACACGTTTACCTTTAATATCTTCTTGAATCATGATAATTACTCAGTTGCTCCATCTTCGCTGCCTTCGCCAGAAGTGCCACGAATTCTTTCATACGGAACATAAGTTGGCTTATTGTTTTTGCCAGTCCCATATTCCACTAAACATTGTCCATTGATCCAATCATATTTGGTGACTTTATTCATCGAATGGCCATTATAAGCACAGCGAATGTTATTGGTTAAAGGTTTGATGCACACCAAAATGATCAACGCAAACACAAGGGCTTCTAACGCAAAGAAAATGCGCTTTTTGTGCCAGATGAAAAAGAAAACAGGAATCTCTTTGCGCTTGGCATATAGGATAAAGCCCGCCAAAACAACCGCTAACCCAATGAATTGGAATGAGAGAAAGAAGATCAAAAGATAACTCCTATAAATATGAATGAATAATTAACGCCAATTTTACCATTATTTGATTTAAAATGAGAAAATAACTCGTCAGAAGTGAATACAGGAGAATATGGTATGTTAAGCACAGAACAAATGAACGCACACACGCGCAATACATTGGTGGGGCACTTAGGCATTGATTTTATCGTCAGTGAAGATGGCTATGTAGAAGCCACAATGCCCGTGGATGAGCGCACCATTCAATCATACGGTTATTTGCATGGCGGCGCGACAATTGCATTGGCTGAAACCGTGGCAGGCGTTGGCACATTTAGCATTGCATTGCCAGATAAAAGCTGTGTGGGCATGCAGATCAGCGCAAGCCACATTTCATCAGCGCGCACCGGGGAAACCGTTGTGGCAAAAGGTCAGATCATCCACCGTGGTAAAAGCACGCATGTGTGGGATGTGAATGTGTATGCGGTCGATGACAATCGACTCATTTCCACCATTCGCGTGACCAATGCCATTGTGAAAAATCGCAATCCCAGCATTTTTGCAGAGTAAGATGACATGAATGAAAAAGAGGCTTAAAGCCTCTTTTTTTTAATGGTATGCATTAGAGCTGATTTGCTGCCGCAAATAAACTTTGACCTAAATAATCATTCGGATCTTTCATACCTGGCAAAGCAAAAAAGTAGCCGCCGCCAAAGGGATCAATGTAGCGCTCTAAGGGTTCACCATTGAGGCGCTTTTGCGTTTTAATGAAGCCTTGATTGAGGTCATTTTGATACGACACAAAAATGAGTCCCATGTCCAGTAATCCGCTGTCCGTTAAGCCTAAAGAATAACTGTAGCTTCTGCGGCGAAGAGGTGCGCTGTAACGATGTGGCACACGCGGCTCAGCTCGGCGCATGTGGGAATCAAAGAGCACACGATCACCATGTGGATCTAGGGCAAATTGTGGGTCATCATGTTCATGCATCATGCCAATCGGTGCGCCTGAATGCTTGATGCGTCCAAAATCATTTTCTTGATCTTCAAGGGGCGTTCTGTCCCAAAATTCAAGGTTAAAACGGATGAGGCGAATGGCTTGATAGGAACCATTTAAGCACCATGCGGGCTCTTTGTTTTTCTCTGTCACCCACACAATTTCATTCATCAAGGCTGCATCATTGCTTGGGGCATTGCCTGTGCCATCTTTAAAGCCAAAGAGATTAATGGGGGTGGATTGTGTTTCAATGTCGCGGGCGGGTAAAAAGCCATCCATTTTCCAAAGGGGCGCCATTTCATGATAATGGTGCTTCATGATGTCCCTTAAGGCATAAATGAGGATCTCTTTACTGTTTGCACACAGTTGTAGCACCAAATCTCCGCCGCACCATTTTGGATCTAAGCGATCATTCGGGAAATTGCTCATCGGGATTAAATGCTTGGGCTTTAAGGGCGCTAAACCAAAGCGATCATCAAAGAGAGAGGAGCCCACAGAAAGGGTAATGGTGAGTTGATTGGGCAATAATTGTCCGCCCAATAATCCAGATTCTTTGGGTGGAAATTGACGATCATCGTCATGATCTAGGATTTGGGGCGCCGTTAAATAGGCAATGCGTTTGGAGAGTTTTTGAAATAATGCGTCCAACTCATCACGGGTTTTCACTAAAAGATTGAAGGCCATAAAAATGGACTCTTTCGGTTCTGGCGTGATGATGCCCGCTTGATGGATGCCAAAAGCGGGCACCGTGTCATAAAAGTGATCTGGAAAGGGGCGATTGTCTTTTGTTTGACGGGCAGTGTGTGCAATCGATGAGCTCATCAATAGCGCAGCGCCACTCAATCCTAAACCTTTTAATAGGGAACGACGAAAAGGCGAGTGAGACATTAGGGCATCTCCTTTGAATCAAATGAGTGATACACTTCGATGGCCAATAAACCACGCAATTGCGCCAATGTTTCGGCCAATTGTGAGGTCAAGCCATATAAATGCTGGCGATCCGTTTGCGTGAGCTGATCAAGGGGTAAATATGTACCTGCTTGATCATAGGGCAAAAGTTGCTGTCGAATGGCATGAATATTTTCTTCAACAGAGGCAACAAATGCATCATCTAAATGAGGTTTAAGAACAGTCAAAATGGCAGTGATGCCTTCTAAATTGGCATTGATTTCGCTTAAATCTGCGCCGCTATAATAATGATCACGCCCTGATAACTTATTCTCTAAAATGTGCTCTGCAAAATCTGGCGCGGATTGCACAAGTTTGGGTAAAAATAGCGTTTCAATCTCCGCGCGTTTGACTAAGTCACGCAGATATTTCAGTAAACGCTGATTTTCTCGAAGGGCATCGTGCACATCATGCTGATGAAAGAGCGCATATTCAACCGCATGAAAACCTTTGAAATTTGGATCGTTTTCCTGTAATAAATAGGCGCTTGCCGGCGAGTTGATCATGCGATCCATATTACCAAACACCAAAACAATTGGGCGGATGGTTTCATAAGCATAATGGGCGCTGAGATATGCTTTTTGGGCACGGTTGAGGTCATTATTTTCAAGGGCAGCGGAGAGCGCCTTTAAATCCGTCACCACAGTTTCAAGGCGCGCTCTGACAAACACCATGTAATCATCAATCGCTGTTTGATACGCTTCTGGCGTTGGAATGTCCCCAAGGGCAATGATGATGGGCGCATCCCCCGATTGTAAAATGGCTTGGCGACCCACTTTTGCATGCGTCACCGTCAATGTTGCCAATAAGGCCAAACTAATGAGCAGCGTGCGCACGGCGTCCTCTCCAAAATAGTGCAATCACAATGATCCAATAAATGGCAAAGACAGTGATTGACAAGCCTGTCGGTGCTGAGCGATAGGCAAAGAATGACGATAAGAAATTGCCAATCCCTTGACCATCATCAAGCAGGTGGCTTGTGTCCCATAAAGTGGTTTCAAAGAAGCTTGGGAGATCAATGTCATACTCAAGGAGTAAATTGGCCACCTCATCTGATGCGCGCAATAATAAAGTCACGGCTAAAAAGAGCAGCATGATGCCGGTGATGGTGAAGAACCATTTCCATGATACGATTTTAGATGTCCAGATGAATAGAGCGAGCGTAATGGCAGCAACGCCTAAGCCAATGGCCACTTCTGCGGCAAATGCGCCTGTGGTTTCTGGCGTTAAATTCATGATGATGGCGGATAAAAACACCACAATTTCACTGCCTTCACGGGCAATGGCAATGGCGATGATGAAAAGCGCCCCCCACCATGAATGTTGTTTGGCCTGCTGATCAATGTTATTAATGAGGGCGCGGCTCATCTCTTTGCCATGCTTGTTCATCCAATACACCATTTGTACGATCAGGATGCAGGCGAGCACCTCCATAAAGATCATAAAGAGGGCTTGATAGAGGTCTTCAAGGTTGCTAAACACACCATAAATGGCCAGCGCTAACAACACAGAGAGCAACACGCCAAGGGCAACGCCGCCCCATAAAAATTTCATGCCATTTTTAGTGTCAGGATGGCGCTTGATCCAGCTGTAGATGATGCCAATGACCAATAAGGCCTCAAAACTTTCGCGCCAAACAACAAATAATACGTTTCCCATCGGTGACCTTTTTACTCTTTAACAACAATTTTTCCGCGCGGATGATCTAAATGAAAGTCATCAAAAAATTCATATTCACCCGGTTTAAGGGGCGCGATGACCACCACAGATTTTGCGCCAGGGGCTAACACTTTTTCTTTACGCAGTTGTGTGCTTTCAAATTCCGCAGGCTGCGTGCCTGTATTTTTCACTTCGATGCGGATTTTGGTTTTTTTTGGAACTTCTAACACCAAAGGGATCAAATCACCATCTTTCATTTCGAGTTCAACGGTGTATTTATCAGCTTTGGCAAAAGCGGGCAGCGTGAACATCAAGCTGCACACGAGCATTGTCATCCATTGTTTGATTGTCATGGTGATTGATTCCTCATCTGTTAAAAGAGCGCAATTGCGCTCTTGATGGATCAGTAACTGCCTTTACGGCCAGTGCCTGCGTAGTCAAATTCCCATTCAACATCAAAGGGTTCGAACCATGGTGCCACACCGGTTTCTTTATCAATGTGACGACCAAACATCACATCTTTATTGTAAGAAGGCGGAGAGATTTTAAAATTCACTTTGTATTTACCAAAGCCATCGAGTTTTAAGTTGTCGCCATAATGTGGGCCATCTGATGCCACCATTGGCATGAATGTACCGCTTTGGGCTTTGCTGCCTTCTTTATCAACGCGTTGAATGGTGTAATCCACCACTAAGTAAGGAATCCAATCCCCTTCGGCAAAGCCATTAGGATTGTCTTCAACGGCGTGGATGTCTGCTTCTAAATGCACATCCGATTCAGTGGCCGGCAGATGGTGCATGTGGTGATGACCCTCTTCTGTGTCCATGGTAATCGGTTGAAGATACACCCCTTGGATTTCCATACCATTTTCAATCACCGGTTGGCCAACGGGATACTCTTGGGCCAATGCAGCACTTGAAAGTAACAATGTGCTGACTAAACTCATTTTATATAATGTTTTCATAGTCGTATTTCCTTGACGATTGGCTGATAATAGCAATGATTATCATTTGCAAATGATGCTCGCGATTATACGCCTACTTTTTCAATAAAAAAAGCTCCCATTCGGGAGCCATTATCATCTTATTGTTTTTTTGGAAATTTAATCTTGTGCATCGCTTTCTTTAGGATGCGGCAAAATTAAATTGAGCACAATCGCTAAAACAGCGGCTAAACCCACACCTGCAAAGGGAAAACTTCCAATATTAATGGTGTAACCGCCAACGCCTGTGATCAATGTGGCACTGATGATCACTAAATTGCGTGGCACCATAATGTCAACGCGTGCATCAATCAGGGTTTTTAAGCCAATGCTTGCAATGGTACCGAAGAGTAAAATCATGATACCGCCCATCACCGGTAATGGGATGGAATTTAAAAAAGCATTGAATTTACCCATAAATGCCATGGCAATGGCGAAAATGGCCGCATACGTCATGATCTTTGGATTATCATTTTTCGTGATCATGACTGCACCTGTCACTTCACCATAAGTGGTCACAGGAGGTCCGCCAATTAAACCCGCCACACACACACCTAAACCATCGCCCGCTAAGGTTTTATCTAAGCCGGGATCTTTGGTGTAATCTTTGCCTGTGACTTTACCAATGGCCATAATGCCGCCAATGTGTTCAATGGCAGGGGCAATGGCAACGGGTAACATAAAGAGGGCTGCAAGCCAATTCACTTCAGGTGTGTGAAATTCAGGCACGGCAAACCAACGCGCATTCATTAAGTTCTCAAGGTGTAAAATGTTTTGCCCATCATTCAGGCTTGCTGAGAAGCCTGTGATGTCAAACACAAATGTGATGAGATAACCTGCAAAAATCCCGCCTAAAATGGGAATTAAGCGAAATAAGCCTTTACCAAAAATGGTGATCAATACTGTGACTGTAAAGGTTGCGATTGATAAAATGATGGCTAACGTGTCTTTCATGATGGGTGTACCACCACTGATGCCCATGGCCATTTGTGTGGCAGTGACGGCAACCGATAAACCAATGACCATGATCACAGGACCAATGACGACCGGTGGAATCAATGTATTGACCAAGCCAATGCCGCGCCAGCGAATGATCAACGCAAAGACAAAATACATGAAACCTGCTGCAAAGAGGCCAAACATGGTGGCGCCCATGCCCCAAGTTTGTAGGGAGAAGATGATCGGTGCGATGAAGGCAAAGGATGAACCTAAAAAAATCGGCACCTTGCGTTTGGTGACGATTTGAAAGAGTAGGGTACCAAGCCCTGCGCCTAACAGCGCCATTGAAGGGTTTAAACCGGTGAGTAATGGCACTAAAACCATGGCACCGAAGGCGACAAACAAGATCTGCACACCTGCAATGAAGTCTTTAATCGACTGCACAGTACGCTCCTTAATAAATCAATAGGGTGGGGGAAAGAAAAATCGCCGCACAGTATATCACTCAAATCCTTGCTCAGCGTATAAAAATCGATGTCATTAATGCTATAATAATCGATTCATTCTCATCATTTAGGAAATGACGCACATGCTGGAACTCAGCCGCAAAAAAATAACAATGGTCATCATTCTAACCTTAGGGCTGCTCATCATTCCGATCGGGATTATCCTGAGCGGGTGGCATTGGCAAATGAAGGATCATTATACGCAATGGGATCATCTTTTATTTTTAGTGACGCAATCTGGCACGGCAGTGACGTATGCCTTCATCACATGCGTTGTGTTTGCCAGTGTTTTATCGATGCTTGCACGTGCGAAAATGTCTTGGGTTTTGGTGTTTTTCACAGCCTTTATTTTACTGGTGGGCACGCAAGCTGTGAAAACCGGCTTAAAATCTTTTTATAAAGAGCCGCGCCCTTATACGGCATTTTTGGTGGAAAACCATGTGGATTTAGAGAGTTTTTATGAATCCTCAAGGGCGGATCGCAAGATGATTGTGGAGGATGTGCTCCTTGGGCATGATGAAATGCCGACTTATCTTAAAAAGCATTGGGCAAAAGAGACCGGTTATTCATTTCCATCCGGGCATGCGGCGTTTGCAGTGTGCTGGCTCATGCTATTTGTCTTGATTTTGCCGATGACGCGCCTTCGTGATTACATTGCTGTGGGTGTGATTGCCATTTGGAGTGCATTGATGATCATCAGCCGCTTAGCCCTTGGCATGCATTTTCCGATCGATGTTTTAGTGAGCATTCTCTATGTGCCCATCATTTGCTTAGTGTATGCCAAAATCTCCCGCATTGCTCAATTGCAACCTTATTATCAAGCGTTGTCTCATTTGCCTAAGCGTTTCATTCAACGCGCCTAACAAGGAGAACGGTATGTTGTTATTTTTATTGTCGCCTGCGAAAAAACTCGATGAAGTGCGCCCTGCACCTGTAAAAGGTCAAGGTGAGCCACATTTCATTCAAGAGAGTGCAGCCTTGATGGATGTATTGCGTCCATTGTCGCCGCCAGCGCTTGAATCTTTGATGAAAATCTCTGAGAAATTAGCACTCCTGAACGCTGAGCGTTACAGTAATTTTACAACGCCGCTGACGGAGCACAATGCCAAGCCCGCCATTTTCCTATTCAATGGCGATGCGTATGAGTCATTGAATGCTTATGATCTCTCAAACACAGCATTGGATTATGTGCAAAACCATTTAATGATTTTGTCCGGTTTATATGGTGCGGTTAAACCCCTTGATTGGATTGCGCCGTATCGATTAGAAATGGGCACCGCATTAGCCAATCCACGCGGTAAAAATCTCTATGAGTTTTGGGGATCGCGCATCACAGATTATTTAAATCAAATCATTGCTGAAAAGGGCATCACGACAGTGATTAACTTGGCGTCTCATGAGTATTTTTCCGCCGTTGATTCCAAAGCATTAACCGTCCCTGTGATCACGCCAATTTTTAAAGATTATAAAAATGGGCAGTACAAAACCATCAGCTTTAATGCGAAAAAAGCGCGCGGTGCGATGGTGCGTTATGCTGCAGAGCAAAATGTCACCTCCCCCGATGATCTCAAAGCATTTGATCTTTTTGGTTATGCCTTTAAAGGTGCAGCGCAAAACCATCCTTCAGAATGGTTATTTTATAAGGATTAAGTCATGACAGAACACAATAATATTTATCATATTTATCCGCCTAAAGGCTCCCTTGATTTACTCTCCCAAGTGGAAAGCGATCTATTGCGTAAGCGCTCAGATGGTGAGCTGTATCACTTATTTAGAAACTGTTTATTGGCGGTGTTAAATACTGGCAGTCAAACAGACAATGCCAATGAAATTTTTCAAAAATATGAAAATTTTGATGCCAAAGTTGAGCGCACAGAGCGGGGCATTAAACTTGAGTTGTATAATCCGCCGCAATCGGTGTTTGTGGATGGTGAATTGACCCATTTGATCCGCACGAACCTCTTTTCTGTACTCAGAGACATTTTGTACATGCGTGAAGTGGTCAACAGTTATGATCAGAAAAAATTCTTCAAATATGGTAATCAAAAGATCACCACCGACATCATTTTCATGACCCTTCGCAATGCCAAAGCGTTAAAAGCCTCGAATGATTCTAATGTCATGGTGTGTTGGGGCGGGCATTCCATCAATGATATTGAATACCAATACGCTAGAGAAGTGGGGCATGAATTGGGTTTGCGCCATTTTGATATTTGTACAGGTTGCGGCCCTGGGGCAATGGAAGCGCCGATGCGCGGTGCAGCCGTTGGGCACACGCAACAAGGTCATGAGGCCAATCGTTATATTGGCATTACGGAGCCTTCGATCATTGCAGCAGAGCCACCAAATCCATTGGTCAATGAATTGATCATCATGCCGGACATTGAAAAACGCATCGAGGCTTTCATCCGCTTAGGACACGGTTTAATCATTTTCCCGGGCGGTGTTGGCACCGCGGAAGAGTTTTTATATGTGCTCAGCATCTTGATGATGAAAGAGAATCAAGATCAAGTGTTGCCGATTATTTTGACGGGCCCCGCTGAGAGCCGTGCTTATTTTGAAACATTAGATCGCTTCATTCATGAAAGCTTAGGCAGTGAGGCGCAAAAGTATTATCAAATCATCATTGGGGATGCCACATTGGTGGCCCAAAAGATGAAAGAGATGATGCCGATTGTGCGTGAAAACCGTAAAGCGCGTGATGATGCATATTGCTTTAACTGGTCGCTGGCCATTGCCCCTGAGCTTCAAAAAACCTTTGATCCCACCCATGAAAATATGGCGAATTTAAACCTTCATAAAGATCAACCAAAAGAGAAATTAGCCGCGGCGCTTCGTCAGGCATTTTCTGGCATTGTGGCTGGAAACATTAAGGAAGTCGGCATCAAAGCGATTGCTGAACATGGTCCGTATGAACTGCATGGCGCACCTGAACTGATGGATTTGATCGATCAATTGCTCAATGACTTTGTGGCACAAGGGCGCATGAAGTTGCCGGGCGAGCAGTATGAACCATGTTATCGAGTCATAAAATAACGCAAAAAAAGTGACAGAGCGCCAAAAGCGCCGCCACCTTTGAACACACAATGTTGATAAAAAAGAACAAAGGCTGTAATCATGTGCAAATTTAGACGGTTTTTAACCACTGCATCTGGCAAAATATTGTTGGGTTTAGTGCTCGGCATCATCATTGGCGTGGGGCTTTTGAGCCTCAAGAACACCTCGCCACGATGGACAGAGTGCGTATTGCAGTCCGCCGGCTATTTGCACATGTTAGGGCAGATCTTCATGAATTTGATGTACATGTGTGTGCCGTTTTTGATTTTTGGCTCTGTGGTGATGTCCGTCTCCTCCGTGCATTTAGAGGAGTTTAAGCGCTTAGGGATTCAAACTTTGTGGCTCTTTTTTATGGCCACAGCATTGTCAGCGACATCGGCCATTTTGATCAGTACACTATTGCCATTTCAGTTTGATGTTGAGGTGGTTAAAGCTGTGAAAGCTTCGCACATGGCATCGTTAACCATTCAAGAGATTGTTTTGGGCTTTTTCCCAAACAATGTTTTTACAGCATTTACGCAGCCGTCGATTTTACAGATCATCGTATTTTCATGTCTGTTTGGTGCATGCATCAATCTATTGCGTGATGTGACACCGAATGTAGAAGCGCTGTTAAATGTCACGTTAGCTTTTAGAAGTGTGGTGCTCAAAATGATCTCTCTAATTATGAAAGTGGCACCGATTGCTGTGTTTGGCATTGTGTCATCCACCATTGTGATTCATGGGCTTGGCACACTCAAAACCCTTGGAATGGTGCTGGTTTACATCACTGCATTGAATGTGCTCTTTTTTCTGCTCTATACACTCTTTATTTGTCTGCGCTACCGTTTAAGTCCTGCCATTTTACTGAAAAAATCTGCCCGCGTGATGATCTTTGCCGGCAGCATTACCTCAACGGCGCTATCACTGCCTTTAGCGATGGACAGCAGTCGTCATCTAGGCGTCAGTAAAAAGGTGACCAATTTTGTTTTGCCCCTTGGCAACTCCCTCAATACCAATGGCGGACCCATCACAAACGTGATCATTGTGATTGCGGTGGCGCATTGTGCAAATTTAGAGATGACGCTGAGCTTTTATGTGATGCTTGGCATCTATGCAACGATTGCCTCTCTTGGCAATCCCGGTGTATTAGGTGGGGCGCTGGTGTCATTATTGATGCTCTTTGATTTGGTGGGTTTACCGAAAGAAGCAGCACTCATTTTCTTCAGTTTAGATTATTTTTATGCCATCACGCGCGTCATTGTGAATGTCATGGGGAACATTTATGCAAGCATCATTCTTGCGCATGCTCAGGGCGAGTTTGATCGAGAGGTCTTTGAATCTTCTAAAGAAATTGCCTGTACCCCATGATTTTAAACATTTTTAATGGAATCAAACGCGCATTCTAGCGGTTTATGCATTAAACTATAGGCATGATTGGATTTGAATGATATTCAAAGGATACATTATGAACTTACGTCAAAAAGCATTGGTGTTAATGGTGGCTTCCGTCTTTGTGACAGGTTGTGCCTCATCATTATCAGGGGATAGCTATTCACGTTCTGAAGCACGTCAAGCCCAAACGGTACAAATTGGCACAGTGGTGAGCACGCGCCCTGTGAAAATCGAAGGCACGAAAACAGGTTTAGGCGCTGTGACAGGGGGGGCATTAGGTGGCGTGGCTGCAAACTCCATTGGCGGTGGTCGCGGTAAAGCATTGGCCACCATCGCAGGGGCCGCAGTCGGTGTGCTAGCCGGTGCTGCCGCTGAAGAAGGCATGACCAAATCCCAAGGCGTTGAAATCTTAGTGACCTTAGATGGCACGCACACCACGCGCGCTTATGTACAAGCGGCGGATGGCACGCAATTTTATGCGGGTCAACGGGTGTCAATCACCACCACTCGTGAAGGTACGAGCCGCGTCAATCCCATTTAATTGGCGCTCATGTCATAAGCACGCCTTGCGTGCTTTTTTGTTGTAGATCATAAAAAAAGGACGGTCACATGTCTGCGCGCTTTAAAAAGCATCTCAATTATATTAATAGTTTCATTCACTCACCAAGAAGTGTGGGCACGTTGATGCCATCTTCACCAGCGTTGTGTGAAGCGATGGTCCATCAAGTCAATTGGCACACGCCTTCACTCTTAGTGGCAGAGCTTGGGGCTGGCGATGGCGTTTTGACGCACCACATTTTACGTGCAATGGGGCAAGATGCTGCGTTATATGCTTATGAAATCAATTCGATTTTCTTTGAATCGTTGGATGAAATTCATGATCCGCGCCTAAAAATCTGTAAAGTTTCTGCTGAAACCCTAGATCAACCTTTTGACATTATCTTTTCATGCTTACCATTTTTATCCTTGCCACTGCGCATTTCACTGCGCATTTTAAAGCTCACCGCACAAATTTTAGAAGAGACACAGGGCACCTTTATTCTGTTTCAATACACCAATCGCATGGAAAAACTGCTCTCCCGTTATTTTGATTGGGAGAAGCAATTTGTGGTGAAAAATTTCCCACCAGCATTTGTTTATGTGTGCCGTCCTAAGCGTCGATGATGACGACTGAACATTAAATATAAGCTTGGCACCACAAAGAGCGTCAGCAGTGTTCCAAGGGCTAAGCCGCCCACAATCACCCAGCCGATGGTGGCGCGTGATTCAGCGCCTGCGCCATGTGCGAGGGCTAAAGGTAATGAGCCAAGCACCATTGCGCCAGTGGTCATCAAAATGGGGCGTAGGCGTAAACTGGCCGATTCGATCATGGCAGCGATGCGATCTTTGCCTTGATCTTGAAGTTGATTGGCAAAGGCAACGAGTAAAATACCATGTTTTGTGATGAGTCCCACAAGGGTAACGAGCCCAATTTGGCTATAAATATTGATGCCATTGCCTGTGAAATATAAGGCAAGGAGTGCACCTAATGCCGCTAAGGGCACGGATAATAAGATGATCAATGGATCCATCCATGATTCAAATTGCGCCGCTAACACCAAATAAATGAACACAATTGCCAATAAAAATACAGTGCTCATCGCGCTGCCTGAACTTTTAAATTCGCGCGCGCTGCCAGTATAATCTAATAGGGCATCAGGCATCACCTCACGAATGGCATTTTCAACAGCGGCAATCCCTTCGCCTTGGGAGACATTTTCCGCTAAATCGGCAGAGAGGGTCACTGCTCTTAATTTATTGAAGTGATTTAAGTTTTGTGGTGCCACAGTTTCGCGAATGGTGACAAAATTGGACAAAGGAATCATCTGATTTTTATTTGAGCGCACATAGATGTTTTTTAGGTGATTGGGCTCATTGCGTTGCGTGGGCTCAACTTGGACGAGCACATCATATTGCTCTGAACCTTCTTTAAAACGCGTCACTTTACGGCCGCCTAAAGCTGTTTCTAAGGCTCGGCCAACGGCATTGACATCAATCCCAAGGAGCGCCAGTTTCTCGCGATCCACATCCACTTCCAATTGTGGTGTATTGAGACGAAGGTTATGATCAGGCGTCACTAAACGATTGTCTTGATTGAGTTTGGCCATGATCTCTGTCATGTGTTGATCAAGAGTTGCAAAGCTCTCTGTGGAGCGCACCACAACTTCCACAGCTTTTGAGCGTCCATCTTGCCCTAAAGATTGCGGATTGCTCGCAAAGACGCGTAAGCCAAGGGCAATGTTGCGAAAGGATTGATTGAGGCGTTGCACGATGCTCATTTGTGATTCACTGCGTGTATCCCAATCGGTCAGCATCACGTTACCAATACCGCCTGCAGCAACACCTGAGACCACAAAGATCACCGATTCAGGCAGCGTCGTTAAGAGATGATCCTCAATGTCCGTCAAGTAGCGATCCGTAAAATCCACCGTTGCACCTTCTGGGGCAATGGCTGTGATGCGAATAAAGCCACGATCCTCAATGGGCGCGAGCATTTTCGGTAACATTTGATAGATGCTGTAGCTTGCGATCAAAGTGAGCATCATGATGCTCACAATGAGCATGCGCTTTGGTATGATGCGGCGTAATCGTGACGTATAGGCACGCGTGAGTCCATCAAAGCCCGATTCAATGAGGTTAAAAATGCGCCCCTTTTTTTCAGTGGATTTTGCAGGCAATAATTTTGCGCACATCATCGGTGAGAGTGTGAGCGCTGTAAAACCTGAGATGATGACAGCGATGGAGAGTGTCACGGCAAATTCCACAAAGAGCTGCCCAATGCGACCCTCTGTGAAGGTTAACGGTAAAAAGACTGCGGCAAGGGTGAGGGTCATCGCGATGATGGCAAGCCCGATCTCTTTTGAGCCTTTAAATGCGGCATCTAAGGGCGATAATCCCGCTTCGATGTGGCGATGGATGTTTTCTAGCATCACAATCGCATCATCCACCACAAGCCCAATGGCCAATACAAAGGCGAGCATGGTTAAGGTATTGATGGAATAACCCAATAAATACATGGCAAAGAGCGTGCCAATTAAGGCAATTGGCACGGTCACCATCGGGATTAAAGTGGCGCGCGCGCTGCGTAGAAAGAAGAAAATGATGATGCCCACAAAAATCAGCGCTTCCACAATGGTGGAATAAACCGATTGTAGGGATTTTTGGATGAAAATGGAGTTGTCCGAACTGATTTCAAGCGCGGTATCATCGGGTAAGGATTCACGCAATGTGGGCAAAATGTTACGGATATTGTCTGAAATGGTGAGCGGATTGGCGGTCGATTGCTTAATGATGGCAATGCCAACGCCGCGCTTGCCATTCATGCGTGGGCGTGAAGTTTCTTCGACGCCACCTAGCTCCACATTCGCTAAATCTTTCAGACGCACAATGTGCTGATTGTTATTGTGCTCTGTGGTTTTGATGATGATGTTGCCAAATTCATCCACAGTGTTTAAATCTGTTTGTGCCACAATGGCAAGCTCGCGGGCATTACTTTTGATGGTACCGGCAGGAATCTCCACATTTTGTTTACGCAGCGCCGATTCAATGTCGGCAATTTCGATGTCAAACGCCGCCATTTTTTCAGTGTCTAACCAAATGCGCATCACAGGATCGCGCGCGCCCCAAAGTTCAAGCATGGAGATGCCTTCAAGGAGTTCGACTTGAGGCTGAATATTGTTTTCAATGAGCTGCGTGAGTTCGATTGAGGAGAGCGTATCGCTTGTGAGGGTTAAAATCATCACAGGATCTGCATCGGAATCACTTTTATTGATGAGGGGTTCATCCACATCATCTGGTAATTGGCGTTTCGCGCGGGAAATGCGATCACGCACGTCATTGGCTGCCTCTTCGATATTTTTATTGGGGTTAAAGGTGATGTTCACAAAGGACATGCCGCGGCGCGACATGGAACTTAAATAATCAATGCCATCGATGCTCGTTAAAGCATCTTCAATGGGCTTGGTGACTTGAGTTTCAATGATGTCTGGGCTTGCGCCGCTGTACATCGTGCGCACGCTGATCACAGGTTGATCAATATTGGGGTATTCTCGAATGCTCATGCGGCTTAAACCCACAATGCCGAGCAAAATGATGAGAATATTGAGGACGATGGCAAAAACAGGGCGGCGGATGGAGAGATCAGAGAGTTTCATGAATCACCGCTCCATCACGCAATTTTGCTTGACCCACTTTAACCACCACATCATCTTTTTGTAACCCATGCAAGACTTCAATGGCATAGCTTGAGCGATCGCCTAAGGTGACTTCTGTGAGTTTGGCAATCTTCTGCTCACCTTGTGGCACGACGGTGTACACATATTGTTTACCTTCTGCGGAAAATACAGCTTCTTCTGGCACCATGATGACTTGGTAACCTAAAGGAATTTCAAGGAAGATGCGTGAGAACATACCGGGCAGTAATGCGTCATCTTGATTATCATAAATAGCGCGCACCGTTAGGGAACGTCCGGCTTGTTCAATTTCAGGGCTTAACGCATAAATTTCTGCGGTGAAGGTTTTTTTCGGGAAATTATCCACTGAAAATTGTAAAGGTTGATTGAGGCGCACAGTATGGGCTAAGCGCTCTGGTAAATTAAATTCAAGCTTCAATTTTTCGGTATTGACAATGGTGGTCAAATCACTGCCTGCTTGTACGTAGCTGCCGGCAAAGTGGTTGATGAGCCCAAGGCGACCATTAAAGGGCGCTTTAATCACGGTGCGATCTAAGGTCACTTCAGCCATCTCTAAATCTGCTTCGGCTTGTAAGACGGCTGTTTTTGCGGTATCTAACTGCTGGGCACTCGCGCTGCCTTTTGAGGCTTCTAGCCGTTTGACGTTTTGCATGGCATTCATCAAATTTGCGGTGGCATTTTTATATTGCGCGGTGGCTAAGCGATCATCAAAGCGAAAGAGTACTTCTTGTGCCGTCACGCGGGTGCCTTCTTTGACGGCCACTTCAGTGATTTTGCCAGACATTTCTGGGCGAATGATCACGCGTTCATCTGGCAATAGTGTGCCTACGGCATTGATGTACTCAACTTTTGGAATGATTTGTGTCTCAGCAACTTCCACTAAAATTGGGCGCGGCTCACCAAAGGCAATCGGCAGTATCAAAACAGTCAGGGATAGCACAGTAAAAAATCGACGCATGAATGACCTTAAAATGGAAATGAACTCGATTAGATAGTGTACGTCAAGTGTTGCAAAAGATTGATGAAAATTGTCAAAAATGTGTAAAGATTAAAAAAATCCCATCTAGGTTGTCCTAAATGGGATGATTTTGATTGTACAGGGTGGCTCAAGATTATGCCGTGGCACTTTCCATGCTGTATAAAATGAATTTCACTAAGAACAGGGCTGCAATGATGTAAGTGGCAGGATGCACTTGACGGAATTTACCCGTGAAGACTTTGAGCACCACATAACTGATGAAGGCAAAAGCAAAGCCATTGGCAATCGAATAGGTGAATGCCATGGTAAATGCCATCAAGGCTGCCGGAATGGCATCGGTTAAATCATCCCAGTTCACTTCGGTCAATTCGCGAAGCATTAAACAGGCTAAATAGATTAAAGCCGGCGCTGTGGCATAGGCAGGTACAGCCGTTAATAGTGGTGAGAAAAAGAGTGCCACTAAGAACAGAACGGCAACGGTTGCACTTGTTAAACCGGTGCGGCCGCCTGCTTGTACGCCGGATGCACTTTCCACATACGCTGTCACAGAGCTTGTGCCGAGCATACTGCCTGCTAAAATTGAGGTGCTGTCAGCAAAGAGTGCGCGTGAGAAACGTTTTTTGTTTTCAGGGGATGTGTCATCTAAAATTTTGGCACGTTTTGCCACGCCAATTAATACGCCAGTGGCATCAAAGAGTTCAACCAATACAAGGGTTAAAATCACTTGTAGGAAGCCTGCTTCCAATACTTTTGAGAAATCAATTTGGAAGAAGGTTGGGGCGATTGAAGGCGGCATGGAAACGATGCCGGCAAAATGTGTATTGCCTGTGAAAATGCTTAAAGCGGAGATCACCAAAATACCGATCAAAATGGCGCCTTTTACTTTTAATGCATCTAACACTGCAATCACTAAAAAGCCAAGCACACAGAATAAAACGGTGGGATTAGAGAGAGAACCTAATTTAACAAGTGTGGCGGAATCATCCACCACCACTTGAGCAGATTGTAAGCCGATGAAGGCTAAGAATAGGCCGATACCTGCGGCAACGGATGCGCGTAAAGATGCCGGAATCCCTTCAATGATCCATGAACGTAAACCTGTGGCGGTCAGAATTAAAAAGATGACGCCGGAGACAAATACGCCACCTAATGCTTGCTGCCAAGTAAAGCCCATGTTCGCCACAATGGTGAAGGCAAAGAAGGCATTTAGTCCCATGCCGGGTGCAACGGCAATCGGGTAGTTGGCCAAAAATGCCATGATGAAGGTACCGATTGCGGCGGCGACACACGTTGCCACAAACACAGAACCCATGTCCATGCCGGTTTTAGATAAAATGATCGGATTGACAAAAATGATGTAGGACATTGCTAAGAATGTCGTCATCCCTCCTAAGACTTCGGTTTGAACATTGGTTTTATGCTCACGAAGTTTAAAGATTCGCTCTAACATGAAAAAGTCTCCTAAAATTGTGACAAATGCGAATTTAAAAAGCCCCGCTATGAGTCATAGTGAGGCTAATTGATTAAGATGCTTTAGGTTTGCGCTTCAGTGATATCACGACAGAGCCCACCAAAATCAGTAAGACCACCGAAAGGGAGATCCACGTGGGAATGTGAATGTCTAAAGCGAGCAGTAACATTTTTCCGCCAATGAAGATGAGAATGGTGGCTAAACCATACTGGAGGAAATGGAAGCGGTCGGCCATGTCGGCCAATAAGAAGTACATGGCGCGCAACCCTAAAATCGCAAATACGTTAGAAGTCATCACAATGAACGGATCTTTGGTGATGGCAAAGATGGCAGGGACAGAATCCACTGCAAAAATAATGTCAGAAATGGTGATGACAATGAGCGCTAATAATAGCGGCGTGCCATAACGTAAACCATTTTCTATCGTGAAAAAGTGTTCTGCATCTAATCGATCCGTGAAGCGGAACTTATTTTTCACAGTGCGAATGAGCCATTTGTCATTGAGGTTTTCTTCTTCATCGTGCTTTTTGAACATTGTAAAGCCTGTGTACACCAAAAATGCACCAAAGACATACAAAATCCACTCAAATTGAGAAATGAGGGCAGAACCCACAAGCACCATCAAAACGCGTAGGGCAATGGCGGCAAAGATGCCGTACACCAAAACGCGGCGCTGGAATTTTGCTGGGATTTTAAAGAAGCTGAAAATCAATAAAAAGACAAAAATATTATCAATGGAGAGTGATTTTTCAAGCACGTAACCGGTGAGGAAATCAACGGCAGCTTCTGTGGCTTGGGCTTGCTGCTCAGCGGCTGTGAGTCCCGGGAAATCGCCATGGGCTAAATACCAATAGAGCCAGCCATTAAAAACCAGGGCAACTGTGACCCAAATGAGCGTCCAGATGAGCGCCTCTTTTGTGCTCACTTTGTGATCGCCTGTTTGCTTTAATGCAAGCATATCCACAGCGATCATGATTAAAACAGCAATGGCAAAAACGGTGTATAAAAACGGAGAACCAATGTCTAGATTCATGGTGGAAAAACGTCCTTAAATGGATTTAAAATAATTTGCTAAATACTCATCAAAATCGATTTGAGGTTCAGCCTCTAACGCTTCTTGACGAGCGATGCTGTCTTGAGCGAGGGTTTTAAATCGTTCGCGTTGTGCCTCCGTGAGCTTGTGATCCGTTAAATAATGTTGCTTGTAATCGAGTGCTTTTTCAATGCAATAAGCATTGTAATTTAAGTCGGTCGATTGTAATGACTTGATGAGTTCAGCCGAAGGCGTCAACGCACTTGATTGAACCATTTTTTTCAAAGGCGATAAGGTGGCCACATAAGGCGCGCCTAAAATCTCGGCCACAGGGCGAATCCAATCTAACGTAAAGCGCAATAAATCTTTCAATGGATAATCGTGCCCAGATAAATTAAGCATCAAATCATCTTGACGACCATTGGCCGCAACTTTAGCAAGATTTTTACGGTTTTCTTCATATTCATCATAACTGAGCGGCAATGCATCAGAGAGCAAACAAGTGGTTAAAAAGGCTTGTAGAAAACGGATGGTTTCCACAGAAATGCCTGTCGCCACGCTTGGCATGATGTCCACCGTACGAAGTTCTACATACTCAATGCCACGTGTTTTTAAAGCGCTCAGTAATGTTTCACCATTTTTCAGCACTTGTTTGGGGCGAATGCTTGCATAGTATTCATTTTCGATCTGTAGAATGTGATTATTGATCTGAAAATATTGGCCATCTTTTTTCGTGGGAATGTGGGAAACTTTATCGCATGGCGTCAAAACAGCGCGCTCAATGTCGCGGATGTAATCGGTCAATGAGTTAAACGAAACTGTGAATTGACATTTGTTATTACTGTAGCCAATGTCTGATAAACGAAGGGAGGTGGCATTTTTAAGATACACCGTTTCATCATCAAACGTCTCAAAGGGGTGATGGCTGCATTCTTGTAGGAAGGTTTTGGGCATCACAGGCGATGCGCCAAAGAAATAGGGCACTAAAAAGCCAAAACGTGACACTGAACGCATTAAATGCAAATAGCGTTCTGATTTAAAATCTTGAAGAGATTGCGTATTGCCCAGCGCCGCTTGCCAGTTGGCAAAAAACTCATCACTCAACGAGAAGTTAAAATGAATGCCTGCGATGGTTTGCATCATCTTGCCATAACGATGGGCAAGACCGGTACGGTACAGCGTTTTCATTTTTGCAGCATTTGATGTGCCATATTGAGCAATCGGAATGTCATCAACATTGTTGATGGTGGGCGGCATGGAATCTGGCCACACCACTTCATGGTCTAAGCATTCGGCGGTGTAGGCTTGAATTTCATCTAACGCTTGATAGAGATCTTCAGGGGAGTGATACACATTGGTGACAAACTCCAATAAATTTTCCGCAAAATCGGTGGTGATGTTTGGGTTTGTCAATGCCGAACCAAGGGCGCGCGGATGCGGCGCTTGGCTCAACAGGCCTTGCTCATTCACACGCAAACCTTCACGTTCTAAGCCCATCGTCACATGTTTGATGCCATCGGCCTTAGCACCTAATGTTTTGAGATGGTCGTTTAAAGATTTGGAGAGCATTTTAAACATAATCGATCCTTTTATAGAACGGAATGTAAATCAAAGCCAATGTGTGTTTGCCACATGTTGACAATTTTACAGAATAATTCTGCGGTTTGCTGTGTATCGTATAGGGCAGAGTGAGCATCGGCTGCATCCCAGGTCATGCCTGCGGCGATCGCTGATTTTGCCAACACCGTTTGCCCAAAGGCCAGCGCACTTAAGCTTGCCGTATCTAACACAGAAAAGGGGTGGAAAGGTGAGCGCTTGATGTCACAACGTTCAATGGCTGCATTTAAAAATGCTAAGTCAAAATGCGCATTGTGGCCAATTAAAATGGCACGTGTACAACCTTGGCGACGAACCTCTTCACGCACCGCAGTAAAGACGCGGGTGAGCGCCTCTTTCTCCGGGATTGCCATGCGAAACGGATTGTCTAACTTAATGCCGTTGATCTTCATGGACTCTGGATTGATGCCTAAGTTTGGTGCAGGTTCAATGTGGGTGGAGACATGATGCGTGGTTTTCATCATGCCATTGTCATCGATATCTAAAAAGACGGCTGCTATTTCAAGCAACGCATCTTTTTTTGGGTTTAAACCGCCGGTTTCTACATCGACAACAACAGGTAAAAAGCCCCTAAAGCGCAATGACATTAAGGGCGGATGACTTAATTGATCACTCATGACGTTTGTTCAGCCTTTGAGCGCTTCGAGGTGCGCTTTGCAGGTTTTTTGGCTTCAGCAGCCGGTAATGTGTATTCAATCATCGGCGGCACACGATCAATGATCTGTGGGCGGTCGATGATGACTTTGGCCACATTCTCTTCCGATGGGATGTCAAACATGGTGTCTAACAACGTGGACTCAATGATGCTGCGTAAGCCGCGCGCGCCTAATTTACGGGCAATGGCCAATTCAGCAATCGCTTTTAAACCTTCTTCTGTGAATTCTAATTCAACATTGTCAGAGGCAAAAAGGTATTCAAATTGCTTCACAATGGCATTTTTAGGCTTCGTTAAAATGTTGATGAGGGCAGCTTCGTCAAGCTCTTCTAACGTTGCCACAACAGGCAAACGGCCAATGAATTCAGGGATTAAACCAAATTTGATTAAATCTTCTGATTCCACTTCGGCAAAGAGTTCAGAGATTGTGCGTTCTTCATCCGATTTTTTAAGTTCAGCGCTAAAACCAATGCCGCCTTTGTTTTGACGCATGTTGATGATTTTATCTAAGCCCGCAAATGCACCGCCACAAATGAAGAGGATGTTGCGCGTATCGACATTGATGAGCTCAGCATTTGGATGCTTGCGACCACCTTGGGGCGATACCGCAGCTACAGTGCCTTCAATAATTTTGAGTAGGGCTTGCTGAACGCCTTCACCAGAAACATCACGCGTGATGGATGGATTGTCACTTCTGCGCGTGATTTTATCGATCTCATCAATATAAATGATGCCTGTTTGCGCACGTTCCACATCAAAGTTGGCATTTTGCAATAGGCGTTGAACGATGTTTTCCACATCTTCACCCACGTAACCCGCTTCTGTTAAGGTTGTGGCATCGGCAATGGCAAAGGGCACATCCAACATTTTAGCTAAGGTTTCGGCCAATAATGTTTTACCTGAACCCGTTGGGCCAATCAGCAAAATGTTACTTTTGGTGAGTTCTACATCAGAACGCACGGTTTTAGACTCTAAACGTTTGTAGTGGTTATACACCGCAACGCTCAATGTTTTTTTCGCCAAATCTTGGCCAATCACATATTCGTTTAAAGCTTCGAACAATGCTTTCGGTTTTGGCAGAGGTTTTTTGGTGTGATCTTCCACCATTTCATCCGTGATGAGCTCGCCGCACAGCGCGATGCATTCATTACAGATGTACACATTTGGGCCAGCAATGAGTTTTTGCACTTCATCTTGTGACTTATCACAAAATGAACAGCGCAAGACTTTGCCTTTTTTCTTTGGAGTATCAGTCATAAAATTTAGTCTTTATTAACGGTGAGAGATGACAGAATCGATGATGCCGTATTTTTTTGCTTCTTCGGCGCTCATAAAGTTATCGCGGTCTGTATCTTTCACAATTTTTTTCAAAGGTTGTTTGGTGTGTTCTGCCATGATGCGGTTTAAGCGATCTTTAATGAACAACATCTCTTTGGTGTGAATTTCGATGTCGCTCGCTTGACCTTGATAACCGCCAAGTGGCTGATGGATCATGATGCGTGAGTTTGGCAAGGATAAACGTTTGCCTTCAGCGCCTGCCGTTAATAAAAAGGCGCCCATGCTGCATGCTTGACCAATACACATGGTGGATACATCAGGCTTAATGAACTGCATGGTGTCGTAAATGGACATACCAGCTGTGACAGAACCCCCTGGGGAATTGATGTATAAATGGATGTCACGATCAGGGTTTTCTGCTTCTAAAAATAGCATTTGAGCCACCACAAGGTTCGCACTATAGTCATCGACAGGTCCCACTAAAAAGATCACGCGATCTTTCAAAAGGCGAGAGTAAATATCAAATGCGCGCTCGCCACGAGCCGATTGTTCGACAACCATTGGCACTAAGTTTAGGTTGTGAATATCATTATTAAAAGACATTAGAATCCTCATGACCGAATTTAAAAATAAGCCACCAATTCTAGCAGAAAGCTTTCTAAAATCCTATGTCAAATATTGAAAAGGCAATTCTAGGCATAGATTTTAGCCATGAGGAAAGACTCCATTTTAGAAAAAATTTGGTATAGTGTAGCCTTGCTCATACATTTTAAATTGTGGATTGAAAATGGAACGTAATTATAATTTTTGTGCAGGACCCTCTACTTTACCTGAGTCAGTATTAAAACAAGCCCAGGCAGAATTGTTAAATTGGCAGGGATTAGGTGCGTCGGTGATGGAAGTCTCCCACCGCAGCAAAGAGTTTGAGGCAGTGGTGCGAAACTGCGAAAACAAAATGCGTTCGCTCCTCAACATCCCTGAAAACTATAAAGTATTGTTTTTACAAGGTGGGGGGTTTGGGCAATTCACCATGATTCCCATGAATATTTTGGGGAATAAAACGCAAATTGATGCCATAGAAACTGGTGTTTGGTCTGGCAAAGCGTTAAAAGCGATGGCTCACCATGCCAACATTAATCTTGTGGCGAGTACGAAAGAGACAAAATTCACCACGTTGCCCGATTTAAATGCGCTGAACTTTTCTAAAGACAGCGCATTTGTTCATTATTGCGACAATGAAACCATCAATGGTGTGGAATTTAGAGCACCATTGACAGAGTGTGAAACACCTGTGGTGGCAGACATGAGCTCGAACATTTTATCGCGAGCATTTGATGTGTCTAAATTTGGCTTGATTTATGCAGGGGCACAAAAGAACATTGGTCCATCGGGCGTGACTTTAGTGATCGTGCGTGAAGATTTACTGGGCCAAGCGGATCCTAAAACTTCAGATGTGTTCAACTATGAAGTGCAAGCGAAAAACATGTCCATGATCAATACGCCACCGACGTTCTCGCTCTACATGATCGATCTTGTTTTGACATGGTTGCAAGGGCAAGGCGGTGTTGAGGCGATTGAAAAAATCAATGCAGAAAAAGCCGCGATGCTTTATGGTTTAATTGATCACAGTGATTTTTATCACAATCCTGTGGCCATTGATGCACGTTCTCGCATGAATATTCCATTCACCATTGCAAATCCAGAATTAGATCCCATCTTCTTAGCGAAAGCAAAAGAACAGGGCTTGATCAATTTAGAAGGCCATCGTTCGGTCGGCGGTATGCGTGCAAGCATTTACAATGCCATGCCTTTAGAAGGTGTGCGTGCATTGTGCGAATTCATGTCCGACTTTGAAAAACAGTATGGTTAAATCACACAACAAATACTTGGGTTGACAAAAAGATATGATGATGAAACGAACAAAATGGGGCATGATCCTGCCATTAGCCGCAGCATTGCTCTTTAGCAATGTGCAAGCGAGTGAATTGCCGGTGATCCCAGCAAGTGCCATTGAACAAAAGCAATTGCCGCAGATTCAGTCGAATAAACGCTTTGAACGCATCAGTTCAGCGCATGCGGCAGCGATGGCTCAATTTCAATATGGTCAGTTGCCCATTAATGATGCGCTCTCTGAGCGCATCTATTCGTTGTATCTGAACTCTCTAGATCCGCAGCATGTCTACTTTTTACAGTCCGACATCGATCAATTCAATCAACACAAGTATTTGTTTGATGATTATTTAAGGAAAGCGCAATTGCACTTTCCTTTTGAAATGTACAACCGTTTGATCGAACGCATTGATGAGCGTGAAACCGCCATTGAACAATTGATCGACGGTGATTTTGATTTTACCACTGATGAAGAGATTCTCATCAACCGTAAAGATGAGCCCTTTGCTCAAACAGCCGATGAGCTCAATGCCATTTGGGCGCAGCGCATTAAAAATGAATTGTTAAATCTCATCGTGTCAGATGATGAAATTACGTTAGATGACGCAAAAGCAAAGTTGAAAAAACGCTATGCATCGCGTCATGAGCGCTTGATGCAGGTGGATGCCGATGACATTTTTGAAATCTATATGAATGCCATTTCGTTAGCATTTGATCCCCATTCAGGTTATTTATCCCATCGCACGATGGAAAACTTTAACATCAACATGAGCCTCTCACTACAAGGGATTGGCACTGTATTACGCCAAGATGATGATGGCATTTCGATTATGGAAATTGTGTCAGGCGGTCCTGCTGATTTGAGCAATCAATTGGTGGTGGGCGATCAAATCATTGGTGTGGCGCAAGGCGATGATGGTGAGTTTTTAGACATCGTGGGCATGCGTTTAGATCATGTGGTGGATAAAATCCGTGGTAAAAAAGGCACTGTGATCCGTTTACAGGTGCTCGGCAATAAAGGCAAAGGCCCTGAGAAAATCGTGCGCATTGTGCGTGATAAAGTGAAATTAGAGCAGCAAGCGGCAAAATCTGACGTTAAAACCATCGAAAAGGATGGCAAAACACAGAAGATTGGTGTCATCACGTTGCCCACGTTCTACAGTGATTTTGAAGGCAGCAAAGAGGGTGAAAAAGAGTTCAGAAGTACCACGCGCGATATGAAACGCTTGGTCAATGAACTGACAGACAAAGAGCACATCGATGGTTTAGTGATCGATCTACGCGGCAATGGTGGCGGCTCTTTAGAGGAAGTGATTAATTTATCTGCGCTCTTTATTCCTGAAAAGAAAACCGTGGTGCAGGTGAAAAATTATAATGGCTCTATTGAAACGCGCCACAGCGTTAATGAAAAGCCAATTTATGATGGACCTTTGATGGTGATCACCGATCGCTTGAGTGCATCGGCAAGTGAGATTTTTGCAGGCAGCATTCAGGATCAAGCGCGCGGCTTAATTGTGGGCAATACCACCTTTGGCAAGGGCACCGTGCAATCCTTATTGCCATTAGATGGCTGGTTGGCAAAGGCGGATAAACCTGGGCAAAGTAAAGTGACCATTGCGATGTTCTATCGTGCGAATGGTGAAAGTACGCAAGAGAAAGGCGTTGTGCCAGACATTGTGTTGCCACAAATCTACAATCCGCAAGACATCGGCGAAGCAAAAGAGAAATATGTTTTACCGTGGGATAAAATTCCGGCGGCAAAAGATCTCAAAGTGACTGAAACATTGACAGAGTTTGTGGCGCCTTTGCAAAAAGCTCATGATGAGCGCTTAACTCAAGATGAGAAGCTTAAAATCTTCCAAGCGCAGCGTGATAAAATTCAAGCGCTTTGGGATGTAAAGACACTTTCTCTTAACTTAGATGAACGCCGTCAAGAACTCAACACCCAAGAAAAAGCGTCCTTTGACAATGCCAATGAGATTCGTGCCCTTTACAATCTTGAGCCTTTAACGTTAGAGCAATACAAGAATGAAGATGGAACGCACACAGAGTTGTTAAAAGAGACAACGCCGGATGTATTGTTAGATGAAAGCGTTAACATCATGAGTGATTATATTGATTTAATTCAACAAAAATCGCCTGCAAAATAGTCAGCGCGGCGCCGCTCTTGCCAGCTCAATGAAGCGACGCACATGGGCATTGTGCTGATCTAATTCGCGATAGCCCACATGAATGTTTTTAAAGATTCCCCCTTCACCTAAACGCACAGGTCGAATGGGGAATTTTTTTTGGTAGCGATCAATGAGCCATCTTGGCATGGTGGTGACGCCGCGTTGTGTGGCCACCATTTGTAAGATGATCTCAGTATCCTCTAAGGGTTTGTGCACTTTAGGGATGCAGGCAGCGGGCAGTAAAAATTGGTTGAACACATCTAAGCGCGCTTTTTCTACGGGGTAGGTGAATAGGGTTTCTGTCAATAGATCGCTCGGCTTTGCAAAAGGCGAATTCACCAGCGGATGATCCTGATGCACCACTAACACCAATTCATATTCAAACACAGGCTCAAAGATGATGTTCGCCATGTTGATGGGATCGGGCGTGATGAGTAGATCAATGTCATGGTTAAAAATGGCTGCAAGTCCACCAAATTTAAAGCGCTGTTTGACATCGATATCCACGCCAGGATAAGCATGCAAAAAAGGATCAACAATACTGAGTAACCATTGATAACACGGGTGGCACTCCATGCCAATGTGCAGTGTGCCAAGCTCATGGCGGGCATAGCCTTTCAGATTATGATCCACGCGTTCAAGTTGCGGCAATAAACGGTTCGCTTGATCTTGCAAATATTGTCCTGCCTCTGTTAAGCGAAGGGTGCGGCCATCTTTCACCCAAAGCTCTGTACCCACAAGGTGCTCAAGTTTTTTGATGGTGTGACTCAATGCCGATTGCGTTAAGTTCAATGATTTTGCAGCGCCCGTTAACGAGCCTTCGCGATCAATGGCACGGAAAATGGCTAAATGAATGCGTTCGATCATGTGCTTTCCTAGTTGAGGATAGGGATCATGAACTATATCTTATTTTTATCTTTGCGCGCATTAAAAAACGGCGCTTTTGCGCCGTTTCAATGATGAGTGAATTTAGTTGCCTTTACAGCTAAAGACATAACCGCCTTCTTTCATGGTGCCATCCCAGCCGGTTAAATCCTCTTCAAGGTTTAAGCCCATGGGTTTTTGGCGTTTCGCTTGCCAGAAAAAGAGCACCACCAACACCATAGAGATGACAGATGCACCCATGATGGCGATTTGTGAAGGTAAGCCAAAGCCAATCGGTTGCTCAAGGATGTACGTTGTGGTTGCCATCAACATAAAGATGCCTGGCAACAATGGCACCCAGAAGTTGCGATTGCCTAAGTAAAGGTACATTGCGCCCACAAAGAGTGCAATTACAGCCGTTGATTGGTTCGCCCATGAGAAATAGCGCCATAAGATGTTAAAATCTAACTGCAATAAAATGGCAGAGATGACAAACATCGGTAAAGCAATCCATAAACGTTTAGAGATGCTCTTTTGCGAGATTTTAAGGTAATCGGCGATGATCATGCGTGCACTTCTAAATGCAGTGTCACCGGATGTGATCGGTAAAATGATGACGCCTAAAATGGCTAAAGTACCGCCAATGCCGCCAAGCATGGTGATGGATACTTTACTCACCACTAAAGCAGGTCCACCTTCTTTTAACACAGCTTGTAAACCTGCACCAAAGGCAGCATTCGGCTCATAGAACATGGCCATAGCCGCCGCAGCCCAGATCATTGCAATGATGCCTTCTGCAATCATCATGCCGTAGAAGATTTTACGGCCATCTTTTTCATTTTGCGTGGTGCGTGAAATGATGGGTGATTGCGTGGCATGAAAGCCTGACAATGCGCCGCAAGAGATGGTTAAAAAGAGCAATGGGAAAATCGCTAAACCACCGGGATGCATGTTGTCTAACGTGATTTCTGGAATGTTTGCCGCTTGGCCTGTCACCACTAAACCAATCCCAATGCCGATGGCGCTGATCACAAGTAGGGCGCCAAAGAATGGATAAAATCGGCCGATGATTTTATCAATCGGTAATAATGTTGCGAGCACGTAGTAGGCAAAAATGACGCTCACAATGATGGCTAAGCCCACTTTGCCGCCCATTAAGTCATATAATAATTGACCGGGTGCGGAAACAAACACGGTGCCAACCAATACCAATAATAAGAGGGCAAATGCATTGACGATGTGGCGCATGGCTTTGCCTAAGAATTTTTCTGCCAATTCAGGTAAATGGGCACCGCGGTTACGAATGGAGATCATGCCCGTTAAATAGTCATGCACGCCGCCTGCAAAAATGCAGCCCAGCACAATCCAAATGAAAGCCACCGGACCATATAATGCCCCTAAAATGGGTCCGAAAATGGGACCAACGCCGGCAATGTTCAACAATTGAATGAGTGAATTTTTTGTGGTGTTCATCGGAACGTAATCCACGCCATCGCTGCTTGTGTAAGCAGGCGTGGGGCGATCTTTGGTTCCGAAGATCTTCTCGACATATTTGCCATACGTCAAATAGCCGATGATTAATAGAATGATGCTGCCAATGAATGTATACATATCCTCCCTCCATATTTAGTATATTTTTATGCACACCCCATCAATATATAGCCTGAATTTCTGCCTTTGTATAGCCTTTGATTAAAAAATTGTAGGGAAAGTGTAGTGATAGAAAGTGGCTGAAAAATACGCGCAAAAATGGCATACTATTCTCTTAAGTGAAAGGAGGTACAGACGATGAATCACAAGACCTGGCAACAATACATCAAAGCGTTACACAGTGAAGTCAAACCTGCGTTAGGCTGCACTGAGCCGATCTCTCTGGCCTTCGCAGCGGCAAAAGCCCGCGCACTGCTTGGTGATCAAGAAGAGATCATTAAGATTGAGACATCCGTCTCCCCGAACCTTTTAAAAAATGGCATGGGCGTCACTGTGCCCGGGACAGGCATGAAAGGGCTTGCGATTGCCGCAGCAGCAGGCGCGGTTTGTGGGGACAGTGATGCAGGTTTAGAGGTGCTTAAAAACATCAATCCATCCTGTGTTGAAGCGGCAAAAGCCTTACTGGATGCGGATAAAGTCAGCGTTCAAATGGCATTGACGAAAAAAGTGCTTTATAGCGAGGCGATTGTGCATACAGCGCATCACAGTGCGCGCGTTTGCATTGCCGATGGGCACACGAACATTGTGCGCATTGAAAAAGATGGTCAAGTGCTCTTTGAAGCGCCGGATACCGGTGATCAAGGTCCGAAAAAGGTATTTGATTTTTCAGAGGCTTCCATTGCAGACATTTATGATTTTGTCATGCAGGTGCCCATTGAAGAGATCGCTTTTATGTTTGAGGCAGAAACCATGAATACGGCGCTTTCTGAAGAGGGATTGACGCATGATTATGGTTTGCACATTGGTAAAACTATGATGAATCAGTTAGATAAAGGATTCATCTCCAAGGATCTCATGACGGACATCATGATTCGCACAAGTGCAGGTTCTGATGCGCGTATGGGTGGGGCGACATTGCCGGCGATGAGTAATTCAGGCTCAGGCAATCAAGGGATTTCTGCCACGATGCCAGTTGTGGTGGTGGCGGATTTTGTCAATGCTTCAAAAGAGGATCGCATCCGTGCGCAAACCTTGTCCCATTTAGTGGCGATTTATATTCATAATACCTTTCCATCGTTGTCTGCCTTATGCGCGACTTCCACCGCCTCGATGGGGGCCGCTGCTGGCATGGCGTGGCTACTTGGGGATCACAAATTAGAGGTGATCAACGATGCCATTTGCAGCATGATTGGTGATGTCTCTGGCATCATTTGTGATGGGGCGGCAAATAGTTGTGCGATGAAAGTGTCATCCACTGCAAACGCTGCGTTTAAAGCGGTGATGATGGCGCTTGACAATGTGCGTGTGACAGGGCAAGAAGGCATCGTTTCTCCAACGGTGGAGGAGAGCATTCAAAACCTTGGGCACTTGGTGTGTGATGGCATGAAACAGACGGATGAACAGATCATTAAGATTATGATCAACAAAGCAAAGTGTTAATCTTTCCCTTCATTAATCATAAAATAAGGAGCAAACCATGAACATAACAGATGCTAAAAAAATGTCGTTGGTGGTGTATGTGCTGTTTTTGATCAGTATTGTGATGCCACCTGTGGCGGTGATTGCCATTATCCTTGCCTTTGTTAAGCGCAATGAGATGCGCGGCACGATTTATTACAATCACATGCTCTATTTGATTCGCACAAGCCTTGCAAGCTTTGTGTTGTGGATCGCAGGGCTCATTCTCACGCTGATTTTTGTGGGGTATTTGGTGCTCTTTTGTGTCTCGATCTGGTTTGCATTTCGTGTGATTTATGGCTTTGTGCAATTTAACCACAATGAGAACATTGATCCCTACAAGTGGTTTTTAGCATAAATACATTCTTTCTTTTCAATGAACCTGAAACCTTGGGATTTCAGGTTTTTTTATTGTCCCTTTCCATTCAATCACATCTTGCATTCATCTTTCTAAGACTAGATAATGTCCGCCTTTAATCATAAACATCGGGCATTTTTGTTGTGTATCTAAGTAAAGTTAAACTCTCTGGTTTTAAATCGTTTGTAGATCATACGGTGTTTGATTTAACACACCGCTTAAATGGCATTGTGGGCCCGAATGGTTGTGGGAAGTCAAACATCATTGATGCCATTCGCTGGGTGATGGGGGAATCTTCCGCAAAGCAGTTGCGCGGCGAAGCGATGACGGATGTGATTTTCAGTGGTGCTACAAGTCGTAAAGCCTCAAGTTTTGCAAGCATTGAGTTGGTGTTTGACAATACTGATGGGCGAATTGGCGGGCAATGGGCAGCCTTTGGCGAGATCAGCATTAAGCGTATTTTAGAGCGCACCGGTCAAAGTACGTATTACTTAAATGGTGCAAAATGCCGCCGTAAAGACATCACCGATATTTTCTTAGGCACAGGTTTAGGTGCGCGTTCGTATGCCATCATTGAGCAAGGGATGATTTCACGCATTGTGGAATCAAAACCCGATGAATTGCGTTTGGTGTTTGAAGAAGCCGCCGGCGTTTCAAAATATAAAGAACAAAAACGTGAAACGGAAATCCGTATTGAACACACGCGCCAAAATTTATTGCGCTTATTAGATGTGCGCGAAGAGCTCAGCACGCAGCTTACCCATTTGGAAAAGCAAGCGAAAAAAGCTGAAACCTACCAAGTGTTAAAACGTGAAGAGCGCTTATTGCAATACATTGCCTTAAAACAACAAAAAGCAGAGATCAGCGCAGAACAAGCGGATTTAACGGCGCGTTTAGAGGCATTAGAGGCAGAATTTCATCAAGCGGTGAGTTTTTATAATGAACTCATCCTTAAACACAATGCCAATAAAGCAGCATTGACGGAAAAGAACGGTGCGTTATCTGTGGCCACAGAGACATTCCATGCTGAGCAGCGTGAGATTTTGACGCTTGAGCATAAAATTGCAGCCATTAAAACATCACAAGTGCGCACTCATGAAGATCAAGCGGCATTGAATGCATCGTTAGTGCAAGTCGACGCTGAGATTACAGAATTACAAATCGCTCTTGAAACCTTAACTGAAACAGAAGGCGAAGAGAGTGATGCATTAATGGTGATGACCGATTCACTCTTTGAACTCACCGAGCATTTAGAATCCCTCAATGGGACGTTTGATGCATTTTTGCAGGCAGCGAAAACCCTCAATGAAGAGGTGCGCCAATTAGAACGTGAGGCAGATGTTGCCAAAAATAGCATCACCCATTTTGAAACCCAACAGATCCATGGCGAAGCGCGCATTGCCAAATTGCAGTTAGAGTTGTCAGCATTAGAGGCGGAAGATGGCCACAGTGATCAGCTGATTGAGTTACAAGCGGCGATGGAAGAGAAGGCTTTATCTGTAGAAACCTTGCAGCAATCCTTATCAGATGCAGAGGCACAAGGACAAACCGTGAGTGAAGCACGTCGTGACGTGGAAGCACGCATCCATCAAAGCGTGCGCACGCAATCAGAATATGAAGGTCGCCTCAGTGCGCTCACATTGCTGCAAAATGCTGTGCTGGCACAAAAAGAGGGGCAAGCACCACTGTTTGAATCCTTAACGATTGCCCCTGAATGGCAAAAAGCGGCGGAAGTGGTTTTAGCCCGCTATTTAACTTTATCCACGCTTGAAAATCCGGAAGGTTATGCACTCGCAGCCACAGAGTGTACGTTTACAGAACAGCATTTAGGGCATTACATTCAAAGTGATAAACAGTTAGGTGCTTTGTTGTCCCATGTGTATGTGGCGCGCAATGAGTTGGATTTAGCGCTACTGAAAGCAGATTTAAAGATGCATGAATGGATCGTGATGCCCAATGGTGATCTTTATGGTGTCGATTGGTTCATTGCACACATCGATGGCGTAATTGATGGTGTGTTAGAGCGCGCCGAAGAGATGAATGAGCTTGAGCGTCGTTTACAGGATTTAAATCAATTGATCATGCAGTTAGAATCAGACAAGCAAGCATTGATTGCGCAAGAGAGTGCCGTACACAGCCATGCTAAAGAGATCAGCAGTGCGTTGGAAAGCGCAAAAACAGAGCAAGCGGCGATTGAAAAATCGTGGGCACTGTTGAATAAAGAGCACATGCATGTTGCGGAGAATCAAGCGCGCATTGCCTCTGAGTTGGCCGCACTGAAAGAAGCCCATGAAGCCGGGCAGCTTGAAATTGAAGAAAACCGCATCACGCTTGAAAGCTTATTGATGACGTTAGAGGAAACACAGCTTAAAAAAGCCGCAAATGATGCTGAGTTGTCCGCGTATGAAGCAGAACAAAAAGCCAAGCAAGCCGAAGCGCAAAATATGCAGCAAGCGGTCAATGACGCCACAAGGCAATTGGACAACACGCGTTTTCAGTTAAAAGAGACGGAAAAAAACTTAGCGCGCTTAGTGAAAACACACAGTGAATTGCAACAAAAATTGCAGGAAAAAACCGAGTGCGAAGTCGACAGTGATGAGCTGATTTTGCTTGAAGAATCTTTGTTGATTCATTCAGACAATTTAATCACCGTGGACACGGAAAAAACTGAACTTGCGGCGGAAGTTGCGGCGCTACAAACGGCGATTGAGCAAGAAGAAACGCTCAAAGCTGCGCAAGAGAAGCACATCGAAAGCCAAAAAGAGGTGATTCAATCCTTAATGGTGCGTGAGGCGGAGTTTAAAGCCCATCAAGCGCATATTGAGAAAGATTGGCAAGATCTATTAGAAACCGTGAGCATTGATGAGCAACACGCGATGACCGATGAGATTGCGGCGCTTGAAGATGCGGATGTTGAGCCGATGCTTAAATCCGTACAGCAAAAATTGAGCCGCCTTGGTGCAGTGAACCTTGTGGCGATCGAAGAGTGTCAGCAACTTGCACAGCGTAAGCAGTATTTAGATGAGCAGGATCAAGATCTGAATGCCGCATTGTCAGAGTTAGAGATCGCGATCCATAAAATTGATCAAGAGACGCGTGAGCGCTTTATGAGCACCTTTAATGCCGTCAATCAGGATTTCTCTAAACTCTTCCCGCGTTTATTTGGTGGTGGTGAAGCCTATTTAGAGCTCAAAGGTGAGGATGCATTGTCAAGCGGCGTGAACATCATTGCGCGCCCACCGGGGAAAAAGCCCGGTACCATTCATTTATTGTCTGGCGGCGAAAAGGCATTGACGGCCGCGGCTTTGGTGTTTGCCATCTTTAACTTAAATCCTGCGCCATTTTGTATTTTAGATGAAGTGGATGCGCCCCTTGATGAGGCGAATGTGCGCCGTTTAGGGGCATTGCTGAAAGAGATGAGTGATCGCGTACAGTTCATTTTCATCACGCACAATAAAACCACGATGTCTGTGGCAGAATCACTCATTGGTGTGACAATGAGTGAGCCGGGCGTGTCGCGTTTGGTTTCTGTGGATTTGGCAGAAGCAGAAAAGATGGCTGAGTGATTTATAGCTTAATGGTGGTGGGTTCAATGCCTTGGCTGCGATAGAAGCGAAAGCGCTCGCGGCCTTTGGCTAAATATTCAGGCGTTTGGTACATCACTTCAATGATGCGTTGGTATTGTGCAAAATTGTCTGGCACTTGATCCGCCACTTGTATGAGCAGATCTTTACGCACATAAGCGGGCTCAAAGCTCGCTAAAATCACAGGATCGCTCTCGTCAATCTCATCATCGCTTGACACCCAAACATGGGGCACAAAGCGCTCGCTGTCGAACGACCAAAGATGATCATCCACAGGCTTTAAAATCTCTGCATCTTGGCTATAGATGAGCACTTGATGCTCAGCCTCAAAGGCTTTGACGGCCAATTTTGTGATCACTTTGACATAATCTTTGAACTGATCGCTACTTAAAATGTAGAAGGAAACATTCGGCATAAGGGTTAAAGTCCGCAAAAATAAAAGCATTGTATGAAGTTTTTCTGAAAAAATCAGGATTAAAGGTTAAAATTCACCGTTTATATTTCCCGTATTAGAGAACACTGACTTCATGGAATTTTCATTATTGTCTACCGACGGCGGCGCCCGTCGTGGTCGATTAACATTCGAACGTGGCGTGATTGAAACGCCGATCTTTATGCCTGTGGGCACCATCGCAACTGTTAAGGGTTTGACGCCAAATAACTTATTAGATGCCAATGCGCAAATCATCTTAGGCAACACCTTCCATTTATGGTTGCGCCCGGGGTTAGATGTGATCAATGCCCATGGCGATTTGCATGATTTTATGCGTTGGGATAAACCCATTTTGACCGATTCTGGCGGCTTTCAGGTCTTTTCATTGGCAGAACTTCGTAAAATCACAGAAGAAGGCGTGACGTTCCGCTCACCGTTTGATGGTAAAAAATGTTTCCTAGATCCTGAAACATCGATGGAAATTCAGCGTCGCTTAGGTTCTGACATCGTGATGGCATTTGATGAATGTACGCCATATCCGGCAGATTATGAAACAGCACGTAAATCCATGGAAATGTCAATGCGTTGGGCAAAACGCTCAAAAGATGCCTTTGAAGGCAATCCGAATGCGTTGTTTGGCATCATTCAAGGCGGCATGCATGAAGATTTGCGCACCCGTTCGTTAGAAGCATTGTTAGAGATTGATTTCCATGGTTATGCTGTTGGCGGTTTAGCCGTTGGCGAGCCGATGGATGAGCGTCATCGTATTTTAGAGCACTTAACGCCACAAATGCGCGATGATAAACCCCGTTATTTAATGGGCGTCGGTAAACCTGAAGATTTGATCGAAGGCGTTGAGCGCGGCATTGACATGTTTGACTGCGTCATGCCAACGCGCAATGCACGCAATGGTCATCTCTTTACCCGTTATGGCGATGTGCGCATTCGTAACCAAAAATATCAATTTGACACCAATCCTGTGGACCCAAGCTGTACGTGTTACACCTGTCAGAACTTCTCCCGCAGTTATTTGCGTCATTTAGACAAAACCAAAGAATTATTGGGCGCGCATTTAAACAGCATCCATAACATTCATTACTATTTGCAATTGATGCAAGAGATTCGTGACAGCATTGAAGCGGGTAAATTCCAAGAATTTAAACGCCAATTCTACTCTGATCGTCAAACCATCGGTAAGGAAGCTTAAATGAAAATTCTCCGCCATTACATTTCAAGGGAAATTCTCTTGACGTTGAGTGCCACGTTGATTGTGTTGCTCGCCATTTTGTTGGTGCAGCGTTTAGCGCTGATGCTCAATGAGGTGATGAATGGCGGAATCTCTGCAAATGTGATCTTCTCCATGATCGGCATTCAGATTCTGCGCTTTGTGGCGGAGCTGGTGCCTTTGAGCTTTTTATTGGCATCGATTGTGGCGTTTGGGCGCTTGTATAAAGATTCAGAGATGACGGCAATGTTTGCCCTTGGCATGCCGCTGACGAATCTATATCGCGTGTTGTTTCAATTGGCGGTGCCTTTTAGCATCATTTTGTTGCTCCTCAATTTTTGGGTGATTCCGTACTTTTCACAAAAGCACTTTGCCATTCAGCAGCAAGCTAGGGAAGAGGCACAATTAACCGTGGTGAAAGCTGGGACGTTTAGAGAGCTATCGCGTGGTAAAAACATTGTGTATGTGCGTGAGATCTCAGAAAATCAGCAAGAGATTAAAGATGTTTTCATCAAAACTTTAGAAGGTGAAGGCGCTTATACCATCACATTGGCAAAAACAGGGCATCAAATTGTGGATCGTGAAACCGGCGTGCGCTTTTTGGTGTTAGAAAACGGTAAACGTTACAGCTTTTTGAAAAATGGCGGCATTGATGTGCTCGATTATCAAGAAATTACCTTGCGTTTAGACAGCTCAACGCAGCCCGTTTTTCCAAAATTGGCCACCTATTCCACGCGCGAGATTGTGGACAATCTCAATCGCACGGATTTTAACTCAGAATTCAATCGCCGCTTTGCCTCTGCCATCAGCGTTTTGATTTTAGCCATCATGATTCCTGCACTCGCGCACTCTAATCCGCGTCAAGGGCGATTTGGTAAATTATTGTCCGCCATTTTCATCTATGTGGTCTATTTTAATTTGCTCAATGTGGCTCAAAACTGGGTGCGTAAGGGCGTGACGCCAAGCTGGCTTGGCATGTGGTGGGTGCATGGGGTGATGTTGATTGTGGCACTTGTGATTGCGTATCGATACAGTAAAAGGTTGGCATAAATGATTAAAGTGGATCGTTATATTCTCTGGACGACTTTAATGACGGTGATCGGCAGTCTTGTGCTGTTGTCCATCATTGAGACGTTTTTCACCTTTTTAAATGAGTTGTCGGACGTGGGGCAAGCGGATTTTAGCTTGACCAATGTGTTGCTCTATTTGTTGTATGATTTACCGATGCGCGTCAATCGCATGATTCCGATGGGTTTATTGCTTGGTGCTTTAATTGGTTTAGGGCAATTGGCCTCGACCAATGAGCTCACCATTATGCGTGCGGCAGGCATGAGTAAGTTTCGCATTTTGTATGGTGCGATCATCACGGTTGTGTTGATGAGTGTATTGTCGCTCTTTTTAAGCGAAAAGGTGATTCCTGAAAGTTCCGTCGAAGCGGAGATTTATCAAAACAATCAAAGTGGTAAAGACATTGTGCGCGATGGCTTTTGGGCGATCTCGAACCAAGAGATTTTAAATGTGGCAGCGCTGCATAATGATGAGCTTAAAAACATCACCATGTTTGACATTGACGGGCAAACCATCAAAAACGTGGTGCATGCGCCAAGCGCGACGCTCAATCGTAAAGATTGGATCATGAATGATGTCACCACAACCACGATTGAACAATCGCGCATTGTGCGCACTGTCGAGCAGGCTGTGACGTTTCCGAACCTGATTGATCAGCGCATTTTAGAGGCATTGTCCGCAAAGCCTGAGAATTTATCCATCCGCAACTTAAATCGCTTCATTCGCTATTTAGATGGCAATGGGCTCGACAGCTCTGAGTATCGCTTAGCTTTTTGGACAAAGGTCTTTAGCCCGCTTATGAACTTTGTGATGCTGATTGTGGTGGCACCTTTGGTGTTCTCTCAAAATCGCCAAGGCGGTTTAGGTGTGCGCATTTTCTTGGGGATCATGATTGGTTTAATCATCTATTTAGCTTCAAGAATTCTGAGCCACTCCATTTTAATTTTTGGCTATCCGCCCATTATAGGCGCGATTTTACCCATCGCCATTGCATTGCTCATTGCCTTTTTGCTCTTTAAGTTTGTGGCATCGAGGTAGATAGCAGTCATTAAAAAAGCCGAGTGTCCTCGGCTTTTTTAATTCGTCGATATGACTTATTGAGAAGGTTTGCTCTCATCGATACTGAATGTACGAATGGTTTTGAGAGACCAATTGTGCTCTTGGGCTGTTTTCACGGCGCAGCGCTGTGCTAAACGGATGATCGAACCACGATAATCAGTGGCAAATGATCCCATGCTAAAGGCAATTAAGAACACGGCATTGTTTTGCTCATCAATGCGGTTAAAGTCAATCGTTAAGGATTTGATGGCTTTGTGGGCATCTGGATTTTCTGCTTGAATGCGCGCGTTTAAAGCCTCTTGTAAAGTGGTGATCACGGCATCAATGTCACCATTAATGGCGGCATAATTTAAGCTCAATTCCGTTGAGATGTAATAACCATAAGAAACATTGAGCACCTTATCCTTAATGAAATCTTTAGAAGGATAGATGATCTCTGTGCCACTTGAGGTTAAGTAAACATATTCAGGCGTTTGGCGCATCACTTTGTATTGCGTGCCATTTAAATAGATCACATCACCAACGACGGTGGGGAACCAGGTTTCATCCATTTTCACAGGGCGGGAGATCATATTGTTGAGATGATCAATCGTCAAGCGCACGGTACCATTTTCCAACAATGGATTGGTTAAATAAACGGTGTAAAGGTTGATGCGGCTGATCTTCCAAGGGAGGTCATTATAAATCACGCGTTCGCCTTCACGGGCTTGCCCAATGTTTAAGAAAATGCGCGTTTTGGTGAAGTATTTGGGAATGGAATTGCGCGAAGTGACTAAGAAGGCAAGGATGATTAAAATCGCGATCCCAAAGAGCACCATGTCACCTGATGAGTAAAGGATCATCAAGGTCACCAAGACCGCCACCAATGTGGTGATGATTTGATACAAAAGAATAAACACGCGCCATTGGATGGAAATGTTATTTTTCTCGCGTTTTTCAATGAAGACCAAAAAGCGGTTAAAGAGGTACATTAAGCCAGACAATGTGGCAATGGTGATGAGCAGCAATAAACCGCGCCCCGTCATAAAGGACCAAGCGCCTTTATATAAGCGAGTGGTAAAGCCTTCTTTGGTGGTCAACTCATCGAGTTTAATCACCACAAGTTTGCGTTCACGCTCGAGCTCTTTATGTAGGTTTTGCCAACCGGCTTCGATGTCTTTGAGATTTTTTTGTGCCGTCTCTGGCAACTCTGCTAAATTGATTTGGGCAAAGGTGGCCAAACCTTTATCTAACATGGATAATCGCTCATCGATCTCTTTTTGCTCTAAGCGCAATACATCGCGTTTGCGTGGGGCATCGGTGATTTTTTTCATCTCGGCAAAGACGGGTTGGGCAATCTGTACGAGCTCTTTTTGCCAATCATAATCATCCACCTGTTGGATGGCTTGTTTAGCAGGCGTATCAAAGCGCGAGGTGTCAATGCCACCGAGGGCGATTTTTTCAAACAAGGCGGTGTACTCTTTAAGCTGCGTATTTGTACGCGTTAAGCTTTCTTCGAGCTCTTGCTTGTGCGCATCATCACGTTCGGCTTTGATCTCTTTGGTGAGTGCCGTCTTCTTGTCCTGAAGCTCCTTCATGTCATTGACAATGGTGGCCAATTGATCCGTAATGCTGTCACTCGGTGCCGCTTGTGCATTTGGGGTGTTTTGTGTGGTTTCTGCCTCCACTGCATGCGAAGGCCATAGGATCATGCTCAGCGCGAGTAAAATCCATAATAGGTGATGCCGAAGTTTCATCGTTAAAGACATAAGCTTCTCCATAAAAGTGTGAATCAAATGTAAATCAATATTGAGTGTATCATTGTATCATTAATCGCAACTGATTGATTGAGTGATCCATTTAGGCTGCGCCTTGAGAAAGGTGACATTATTCATTATGATTGAGGCTCAATGTATACAATAGAGAGATAAAGGACTTCTATGTCAGACATTTTAAAATTATCGCCCGCATTGGTTTGGAAACATTTTTATGAGATGAACCAAATCCCGCGCCCATCTAAAAAAGAAGATCGCATTCAAGCACATTTTAAAGCACAAGCCGAACAACGAGGCTTAGAAGTTCTACAAGATGCCATTGGCAATTTAATCATCCGTAAACCCGCAACGCCCGGTTATGAAAATGCACCACCTGTGATCATTCAAGGTCATACCGATATGGTGTGCCAAAAGAATGATGGCACAGAGCATGATTTTGACAATGATCCGATTGATATGTACATCGAAGGTGATTGGGTGCGCGCACGTGGCACAACGCTTGGGGCAGACAATGGCGTCGGCGTTGCCATGGGGATGGCAATTTTAGATGATCCTGAAGCTGAGCATGGTCCGCTTGAAATCTTCTTAACAGTGGATGAAGAAGCCGGCATGGGCGGCGTTCGTGCATTGCAGCCTAATTGGTTACAAGGCAAATACCTCATCAATCTAGACAGTGAAAAAATCGGTAAATGTGTGGTGGGCTGCGCTGGCGGTGTGGACATCACTTACAGTGCACCATTAGATTATGATGACGCCACATATGGCCACTTTATGAAAGTGACCTTAAAAGGTTTACGCGGTGGGCATTCTGGTGCGGACATTCATAAAGGGCGCGAAAGCGCAAACAATCTCTTAGCAGAGTGTTTAAGCGCATTGTCCCACACCATGCCCATTCGCTTGGTCTCCTTTGTGGGCGGTACGCTTCGCAATGCCTTAACGCGTGAAGCCACGGCGATTTTTGCATATGATGAAACCCATACAGATCATCTTGTGCAGCATTTAACCGAGTGGCAAACTCACTTAACACAGCGTTTACATGCCATTGATGAAGGCGTGACGTTATTGCATGAAAAAGCAGCGGCGGCGCCTTCTTTATCCTCACAAGATTCTCATCATGTATTGTCCTTTTTAACCTTGTTGCCACAAGGCGTATTAAAACGCTCAGCTGAACTGCCAGTGGTGGAAACAAGTTGTAACATTGGTACGGTTTCCATTGAGGAAAGAACAGGTTTAAATGTGGGCTTATTGGGGCGTTTTTTAACACCTGAAGGGGCAGAGCATCTTAAAATTAAAACCCGTAATTTGGGTGAATTGGCCGGTTACTTCTGGCAAGCGAAAAATGAGTATCCAGCTTGGACGCCAAACTTAGATTCAAAACCATTGCATTTGGTGCAAAAAATCTACGAAGAAAAACATGGCCAACCCATTCGTGTGGAAGTGATTCATGCGGGCTTAGAAACCGGTTTAATTGGCCGTGTTTATCCGGAAATTGAGATGGTGAGTTTTGGCCCAACCATCACAGGTGCACATTCACCCGATGAACAAGTGTTCATTCCGGATGTGGCAGAAGTGTATGAATTGACCAAATCATTGTTAAAAGCCTTGAAAGATTAAGTGAATCTTTAGGCATTGAAGAAAAAAGCTGATGATTCATCAGCTTTTTTTATGTGCCATAAAACAGTCTTGAATCTCTGTGACAATTTTTTTCAAGAGTTTATCTTTTTTACCATCGCGTTTTTGATGCAATTCGCTGTAAGCGCGGACATATTCTGTGGCTTTCATAAAATCATGAATGCGTGCAGGCGTTGATTGCTGCATGTCGATCACAATTGGGTCAAGCTCGGCATGGGAGCGATCATTGAGGCGCTCGATGATGTATAAAAGATTCAGCATCAATTTAACGGCGGTGGGTTGATCAATGAAAAAGTATTCAATGTCTTGAAATTTGTCCCAAAGGCGCTCCCCATAATTCCAAATGGAGTTGAACACGCCGCCCACCACAGCACCCGTTGCCGAGGCAATGCCAAGGGTGGTAAAGCCGCTGATTAAATCAACGCTTGCCATGATGCCAGCGCCCGCAGCTGCCCCTTTGGTGAATTGAATGGAAAATTGCCCAAGCTCTTCAGCGGAGAGTAAATCTTGCGTGGTCGCGCTCGCTTCTGTGGTCAGCATGATGTGCTGAATGTCATTTCTGCTGAATTGATAAAGTTCTAAAAGCTGATCAATGAAGATGGATTCTAATACTTTCGTTTCTGTGGTGATGCGCTCATTGATCTCATCGATGTCAAGTTTTTGGGTGTTGGCTTTGATTTTAATGGTCATCAGATCAAAATAGAATTCTGCCAATAGCATCAATGCTCTATCTTTGCGCATTTGATCTAAGGTGTTTTGCACCTGAATGAAGGATTGAATGTTATGATAGCGATCCGGAAACATGATGGCAATTTGCTCATATAAGCGCTGCTTTTTCGGCAATAAAATCGTATCAAACTCTAAATAATGATGCAGTCCATTGGCTTTGAGCTCATTTTTCCAATCCTCGATGTAGCGTGCATTTTGCGTAAAATTTAAAATCGGCAGCAAAGGGATGTGCGTTTTCAGGAGCAGCATGATCTCATAGTGATAGCGCGGCAAAAAGGGTTGGCGCACATCGATGACATAAAATGCCATGTCACTTTTGAGCATCTGTTTGAGGACTTTAAATTCTTGGTCAAAATCTTGCTGATACTGCGGGTTGTCCATGAGTTGAAGGAGGGCGTCTTTCTCTTCAACGCGCGAAGCATTGAGGGATTTTTGCGGCATCAACTCCAAAATACCCATGGCATCTTCAAGCCCAGGTGTATCCACAAAATGGAAGGCAAAATCTGGCGTTTCGAGCGTGATTTTTGTCACATCAATGGTGGTGGCAGGGGCATTTTTCACCTCGCCAAAGTGGCGCTGCTTTGTGAGTGCACGCACTAAAGAGGTTTTACCGGTATTGGTGTGTCCTACGATGGCAATCGTAATGTCATTTGATTTCATAATCAGCTGCCTCGCCGTCAACAATGATGGAGGATAAATGGTGTTGCCACATTTGTGTTTGATGGGGATCATCCGTCAAGACATGAATGGTGGCTTTTTCGGCTTGATTCATCAGGCGAATCAAGCGGCGCAAAATCCCACGATCTGGCATTAAATTACCATCAATCATGATTTCAATCCACTGAGCGGGCTCAACTTTGCGTGCACTTTCAAATTGTTGGAAGGTTTCGATGTCATTTAAGCGCACCACGTCATCGGGCAAAGTTGTTTGCTCTGTGATGTCGAGTGCGACTCGATAATGACCATCACCAATAACGGGTGCTTTAGGCGCTCGGATCACCAAAGGCTTTTCTTTTGCGGCATCTTCAATCACTGCATCACTGACGGCAACAGTTGCGGATTTTCGATGGCGCAGTGCGCGAATCACATAATAGATGAACACAAGAAGGCGCGGCACAATGCCATACATCAAGATCATCACGATGATCCATTTTGCCCACATCGAGCGCACTTCATCGGCAAGTTTACCACTTTGAAAGCTTGCCTGAATGATGGCATCATCAAACTCAATGAGCCCAAGCTGACTTGGCAACCAATTGAGATAATGGACAAGGTGATCCGTGGTGCTTTGGCTCTCTGTAAAGGTATTGCCTAAGTAAAAATCAAAGTGCTGAAAGGTGAACTTAAAAAAGAGCACGAGCAACGTCGTGATTAAAATGGTGAGCCACGTTGCATTTGAGATGAGTTGAGCAATATAGCGCACGGGTAATGGCGTGCTGAGATTTGGCGCATGATCCTGCTTAAAGATGAGGTTTTTCAGCTGTAAAAAGAGCTCTGCAAACAGCGAATGGGCTGTGATGAGTGAAAAAATTAAAAACAACGTGGAAGGCAGCAGCATCACCAATACAAAGTAAAGGGGATGAATGGGGGAAGCAATGAGGGAGCTTGAGCCAAATAATGTGCTTAAAATGGTCAGCACGATCCACAGCACAAAGAGAATGCGCCAATGGCGCATTACGGTGTGTAAATGGGGTTCGAGGTGCATTTTCATAAGTCGTCAGCAATCTGATAAGTCAAGGTATTGTTTTCAATGCCAGTAATGCGAATGCGAGCATTGGCAGGTGCACTTGGCCCACGGATTAACCAAACAGTATCACCAATGGGGAGTTTGCCTTGTCCATCGCAATCGCTTGGTAAGGTGAAGGTTTGACCAATCAATTCAGCGCCACGCACTTGATTAAGATGTGCTGTGACAGTCGTTTTAGAGTCTGGCACATGTTTACGCATCAGATACAGCACTGCTAAGACAGAGAGCACAGAAATCACGGCAAATAAAATGAGTTCTGTGTTCATTGCCATCGGAATGATGAGGGTAATGATGCCCACAATCAAAGCGCTGACGCCAAACCACATCAGGAAAATGCCCGGCAAAATCATCTCTAAAATGATGAGCACAAGCCCCATGGTGAACCAATTGACTAAGATCGCTGCCACATTCACTCCTAAGGTTTGGTTTGTGTGGCAGATTTCACCAATTCTGCAATGCCGCCTAAAGAACCCACAATGCTGCTTGATTCCATCGGCATCATGATGATCTTACTATTGTCGCTGTCCGCGATTTTCCCAAAGGCTTCCACATATTTTTGTGCCACAAAGTAATTGATGGCTTGTGTGTCACCTTCTTGAATGGCTTTAGAGACAATGGCTGTGGCGCGCGCTTCGGCTTGTGCTAAGCGTTCACGGGCTTCCGCTTCCATGAAAGCAGCCATTTTTTTGGCTTCTGCATCTAAAATGACGCTTTGTTTTTCACCTTCTGCTTTGAGAATTTCCGCTTGGCGCAGGCCTTCGGCTTCTAAAATGGCGGCACGCTTTTCACGTTCTGCCTTCATTTGTCTTGCCATGGCATCCACTAAATCGCGCGGTGGGGCAATGTCTTTGATTTCGATGCGTGTCACCTTAACGCCCCAAGGCGCTGTGGCATGATCCACGACATCTAGTAAACGCGCGTTGATTTCATCGCGTTTAGAGAGCAATTCATCTAAATCCATCGAGCCCATCACTGTACGAATGTTCGTCATGATGAGGTTAATGATGGATAAGGTTAAGTTATTGACCTGATAGGCAGCTTGCGCAGCATCATTGATCTGAAAGAAGACGACGCCATCAACGCGCACCATGGCATTGTCGCGCGTGATGACCTCTTGAGAAGGGACATCCATGACTTGTTCCATCATATTAATGCGTTTACCGATGCGATCAAACACAGGCACAATTAAGTTAATGCCTGGGTGAAGCGTGTGAGAATAACGCCCAAAACGCTCAACGGTGGCTTGCTGACCTTGGGGAATGATTTTCACGCCAAGATACAACACCACAACCGCTGCGATGATGATCAGTAAAATTACGGTGGATAAACCGGTCATGAATGCTCCTTTATTATTGTTGTGAATTATGCACTGAATGAGTTTCCGCAGCCGCATGTTGTGGTGGCATTTGGATTACGAATCACAAATTGCTCGCCTTGTAGGTTTTGCACATAATCAATGTCCGCGCCCACTAAATATTGATAGCTCAATGGATCGATCAATAAAGTCACACCTTGATTGACCACTTCCATGTCACCTGCTTCCACTTCTTCAGCAAAGGTAAAACCGTACTGAAAACCAGAGCAACCGCCACCTTGAATGTAAACACGCAACATTAAGTTCGGGTTTGCTTCATCATCGATCAAAGATTTCACTTTGAGGGCTGCGGCATCTGTAAAATTAATTCCTGTATCTGACATAACGACCTCCTGTAAATTTCACCATTATATGAGAAAACGCCACTGATTACACCTGTTTCCCACGAATATGTTCTTGCCAGAGCGGTAAAATGCGCTCCACCACGAGCGGGGCAAAATTAAGGGTAGGATAATCAGTGGCATTGAGCCAAACAATCTCTTCAATTTCTGCTTGTGGTGTGATGGTGATGCCTTCAGGCAAAGTAATGCGAAAAAGATTGGACTCAATGCGATGATCCGGCTCATTGGCAGCTTTGGCATCATAAGTTTGTAGAAAGTGGGCATCATCGGGCGTGATGGTTAAATCAATCTCCTCTTGCAATTCGCGCATCAATGCTTCAATGGGCGATTCTGTGCCATCAATTTTTCCGCCGGGGAGCATGAATTTTTCAGTATTGCGTTTACGCACGAGGAGCAAGCGATCCTTATGATCAATCACCATGGCAGCGGCGATGTAAAAATAGTTGGGTTTGCGATCAGTCATGATTTCAATTTCATTCAATAATGGATGGGAAAGGAGTGATCATGATGGGGATATTCATAGGGAACTGCAAGATGGAATGGTGGTCAATCATTTGTCAGCGGCTGATAGATTGGCTATAGTCAATCTTTTGACGGAGATTACCATGAGCGAATTATACATTGTCACCGGCGCATCTAAAGGCATTGGCGATGCATTGGCCACACAATTAGAGCGAGAAGGGCACACAGTGTTGCGTTTAGCACGCACCAATCCAAGGGCTTTACCCAATTTAATCACGGTGGATTTAACAGATTTAACGGCGGGTGTTGATGTGATGACGCAATGGTTATCCCCAAAGCTAGCGGCTGCAACGCGCGTTACGCTCATCAATAATGCTGGCACAGTAGAGCCCATTGGTGTGGTGGGTAAAATGGATGCCACACAAATCAGTCATGCCTTGTTGCTCAATGTTGGAGCAGTGATGGCTTTGACGAATGCTTTTGTGGCATTGACGGAATCATTCAGTGGTGAAAAATGTGTGATGAACGTCTCCTCGGGCGCTGCCCATAAAGCGTATGAAGGTTGGGCGGCTTATTGCGCCACAAAAGCTGCGGTGGATCATTTTACGCGCGTGCTGTTTACAGAGCAGCAAACTAAAGACAATCCTGTCAAAGTTGTGTCGATTGCCCCAGGCGTGATTGATACAGACATGCAAGCGGTGATCCGCAGCAGTACGCCTGAACTGTTTCCAAACCTCAAGCGCTTTATCGATTATAAAACAGACGCTAAATTAAGCACGCCCACAGAGACTGCAAAAGCTTTGATCAGCCATCTGCGCTCAGAAAAAATGGGCGCTGTGGCAACTGCAGATGTACGAGATTAAAAAGTATTTGAATTTGTCTAATGTAATTGCTATGTTGCTAAAGCTCTGCATTTTGTGTCAAACGCAGTGCATCAGTCATTTTTCAAAATTAATTAGAGTAGAGATCTTATGAGTTTATTAGTGCAAAAATTTGGTGGGTCATCCGTCGCAAACCTTGATAGAATTCGAAATGTTGCTAATAAAATCAAAAAGTTCAAAATGCAGGGGGATGATCTCATAATCGTTTTATCGGCGATGTCCGGTGAGACAGATCGCTTACTCAATTTAGCTAAGGACATTGATCAGTTTCCTAATCAACGCGAGATGGATGTGTTGCTCTCCACCGGTGAGCAAGTGACCGTTGCTTTATTGAGCATGATGTTAAATTCAATGGGCATCAAAGCAAAATCTTATACAGGCGCGCAAGTGGGCATCATCACCAATGATGTGCACACCAAAGCGAAGATTGAGCGTGTACAAGAAGACAAAGTGCGTAAAGATCTCGAAGACGGCTATGTGGTTGTGGTGGCCGGTTTCCAAGGTGTGACCGCAGGTGGCGAAATTACAACACTTGGCCGTGGCGGTTCAGACACCACAGCCGTTGCTTTAGCTGCACAATTTAAGGCCGATGAGTGCCAAATTTATACGGATGTCGATGGCGTTTATACAACCGATCCTAGAATCGAAAAAAAAGCACGCAAATTAGACACCATCACATTTGAAGAGATGCTTGAGCTTGCAAGCTTAGGCTCTAAAGTTTTACAAATTCGCTCAGTAGAGTTAGCGGGCAAATACAATGTTCCTCTGCGTGTATTATCATCTTTGATGGATGAACCAGGGGAAGGCACTTTAATTACGTTTGAAGAAAAGGAACATTACGTGGAATCTGAAATCATTACTGGCATTGCATTAAACCGTGACGAAACACAAATTACTGTGCTTGGGGTACCGGATCGTCCGGGTATTGCCTTCAATATCTTAGATGCTGTGGGCAAAGAAAACATCGATGTGGACATGATTGTCCAAAACATTAGCCAAGATGAAACCACAGATTTTACGTTTACTGTCAATGCGCCTGATTATGATCGCGCATTGCTCATCACGCAAAATGTTGCCAATGACATGGGTGCAAAAGAGGTGTTAGGGCGCACAGACATTGCAAAATTGTCTGTTGTCGGTGTTGGCATGCGCACAAACAGTGGCGTGGCCAGTCGTATGTTCCATGCATTGGCAAAAGAGAAGATCAACATTCACATGATCTCAACCTCTGAGATCAAAGTGTCTGTGATCATTGAAAGTAAATATGCAGAGCTTGCCGTGCGTGTGTTGCATGAAGAGTTCTCTTTGCATTTGAGTCACTAAGTATTTTGTAATCATAAAAAGCACACTTTGATGAGGATTAAAGTGTGCTTTTTTTCAATGGGTGGCGTATGTTTTCGTTGAAAAATTATCTTGGCTCTTTCACCATTTTATTGGGCATTGTGATCGGTGGCGCAGTGGGTGCGTTGCTCGGGCAGCAGGGCATTCAATGGTCAATGTTTGGTGACGTGTGGCACATTTCTTCGCGTTCATTTGCACCGATTGGGCAGATTTTTTTAAACATGATGTTTGTCACCATTGTGCCGCTTGTGTTTTTTAGCATCACCTCTGCCATCACGAAAACGGCGCAAACAGCACGCCTAAAGCGCATTTTATGGGCAGGCTTATGGGTCTTTTTAGTGACGGCATTTGTCATCGCCATCATCAGTTATTTTGGTTTTGTCTGGTATCAGCCACTTGCGGGCTATGATCTCAACGCTTTGTTGGTCAGTCATGGACAAACCATTAACATCACTGAAATCCCGATCTCTGAGATGCTCATTAAAACCCTCTCGGCAGGTGATTTTCTGGAGTTGTTTCGCCGCAATAATCTATTGGCATTGATCATTTTCTCCTTATTATTGGGCAGCGCTGTGATGATGAGCGGGGAAAAGGGGCAACCTTTGGCGCGCTTTTTTGAATCTGGCATGTCGGTGATGCTCAATTTGGTCAAAATCATTATGTATGCAGCGCCCATTGGCTTAGGCTGTTATTTTGCGGATATTGTGGGCGATCTTGGTCCTCAGATCGTGGGCGCATATGCGAATGTCTTGGTGCTGTATCTTATTTTAACGGTGGTGGCATTTTTTGGTTTAAATACGCTGTATGCATGGTTAGCAGCGGGGCGATTGGGTGTTCGCGTATTTTGGCAAAATGCCTTAACGCCTGCCTTGACTGCTGTTGCGACGACTTCAAGCGCCGCATGCATTCCGGTCAATTTAATGGCTGTACAAAAGATGCAAGTGCCAAGCGACATAGCGGACACCATCATTCCTCTTGGGGCAAACACCCATAAGGATGGCTCTGTGATGGGCGGCGTATTTAAAATCCTCTTTTTACTCACGCTTGTGAGCATTCCCTTTCAATCATTTGGCATGTTTGTGGCAGTGATTTTAGTGGCAATGGTGGTGGGCATTGTCATTGGCGCGATCCCAAGTGGCGGGCTGACGGCTGAAGTGTTCATCTGTACGATTTTTGGTGTGCCGGTTGAATATGTGGGATTGATTTTGGTGATCAGCATCATCATCGATATTCCCGCAACGCTACTGAATTCAACGGGCAATAATGTGTGTGCAATGCTGATCACACGAATTGTGGAAGGTAAGCATTGGTTAGCGCATAAAAGTAGCGCTATAATGTCTAAATAAATTAAATGATAAGGTTGATATGTCAGGCAATAGTATTGGTAAATTATTCACAGTGACCACGGCTGGGGAAAGCCATGGCGCAGGATTGGTGGCCATCGTTGATGGTTGTCCGCCAAACATTCCATTAACAGAGGCGGATTTGCAGGTGGATTTAGATCGCCGTAAACCCGGCACATCACGCCACACCACGCAACGCAGGGAAGATGATGTGGTGGAAATCATCTCTGGGGTGTTTGAAGGGAAAACAACAGGCACCGCGATTGCATTGTTGATTCGCAACACAGATCAGCGCTCAAAAGATTATGGCAACATTGCCGAGCAATTTCGCCCAGGTCATGCCGATTATACGTATTATCATAAATATGGCATCCGTGATTATCGCGGTGGCGGTCGCTCAAGCGCGCGTGAAACAGCCGTGCGTGTCGCGGCAGGTGCCATTGCTAAAAAAGTTTTGGCGGCACAATTTGGCGTGAAAATTTATGGCTATTTGTCACAATTAGGGCCAAATCGTCCTTCAAGCTTTGATGCCACCGTGATCGAGAACAATCCATTCTTTTGGCCTTGTGAAGCGGACATTCCGGCGTTAGCAACCTATATGGATAACCTTCGTAAATCTGGCAATTCTGTGGGTGCGGCTGTGACTGTGATTGCAGAAGGCGTGCCCGTTGGATTGGGCGAGCCTGTGTTTGATCGCTTAGATGCGGAGTTGGCGCATTCACTCATGAGCATCAATGCCGTGAAAGGCGTAGAAATTGGCGATGGCTTTGATTGCATCGAAGCCCTTGGCACAGAATTTAGAGATGAAATGACCAGCACCGGTGGCTTTTTAAGCAATCATGCCGGTGGGATTTTAGGTGGGATTTCATCGGGGCAGCCCATTGTGGCACGCATTGCCTTAAAACCCACATCGAGTTTACGTTTAGAAGGGCGCAGCATTAACCAACACGGTGAGGATGTCACTGTGGTGACCAAAGGTCGCCATGATCCTTGCGTTGGCATTCGTGCAACGCCCATCGCAGAAGCCATGATGGCCATGACGCTCCTTGATGCAGCGCTGCGCCACCGTGGGCAAAATCAGAAAATTTAGGAGATAAACATGACAACGGCTCATCCATTGTATCGTCCACGTCGTTTGCGCAGAAGCACTGCGATTCGTCAAATGGTGCAGGAGAACTTTTTTTCACTCAATGATTTGATTCATCCAATCTTCATTGAAGAGGGGCTAACGGAAGCTGTTCAATTGAAGACATTACCGGGTGTGTATCGTTATCCTGAGACGGATTTAGCCAAAGAAGTCAAAGAATTGGCCGACCTTGGCATTAAATACATCATGCCATTTGGGATCTCTCATCATAAAGATGCCATCGGTAGCGACACATGGAAAGATGAAGGTTTATTGGTGCGCATGATCCGCACAATCCGTGAAGCAGCGCCTGAGATGGTGATCATTCCGGACATCTGTTTTTGTGAATACACTGATCATGGTCACTGTGGCGTATTGTGTGAGCATGGCCATGTGAAAAATGATGAAACCATCGAAAATATTGCACGCCAAGCGGTGGCAGCGGCGAAAGCAGGCGCAGACATGCTTGCACCATCAGCGATGATGGATGGTCAAATTGCAGCCATGCGTGAAGCCTTAGATGCAGCAGGTTATGAGCATGTGGGCATTTTAGCGCACGCCATTAAATTTGCCTCAGCATTTTATGGTCCGTTTAGAGAAGCGGTGAACTCTGAATTATCCGGTAACCGCAATGAATATCAGGCTGATTATGCCAATGGCCGTACAGCGATGATTGAAGCGGAACTTGATGAGGCAGAAGGTGCGGACATTTTAATGGTCAAACCTGGCACGCCGTATTTAGATTTAGTGGCGCGTCTTCGTCAGCAAACGAATTTACCTGTGGCGGTGTATCAAGTCGGCGGTGAATATGCGGCGATTAAATTTGCATCAATGGCAGGCGCATTAGATGAAAAAGCCATCGTGAAAGAAACCATGATCGGTTTTAAACGCGCGGGCGCGGATGTGATCGTCAGCTACTACACCAAGCAGATCGCGCAGTGGTTGCGTGAGGGTGAAATTGACAGCTTGAGCCGTTAATTTTTATAAAATGTAGTAAGAAAATAGTGTGAAAAACCCTTTGAGTGCTTTGTTCTCAAAGGGTTTTTTATTGTGCGTCAAATCATGAAGGTTTTATTTATCGATTTAATATTGTAATGTAGTCGATTGTATTACTATAATGCTCGTTTTTTCGAGCAATGACTAGACTGGAAGATTGGAGGAAAGCATGTCGGATTCACAGGTGACTGAGCCATCGGTTTCATCACCAAAAGTTTTGAAAGGCGTTATCATTACCGCCATTGCAGCTGTATTATCATTCGTTTTATATGAGATTTTACCTTACGATACCAATGCCAATAAAGGCTTAGCCATTTTACTCTTTGTGGCCATTTTGTGGTTTACAGAAGCCATTCATATCTCGATCACTGCATTACTCATTCCGATTTTAGGCGTGGCAACAGGCTTGCCGGGCTTAGATACTAAAAAAGCGTTGAGTACGTTTGCAGATCCCATCATCTTTTTATTCTTCGGCGGCTTTGCGTTAGCAACGGCACTGCATGTCCAAAAAATTGATAAGAAAATCGCTTTTTGGTTGATCTCCATGTCCGGCTCACATTTAGGGGTGGCAACGCTCTCAATTTTTGGTGTGACGGCATTTTTATCCATGTGGATCAGTAACACCGCAACCGCTGCGATGATGCTACCGCTTGCCCTTGGCATCATGAGTCAGCTTGATCAAAAACAAGATCGCAATACCTTTGTGTTCATATTGCTTGGGATTGCGTATTCTGCGAGTATCGGTGGTTTAGGCACGATGGTGGGTTCACCGCCGAATGCCATTGCCTCTAAAGCGCTTGATTTAGACTTTGCAGAGTGGATGAAATATGGTTTGCCTATGGCGATTGTTTTATTGCCATTGATGTTATTGGCAATGTACATCGTATTGCGCCCACGTTTGAACCGTAAAATCGTGGTGGAAACGGTGGAAATTCCGTGGACAATCTCCCGTGTCATCACTTTAGCAATCTTCATCATCACGGCAATTGCTTGGATTTGTGGCGGTTGGATTGGCTCAACTTTTGGCATCAGTAGCCCAGATACTTGGATTGCCATTGCGGCAGCGGTGGCAGTGGTGCTCTTTGGTTCAGCAAATTGGAAACAAGTGTCTGAAAATACAGATTGGGGCGTTTTATTCCTATTTGGTGGTGGTTTAACACTGAGCGCGATGCTTAAAGATTCGGGTGCTTCTTTAGTGCTTGGCCAACAAGTGGCGACAACCTTTGTCCATGCCCATCCATTCATTGTGATCGTGGTGGTGACGGTGTTCATCATTGCACTGACAGAGTTTACAAGTAATACCGCTTCTGCGGCGCTTTTGGTGCCTGTATTTGCGAGCATCGCCGCGCAAATGGGTTTACCCAAAGAAGTCTTGGTCTTAGTGATCGGTATTGGTGCATCGTGTGCCTTTATGTTGCCAGTTGCAACGCCGCCGAATGCCATTGTGTTTGGCACAGGTTTGATCAAACAAAAAGAGATGGTGAGCGTTGGTTTTATCCTCAACATTTTCTGTGTGGTGTTGATCAGCTTGTGGGCATATTTCTTTTTGCTCTAAATGATTTAAAGCCAAGAAAAAGGGAGCGTTGGCTCCCTTTTTTGTTTTCAATCCATGATGAAATTAATCAATTTTCTTTAAAATATTGTCAAACCATGCCACGTTCAATACATCTAATAAACGGTTTTGGCTGGTGCGCGCGGTTAAGTTATCAAGATCAATCTCTTTAACGTTTTGATCTTGCCCAGCACAAGTGAACACAGCTTTGGTGCGTTTTTTCGTGATGGGGTCGATTTGCCATTGTAAACATTGACCACACACACCTTTCATCATGCACTGCATTGGGCTGCCAACCGTGCCCATCACTTCAACATCTGCTTTGAAAATTGGCGTTAAGCGTCCACCTTCTGACAACTCTTTTTGTAACCCTTTGAGTAAGCTTGTGGAACCTAACGCAAGCATGCGATCAATGCTGGATAAATCCACCACGCCATCTTTATCTAACTCATGCAAAAGCTCGATCATGTCTGTGGCGACAACAGAAGAATCCTGTGCACGGCGCGCAGTGACTTTCTCACCTTTTTGCACGCACCAAACGATTTGATCTGTGCTCGCTTCTAACTCATCCATTTTATCCATTTCAGAGGCTTGGCCAAGGGTTGCGATGTAGGTGATTTTATTGCCAGCTTCACGCAATACGGGTGCTAAGTCGAGCATAATGGCGGTGCCCCAGCGTCCTGCCATGATGAGGATGTTTTTGTTGGTGGGGATGTCCGTTGGCGCACCTGTCGGTCCTGCTAACACTAAACGATCGCCTTTTTTCAAGCGTGACACTAAACGCGGTGCAACGCCCCATTGGAATACCATCAAGCGAATGGCATCATCTTTTGAACCGGTGCCTGATGCCGTAAAGAGTGGGATTTGTAAACGAGTGTCATCCACAATTTGCCCATCGACTTCATAGGTTTGTAAGCGGAAGAATTGCCCCGGTTTAAAGTTACGTGCCACAAATGGCGCTTTGACCCAAACTTCAGCGACGGCAGGATTGTCTAATTTCACAGATTCAATGGTGACGGTTAAGCCTTCAGTCATCACACGGCTGAGCTCTGCATTATCGATGTGATTCGCAGGCAATGCTTTCATCGCTTCAATCACTTGATCTGCGGTGCGTTTTGCACTGGTGATGGCTTTAACCACGTTGCCATTAAATGTTGGGTGCGTATCCCCAATGTATGACACGCGATGATCTTTATGGTTAAAAGAGGTGAACGGTGCAAAATCATCTTTCACTGTTTTGCTGCGATCATATTCCACTTTATTGCCCAAAATGTCATAGCCTTGGAAGTGATGTTGATCTTCCACTTCTAGCGTGCCATGTTCTGTGGCGTAAATGGTGTTCGGTGATGTCCCTGCAGCCACTAATACTGTACGGGCTGGAATGGTGACATCCTCGCCATTTTTGGTAAAGGAGATGCTTTCAATGTGACCATATTTATCTAAATTCACGCCCGTTGGGTTCAAAGATTCACCATAGAAGATGCCTTCTTCAAACGCTTTGGTGATCTCTTCATGATTTAAAGTGTAAGCTGGCGATTCTTGCATGGTGCGGCGATAGGCCAATAACACACCGCCCCATTTGTGTAAAAGTGGTGTAAAGTTTGGTGCTTCACCTGCCGCAGCTGCGCGTTCACGTTCAGCTTTCACTTCGCGGCCATGGGTTAAGAATTCATCTAAAATATCATGATCTTCAGGTGTGAAGAGTTTATCGCGCACAGCCTCTTCACCCAATGTTTCCACGCGGTGTAAGACTTTTTCCACTTGCTTGATGTAGTAAGCTTGCATCTCTGTGGCGGCATCGACTGCGGTTAAACCGCCGCCAATCACCACAGCTGGCATGCGCACTTGTAACGTGGAAAGGGATGTTTGTTTGGCTGCGCCCGTCAATTGCATCGCCATTAAGAAGTCAGAGGCTTGGCGCATGCCGCGAGCTAAAGAGTTTTCAATGTTCAATACGCGTGGTAAACCTGCGCCCACCGCCATCGAGACATGATCAAAGCCCATTTTAAAGGCATCTTCAAGCATCAATGTGCCGCCTAAACGCACGCCACCAAAGATTTGGACATTGTTGCGGCGCGCGAGCACTAAATAGATGAGGCGAAGGAAGTTTTTATCCCAACGCACCGTGATGCCGTATTCCGCGACGCCACCAAAACCATATAAAATGCGGTTGGCTAAATCTTCTTCTAAGGATGACCAATGTTCCACAGGACCATTGAGAAGGGCTTCAGGTAAAGGCTCAATTTTTAAACCATCCACAGCAACGACATGGCAACCGGCTTGGGAGAGATAATGGGTCATGGTAAAGCCCGCAGGGCCAAGACCAGAGACCAATACTTTGCGGTTTGTGCTTTCTGTTGGGAGATAATCCGTCTGTTTTAAAGGATTCCAGCGGGTGAAGATGTCATAAATCTCAACGCCCCATGGCAAATTTAAAACGCTGGTTAATACATTTGTTTCAATTTGTGGAATGTTAACCGGTTCAGTTTTTTGATAGATACACGCCTTCATACAGTCATTACAGATGCGATGACCGGTGGCAGGCACCATCGGATTTTCGATCATGATCATGGCAAGCGCGCCCACAACGTGGCCAGACTTACGCAGCGTGATCATTTCGGAGATTTTTTCATCTAAAGGACAACCCGTTTGCGTATTGCCAAAGGCATCTTTCTTTAAGCCAAGCTCAGGTTGCGCCTTTTTAACAGGGAAGCCTTTACTACAAAAATCCCCATCATGATCATGGCAATATTTACAGTAATCGGTTTCCCCTGCGATGTCATGATCACACATGCGGCTATCGGTGAGATGAAAACCATCACGGCGGCGATCCTTGCCATCGCCTTTTTTCACAGGAATGCCTTTAAAGGTGATCTCTGTGCTATTGACTAAAGCTTGTGGATCCACACGCTCTGGGAATTTAAAAGAGACCCAATGTTGCGTCAATGCTTTGCCTTCATCGGTATTTAATGCAAGCGTTGCCCACTCGATGACAGTTTTTTCTTCCGCAGATTCCGCCTCAAGCGCCATGGCATATTTTGCCAGGGCAAATTCAAAGTTCTCAGCAGTCGCGCCACTTTTTGTCATCACTTGTTCAGTCAAAGCATTAAAACTTTCGGTGATCTCTTGCTTATAGCGTTTTGCGCCGCGCTGCACGTAGCGATTTTTAAACTCAAGCACAATGGCTTCATCAGCCGCTTGTTCAAAGTAAAAATTGGTGTGATCCTCAATTTTTAATGTTTCGCTGATGAAACGGTTGAGGTGACGGGCAATCTCTAATTGTAACTCAGAGGTTTCAATTGCAGTGAGCGTGAGCGCATTGTTGCGCCAAGCTTTGATTGTACTATTTAATTCTGGCGATAAGCTTTTTAAAAATAGCTCATCGAGCGACACTAACCCTTCTGTCGTTTTGAGGGCATCAAAAGAGAGCGCGTAAGGTCTCCAAAGGTCGTTAAAATCAGTCATTTCGGCATCCTAATTCAATTTACATAAGTCTTGCACAGATAGAATAAGGCGATATTGTATCTAAAAATTTAATTCGATGTTGAGATGTAAGTCATCATTGCCGATTTTCGTGGGGTTGCTTATTTATAAAATCGCGCTACATTAAAGTTCCTAATCCATTCACATCAATTTGGAGGAAACCATGGATCAACCGTTTCGCATAGAAAAAGATACAATGGGTGATGTTAAAGTGCCCGCAGATCAGCTTTGGGGCGCTCAAACACAGCGTTCTTTAGAGAACTTTAAAATCTCCACCGAAAAAATGCCCAAAGATTTAATCACCGCAATGGCGATTGTTAAGCGTTCGGCGGCGTTGGTGAATCATCAAGCAGGTCTATTGGATGATCGAAAAACGCAGTTCATTGTTGAAGCGTGCGATGAGATCATTAAAGGCGAGCATCCTGACGAATTTCCATTGGCGATTTGGCAAACGGGCTCTGGCACACAAACGAACATGAATCTTAATGAAGTGATCGCCAATCGCGCCAGCGAATTAATGGGCGGAGAGCGTGGGGAAGCGCGCCTTGTGCATCCGAATGATGATGTGAATAAATCCCAAAGCTCCAATGATACCTTCCCAACAGCGATGCACATTGCGGCAGTGGTGGCTATTCATCAACATTTATTGCCAGAACTTGCAGCGCTTAGAAATGTGCTCGCAAAAAAAGCCAATGATTTTAAAATGATCGTCAAAATTGGCCGCACGCATTTACAAGATGCCACGCCATTAACGCTCGGGCAGGAGATTTCCGGCTGGGTTGAGATGTTGCACAATGCAGAAAAACACATTAAATCCGCTTTGCCGCATTTATCTGAATTGGCGTTAGGCGGTACAGCGGTGGGCACAGGTCTAAATACGCCGCCCCATTATTCTGAGAGTGTGGCGCGTGTGATTTCTGAATTCACAGAGCTTGATTTTGTGACTGCGCCAAATAAATTTGAGGCACTGGCCACCACAGATGCATTGGTGTATGCCCACGGCACATTAAAAGGTTTAGCTGCCGCATTGATGAAGATTGCCAATGATGTGCGCTGGTTATCTTCGGGTCCTCGTTGCGGCATTGGCGAGATTCGCATTCCGGAAAATGAACCGGGCAGCTCCATCATGCCAGGGAAAGTGAACCCCACTCAAAGCGAAGCGATGACCATGTTGTGTGCGCAAGTGATGGGCAATGATGTGGCCATTAACATTGGCGGCATGAATGGGAATTTTGAGCTCAATGTGTTTCGCCCAATGATCATCAATAACTTCTTGCAATCGGTGCGCTTGTTGTCCGATGGTATGAACAGCTTTAACATTCATTGTGCCTCTGGCATTGAGCCGAATTTAGAGCGCATTGATCATTTGTTGCATAACTCATTGATGTTGGTTACAGCGCTCAATCCTCACATTGGCTATGATAAAGCGGCAAAAATTGCAAAAAATGCGTATCAGAAAAACTTAACCCTTAAAGCCTCAGCATTAGAATTAGGCTATCTCACAGAAGCGGAGTTTGATGCGTGGGTGATCCCTGAGAAAATGGTGGGGAATATTTAGTCACGATATCCTTTGACGAAAATATAAGCCCTATATTTTTATATTATAGGGCTTTTTTATAGTGTAAATGAGAGATTGTATTTTTTTAAAATAAAATGTGTTATTATTTTAAATGTAATTTTCGAGATTTTTCGTTTAAAATCACTAATAAAATTAGGTATAAACTATGCTAGTTGAATTTTCAGTAGAAAATTTCCGCTCAATTAAAAATGAGCAAACCCTTTCTCTTTTGACTACGAAAAGTACAGAGTGTCCAAATAATCATTTTGTATTTGATAATGGTAAAGAACAATTTGATTTATTAAAGTCTGTTATCATTTATGGAGCTAATGGTTCAGGTAAATCTAATTTGATTAAATCATTCCGAGCATTGCAATGTTTGGTATTAGGAAATGATTTGAGTATTTTAATGCCATTTAAATTAGATGCTAATAGCCAATTTGCACCTACAACATTTGATTTAACATTTATTGTGAACCAAGTACGTTATCAATATGTTATCTCTGCAACTTCTAAAAAGATTTATTCAGAGTGTTTATATCAATTTCCAAAAGGGCGTGTACAGGTATTATTTGAGCGTTATTTACATGAGGAAACAAAAGAGTATGCATGGAATATTGGCAATGCGCTTAAAGGGCAAAAGATGATGTGGAAAGATGCTACGCGTTATGATCAACTCTTTTTAAAAAAAGCCTCTGATAATAATTCTGAACAATTAATGCAATTAACCGAATTTTTTGAAAAAAGACTTCAACTCATTGATCATATGAATAGCGAATTAGATCCGCATCACAGTATTCAATATCTGTTGAAAGAAGAAGATAATATTGCACAATATCTTAAAAAAGCTGATTTAGGTATTGATGGCGTTAAAGCTGTTGAAAAACCATTTTCTTTTCAAGATTTTCCCAAAAATATGCCAGAACCAATGAAAAAAGAGTTGTTTAACAAATTAAAAGATAAAAATATGTTAAGCATTTTCACTGTACATCAGTCGGAGTCCTTGGGTGGTGTTGAATTTGAATTAAGTGAGGAGTCAACGGGTACACAAAAGTATTTTGGGTTAGCGGGTTATTGGATCAATGCATTAAAAACAGGCTCAGTATTAGTAGTAGATGAATTGCAAAATAATCTTCATCCAAAATTGGTGCAATATTTAACAGGTTTATTTAATCATCCAGACACCAATCCGCATAATGCGCAATTAATTTTTACATCTCATGATATCTCTTTGTTATCTTCGCCTTTTGAATTTAGAAGAGATCAAATTGTATTTTGTGATAAAAATCGTGCACAAGAAACAGAGGTGTTTTCTTTAGTGGATTTTCATGTACGTAAAGATAAACAGGATATTGCTAAAGATTATTTGAATGGTCGCTTTGGCGGCATTCCATTTATTAGAGATTGATCAGTTGTTTGAGAAGGTATAATCATGGGATCTGATGATTTATTTCATAAGCGGCGTAGGGCGAAAAAATTAGAAAGAACTCGTATATTGAAACAACGAGATGCACAGCCTCGTTTGTTGATTATGTGTGAAGGTCAAAAAACAGAAACACAATATTTTCAAGAAATTGTTGCTGCACATAAACTAGTCAGTGCAAATATTAAAATATTGTTTAAAGGCAGTGCACCTATTTCAGTTGTTGAAGGAGCAATTGAATGCTATGAGCGTGATCCTGACTTTGATTTTGTATATTGTGTATTTGATAAAGATGAACATGCAACATTTCAAAAAGCACTTGATCGAATAGCAACGTATACAAAAATTCAGTTGCGTCCAATTGTTTCTGTGCGGCAATTCGAATATTGGTTTATTTTACATTTTGTGGATAGTACTAAACCTTGCCAGTCAGGATATGAGATGCAAAAATGGTTAGAGACAGCAATTGAACGTTATACAGGTATGCCATATAAATATCAAAAAGGCGCTAGCGGTATGTATGAATTAACGAATCCTTATTTAGAAAAAGCGATACAACGTGCAAAAAGAATGGCTCAACAAGCATTCGATGATAAAGAGATGTATCGTAATCCATATACGAATGTTTATGAGTTAGTTGAGCACCTCTTATCATTGAGCAAACATTGACAAATATCAGCCGAAAGCGATCCTTTCGGCTTTTATTTTGTGGATCTGATAAGCTATAGATTACTGAATAATAAAGATAAATAGGAGAACACTATGAAAGCAGCCGTTTGGCATGGCCGTGAAGATATCCGCATCGAAGATAAAGCATTATCGCCCTTAAAAGACAATGAAGTGACCATTCGCGTAGCATGGGCAGGCATTTGTGGCAGTGATTTGCATGAGTTTGAAGAAGGTCCTGTCTTCATTCCGACTCAAGCACGTGATGGTTTAACCGGTGGTTTAGCGCCGTTGACGATGGGGCATGAGTTCTCTGGCGTTGTGGAAGCGGTGGGGAAAAATGTGACTGAATATAAAGTGGGCGACCGCGTTTCCGTCAATCCAACGATTACCCATGGCAAACGCAGTGAGTATGATGACATTTATGATGGCTTTAGTTTCATTGGTCTGCATTGTGATGGTGGTTTTGCTGATTTTGTGAATGTGCCAGAATCTGCGGTGTACCATTTGCCAGATCATCTTTCGCTAGAAACGGCTGCGTTAATTGAACCCACAGCCGTGGCTGTGCAAGCGGTGAAAGAGGGCGGTTTACGTTTTGGTGATACGGTTGCGGTGTTTGGTGCCGGCCCGATTGGTTTAGTGACGATTGCGGCGGCTAAAGCAGGTGGCGCAACTAAAGTCATTGCCCTTGATCTCTCCGATTCACGTTTAGAGATGGCCAAAGCGATGGGTGCAACCCACATCATCAATTCAGGGAAAGAAGATGCTGTTACAGCTGTGCGCAACATTGTGCCCCGCGGTGTTGATGTGGCGTTTGAAGTTGCGGGCGTTCAGCAAACGGTGGAGCAATCCATCAATGTCACGCGCCCGCGCGGCACGATGGTGATCATCTCTATTTTTGCAGCGCCCATCACCTGGCATCCGATGCAGCTCATCAATACAGGTGTGAAAGTGACCTCATCGATTGCTTATTCACCCTCAAGCTTCCAAGAAACCATTGATTTGATGGCATCTGGGCAATTAGATGTGACACCGATTGTGACAAAGAAAATCGCCTTTGATGAGATCGTCAACGAGGGCTTTGAAACCTTGGTCTCTGATAAAACGCAGGCCAAAATTTTGGTGACGCTGAGCGGCGAACAATAATTTGATTTTTCAATGATTGCCCAAAATCCCCTGCGCGCCATAGGCAAACAGGGGATTTTTTGTTAGGGTGAACAGCATCGACCATAACAATAAGGAGCGAAGATGTTAGAAACGCCCATCACAACCAATCACCACGCCAATCGCGCATGGCTTGGCGTCATCAGTTTAGCGTTTGCAGCCTTTGTGTTTAATACGACAGAATTCATTCCGATAGCGCTGCTCACCGACATTGGACAAGACTTTAACATGTCCATTGGGCACGTGGGCATCATCATCACCATTTATGCGTGGGTGGTGGCACTTACATCATTGCCTTTATTGTTGATGGTGGGGGCAATGGAACGTAAGCGGTTGTTGCTGTATATCTTCCTTGTATTTGTGTTGAGTCATGTGATCTGTTTTATGGCAGAATCTTTTACGGTGCTTATCATCGGGCGCATTGGTGTTGCCATTTCGCATGCATTGTTTTGGTCGATTACCGCGGCGCTTGCGGTGCGGGTTGCACCCATTGGACGAAAATCCCAGGCGCTTGGCATTTTAGCCACAGGCACAGCGTTAGCCACAGTGCTTGGCATTCCGATTGGCCGCATTGTGGGGCAAATGGTGGGTTGGCGCTTCACTTTTTTAGGCATTGGCGGGCTTGCTTTGATCACACTGGTGGTTTTACTGCGCGTGTTGCCTAAATTGCCGAGTGAAAATGCAGGTTCATTCAAAAGCTTACCCATTTTATTTAAACGACCTGCATTGGTGGGCATTTTTGTGCTGACGGCGATTTTTGTCACGGCGCATTTTACCGTATACAGCTACATTGAGCCTTTTGCTGAGCAAGTGGCGAAGATTGAGCCAAGTTATACCACTTTTTTACTATTGATCTTTGGGGTGGCAGGCATTGCAGGCAGCTATATTTTTGGGCGCTATAATGGTCGCCATCCGTTGGCTTTTTTACCGATCTCTATCATTGTGCTGACGGTGTGTATTTTGATTTTATTGCCCATGGCATCTTCGAGCGTGTTGCTGTTTGTGTTGTCCTTCATTTGGGGGATTGCCAGCATCTGTGTGGGGCTTGCGCTGCAAGTGAAAGTCTTGGATTTAGCGGCGGATGCAACGGATGTGGCGATGTCCATTTACTCAGGCATTTTTAACATTGGCATAGGTGGTGGCGCGCTTGTGGGTAACATCGTGATTGCAAAATTGGGGCTTGAATCATTAGGCTTTGTGGGGGCTGGCATTAGCCTTGTGGCCTTTGGTTTAGCGATGTGGTTATTCATGCATTATAGAGCGCAATTTATGATCAGTGCGGCAACACCGAAGGACGATGTTGCCATGCATTGATTATGCTGCTTGAATCACGTGATCAGCCGTTTTGATCATCTCCGGCAAGATTTGTAACATCAATTGCAACTGCTGAAGGATCTGATAATCAATGGCGCTGAGCGTTTCTGAGGCTTGCAATAATTCTCTGAGCGCTTGGCAATGATTTTGATAATCCGCTTCATTGAGCTGATGGCGGTGCAATGCCTTGACCATCAAATCACAGGTTTGATCAAACTGCTTTTGCACGGCATCTGATAGACTAGACGCACGGTGCACCCCAAGGGTTGAAATGTAACTGATCAACGTATGGTTCAGCGTTAAAAACTGAAAGGCTTGATCAATGAGCTGATGATTAACTTTAGGCTCATTAGACATAATGCTGATGAGGGCGGAAAGATCGGCAGAATCATCATGAGCATCGCGGCGGGCAGAGCGGTAAGCCACATCATCTAAGCGCCCAACGGAATATTGACGGTGGGTTTGATTCAAATACGCTGCATTATCATTGAGCGCCGCTTGCACAAGGTTTGGCAATGTGCGATAGCGCCAATCTGGCCATAAGAAACTCACCGCTAACCAAGAGATGCTGCACCCAATCAAAGTGGCAAGGATGCGTGAATAGGCCACATCCAATGAGCTTTCCCCCGTTAAACTGAAGCTAAAGAAGACCAAGAGCGTGATGAACACAGTGGCAAAGGCATAGCGCGAATTGCGAAAGAGGAAAAACAGCCATGCGCAAACGATGATGGCAAATAGGCGTGTGGTTAAGGTGTCAAAGAGCGCCACAAAAAAGACGCCCAATAAAATCCCTGTGACAGTTCCGGCAACTCGTAAAAAGACACGCTTTTGTGTGGTGGCGTAGTTTGGCTGACAGATGAATAGGCTTGTCATTAAAATCCAATAGCCATGAGGCAAATGGGTGGCTTGCACGATTAAATAACCAATGGCAAACACAAGGCTGATGCGCACAGAGTGACGAAATAGGGCAGATTTAACCGTGAGATTTTCCCGAATGCGCAGCCAAGCTTCTTTTATGGTGGTCACTTCATTTTCCACCAAATGATTGTGCACGTTGTCATGGGAAATGTAATTGACTTGGTTGATCTGTTTAAATTGCTGATCAATCTCATAGAGATTTTTATGAATGTTCGTCAATGCCACGATGATCGATTGCGGCGCTTGGCACTGTTTAATGGATTCAGCAAGCGTTGCAAAATAGCGCTCAAACAGTGGATTATGCTCATAAGGCTTACGGTATTTAATGCTGATGGCCACTTGTTCACACGCTGCGGCTTGTAACGACATGATCCGCGCAATGCGAAACAGTACATCACTGTTTTTTAAGTGATTGCTCAAAATCTGATAATTCATGTGGGATGAAGCAGCGCGCTCGTGGATGTCTTGCGCCACAAAGTAGTAATTGAGCATGATGCGTACACGCCGATGCCCTTGATCACCCCGTAAACGGTTAAAGAGCGAGAATTTACTGCGATTCATGGATTGAATCAAAGCTTGATTGCGCGCCGTGAGTGTTTTGGTTTGAAGGACAAAACCATCGGTTTCATCCGGGTCAAAGAGCTGCGATTTGGCATTTAAAAAGTCACGCAAACTCAAAAAAGAGTTGTGCAGATATTCATGGGTGGTGCGAATCGGCTGCACAATTGACTCGATCCATGCAATGAGCCCGTACCACAAAGCGCCTGCGAGCATCAATAATGAGAGCACAAGCGGCGTGTGATAGAGCCCGATACCGAGCATGGTGTATGTAGAAATGAGCAGCGTACCAAAGGAGATTACGGCAAAGCGTTGCCCCCAAGCGCCAATGATGGTGAAGCAAAAGCCTGCCAACACAAGCCCGATGATGAATAAATAGGGATGCGGGAAAAGCAATTCGACGGAAAATGTGGCAATGGTAAAACAGGTTAAGACAATGGCAAGGTTGGTGATGCGCTGTTTTGGGCTTGTGTCAATGTCCGTGATCGCGGATGCAATGACACCAAGCGTTAAAGGGATCACCGCGCGGATGTCGCCAAAGAGTGTTGGCACAATCGTACTGCCAAGCACGGCAATGATGATGCGAATGCTGAACAAAAGATTGCTGTGGTAAAAAATTTTACGCACATGTTCAAAGGGTATATTCATAGAAATTCATCTCCTAGATGTTTCATGGCACCATTTTACGCGAATTTTGTACTAAATTGATGATTGATCATCGGTATAATGATCAATTGATTAAATGTTAGGAGGTGGTGTGGTGCGTCGTTGGTGTTGTGTGGTGATGTTAGGGATGAGTTTAGGGCAGTTGAGCCTCGCGCAATTAGATCATAAGGGTTTGAATATTTTGAGTAAAGCGGAAGGTGCACTCAGTGAAACATTGACTTTGCCAGAGCGCCAATGGTTTGGGCGCGATCAAGCCTCAGCCAATTCAGACATTGATGATTATTTAGGGGATTTGATTGTTCGTTTAGAGTTACCGAGTTTAGTCAAACTTCGGGAAAATTACTTTAAAATGGAAAAGCAGATCGCCAAAGAGCGCCTCATCATTCGTGATTTGCGTGAAAAACGCTTATTTGCAGTGGCAGAAGATTCAAGCACACTGATGAAATATACGCCCACCGATACTTTAAAAGGTTGGACAGCCTCCACGCGCGGCGATTATGACCGTTTAATCGAAATCCATGAGCAAAACTTAGCGCAATATGAGGCGAGTTTAGTGACGCTTCGGGAAAATATGAGTGATGCACTGAGCGAGATTGGCGTGAATCTTGCCCCTGAGCAATTAGAATTTTTATACACCACCGTAACAGGTGAGGAAACCGTGCGCGCCATTGTGCTTTTTAACAGCGCGATTGCGGTGTCTACGCAGCTACAAACCTTGATGGAAACCAATGCGCAAGATTTTGATGCTGTGAAACGTTATTACGGCATGGCAACGATTTTGCATCGCATGGTGGTGAAGATTCAAACGGACTTCATTCGAAAGCTTGAAGAGAATTACATGGTGCAACTTAAAGCGTATCGCACAGAGGCAGAACGCAGTTTAGCCGAAGCGAAACGCTTACAAAAAAGTGCCGACAGCGCTCAGAAAAAGGTTCTGCAAAAGAACATCGAAGCCAATCAATTGGCAGTCAAGGCCATCGACCGCTATATGGAATATTTGAAAGTGCAAGCGGTGAATGCCAAAGCCATTTTAAAAGCTGCCAAGTCACGCGAAGCGATTGCACTCAATACTTATTCCACTGTTAAAGTGTCGCTCGATGTATTGTCATTGATGCAGGAAAGTCAGCGCGATTTTAAAGCCTTTTCCACCATGCAAGTGCCAAGCATTGTGCCATTTGATAATCCTGAATTGCGTAAAGAGTTCATGAACATCACGCAAAAACTGAATGATCAATAATTTTATGGATCATTCGGGTCACCTTGTTCACGCATCACTTTAAGTAAAATCCCTGCGATGATCGCCACAATCCCACCGATCATCGTTTCAGTGATGCGGTCAATGAGCAATGTATAAGTGGGATTGTGCCAAAAGCCTGCCAATTCCACGAGGGTTAAACTGTAACAGGTGGTGCCAAAGGCGACAATGAAGGTGTCTTTCCCAAAGCACATCGGCAAAATGAAGGCGAACATAAAAAGTAAAATCAGCACTAAAATGGCCATGTGGCTTTGTAAGCCTGTGTGATACGCCACTTGGAAAATGGCATAGAGCAGAATCACCGCTGCTAAACTGCCCAAAAATCTCAGTAATGTTGTGTGTACAACATTGTCCGCTTTGGGCGTTAAAACCATGATGAACATTAAGGTTGCCCAATAAATTTTATCGAGCATCAAATAATGCGGGATGAGCAAACAGGCAAACATGCCAAGGCTATAGATCACTGCACGCGGAATGAGGTTGGTTTGCAGCTTAAAAAGATGATGGGTAAAAATCCCTTGTTCAAAAGCTTTGAGATCATATTTTTTACGCATCAATAAATGGCACACCACCAATGCAGTTAATGTCCCAATGAGTGAGCCCAATGGCAAGCCTTTGGTCACATGCGGCATTGTGGTGCCAATGGTGGATAAAATGATGATGAAACGCATGGCACGATCACACACAGGATCTCGCCCAAAGAAGTAGTAATAGCAATAGGCGATCGCCAATAGATAGAGATAAAAGCCCCAAGAGAGATGCAAAAAGCGCCCCACATAGGTGCTTGAGATGATGAGTGTCATCCAAAATAGGACGTACCAAAAGTTACTGCGATCTTCGTTCGCGGTATAGAGGGAATAAGTACAGAGCACCGCAAATGAGGTCCATGCGATGCCGCCTTGAATGCCCACAAAAGGATAGACAATCAATGCACTGATGAACATGCTGCCAACGAAGACAAAGCTGTCACGGCAGTAAAAGTTGTGGGGAATGAATTTCATAGCAGGTGCCAATCTTCAATATAAACGATACAATGGAGGACTCACTATTATAATGCCAATTAAAACTATGGATAAAAATCAAATTCGTCATGTGATCTTTTTGATCATTGCTGCTGTCTTGATCTACTCCTTTCAGGGTCATCCAAGTTGGGTAGAGTTGTGCTCAGGGTTAGCATTTTTCCTGTTTGGCATGCAATGCATGACCGATGGATTGCAACAATTAGCTGGCGGTAAATTAGAAAAGCTACTGGCCAAAAGCACTGCCAAACGTTGGAAAGGGCTACTCTTTGGTGCAGGTTCCACCATCGTTTTACAGTCTACCACGGTGGTGTCGCTGCTGATCATTGCTTTTATTAATGCATCCCTCATTACGCTTGCAGGTGGTTTTACCATCATGCTTGGGGCGTACATTGGCTCAAGCAGTGGCGTTTGGTTGTTGGCGTTGGCAGGGCAAAGCGTCAGTTTATCGGTGTTGACGTATCCTTTGATTGTGCTCGGGGTGTTGGCGTCATTCAATGGTGATAAAAGTAAAGCGCTTGGGCGCGTGGTGATCGGCATTGCTTTTATCTTTTTAGCCATCACGCATATGAAAACAGGATTTTCGGATGTGACCACGCAGTTTGATTTCACCACTTTTGACATCACAGGTTTTTGGCGCTTTTTGATTTTATTGACGGTGGGCTTTTTAGCCACAATGGTATTGCAATCAAGCCATGCCACGATTATGTTGATTTTAACGGCGCTCGATTTATCACAAATCACGTTGAACGACGCATTCATCCTAACGATTGGCGCGCTCCTTGGCAGTACAGTTTCAACCTCTATCATTGGTTTTCTAGGTGGCAGTCGTGATGGTAAGCGCTTGGCGTTGGCGCATTTGGTCTTTCACTTAGTGATCGCACTGGTGATTGTCTTGATCCTAAGCCCGATCCGCGAGATGATTCATGGCATAGGGCGCTGGCTTGATTTCAATGATTTGATGCAGCTTGCCCTCTTTCATACGCTCTTTAATGTGGTGGGTGTGGCACTTTTTTGGGGCGTACAGGCAAAATTACTCGATGCGTTAAAACGCTTGATTCCGGATGCTGAAAAAGTGCCTTTGGTGGTGGAAACCGCAGAATCCATTGAAGCCATTGAAGAGGGCAATCCGCCCGTGCAATCGAAATATCTCTTAGAAGCTTCATTGTCCGTGCCTGCAGCGGCAATGGGTGCAGTGTTCCAAGAGATTCGTCACCTTGGGGAAGTGAGTGCAGAAGTGGTCTGTTTATCCCTCAATATTTCCCTTGAAGATGTGACAGATGGCGAGGTTAATGAGGATGCCTTTGCCAATAGCCATGATCGCGCCTCTGTGGATGCCAATTTACTGTATAATCATTATGTTAAGGGATTGTATGGCAACATTCTCATTTACATGAGTCGCATTCATTTTACGGATGCTAAAGAGATGGAGTATTACCAATCGTATCTCCTCAATTGCCAAATGGTGGTGTTGTCGATGGTGGATTCTGTCAAATCCAGCCGTCATTTGCAAAAGAACTTCAATCGCTATCTCACTGCAAAAGAGGGCATCATGCACGATTTTTATCAAGATCTGAAACTCTATTTGCTCACCAATCTCAAAGCGATGTATGAGATGCGTAAAACCTTTGATGAAGATCTGTGTGATCCTGTCAGACGAGCGCATTTACTCGATGAGATCCACGCACAATTAGACAAGGGCAAACAGTTTGAACGTGTGTTTCGTCATGAGATTTTCATTGCAGGGCGCGATCAAAAGGTCAATGCCTTTAATACAGGCTCTGTGATGAATGATTTAAGTTATTGCCGTCGCCTTGTGAAAAGCCTATTTGACATCATGTTATTGACACTTGAGAGCCAAATGTACCCCTTTGCCAATGATGATGTTGAACACCTAGATAAGGAAATCGTAGATGATTAAAGAATCTTTAAAGATTCATGGACATAAACAATTTGAAATTAAACAGCGGGTCTCTTTTGACCACGCAAAAACCAAAGACATTAAATATCATGTGGAGACCTATTTCTTTTTGCCTGCAGCATTACAGATCAATCCACAATCATATTCTGCAGAAGAGTTTCGTCGCTCTTTTAAAAATTATGTGCGCTTAAGTCCTGCCACTCATAAGCTGAAAAGTTTTTATAAAGTCGGTGGCGTGGTTGAATCCTTAAAGGCGGATTTAGAGGCATGGCAAACAGAAACTGTGGATTTATCCGATTATGAAAATGCTTTAAAACGCATTGCATTGACTTATAAGCGCAGCCTTCGCCTCTCTGTCAAAGGTTTGCTACAAGGGCCAAATCAAAAGAGTGAGGAGAGCACACAACAATTGCTCACGGACATTGAGGCGAGCATTGCAGCGTATCGTGCACTACAACCTTTATGCGCGTCGATTGAAGAAAAAATTGTCTCCAAAGCCTTTGAATATTGTGATGAATACATCTCCTGGGTGACGACGTATTATTTGCGTAAACTCATCACAGAGCGCAACATGCCGCTGCGTCGTGCAATCAGCGATGTGTGGCGTGAGGAGATTTTGTATCGGGAAGAGAATTATCCGGAAAGCATCGCAACGCCTGGCGAAAGCAATGAGAAGGTTTTGTATCGATGGAGCACGCTGCGCCGTTACATCAATCGTTATCTATTTTTGGACATCAGCCATCGTAAAGGTGCACCTTTCATTTGGCACACCATTTATGCAATGATTGCGGCGGTATCGATGCTTTTTACCTTTGCCATCATGTTCAATTGGCGCAGCGGTCGTTATGATACGTTGAGTTTTAAAGTGCTGCTCATTATGGTGGTGGCGTACATTTTCCGCGATCGTTTTAAGGACATTGGCAAAAAGAAGCTGCAAAAGATCTTTCAGCGTTGGCTGCCGGATCGAAAATTACTCATTTATAAACAAGGCATTAAAAAGCCCATCGGGATTTGTCGTGAGTCGTTTCGGTTCATTTCTCATTCTGCATTGCCAGATGATGTGCGCATCATGCATCAGAAAACGTATGAGGAGATTTTGCTCAACAACGAGCGCGAAGAGGATGTGTTGTATTACAAAAAAACAGTGCACCTCATCAATCAACCTGATTTATTTGAAAAGACCCGCTTTCCCATTGCAGATATTACGCGTTTTAATGTGACGGACTTTTTGCGTTACATTGATGTGGCATTTGAAGAACTCCCCTTTTTAGAAGAGGATGAGACGCCTGTCCTTGGGGAGAAAAGTTATCATGTGTATATGATTCGGCGCATTCGGATTCAAGGGGATCAAGAAGGGCAGGAAAATCATGCCACGGAGCTTGTGCGCATTGTGCTCAACGTCCATGGCATTAAGCGGCTAGAAGTGCTCCAACCGCTCGATTTTGCCAAAAAATGATCACTCTTTGATCTCAAAGCCTTGGGCGCGGATGAGTTTATCCATCACATTTAGATCCACTTTGAGATCATCAACATCATTGTCCGCAAGCTGCTTTTTAATCTGCACAAAGGCTTGCTGAATGCCACGAAGGGACTGCAATGTTTTTGCATCAATGTCCATCTCGATGCTTTGTGCATCATGCAGGGATTTAATGGTGCTATAGCGCACAAGGGATTGATGAATCAACGGTAAATAGCGGTTTAAAAATTGTCCGCCAGCGATCACATCGCGCGGATCACGCTGCATGATTTTTAAAATGTCCACAGATTCTGTGCCAATCGATTCCACCACGATTGATAAATCATTCGGCAATTGTGTTGTGTGCTCTTCAATCAGGCGAAGCATTTCAATGTGGCGGGCAAAAATGGCATAGGAACGCTCTTCTTTTTCAGCATTGGCTTTGGCGATTTTTGCAGCCGCTTGCAGCTCAATGCTTTCTAAATAGCTGCGTTTTTCATCCTCGTTCATCAGCGCAAGATTGGCCAAATGCTTTAATGCTTTTGGTTTAAGTACCCCAAGACCAATAGCCATGGCAATTGAGCCATACGTCCAAATGGGCATGGCACTGAAGATGGATTCAGACATATGAATGCTCGCAAAGGCCAGTGCTAACAATGAGAGCGGAATGGTGAACCAAAAGCCTGTATTGCGCGTCGCTTTATCACATAGATCGATGATTGTGGTGGTGAGTCCGCCAAATAATAATGCCACCGGCCACAATCCACCTAAAACCGTTGCTAAAGCCACAATGAGCCCAAGCAGAGTGGCAGTGTGATTTTTACGCAGGGGAAAAAGGCTAAGGATCCCTAAATAGCTGCACAAAAAAGTGGCGCCGTAAAAGGGATCAATGCTGCTTGGGATGAAGAGTTTCAGCACTTGCGCTGTAATGCCACCTAAGAATGCTTTGGTGTGAAACAGCATGCGTTTGGCGGTGGTTTTTGCACCTTTGACCAAAGCTTCACTGAAATCAATCTCTTCTTGGCGCAAAATGGGGCCATCTTGCGTATCCACAGATGTGACTTCAATGATGTGGGTTTTGCGCTGAAATGGTAGATCTGACTCTTGATAACTCATCATCCCTCCGAGTAATTATTGATATTTATCCACCACAGAGGTGATGCGTTCACGTAAATTGTCTTCCATTTGGGACAATTCAATCTCCACCGCTTTACGTTTTTCACGCGCTTCTGTGGCAATCTTCATGGTCTCTTCAATGGTATTGACTAAGCGATTTTGCACATCTCTGATGGTTTCAATGTCCACAATTGAGCGCTCCACTTCTGTTGCGGTGGCAATGCTATTTTGCTGAAGCATTTCGGCATTTTTACGCAATAAATCATTGGTGGTGTCCGCCACATCTTTTTGCAATTGAGCGGCTTTTTCTTGCTCTTGAAGGGAGAGTGATAAGACAATTTGACTCTTCCAAACAGGCAATGTGGAGAAAATGCTGCCTTGAATTTTTTCCGCCAACTGTTGATTGTTGTTTTGAATGATGCGGATTTGCGGCGCAGTTTGCATGGCAATCGTTTTTGAGAGATTCAAATCATGCAAGCGGCGCTCAAAGCGATTGATGTTTTCCATCAAATCCTTCACTTTTTGGGCATCTAATAGATCTTTTGACTCATTTGCCGTCGCTTCAAGGGCAGGGAGCTCATGGGTGCGCACATTTTCTAAATGATGCTGACCTGCTTTAATGAACAGATCTAAATCGCGGTAATAATCTAGATTTTTGGCATAGAGCAATTCAAGCTGTTCATTGTCACGGAGCAATTGCACCATTGAGTTGTCTAAGTGGCTCGCAATGGCATCCACTTGTTCTGTTAAATTGGTGTGATCAATTTTAACTTTTTCAGCCTTGCGAAAGAGTCCGCCAATCACAGGAATGCTTGCTAAAAATCCCGTGGCTTGTTCTTCTTTTGTGAAAGGGTCATATTCACGGATTTTAAGCACCAAGTTAGAGAGCTGATTGCCCACTTCGCCGGCATCTTTTGTTTTAACGCGATTTAATAATGTGTCAGAAAAACGCGCGATCTCTGCCATCGGCTTTGAACCATAGGCTAAAAATTGCGTGGGATCATTGATGTTAATGGTTTCGCTGATGGCGGTGATCTCTGCTTGATTCGGTGCCAATTCGTTGAGGATTTTCTCTTCTGAGACAATGATCGCTTGATCGTTTTGAATTTCGTTCATTGTGGTTCCTTATTTTTTATTCAGTTGTTTAAATTGGGCACGGCGCACTTTAAGGGTTAAATATGCACCGATGAAAAACAGAATCAAACCAATGGGCAAGACAATGTAAAACGCCCACTGTTTAACTGGGGAAACATACTCTAATTTACCATAATCCCCACTGGGATAGCGAACCAAAAGTGTGCTGCCCACAGGATGCTGATCCATCGCCATCGCTTCAGGCAATTGATAAGTGATCTGCTCATTTGGGGCAGGCGCAAAGCGGATCAACGGTTGATTCCCTTCATAACGCACAATGCTCGCTTCTGTATAGATGAGCTCTTTGTCTAAATAGACAAAGTAACCTGCGCTTAATACTAAGGCTGCGCCCACTAAGCGCAATAAACGGGCAATGAAAGCTTGATTGAACATGTGATCTCCTATGCATTGAGTTGAGCGGTGATGGTTTCAATCTCATCCCCAGCCATGAGCCAAGCCTCTTCTGCGGCGGCTAAGTCCGTGGAACATTGATCTTTTTGCGCATTTAAGGTTTGGATTTCATCGTGGCTTTTGTTTAAGTATGTATCACTGTCGCCTAAAATGTCATCAAGTTTGGCAATTTTTGCCTCAATTTTTGCCATTTCAGCTTCAAGTTTGGGAATGTCACGCTCTAATTTCTTTAGGCGAGCATTAAGGTTTTTGCGCTCATTGAAATCTAATTTTGCTTCAGTGGAAGGTGTAGATGTCCCCGCAGCACTTTTCTCATCATTGCTGCGTTCAGTGACCACTTGTGTGCGATAGCTCTCTAAATCGCCCTCATAAAGGGTGACAGTGTGATTACGCACCACGGCAAATTGATCACAACACATCTCTAAAAGTGAGGCATCATGGGAAACGATCACAACGCCGCCTTCAAAGGCTTGCAGTGCCATGGCAATGGCTTCGCGCATCTCTAAATCAAGGTGGTTTGTCGGTTCATCGAGCAGCAATAAATTGGGTTTTTGATAGACAATCATCGCTAAAGCTAAACGCGCCTTTTCGCCGCCAGAGAAGCGCTCGATGCTTTCTAAAGCTTTGTCGCCATGGAAATCAAATTGCCCAAGGAAATTACGAATCTCTTGGGTGCTGATTAAGGGATCAAGCATTTGAATGTGCCACATTGGCGATTCTGTCACCGTCAAATATTCTAATTGATGCTGAGCAAAGTACCCAATGTTTAAAAATTCAGAAGCTGTATAGTCGCCATTTTCAATGCTCAATTGACCGGCAATCGCTTTAATCAAGGTGGATTTACCCTCACCATTTTTACCGAGTAAACCAAGGCGCGTATCAGGCGTTAATGTGAGGTTCACATTGTTTAAAATGGGTTTGCCCACCTCATAACCGATGGCAACATTATCCATCGTTAACAGCGGATCCGGTAAACGATCCGGCTTTAAAAATGAAAAGGTGAATTCATTGGTGGCGACAACCGGCGCAATGTCTGCCAATTTTGCCAAGGCTTTGACGCGGCTTTGCGCCTGTTTTGCCTTGGTGGCTTTTGCGCCAAAGCGGCGGATGAAGTTCTCTAAATGGGCTTTGGTCTTCTCATTTTTCTCATACATGGTTTGCTGCAAGATCAATTTTTCCGCGCGCATGCGTTGGAAATCTGCATAGTTACCTTTGTAGAGATTCGCCTTTTGCTGCTCAAGGTGCAAAATGTAGTTACACGTGTGATCTAAAAACTCTTTATCATGGGAGATGATGATCAAAATGCCTTGATAACCTTTGAGCCAGTTTTCTAACCAAACCACAGTTTCAAAGTCTAAGTGGTTCGTCGGTTCATCGAGGAGCAAAATGTCCGAGCGGCACATCAACGCCTTGGCAATGTTCAAACGCATGCGCCAACCGCCCGAGAAATGGGCAATCGGTTGATGGAGATCTTCAGGATTAAAGCCAAGTCCCGTCATCAACGCCGCCGCGCGGCTGTCTGCACGGTAACCATCGATGCGTTCAAGCTCTTGATGAATGTGGCTGATGGCGATGCCATCATTATCATCTAATGCTTTTTGTTCAGCTTTGCGCAATTCAATGAGTTCTGCATCGCCTGAGAGCACATAATCAAACGCCGTTTGATCAATGTTGCGAATCTCTTGCTCCACATGTGCCATTTGTAAATGGGGCTGAATGTGCACATTGCCTTTATCGGCTTCATAGTGCCCTAAAATGAGGTTGAAGAGGGAAGTTTTGCCGGTACCATTTTTGCCGACTAAACCCACATGCATTTTATTGTGGATCTGCATGGAGAAATCTTCGATCAGCACTTTTGTGCCCACGCGTAAGGTAATTTGGTTAAAATCTATCATTTTTTATCAATCAGTTAGAAAGTTGTTGCCAAAGGGTGAAGGCTTCTTGTGTGGCTTTGACATCATGGACGCGTAAAATCTTCGCGCCCTTTGTCAAACACCAAAGGGCAGCGCTGACATTGCCAATGATGCGTGCTTTCGCATCACTGACGCCGGTTAAGTGACCAATGAGGCGTTTACGTGATAAGCCAATGAGCATTGGATAAGGCAGGGCAGTTAAGCGCTCAAGTTGTTGTAAAAGCTCAATTTGTTCTGCCGTGGTTTTGCCAAAACCAAAGCCCGGGTCAAAAATGAGGCGGCTTTGTTCAATGCCATGGCTAGTTAAAGTCGCGGCGCGCTCATGACAAAAGTCAATGATGCTTTGCGTAATGTCCGCATGTTCAGTTTCCGTGTGCATCGCAGCAATGGGCTGATCTAAATGCATCACCACCAAATCCACCTTTGAGTTCGCCACCGCGGCAATCGCAGCTTTATCCCGAAAGCCATTGATGTCATTGATGATGTCCACGCCTAAATCCACCATCGCCGCCATGGTTTCTGGGTGATAAGTATCAATGGAGATCAGTGCAGGGAGTTTACCCACAAGGGCTGAAACCACGGGCGTTAAACGCGCAATCTCCTCATCACTACTGATGGGCAAAGCTTTGGGGTTTGAGGATTCTGCACCAATGTCAATGATGGTAGCACCTTCATCAACCAATTGATGGGCGCGCATAATGGCATCTTCTGAGGCAAAGTAATCCCCGCCATCAGAAAATGAGTTTGGCGTGGCATTGACAATCCCCATGATGATGGGCGCTTGGGCATTTAATAATTCAGTGAGACTCGCGTGAGTCATTGCATCTCCTAAAAAAAGACAACCTTCTATGGATCATAGAAGGTTGCATGGATGAATCAATGGTTATTTAGATTCAGTCACGTCGGCTTCTGTGACATCGCCCTCAACCTTCTCAGGGAGATGTGCCGCTTGCGGTGAGAGCAATTCGCCCTCCACTTGCAGCAATTCCGCCGAAGGTTTTGCATACGATAATCGACCCGCTTCACGGAAAGCTAAGGCTGATTTTTCAAACTCACCTTGCTCCAATAAAATTTCCGCCAATAAGTGATGCACTTCAGGGATTTGATCATCAATCGCCAATGCTTGTTGTAGGGCCGTCAAGGCTTCCTCAAGTTGCTTGGTTTGATAATACAATCGTGCCACTGCAAGGGCAGCATAAGCGCTGTCAGGATGCTGATGCGCAAACTGCTTAGCATACTTGATGTACGTTTTAAAGTCACCGGTATATAAATGACCGTAAGCGGTGATGACCAAATCATTCCACTCTTTTTTCAAAGAGTAGCGCAGTGCCTCTTCAGCATCGCTCACATTGCCAGCATACAAAAGCTTTTCAGCATAATTGACCACAACGCTTGGCGTCACTTTGATGTTGTTTGGAATCACTTCCCACAACGCTTTGAGTTTATTGCCATTGTGTTCAGCGCCAATGTGATCAATCAATGTCACATACAATTCAGGCTCGATGGCTAAGCGCTCATCTTTTGGTAAAGATTTATGAAGCGCAGGCATGATTTGATAGAGCTGATCATACAAGCCTTGTTTCTCATAAGATTTTGCCAATGCCACCAAAATACGGTGATGATCGCCTTTTTCTTTGCGAATGCGTTCAAGTACAGTTTGCGCTTTTTCTGGCGCTTCCCATTCGTTGAGCAATTCACCCATCATGATGCCCGCATGTAAGCGATTGTGTGTATCGCTTAACGTTTCCACAGCGCGCAAATATTGATCGCGTTGTTCTGTTTTGCCTTGCATTTGTGCGGCACGCGCGGCGCCGATGTAGCAAAAACTTGGATTGGGGCTACTTTTTGCGGCAGATAAATGGAGTGCTTCGGCTAAATCTGGCTTATTTTCAAGCATCGCTAATTCCGCGCGAGACATTTTGCGGCTTGCGCTCTTTTCGCTGCGTAAATCTGCACTGCGTTTTAAGAAGGTTGGTAAACCGATCACTCTGAATAAAAAGCGCAATAAAACATAGCCCACCACAAAAAAGATGAGGCCACTGAAGAAGAAGCCTGAAAGGGTCATCATCAAAGAGAAGTCTTTTTGCGTGAAGAGGTTCTTACCCGTGATGATCACCATGCCGGGATCTTTTTCCACCAAGAGAAATAAGAAGATCGCAAGGGCAAAGGGGATTAAAAACCAACCCAATGCTTTGAAAAAACGCATCATAATCCTTCTCCTCTATAGTTCAACATAGAGGCATCGAAAGATTTTAAAATCGGATCGATGTTGAGATTGTCATGGGCAACATTCACATTCAACAACTCATTGAGCGCCGCTAACACTTGATGATAGGTTTCATCGTTCGGGCTAAAGTAGTTGGTGAGCAATGTGCGTGCTGCTTTTAAGGATTCTTGATACGTCACCGCTTGATGTTGCAATAATGCTAAGCGTGCCGTGGTCAATTGCATCTGCATGTTTTGCTTTAACAAAACTTCATCCGTGATGGACATTAATTCTGGTGCTGCAGTGCGCTCTTGGGTCACAATGAACACAGGCTTGATTTTATCCACGGCTTTTGAATACCAAGGTTTGGCATTTGGATCATCATTGGCAGCATCTTTGTCCACTTCTGCTTTAAAGCTGTTTTTGAGTTCGCCTAAGATGTCATCCGATTTTGTGTCAATACCTGGCACTGCATCAATCAAATGTTGAATGCGCGTGGCATATTCAGCGCGATTGATGGTGGGGATCTCTTGCAATTTAACGATCTCACTTTGAATGAGATTATTGGTTTCGCTGAATTTGGCATTCGCTGTTGCCATCAAACGTTCACTGGCCTCTTTAAGGATGTTCACAGCGGCTGTGGTGTCTTCTTCAAATGTTAATTTAAAGTTGGCTAAATTCAATAAATATTGCGCTTGGCTTAAATTTAAAAGATCAATGTCTGTTTTGGCAGATAAATGCTCTTCTAATGTATTGAGCGCTGCGATTTTGCTATTGATTTCCACAAGCTGAGAGGTTAAGCGATTTTGCGTTTTCACCGCATCTGATTGCGCATCATTGGCCATTTTGCCAATTTGTGTGATGGATTGATCAAGATTGCTCACCACAGATTCAAATTGTTGGATGTGATCTTTCAATTGATTGTAGCGATTGCTTGCAGTACCGCTGTCTGCTTGTAGATTATTGATGGCTGAATCTAACGTACCGACGCGTTGTTGTAATGCCAATAGGTTTTGCTGTTGCTGTTTTTGGGCATCACTTAAATCCGTGAAGTTAGAGGATTGACCGCGCTCAGTGGCCACAGTTTTTTGCAGATTCGTCAAAGCATTCGATAAAGTTTCAAGCTCTGTTTTTTGCTGCACGATGGTGCGGTTAAGTTCTTGCGTGCGTGTGCTCTCATCAGAAACTTGTAAGAATGCAAAGGCGCCGACGCCAATGCCCACAACACCAAGGGCAAGGGCTAAGAGCGATAAAGATTTACCGCCCGATGATTGAGGCGCTGCATTGTGCGTGCTGGGCGCAGGTTTTTCTGTAGGTTGAGGCGTGACTTCTGGTTGTTCTTCTTTGACAGCATCGACAGTGTTCGCCACATTGAGCTCAGGCTCTGGCAATTGTGTGGTCTCTTTATCATTCGGTTCAGTCATGGATGAATCCTCAGGGGTTGAATCAAAGGTGGATAAAAGCAAGTGTGGGGCAGCCTCAACCAAGGCTTGCCACATGTCTTGACTCACAGCAGAAGGCGCTGTGATGATGTGGGTGTAACCCAGCGTTTGCACATAATCGGCAAGGCGTTCGCTCGCCACAATCAATGGGCGATCTGTTCTGTGGGCATCCACTGAAAACGCAGCGTCATGATAAGCGCCAAATGCCTCTTGGCTTGACACTAAAATGGTGACAGGATGGCTGTTTGCATAATCCATCACAGTTGTGAGATCAATATGCTCAGGGCGATCACGGCGATACACATCCACATATTGTGCGATCGCGCCCATTGCAGTCATGGCATTGGCCAATAAACGACGACCACCTTCACCGCTGTAAATGTTAATGGCTTTGCCGCCTAAATCGAAGGTGCTGAGTTTTTCTAAGAGTTTTTCAGATGTATACGGCGCGTCCCCTTGAATGATGGGGGCACTCGTTAATGCTTCTAAACGCTTAGTGGTGCCTGCACCAATGGAAATACAGGGGATGTTTAATGAAAAATCCAAGCCAAAACGCACCGCATAATCTACTGCATTTGGGCTGGTGAATGCCCAATAATCAGCCGTTTTGGCAGATTGTGTGCAGCCTTCAATGGCCGCGTTTGTATCGTGCGGCTCTAAAATCACAAGGCAAGGCACATTGAGTGCATGTCCATGATGCTCTGTGATTTGCGTCACTAAAAACTCAGATTGATCCGCAGGGCGCGTAATCACCACGCCCAATTGTTGTAAATCAACAGACTGAGTAGCGATCACTTCTTCAGGCGCTGAGATGATTGGTGCAGCATTTTTTTTCAGTGCGGATTTTTTATTTTTTTTCGCCATAAATACTCCTTAAAAATTCATCCGCGCCTTTGCTGAGTAATTCTTCGGCTAAGCGATGCCCTAAATTTTGCGCATCTAAAGGATCGCCCACCATTTCAGCATAGATGATTTCATTGGTGTCAATGTTACCCACTAAACCGCGAATCCATAACCCTTTTTCTGTGAGCTCTGCATAGCCTGCAATCGGTGCTTGGCAGCCGCCATTTAAGGTTGAGTTAAAGGCGCGTTCTGCGGCAACACACACAGCGGTGTCATCATCATTTAATAAGGAGATGATTTTGCGCACTTTTTCATTATGACGATTGCACTCAATGCCAATGGCGCCTTGGCCCACTGCTGGCAATGAGATGTCTTGAGAGATCTCTTCGCTGATGCGATGGTCAAACCCTAAACGTTTGAGGCCAGCGGTGGCTAAAATAATAGCATCAAATTCACCAGCATCTAATTTCGCTAAACGCGTATTGACGTTGCCGCGTAAATCTTTGAGCTGTAAATCTGGGCGAAGCGCCATCAATTGCACACGACGGCGCAATGAGCAAGAACCCACCACAGCATTTTGTGGCAATGTTTTGATGGTGTAGTTGTGGTTGCTCACTAAAGCATCGCGTGGATCTTCACGCTTCATCACCACGGGGACAATTAAGTCCTCTGGCAACTCTTTTGCCATCGGTACGTCTTTCATGGAGTGAACAGCAATGTCTGCTCTGCCATCTAATAACGCAACTTCTAATTCTTTGATAAATAGACCTTTGCCGCCAATTTTACTGAGCGGAGAGGATAGCATTTGATCCCCTTTTGTGGTCATGCCTAGTAATTGAACATCCATCTCTGGGAAAAATTCTAGGATTTTACTTTTCACATGTTCAGCCTGCCATAGTGCGAGCGGACTTTCTCGAGTTGCAATTGTTAGGGTTTTTAAAGACATCTCACATTCTCTTCATATAAAAATGGTATAACCCACATAGAATACAATAATTGAAGCAAAACTTATAGCCTTAGTTATATAATGGCGCTTTAGGTATGATCAAGCGAATTTAAGGAGGCAACATGAAAAAATGGTTACTCACTTTAGCCGTTGTGATGACTGCAATTTTAGCATCGGGCTGTGCATCAAATGGCGTTGCGCCAAAAAGTGATGTCAATGTCATCGGTGGCAGCGGCAGTGGTCCGCAGATGTATGGCAGCATTCGCATGGGCGGCGCTTATCAATTATGATCGACAAGACACAAAGGACAAGCATGACAGTTCCCATCATCACCATCGATGGTCCAGGCGGCGTTGGTAAAGGCACGCTCGCGTTAACACTTTCACAAAAATTGGGTTGGCACTTATTAGATTCTGGCGCCATTTATCGGGCATATGCCATTTTTGCCATGGATCATCAGATTGATTTAGACGATGAAGCGGCTTTAGTGGCCATGAAAGATCAATTTTCCATGCGCGCAAATCCAACGGAGAAGGGCGTTGAGATTTTTGTGAATGATGAAAATGTCACAGAGCGCTTACGCATGGAAACGACGGGCAGCAGTGCATCCATCATTGCTAAGCATCTTAAAGTGCGTGATGCGCTGTTTCATTATCAAAGGGATTGTGCCGTCATGCCGGGGCTCATTGCTGATGGGCGTGACATGGGCACAGTGGTTTTCAAAGAAGCGCCCCTTAAAATATTTTTAACGGCAACGGCTGAAGTTCGCGCCGATCGTCGATATAAACAGTTGATCAGCGTGAATGAATCTGTTAATATTGCGCAGATTTTGAGCGAGATTAAAGCGCGAGATGAACGTGATCAAAACCGATCAGCCTCTCCACTTGTGCCTGCTCAGGATGCTGTGATCATTGACACATCAGATTGTACGCAAGATGAGGTGTTTGATCAGGTTTGGCAGTTGGCAAAAGATCGCCAATTGGTGGGCTAGCATCAGTCGGGTGGTGATAAGGAATTATTACCTGTTTTATTTTTTAAATTTTAACCGGTCAATTTGAATATTTTTAGATTTGAAAGATATTTAGAGCGATCATCTACAGAGTACATATTATTATGCTAAGTTTTGCTGAGTTATTTGAACAATCCATTCAAGAAAAACCAGAAGTTGGTTCTATCATTGAAGTTACCGTTGTTGCGATTAGTAAAGAATTCGTAATCGTTGATGCGGGTCTTAAAAGTGAAGGCCGTATCCCTGCTGAACAATTCCAAAACGAAAATGGTGATTTAGAAGTACAAGTTGGCGATAAAGTTGACGTTATTCTTGAGTCTGTTGACGATGGTATGGGTGAAACTCGCTTATCTCGTGAAAAAGCTAAGAAAGCAGAAATTTGGGCTCGCCTTGAAAAATCTCTTGAAGCTGACGAAATCATCAAAGGTGTTATTTCTGGCAAAGTTAAAGGTGGCTTTACTGTTGACATCGGTGAGATCAAAGCATTCTTACCAGGTTCTTTAGTAGATGTTCGCCCTGTTCGTGATGCTTCTTACTTAGAAGGTAAAGAATTAGAACTTAAATTAATTAAATTAGATCCTAAACGCAACAACATCGTTGTATCTCGTAAAGCAGTGGTTGAGAAAGAATACTCAGCAGAACGCGAAGAGTTATTAGCGAACTTGAAAGAAGGCGATAAGATCAAAGGCGTTGTTAAGAACTTAACGGATTACGGTGCGTTCTTAGACTTAGGCGGTATCGATGGTTTGTTACACATCACAGATATGGCTTGGAAGCGTGTTCGTCATCCTTCTGAAATCGTTGAAATCGGTCAAGAAATCGAAGTTGTATTGTTGAAATTCGACCGCGAACGTAACCGTGTTTCTTTAGGCTTGAAACAATTAGGTAACGATCCATGGCACGAATTATCAGTACGTTTCCCTGCTGGCGCGAAAGCAAAAGGTGCGGTGAGCAACATTACTGATTACGGTTGCTTCGTTGAAATCGAAGATGGTATCGAAGGTTTGGTTCACGTTTCAGAAATGGATTGGACAAACAAAAACGTTAACCCAGCTAAAGTTGTAACAATCGGCGAAGAAGTTGAAGTTGTGATTTTAGAAATCGACGAAGAACGTCGTCGTATCTCTTTAGGTATGAAACAAGTAACACCTAACCCATGGATCGAATTTGCTGACAAATACAGCAAAAATGATCGTGTGAAAGGTCAAATCAAATCCATCACTGATTTCGGTATCTTCATTGGTTTAGATGGCGGTATTGATGGTTTGGTTCACTTGTCTGACATCTCTTGGAACGAATCTGGCGAAGAAGCTGTTCGTAACTTCAAGCGTGGCGACGAAGTGGAAGCGGTTGTATTGGCTGTAGATGCAGAACGTGAGCGTATCTCTTTAGGCATCAAACAATTAGACCAAGACCCATTCTCTAACTTCTTAGCAGATCACGACAAAGGCAGCATCGTAACAGGTACTGTCATTGCTGTAGATGCTAAAGCTGCAACGATTGATTTAGGCGAAGGCGTTGAAGGTTCTTTACGCGCTGCTGACGTTTCTAACGAGAAAATCGAAGACGTTCGCAACGTATACAATGTTGGCGATAAAGTGGAAGCTAAATTCGTAAACGTTGATAAGAAAAACCGCACAATCGTTTTATCTGTGAAAGCAAAAGATCAAGCTGAAGATGCACGTGCAATCGCTGATTACTCTTCAAGCAAGAGCTCAGTGGGCGGTACTTTAGGTGATTTGTTGAAAGAGCAAATGAAACAACAGTAATCTAAAGCAATTTAGGTGAATGAATAAAAGCCATTACGAAATGTAATGGCTTTTTTTACTGATGTGGGACGCATTGGTAGTGCGATTGAGTGATTGAGAATGATTGGTTTGAATTAAAGAGTAACTTTATGATAAAGTTATGCCTTATTTCAGATTAAGTGGTGCCCAATCACTGAATCATGAGGGGATTTTAGAAGAATTGTGTACTAGAATAGTACTGTCAGTGTGTATAAAGAGGTTTATAGGAATGACTAAGTCTGAATTAATTGAAAAACTAAGCGCTAAATACCCACGTATTCCAGCGGCGGAAATTGAAAAAGGTGTGAAACTCATTTTAGAGCACATGAGCGACACATTGGTTTCAAACAACCGCATTGAAATCCGCGGCTTTGGTAGTTTTTCTTTGCGTTATCGTGAGCCAAAAATTGGCCGCAACCCTAAGACTGGGGATGCCGTTGAGTTGAGCGGTAAATACGCCACTCACTTTAAGCCTGGTAAGCTCTTAAGAGAACAGGTGAACGATAGCCGCAACAAATTTAAAATTCACTAAAATCAAGTCCCTTCTTACGAAGGGATTTTTTTATGGTATAACGTGTATTCGTTCGTTTGAGTCTGATAATTTCACTGAAAGAAGTAAAAAAATTCAGTATAATTATCGGATTTTGTTATGTTGTGAGTTTGTTTGAGGAAAACATGCCAATTTATCAATATAAATGTGACAATTGTGGTCACGAGTTTGAAGCATTACAGAAAATTTCTGCAGATCCATTGACTGAATGCCCAGAGTGCAAGGCGCCCCGTTTAGCGAAACAAGTGACAGCGCCAAACTTTCGTTTGAAAGGTTCAGGCTGGTATGAAACGGATTTTAAATCTAGCAACCAAAAGAATTTGGCCAGTCAAGATTCCGGCAGCTCTGCTCATCAGTGTGGTTCTAGCTGTTCTCACAAACATTAATTTAATTCAAAACGTTTAAAGGTAAACTTAATTATGATGCGTTCTCATTATGCGGGCTTAGTTTCAGAAGCTCTATTAGATCAAACAGTCACATTGACCGGCTGGGTTCATCGCCGTCGTGACCACGGTGGTGTTATTTTCATCGATTTACGTGATCGTGAAGGGATTGTTCAAATCGTGATCGATCCAGAAGTGACGCCTGCTGATCAGTTTAAAGAAGCAGAACGCATTCGTAATGAATTTGTGATTCAAGTGGTCGGTAAAGTGCACATGCGCCCTGAAGACATGTTCAATGATAAATTGGTGTCCGGTAAAATTGAAGTGATCGCCACAGCTTTGACCATTTTAAACAAAGCCGATGCGTTACCTTTCCAAGTCGATGATGAAAACACTTCTGAAGAAGTGCGCTTGAAATACCGCTATTTAGATTTGCGCGGTAAAAAAATGCAATACAATTTGATGCTCCGCTCTAAAGTGACGCGTGCAGTGCGTGATTACTTAGATGACGCGGGCTTTTTAGACATCGAAACGCCATTTTTAACCAAAGCCACACCAGAAGGCGCACGTGACTATTTAGTGCCATCACGCACATATCCGGGTGAATTCTTTGCCTTGCCACAAAGCCCTCAGCTCTTTAAACAAATTTTAATGATGAGTGGTTTTGACCGTTACTATCAAATCGTGCGTTGTTTCCGCGATGAAGATTTACGTGCCGATCGTCAGCCTGAATTTACGCAAATCGATATCGAAACTTCTTTCTTAGAAGAAAAAGACATCATGACGATGGCAGAAGACATGATTCGTAAAGTGTTCAAAAAAGCCATCAATGTTGAGTTAGCAGAATCATTCCCAGTGATGACATATGCCGATGCCATGTACAAATATGGTTCAGATAAACCAGATTTACGCATTCCGTTAGAATTCATTGATGTGACAGAAATCATGAAATCAACAGAATTTAAAGTGTTTAAAGATGCAGCAAACATGGCAAAAGGCCGCGTGGTTGCATTAAACATTCCAAATTCAGCAGATAAATTGTCCCGTAAAGACATCGATGAATTGACTAAATATGTGGGTCGTTATGGCGCGCGTGGTTTAGCATACATCAAAGTGAACAATGTGGCTGAAGGCCGTGAAGGTTTGCAATCCCCAATCACTAAATTCTTAGATGATGCAACGATTGAGGCATTGTTAAAAGCAACGGATGCAAAAGACAATGACATCATTTTCTTTGGTGCAGATAAAGCAAAAGTGGTGAACGATGCCATTGGTGCACTTCGCATTAAATTGGGTGAAGATTTAAACTTGATGACCTGTGAATGGGCGCCAATGTGGGTGATCGATTTCCCAATGTTTGAATACGATGAAGATGAAAAACGCTATGTGGCGGTTCACCATCCATTCACCACGCCAAAAGATGGCATTGAATCATTGAAAAATGATCCTGAAAATGCTGTGGCCAAAGCCTATGACATGGTGTTGAACGGTACTGAGTTAGGCGGTGGTTCTGTGCGTATTTACCAACCTGAAGTGCAATATCAAGTGTTTGATTTACTTGGTATTTCTAAAGAAGAAGCCGAAGAGAAATTCTCCTTCTTATTAGATGCATTAAAATACGGTGCGCCACCACATGCAGGTTTAGCGTTTGGTTTAGATCGTTTGATCATGCTCATGACGCACGCAAAATCGATCCGTGAAGTGATTGCATTCCCGAAAACACAAACAGCTTCTTGCTTGATGACCGATGCTCCCTCCGTTGCCAATCCTAAGCAATTGAAAGAGTTATCCATTGAAGTGAAATTGCCTGAAGTGAAAAAAGAAGAAGCGTAATCGCCCGCTTTGATCACATCAAAAGTAAAGCCATCGAACGATGGCTTTTTTATGGGCGCAATAGAGAAAATTAACTGCGATTGTGGGTGAGAATGTTTCACATTCAGCAGAATTCATGCATAATGGTGCACTTTATTGATTAGATAGGAACCAAGACATGGAAGGCCGTAAAATAGGTGTTTTGCTGGTGAATCTTGGCACACCGAAATCACCGACAGCAAAAGATGTTCGTCCATATTTGCGCGAATTTTTAAGTGATCCGCGCGTGATTGAAGTCCCTAAATTCATTTGGTTCTTCATTTTAAACGGTTTTATTTTGACCACGCGCCCTAAGGATTCGGCAGAAAAATATGCCACTGTTTGGACGGATCGCGGTTCACCGCTTTTATACATCACACAAGATCAAGCGACAGCCCTTGAAAAAGTCTTGCCAGAGAATTATGACGTTGTCGTGGCGATGCGTTATGGCGAGCCATCGATCGAGCAGGGCTTAGATCAATTGATTGCTAAAAAAGTCGATAAAATCATTATTTTGCCGCTTTATCCGCAGTATTGTGCGGCCACAACGGCCACTGTGTTTGATGCGGTTGCCGATACCTTAAAAGCGCGCCGTTATTTTCCAGAAATTCAGATGCTCAGCGATTATTATGATCATCCTGTGTACATTGATGCGTGCCGCGCAAAAATTGAGGAAGGCTTAGGCGATACAGCGATTGATGAGCTTGTGTTATCCTATCACGGTATGCCAAAATCAACCTATGAGAAAGGTGATCCATATTATGATCAATGTATGGCCACCACAAAACTCATTGAAAAGGCGTTGAATCGTCCTGACTTAAAAATCACCACGGTGTTTCAATCAAAATTTGGTAATGTGGAGTGGTTAAAGCCCTATTCCTTTGAATATTTGCCAAGTTTGCCGGCTCAAGGCGTGAAACGAGTTGCCGTGTTTTGCCCAGGCTTCAGTGCGGACTGCCTAGAAACCATTGAAGAAATGGGCGTTGAAAACAGAGACTACTTTATGGAGAAAGGGGGTGAATATTATCAGTTCATTCCATGCCTCAATACAGAAGCTCTGCACATTGAGATGATGAAGCAATTGATTGTGGATTCTCATTAATCTTCCATCAGGAGTAAACATAGATGAAAAAAATTAATGCTATTGTTGTAGGTTCCGGTAACGTGGGTTTAAAAGTTATCGACATCTTATTACAAACGAAAGATTTTAATTTAGTGGGCGCAATTCGCCGTAGCGGTGAGCCGATTGCTCAATACCCAAACGTTGTGGTGAAAACATCTGTGGATCAGTTCAGTGAGAAGATTGATGTGGCATTTTTAGCCATTCCAACGCGCCAAGTGCCAACACAAGCGAAAGCCTATTTAGCCAAAGGCATTCATACGGTCGATAGCTATGACATTCATTCGAGCATTTTAGAAGTGCGCAGTGAATTGAATGAAGTGGCGCGTGCAAATAATGCTGTGGCCATCGTTTCTTCTGGTTGGGATCCCGGTACAGATTCCATCGTGCGTGCCATGTTGATGGCAATGGCGCCAAATGGCATGACATACACCAATTTTGGTCCAGGCATGAGCATGGGGCACACGGTTGCAGTCAAAGCCATTGAAGGCGTGAAAGATGCCTTATCCATGACAATGCCAACGGGTGCAGGCGTACATCGCCGAATGGTGTATGTAGAATTATCGGAAGGTGCAACCCCTGAAATTGTTGAAAACCTCATTAAAACAGATCCTTATTTCATTCATGATGAAACACATGTTAAATTTGTGGATGATGTGAATTTGTTAAAAGATGTGGGTCACGGCGTGGAATTGACGCGTAAAGGTGCATCAGGGACATCTGGCAATCAGAATTTTATGTTCAAAATGTCCATCGACAATCCTGCATTGACGGCGCAAGTGATGGTCTCAAGTGGTCGTGCAGCCATGCGTCAAGAGAAAGGCGCATACACTTTGATTGAAATCCCTGTGGTGGATTTCTTAGAAGGTGAGCGCGAAGATTGGATTAAGGCGCTCGTATAATGAAAGCGTGGATGGCGGTGGGTTTATTGTCGCTCTCGTTATGGGGGCAAGGATATGCCAATGACACCGTCATTCACGGCAGTTACGCCAACGGCTGCTTTGCCGGTGGCGTCACCATTCCCATTCGCGGCATCGGTTATGAGCAAGTGCGCCCAAGTCGCGCACGCAATTATGGCGATGCCGCTTTATTGTCTTTGATTGAACATTTAGGGCAGTTTGCCAAAACACAACAAACCACGGTGATTTTAGGCGACATGTCACAAGCCCATGGCGGTCGCATGCCGTATGGTCATGCGAGTCATCAAATTGGACTGGATGTGGACATTTGGTTTGAGCGCATCGGTGCAGCGGGTTTACAACCGAATGAAAAAGAGTCCTTAGACACCCCTTCTTTGGTCAATGCCAAAACTGGGCAAGTGGTCAATTGGCAGCCTTATTATCGTGACTTATTGCATCAAGCGGCAATGTATCCACAAACGGAACGCATTTTTGTCAATCCTGTGATCAAAGCCCATTTGCGCGCCACAGAAAAAGATCCGGTATGGCTGTATAAAATTCGTCCTTGGTTTGGGCATGATTCCCATTTTCATGTGCGTTTAAAATGCCCAAAAAATCAACCCCATTGTGTGCCGCAAGCCCCTGTTGCTAAAACATCAGGCTGTGATGCAGATTTAAACAATTGGATCAAAGATCAGCAAGACATAGCCCTTGGCCTTAAAAAACCGAGTGGCAATAAAAAAGCACCGCAAAAACCTGCGATGCCCAAAGCTTGCGAGACAATTTTATTGAACCGTTGATTTAGCCAATAACTCTTTAACTAAACGCACGCGGCGTGCAATCTCTGTCCAATTGCCTTCATTGATCAAACGTTTTTCCACCATCCAGCTCATGCCGCAGGCAATCACGCGGTGAATGGCTAAATAATCTCTAAAGTTACTGTCATTGATGCCGCCCGTTGGAATCAACTGAATCTCTTGATAAGGCGCTAAAATCGCTTTAATCATCTCAATGCCGCCGGATGCTTCCGCAGGGAAGAACTTCATAGTCGTCACACCATAATTGAGCGCCATTTCAATCGCCGTTGGGCTATTGACGCCGGGGACAATCATCACGCCTAAATCTTGCGCCGTTTGAATGGTGCGTGGATTACAGCCCGGGCTCACTAAAAAGTCAGCATCCGATGTGTAGGCCAACTTTGCTTGTTCAGGATTGATGATGGTGCCAGCGGCGACCGTTAAATCAGGATAATGGTCTTTGATGGACTTTAAAATGTCTGAGGCATTTTTTGAACGAAAGGTCACTTCAAGGATGGGCAAAGCCTCTTTGATTAAAATGTCAGCAAGTTTTAAGCCATCTGAGATGCTGTCAATGACAGCCACAGGAATGACAGAGTTATTAGGTAAAAGATCAGAGCGTTTTTTCATCATATTTCATCTCTTATTATGGGTTCGGTGAAGCTTTCGATGTGTCATCGAAAGGGTATTTTTAATTGGGGATATTGTCCACATAAACTGTGGATAAACCTGTGGATAACTTTAATTTATGGCCCGCAGGGCGCATGGTTGAATCAGGTCAAGTATCTGTCTATAAAATGATCAAAACGAGAAATTTTGGGGTGTTTCTATGTTGACAGTCGTTTTGTGTGTGCGGCTTGACTTCCATATATTGTGTATGATTTCTAGCGTATAGAGCATTTAGAAATAAGTCAATAGGGTTTTTGTATAAATAGTGTGCGAATTATAGGAGGATGCGTGAGGGGTTTTTTTTAAGGGCACCTCTGCTAGAATAAGCGCTTTATTGTCCTTAATTAGGTTGATGTTATGAATGATTTTGTCATTGTGATTCCGGCGCGTTTAAAGTCCACGCGTTTGCCGAATAAAATGATGTTACTGATTGGTGAGCAACCCGTGATCGAGCACACATGGCGCCAAGCGATGTCTGTGAAGGCGAAAAAAGTGATTGTGGCGACGGATGATCCCACGATTTATGATCACATGCGCAGCATCGGGGCAGAAGTTGTGATGACATCGAGTGATCATCCAACAGGTACAGATCGCTTAGCAGAAGTGGCGAACATCTGCGGTTTTCAAGATGAAGAAATCATTGTGAACTGGCAGGGGGACGAACCCTTTTTACCGTATGAATACATTCAAAAGGTGGCCACGAAATTGGCCTGTCATGAAAATGCTGCCATGAGTACATTGGCCACAGCTATTACTACATGGGATGATTTTTTAAACCCGAATGTGGTGAAAGTGGTGCACAATCATGTGGATGGTGCATTGTATTTTTCCCGTGCGCCCATTCCTTATCCAAGAGGTGTTGAGCAAGGTGAAGGCACATTGCCAGAGCATTTAACGCCAGAGCGCCACATTGGCGTGTATGCATATCGTGCTTTTTTCTTAAAAGCGTATCCAAAATTACAGTCATCTCACTTAGAACAAGTCGAATCACTCGAGCAATTGCGTGCATTATCCAATGGCTATCAAATTGTGGTGGAAAAAATGAACACGGTGCCACCTGTTGGCATTGATACAGAGGCAGAACTCACCGCAGCGCGCGCATGGTATGCCAAAGAGAAGGGGCAATAAGATGTCGATCCAATATTTTTTACCACAACGATTGAGCTCATGGTGCATGCGTAAATTGACGCGCATTCGCACCCCTTGGTTTAAAAATCTGTTCATTAAGGTGTTCTCAAAACTCTATGACATCAACTGGCAAGAGAGCGCCGTGAAAAACCCTGAAGAGTTTAAAACATTTAATGAATTTTTCACGCGTTCATTAGAAAAAGGCGCACGCCCAATTGCAGATGCGCCTTTAGTGTCACCTGCCGATGGTAAAATTGCCGCCTGTGGCAACTTAGAGGATACCCAATTCATTCGTGCCAAAGGCCATGATTTTACGGTGGAAAGCTTAATTGCTGATCCTGAGTTGGCACAAACTTTTAAAGATGGTAGCTTTGCGACGGTGTATTTATCCCCAAGGGATTATCACCGCGTGCACATGCCAGCTGCGGGCACATTGCTGCGCACCATTCACATTCCGGGCAAGCTTTACAGTGTGTCATTGAAAACAGCCGGACAGATTCCCACATTGTTTGCAGAAAATGAGCGTTATGTCTCTGTGTTTGATACGGAATATGGCAAGATGATTGTCATTTTAGTGGGTGCGATCAATGTTTCAAGCATGGAAACCGTTTGGGCAGGGGAGATCACACCGCCTTATGGTAAAGTGTTGGCGTATCAAAATTATGAGGATGGCATGACGTTAGAAAAAGGTGCAGAAATGGGGCGCTTTAATATGGGTTCGACGGCGATTGTGCTCCTTGAAAAGAATGATCGCGTTGCCTTAAATCCTGAGTTAAAAGAGGCAGCGCCTGTGCAAATGGGCGGGGCGCTTTATAATCTTTGCAATTTGTCTCAAGATTGATTATAATTCAGCGCTTGTATTTTTAACAAAATACATTCCTTGTCTTACAGGTATCCTGAAGACTTTATTGTTAATAAATCCATAAGGAATTATGAATATGCGTCATTATGAAGTTGTATTCCTTGTTCATCCAGATCAAAGCGAACAAGTACCAGCGATGATTGAACGTTATCGTTCAGTTGTAACGAACGAAGGTGGCCAAATCCACCGTTTAGAAGATTGGGGTCGTCGTCAATTGGCTTACCCAATTCAAAAATTACACAAAGCTCATTATGTGTTAATGAACATTGAATGTAACGAATTGGCTCTTGAAGAATTACAAGGCATTTTCCGTTTCAATGATGCGATTTTACGTCACATGGTTATTCAAAAAGAAGAAGCTGTGACTGAGCCATCTGTATTAGTTAAGCCTCAGCGCGAAGACCGTTCTAACGAAGAGTCTGCTGAAGCGGGTGAATAATCCCATCATTCAATAAAGGAATTTAAATATGTCACGTTATTTTCGTCGTAAAAGATTCTGCCGTTTCACAGCAGAAAACGTAAAAGAAATTGATTATAAAGATATCAATACCTTAAAAAATTATATCACTGAAACTGGGAAAATCATCCCAAGTCGTGTTACTGGAACGCAAGCTCGTTATCAGCGTCAATTAGCAACTGCGATCAAACGCGCTCGCTACATTGCATTGCTTCCATATACTGATCAGCATTAATTTTAAGGAGCAATCATGCAAGTTATTTTATTAGAAAAAATCGGCAAGTTAGGTCAACTTGGTGATACTGTTGAAGTAAAATCTGGTTATGCTCGTAACTACTTATTACCATTAGGTAAAGCTACAGAAGCAACACCTGCGAATTTACAAAAATTAGAAGAGCGTCGTGCAGAATTAGAAGCGAAACAAGCGGCTATTTTGGCAGATGCAACTGAACGCGGCGAAAAATTAAGCGGCATCGTGATCACTATGTCTGTGAAAGCAGGAACAGAAGGCCGTTTATTCGGTGCTGTGACTAGCCAAGACATCGCTGAAGCGGTAACCAACGCTGGCGTTAAATTAGACAAACGCGAAGTTCGCATCGCTGACGGTTCTATCCGTAGCATCGGTGAACACGCTGTTGTATTAGCATTGCACCCAGATGTTGTTGTAGACATCCAAGTGAACGTAGTGGCTGAATAATTTCAACCCCTCAATGCATTAAAAAAAACCCGCTGATTGCGGGTTTTTTGTTGCCTTACTGTTTGTGTGCAAAGGATCGCCATTCAATTAAACCATACACTGCATTGAATAGATAAATGCAATATTGTGCACCAATGACAGGATTAGGTTCAGGGCCAAAAAAGTTTAACCCCACCACAAACACATTCATGATGATCCATAGATACCAGTTAAAGTCATAACGCATCACCAGCAATGTTTGTGCGGGTACCGCTAAACCAAAAATGATGCCATTGACGATGAGTTGTCCGAGGGTATTGTCCACGCCCATCACTTTTGTGATCCAGATGCTCAAACCAAAAATGGCAAAAAAGGCAGAAATGACATAGAGCATTTGTAGCCATGTTAGGCTGCGGGTGATGACTTTATCATCTTGATCATGATGTTTGCGCCAATTAAAAATGCCATAGATGTGCGTGCTAAAGTTATACAGATGGGGCAATCCTGCGCCAATGTTACCGCCCAAAAAATTGCCCATGCTTTCACCAAAGGTGGCCAATAGGCCAAAATAGTTACCAAGCTGGCTTCTGCGGGTGAATAAAATGACGCAAATTAAGCCCGTGATCGCGCCAAAAAATGAGATGGCATAACGAAGATTGAGGGCTTTAAACGGTTCTGTGTATAAAAATGCGCCAATCACCAAAATAAAACAGACAAACGGATAGGCTTTGTGCCGACCGATGGTTAAAATGAGCGAACGCATGTCTCCTCCTTACAGTGAGTTTTTCAATAATCCATCCACTAAATCAATGCATTGTAAATAACGCTCATCGTATTGATCTGAGGTGATCTCGACATAGGGCACATTATTTTCCGCAAGTAATGACTTGAGTAAGCACTGAAACTCTTTACGCACATGATTTGAGCCTAAATGGCGCAGGCCATCGGCCACCCAGGGCGTATTATTTTCCAATAAAATCACTAAATCAAAGCGATAGGTATCGATCATCGCTTGTACAAATGGATTCGATTTACCTTCATACTTCATACAAAAGGCTTGTGTGGTGATGAAGTCTGTGTCAATAAAGGCGATCTTATTGGCATGTTTGACGGCAAAATCAATGTATTGCGCATGACCTAAGGCAATTTTGTCATAGTCCGAAAACTGTAAGGCGCGTTCATCGCCACCTAAGTGTTTAAACACATATTCACGTCCATATTCCCAAGCGCTGGTGGTGTTGAACATGTTGGCCAATTTATTGACCATCGTGCTTTTACCGCTGGACTCACCGCCTAAAATGGCAATGGTTTTGACAAAAAATGGGCGCACTTCTGTGGGAATGTATTCCCAATGATGCAAGGGCGAGCGGCGAATGTCTTCGCTGCAAATGTTCATAAAGGTGCGCTCAGGATCAATGATTTTAGTCGGCAATCCTAAATGCTTTTGGTAAAAATCTACATCATGGGTTTCGCTGCTGTAGATGACATTTGGGTCAATATTGTGGGATTGCAAAAACTCATCGACTTTATGTGCCCACTTGATTTGATCATCCATGGATTGCGTGAGGTTCTCTTCATCAATGTAATGGATGTGAATATTTTTTTGGTACTTAAAGGTTTGCAGTAACCAGCGCAAGCGATCTTTTAAAGAGGGCTGGCGGCTCATGGCGCTGTCTTTAAAGGTCTGTAAATCGCGCGCTTCATTGTAGCGCAAAATGATGTGCAATTCGTCTAATTGACTGATGGCGCGCTGAATGAGGTAAACATGCCCCGTGTGCAGTGGATAAAATGCCCCAAAGATCAAACCGACGGTTTTATCTTCGGTTTGTGGATTAATATTGAGGTATTGATACAGGGCATTGAGCTTTGTGGCGCTTGGGTTTTGCACTTTATTATTGAGTAACTGGCTTAAATAACCCTTGGTCATGTCGCAGTGGTCTGCCACATTCTGCAAGGTTAAACCTTTATCTTTGATGACTTTTTTTACATAGGCCATATTGATCATAGCACTGTCTCCTTAAACAATTATTATTAATTATACATATTTTGTTTAATATATAAAACCTTTATTCGCCGCGCACCAAGCCAATGAGGGCAGGATTGCTGATGATGTCCGCTAAGCAGTAGCCATCGAGCACTTGTAAAAAGCTTTTGAGGGCATCTTGCATGATGCGTTTAATGCGACATTGTGGCGTCACTTGGCATTGATTGGTGCTCGAAAAGCACTCAATGAGAGGGAAATCTTCAAAATCCCGCACCAATTGACCAAGGTTAATGTTCAGAGGATTCTGTCCTAATTTTAAGCCGCCTTGATTGCCGCGGATGCTGGTTAAATAACCCTGCTTATTGAGTTTGGCAATCACTTTAGTTAAGTGGCTTCGGGAGATGGTGTAGTAGTTGGCAATCTCACTGATGTTGACGAGTCGATCTGGGTAGCTCGCCACATAAATCATAGTTTTAAAGGCGTAATCCGTTTGTTGTGTGAGTTGCATGGTTGTGTTCAGTCAATGGGAAATAAAAAACGATCCAGTGCAATGCACTGGATCTTGTGGAGGTGATCAATGGGTTATTTGACCGCATCTTTCACTTTGTCTTTGGCATCATGGGCCGTTTCAATCACCGCATCTTTGGCATCAGAGATGTGATCTTTTGCCGTCTGTGTGGCATCTTTTGCAGCATCTTTTACGTCAGAGGCTTTCTCTTTTGCCTGCTCGATGGTTTGTTCAGCATGGGCTTTGGCATCCTTTTGAGCGTCATCGATGGCAACTTGCGCTTGCTCGATCTTATCTTGTGCAGCTTTTTTCACATCTTCAGACTTTTCTTTAGCGGCAGCGACTTCTTCTTTGGCCGTTTCATGGGCATGCTCAACGGCATCTTTCACTTTGTTGCCCGCTTCTTTTGCTTTGTGGGCAATCTCATCAACTTTTGCGTCAGCATCAATCACAAGACCTTTAAATTTCTCTTTTAAGGTCGAGATCTCATTTTTGCTCATGTGTTGATATAAATCTTTTAAATCTGTGCCTAAACGGTGCAATAAATTTTCACTTTCTGTGAAATGTTCCGTTTGGGTTTTCAGTTTTTCTTTGACACCCTCAAGTTCGGCTTTGAGTTTATCAATCACTTCATTGTTTGCAGACACGCCAGAGCGGGCCACGAAATAGCCGATCACAACACCGGCAATGCCACCTAAAATGAAAAACATCACTTCTGCACCCATCGTTCACTCCTTATATCATTTAAATTATTAAAAAATATCCAGCAAATTCATTATACTATTCATTGATCATTCATTGTACTGAATTTTGCGCCATTTAGGGCTTATTTTAATTAGCTGTTGAAAACTCCCTATGAACTCCATACAATGATCTGCTTTGTTTTTATAATTGTTTGTGTCTTTCCATGAAAATACTGATTTTAGGTGCAGGACAGGTCGGTTCTAACGCTGCCAATATTCTTTCGCAAGAGGCGAAACATGAGGTGACGATTGTCGATGTTGACTCGAACATTTTAGCGAATCTGCAAGAACGCTACGACATTCGCACAGTGGTGGGCAATGCCTCATTGCCACATGTGCTTGATGAAGCCGGTGCAAAAGAGGCGGACATTGTCATTGCCGTGACCTCAAGCGATGAAGTGAACATGATCGCATGCCAGTTGTCACACACACTGTTTGATGTGCGTTTAAAAATTGCGCGCATTCGTTCTCAATCTTACATTGAATATGCGGACATCTTTGGCCATGAATTAGAAAAAGCGTTCAACATTGACGTGATCATCAGCCCTGAGATTTTAGTGAAAGAACGTTTAAAAAACATCATCAATTTACCGGGTGCTCAGCAAGTGCTGCGCTTTGATCGTGGGCGCGTGTTGATTGTCGCGGCTCAAGCAGAAGAGGGCGGGCGCTTAGTGGGTTTACCGATTAAGGATTTGCCTTCCCATTTACCTGACATTGATGTGCGCATCGTGGCGATTTTCCGTAAAGATGAGCCTTTAGAGATCACCGGAGAAAGCGTCATTGAAGTGGGGGATGAAGTTTATTATTTATGCCCACAAAAACATGCCCGTTTAGTGATGGCTGAGATTCGCCCTTCGACAAAAATTGCCAAAAAAGTGATGATCGCTGGCGGCGGAAACATTGGTTATCGTCTTGCAAGTGCATTAGAAGATGATCTGCGCGTGAAAATCATCGAAATTGATAAAGCAAACGCCGCGCGCTTAACGTCCCATTTAAAAAATGCGTTGGTGCTCAATGGTGATTGCACCGATGAGGCATTATTGTACGATGAAAACATTGATCAGATCGATGTGTATTGCGCGGTGACGGAAGATGAGCAAACCAATATTTTATCGAGCATGCTCGCGAAGCGCTTAGGGGCTAAACGCGTCATCACTTTAATTAACCGCAGTGCCTTTGTGGATTTGGTGGAAAATGAGTCAAATATTGACATCGCCTTCTCTCCGCAACAAGTGACTTTAGGTGTATTATTGACGTACATTCGTAAGGGTGATGTGATTCAGTTGTATTCACTTGGCACCGGTGATTTAGAAGCGTTTGAGATTGTGGCACACGGTACGCCTGAAACCTCACGCATCATTGGTAAAGTGGTTGAAGAGATCGATTGGCCCGATGGCATTACGCTTGCGGGCATCATTCGCAATCAGCAGGTGATCGTCTCCCATAAGAATTCCATCATTGAAGAAAATGACCACATGATCTTTTTCATTTCAAATAAGCAAAGCATTCCAGAGTTGGAATCGCTGTGCCAAATCAAAGGCAGTCATGACTAATACACAAGGAGAGTTTAATGAGTAAAGTGAACAAAGTTGTTCTCGCCTATTCAGGCGGTTTAGATACATCTGTAATCTTAAAATGGTTACAAGATGAATATAATTGTGAAGTGGTCACCTTCACAGCAGATTTAGGTCAAGGCGAAGAAGTGGAACCTGCACGCGCAAAAGCTCAAGCTTTAGGCGTGAAAGAGATCTACATTGATGACTTGCGTGAAGAATTTGCCCGTGATTTCATCTTCCCAATGTTCCGTGCGAACACAATTTATGAAGGTGAATATTTATTAGGGACGTCCATTGCGCGCCCATTGATCGCTAAGCGTTTAATTGAGATCGCCAATGAAACCAATGCCGATGCCATCTCTCATGGTGCAACGGGTAAAGGGAACGATCAAGTGCGTTTTGAATTGGGCGCTTATGCATTAAAACCAGACGTGAAAGTGATTGCGCCTTGGCGCGAATGGGATTTGATGTCTCGTGAAAAATTGCTCGATTATGCAGAAAAAAATAACATTCAGATCGATCGTGGCGGTAAAAAATCTCCATACTCAATGGATGCGAACTTATTGCACATCTCTTATGAAGGTTTGGCATTAGAAAACCCATGGAATGAGCCAGAAGTTGACATGTGGCGCTGGACAGTTTCTCCTGAAGAAGCACCGAATGAACCCACTTACATCGAATTGACCTTTGAAAAAGGTGACGTTGTGGCGATTGATGGCGTTGAGAAATCACCGGCAACTGTGATGGCTGAATTGAACAAAATCGCAGGCGCGAACGGCATTGGCCGCGTGGACATCGTTGAAAACCGCTATGTGGGCATGAAAGCTCGTGGTTGCTATGAAACGCCAGCAGGGACTGTGATTTTAAAAGCACACCGTGCGATTGAATCCATCACATTAGACCGTGAAGCGGCGCACTTGAAAGATGAGTTGATGCCACGTTACGCATCTTTAATCTATAACGGTTACTGGTGGAGCCCTGAGCGTGAAATGTTACAAGCGGCGATTGATAAATCCCAAGAACACGTTTCTGGCGTTGTGCGCTTAAAACTCTACAAAGGCAATGTGATCGTTGTGGGTCGTAAATCTGAAGCGTCTTTATTTGATGAAAACATCGCAACATTTGAAGATGATGCTGGTGCATACGATCAAAAAGATGCAGCAGGTTTCATTAAATTAAATGCCCTTCGTTTACGTACGGCAGCAAAACGTGCCCATAAAAACAAATAATGTTGACGCATTGATTGAAAAAGGACTGCTTGGCAGTCCTTTTTTTATGGCTCGATGGTTATTGCGTAGAATCTTTAGGTGCTTGGTTTTGCGTAAAGGCTTCTAAATTTTCAAGCTCTTGATCATCTAATTTAGGCACTTTCGTGCAAATGTGGATGTCTTGGGCAGCGAGCTCTTTACAGATGTTTTTTAAACTTTGATCTAGGGATTGAATATGATCAAGGAGTAAATTAATCGCTGTGGCTTCAGGATCAGGCGTTACAGCATCAACGCCATACGCGGTAAAGAGTTTGCTTGCAATCTCCGTTGAAAGCGTATTTTGTTTCACAATGCGTGCAGGAATGCCAACTGCGGTGGTGTTTTCTGGTATTGGTTTGGTCACCACAGAGTTAGACCCCACTTTAGCATTGTCCCCAAGTGTGATGGGACCTAAAATTTTAGCGCCTGCACCAATGATCACATTATTGCCAAGGGTTGGGTGGCGTTTACCTTCATTGAGGCTCGTGCCGCCTAATGTCACACCATGATAGAGGGTACAATCATTGCCAATCTCTGTGGTTTCACCAATCACAACGCCCATGCCGTGATCAATGAAAAAGCGGCGACCAATTTTTGCACCCGGATGAATCTCAATGCCCGTTAAAAAACGCGTCACAGTCGATAACCAGCGCGCTAATAGCTTACAGTGATGATGCCATAAGAAATGGGAAATGCGATGTCCCCACACAGCCCATAAGCCGGGGTAAGCAAGCAAAACTTCTAAGGTGTTGCGGGCGGCAGGATCTTTATAGTGAATGGTTTGAATGTCTTCTTTCATGTGTTTGAACATGTTTAGCCCTCAATTTTGCGGTTAATGGCGGTGAGAATGCCGCGCAATAAATGGATTTCAGGTTCGGTTAAGTCACGTTTTTGAAAGAGGTTACGCACTTTTTTCATGATGTTTTTCGGCTCATTGGGGTCTAAAAACTCAGTTTGGCACAAGACCTCTTCTAAATGCTGATAAAACCCTTCGCGCATCTCGCCATTCGCTAAAGGATCAAGGTCAAAGTGCTCAGTGATCATCGGAATCTCTAACGCTGTTTTATGGGCTTTATGGAGCTCATAACACACCACTTGAATGGCTGAGGCAATGTTGAGTGAATTGTAACGATTTTCAGTGGGAATCGTCATCATGCGTTGGCAAAGTTCGATCTCTTCATTGGTCAGCCCTGTGCGTTCTGTGCCAAAGACAAAGGCAATCTGTTGATCATCTGCCACTTGAATGTCACGCACAGCTTCAATGGCAGCTTCTTCGACGGTGTAGAGTTTAGATGAAATGTAACGCGGGCGCGCTGTGGTGGCATATGCCACATGACAATCTTTTAAGGCTTCTTCTAACGTTGGCACAACGACAGCTTGTTCTAATACATCGACAGCGCCGCTGGCAAGTGCTGTGGCTTCTTGGCTTGGGAAGTGCTTAGGATCCACTAAAGTTAAATGGTATAAACCCATCACACGCATTGCACGCGCTGCTGCGCCAATGTTGCCTGAGTGAGAGGTGCGCACCATAACAATGCGAATGCGATTTAAAAGGGTATCGGGAAATGGTTTTTTCATGATGATTGCTTTTTAAGAGAGGGATTTGCCCACATAGAGCCCTGTAAAGACGCAGCCTAAGCTTAAAATCAGGCTGCTCATGCTGTAAAGGAGGGCAGTGCCAAATTTACCGGCTTCAATGAGCTGCCAATTTTCGAGGGAGAATGTGGAAAAGGTGGTGTAACCACCGCATAACCCTGTGATGAAGAAATATTTGAGCAAAGAGGATTGTGCCTCTTTTGCAGTCAGGATCGCCATCAATACACCAATCAACAATGCCCCTAAAAGATTGATGCAAAAGGTTGCCATCGGGAATGCATGTGGCCAAATCCGCACAATGGCAACGCCGCTCAAATGCCGTAAAATCGCACCTAAACCGCCGCCAATGCCGATGAGTGTAATGATGATGAGTTGATTCATACTTAAATAAAATGGTGATCAATGCGCTATTGTATGAGTTATGGGCGCACTTTAAAAGCACCGTGTTTAAGATGTCTTCAAAATCTGGCCATTTTCAATCTCAATGACGGCATCGCCAAAGGTGCGTGCATCTTCATGATCATGAGTGATGAGGATCATCGGAATCTGTAAATCTGCTTGAATGTCGCTGAGCTCTTTACGCATGATGCTGCGTAAATCAGTATCGAGGGCAGAAAAAGGCTCATCTAATAAAATGGCCATCGGATTGACAATCAACGCGCGAGCAAGGGCTACGCGCTGTTTTTGCCCGCCTGAGATTTCATCAGGATATTGAAACTGAATGCCCTCTAAATGAAAGAGTTCGAGCCAATATTGAACTTCTGGCGGTACATGGTGTTTGCGGCCATTGAAAATGGATTGATGCAGCGCAAAGCCAATGTTTTGTGCCACATTTAAATGGGGAAATAGAGCATAACTCTGAAAGAGATAGGCGAGTTTGCGCGCTTGGGGTTTGAGGTTAATTTTGTGATCGGCATCAAACAAAACGCGATCTTGCAACACGATTTTACCCGCATCTGGCGTAATGAGCCCTGCAATCGTTTTTAATAAAACACTTTTCCCAGAACCTGATGCCCCAACGATCACTAAGCGTTCCGCCTCAGTTTGATACTCAACATCAAGCACAAAGGTGCGTTTATAAGCTGTTAATGTTTTATGGATGGATAGATCAATGGTCATAGTTGCCCTTACAAGCGAGGTTTGCGAGGGTTGAGGAATGTTGCCGTCATTAAAATACAGATACACACAATGGATGTGATGAGCACTAAATAGTTCGCGGTATCATAATCAAAGGAGTTATAAGCACGATAAATGGCAATTGAGAGTGTTTGTGTCTTTTGTGTGGCACCAGCCACCATTAAGGTTGCGCCAAATTCGCCAAGTGCGCGGGCAAACGCTAAGAGAACACCCGAAAGAACACCACGCCATGCTAAAGGCAGTGTGACACGAAAAAAGATGGCAATTTTAGAGACTCCAAGCATGCTGGCCGCTTGTTCATATTCGCGGTTGACATCTTCAAAGGCTGCACGCGCAGGCTTTAAAATCAATGGGAATGCCACAATCGTTGCAGCGATCACTGCAGCTTGCCAAGTAAAGATCAGGCGAATGCCAAACGTTGAAGACAACCATTGGCCAAACATGCTTTTCTGGCCAATGACTGTTAAGAGGTAATAGCCGAGCACTGTCGGAGGTAAAACCATCGGTAGGGTAAGGATGGTGTCGAGTAGATTTTTACCCCAAAAGTTTGCCCGAGCTAGGAAGTACCCAATTAAAATGCCTAATAGGGAGCCGATTAACGTGGCAAAACCTGCCACCTTAAGCGTTAGGATTAAAATTGGATAAATTGAATCGATCATTCAGGCTTCGTGAATCCGTAATCTTCTAAAATCTTTTGGCTGTCTGCATTAAAGATATAGTCATAGAAACGGTCACTGCCTTTTTTACTGTCTGTGGTTAAGGCAATTGGGTAAGTGATCGGTTGTTCTGTGGGCACTGTGAAGGCAACGCGCACCTCTTTTTTGAGGACAGCAGCATCTGTACCATACACAAAGCCTGTGTCGGTTTCATTTTGTGCCACATACGCAAGGGATTGACGCACGCTTTCAGTTTCAATGAATTTAGGCTCAAGGGTTTGCCATAATTTAGCGGCTTCTAAGACACTTTTAGTGTAGCGGCCAACTGGCACGCTCGCAGGGTTTGCAAGAGCGATTTTCGTCACATCTGTTTTGGTTAAATCTTCTAAATTTTTAGGATCTAATTTGCTGTCTGTGCTGACAATCACCACCAATGTATTTTGGACAAAGGTTTTACGAGTGTCGGCTTTCACCAATTTTTTCTCAATGGCTTTGTCCATGGTCACTTGGTCAGCTGAGGCAAAGATGTCCACAGGTGCGCCATTTTCCATTTGCTGTAACAATGCGCCAGAGCCTGCAAAGTTGAGCATCACTTTATCTTCAGGATGCGCTTTTTCGTAGTTTTTAGCGATGTCTGTAAAGGCATTTGTTAAGCTTGCAGCCGCAGACACCATGATCTCTTCAGCAGAGGCTAAAGTGAAGAATGAGGCGATTAACGTTGTGGCAATTAAATGTTTTTTCATGCGTATTACTCCACAGTTAGGAATCTAAACAGCTCGTAATATACATTGTTATATATCGAAATTCAATCTCACAGCGGCGATTAAGAGAGAATGATCCATCCAGTGCCATCGGTTTGTGTGTAATTGACCACAGAATCTGTGATTTGATTGCTGAGGGATCGCCCAAAGCCTGCGGGCAATGTGGCGTTCGTTAATGGCCATTTAACGCCACTTGTGGTCACTGATTGCAGTGTCGTGATGGGCACAATACTCAAGCGCTGATAATGTTCTTGGGCAATGGCAAGCGTGCAAGCGTGATTGAGGGAATAGAGTTTTGTGTGGCCATCTGTATGAATGAAATGGAGATCCTCATGCGCGCAGGGCAACATAAATAAGCCCATTTGATGGTCAATCAGTCCGCCAATGCCGCCAATTAAAATGCACTCTGTGATGTTTAGTGATTCAGCTTTTGAGAGGGCAAGTTCTGTGTCTAAATAATCTTTGTCCGTCGGATGCGTCTCTTTATTAAGATGTTGATAGATGGCTTGATCTTCGCTTTGGCAAGAGTCAAAATCGCCCACCCATAAATTTGGCGTAACATCGAGCCCTTTGACATGTTCAATGCCGCCATCTACCGCGATGATGTAATCATTCTCAGTCAAAGAGAGGTTCAATTGTGCGTAATTGACGGGGCCAGGGAGCAAAAGAATCAAACGAGTGTACATTTTGTGCCTTTAGGTGCATGGAAGTCGAGGATATAAACGGGTATAATAGCGCGTTTTAGATGTTCATCACACAACTAGAGGTCAAAAATGAGCTTTAATTCTATTCCGGCTGCAAAAGATTTAAACAAAATCACTGAAGATTTTAACTGTATCATCGAAATCCCTGCTGAATCTGATCCTGTGAAATATGAGATCGAAGATGATTTGGTATGGGTTGATCGCTTTGTGGGCACGAACATGCGTTATCCTGCAAACTACGGTTACATTCCACAAACATTATGTGATGATGGCGATGCGTTAGACGTATTGGTTGTGACACCATTCCCATTGATTCACGGCTGTGTTGTGCGTGCACGTCCTTTAGGCGTGTTGAATATGACAGATGAATCGGGCGGTGATGCTAAATTAGTGGCAGTGCCAGTGTCTAAATTGTGCCCAATGTATGACAACATTCAATCCATCGATGATTTACCAGAATTATTGGTGAAACAAATCGAATTCTTCTTCCAAAACTACAAAGGTTTAGAAAAAGGCAAATGGGTTAAATTAGATGGTTTTGGCACAAAAGAAGATGCTGAAAAAGAGATCTTAAAATCTTTAGAAATGTTCAACAACAAAAAATAATGGTTGAACTGGTCATCAGATGAAGAAAAAGCCTGTGAAAACAGGCTTTTTTATTGGCTTTGAATCATTCAACGACGGTCAATGAAGGCTTTTTAGTGGCTTTTTTACCCGTCGCTTTTTTAGCTGCGGGCTTTTTGGCAGGTTTCTCACTCTCTTCATTGGCAATGACGGCAAACGGCGAGGCTTTTTCTGCTTCCACTGGGAATGGATCATCTAATAAAGGTTCTGGCTGAAATTCAATGCCATGACCATTTTCACGGGCATAAATGGCAATCACAGCGCCAATGGGGACATTAATTTCCATCGGCACACCGCCAAAGCGGGCAGAAAAAGAGATCCATTCATTGCCAAGCACCAAATTTGGGGTGGCAGAAGGCTCGATGTTTAAAATAATTTTACCTTCTGTCACGTAATCCTCAGGGACTTCAACATAAGGCAATGTGGCATCAACCGCAATGTAGGGTGTGACACCGTTGTCCACAATCCAATCATAAAATGCACGGATGATATAAGGCTTATTTGAAGTCATCATGGTGAATTACCCCTTTGATTTGTAATGATGAATCACACTCTCGCGGGCGAGAATGTTGCTGTTGTATTCAATGATCGCAGGCGCTTTTTCTGGAATGGCAATGTCAAAGGCTTGCAAATGCCAGAAGAACGGTGCGAGCGATGCATCTATGATACTAAAATCATTGCTCTGAAAATAGATAAAACCCTCAAATAATGGGTTATAGCGCAATAATAGATCATGAATCGCTTTCATGGATTTCTTATCAGCTTCGCCTTTTTTGAGCACTTTTTCAAGTAATGGATACCATTCATTGAGCACGCGCTTTAAAATCAAACGGAATTTACCACGATTGATGGGATCATGGGGCAACAAGGGTGGATGAGGGAAGCGTTCGTCTAAAAATTCTAAGACAATGCCAGGGTAATAGAGGGTGACTTCTTTTGTTTCTAAAGTTGGGAGAATTAATTGTGGGTTAATATCTAATAACTCTTCGGGCGGATTGCTGATGTCAACATAGACTGAATCGCTGAGTATATTTTTTTCTAATAATGTAATCGCGATACGATCCGCATCTAATGAAGGATTTTCTTGATAAAGCGTAAAGCCTGAACGACGTGTAGACATTTTATTCCTTTACCTCAAACAAAATAAAAACAATGGGCTATCCAAAGGATAGCCCACTTTATACTGCTTATTTTACATCTTTCCAGTATTCTCTATTCATGAAATAGGCACAAGCTGTAAAGATCACTAAGAAGAGAATGACCCATGGCCCGTATTGAGCACGCTTGATTTGCGCAGGCTCTGAAACATAGGACAAGAAGTTCACAATGTCACGAGTCGCCGCACGATACTCTTCAGGCGTCATTTTTCCGGGTGTGATGACTTCAGTGTCAATCACCACAGTTTCAGGTTTACATTCATTCTCATCGGCAACTTTACAACCTTCTGGCAAGCGCTCTTCAAAAACGGCTTTGGTTTCCCCTTGAAGTTCTGCCAACACATGTGGCATACCCACGCTTGGGAAGGCGATGTTGTTCACGCCAATGGGGCGGGTATCATCTAAATAGAACGAGTTCAAATAGTGATAAATGTAGTCCGCACCATTTTTACGTGGTTCAATCGAGCCATTTGGATCACCCGTACGTGCACGCACGATGGTGGATAAATCCGGTGGCGCTTTACCAAACCATAAGTTTGAGTCATTACGATTCATGGAAGATTTCATCAAATCGCCCACTTTCGTTGGCTGATACTCATTTTCACGGGTAGAGAAGCTGCCTGTATGAATGAGTTTATCTTTGACTGCATTGTCATCAGCCATGCCAATATCGCGGCCTGTCACGTTATAGCGTTGAAACTCTAAAGAGTGACAACCGTGGCAGTATTGCATGAAGAGCTCAGCACCATTTTGTAAAGATACTTGATCTGTTACATCAATCTCAACTGGTGGTAAAGTCGTTGCAGAAGCTGCTGACATCAATGAGATTGACATTAATAAAATTTTTAATTTTTTCATTTCATTGTCACCCTTGTTGGTACTGGTTTTGTTTTATCAAGCTTGCTCCAAATTGGCATCAATAAGAAGAAAGCGAAATAATAAACCGTACAAAGTCTTGCCACCAATGTTCTACCTGCAGTTGCTTCCACAACACCTAAGTAACCCAATACTAAGAAGCAGATCACAAAGAGTGTTAAAAGAATTTTAGTCAATGGACCTTTATAGCGAATTGATTTCACAGGACTTCTGTCTAACCAAGGTAAGACAAAGAGGACTGCAATCGCGCCGCCCATGCCAATCACACCCCAGATTTGCGTACCGAACCATGATGGGATCGCACGTAAGATGGAGTAAAATGGCGTGAAGTACCAGACCGGTGCAATGTGTGATGGTGTTGCCAATGGGTTTGCTGGATCAAAGTTTGGTTTTTCTAAGAAATAACCACCCATTTCTGGCGCATAGAACACGATCAAAGCAAAGATGATTAAGAAAATGCCCACTGCAAATGTGTCATGCACAGAGTAGTAAGGGTGGAATGGGATGCCGTCTAAAGGCTTGCCATTTTCATCTAAATGATCTTTGATTTCGATGCCATCAGGGTTGTTTGAACCCACATGGTGAAGGGCTAAGATGTGACCAATCACTAAGAAAACCAACACGAGTGGCAATGCAATCACGTGAAGGGCAAAGAAGCGAGAAACGGTTGCCGCTGAAATGACGAAGTCACCGCGAATGAACTCAAGTAAAGTGTCGCCCACATAAGGGATCGCACCAAACAATGAGATAATCACTTGCGCGCCCCAGAAGGACATTTGACCATAGGGTAATACGTAACCAATGAAGGCTTCAGCCATCAAGAGTAAGTAAATGAGCATACCGAAGATCCACACAAGCTCACGTGGCTTACGGAAAGATCCATACATTAAACCACGGAACATGTGGATGTAGACCACCACGAAGAACATCGATGCGCCCACTTCATGCATGTAGCGTATCAGCCACATCCAATCCACGTCACGCATGATGGCAGTTTCTACGGAAGCAAAGGCAATCGGCATGCCTGTTTCGCTTAAAGTGGCATCGGGAATGTAATGCATCACAAGCCAAATACCGGTGATGATTTGGTTCACTAAAACCACCATCGACAACACACCGAACACATACAAGAAGTTGAAGTTTTTCGGTGCGTAATATTCGGTCATGTGTTTGCGAGTGGCTTCGACAACCGGTAAACGGTTATCGATCCAGCCAACAATGCCGCGCTGTGAACTGTTTTCTTTAAATGCCATTATGCGCTCTCCTTATCTTTACCAATCAAGAGGCGATTGCCTTCTAAGAATTGGTAGTTAGGGACGATGAGATTAGTGGGCGCAGGTACGTTTTTATACACGCGACCAGCTAAGTCAAATTTCGAACCGTGACATGGGCAGAAGAAGCCACCGACCCAATTTTCAGCCGGTACCACGTTCGGGCGATAGGTTGGGGAACAGCCTAAATGAGTACAAATACCCACCAACACCAATACCTCTTTTTTCTCAGAGCGCCATGCATTTTTTGCATAACTTGGTTGTTGATCCATATTTGACTCAGGGTCCACCAATTCGCTGGCAGGAATTTTCTCTAATAAAGAGAGCATTTCAGGTGTTCTGTTTAAAATCCAAACAGGTTTCCCTTGCCATTCCACGCGCAGTAATTCACCTGGCTTTAATTTAGATAGGTCCACTTCAACAGGCGCACCAGCGTTTTTTGCTTTTTCGCTAGGCATCCACGAAGCAATGAAAGGGTAGGCTAAGAACATAGCTCCTGCACCGCCTACGGCTGACGTTGCTAGCGTCAGAACACGTCGTCTTTTGAGATCGACATTGTTATTATCACTCATCACATTCTCCGATTTACTTATAATATATTGACAAAGAAAAGATTATTTTACGCGAGAGACATAATCGCCTGTGCGCGTATCAATCTTAACAATTTCATCAATTTGGATGAAAAGTGGTACACGCACAACAGCGCCTGTTTCTAACGTCGCAGGTTTGCCGCCTGTGCCCGCTGTATCACCTTTTAAACCTGGGTCAGTTTCTACAACTTTCAATTCAACAAAGTTAGGTGGTGTGATGGAAATTGGTACGCCATTCCAAAGGGTTACCACACAAAGATCTTGTTCTTTTAACCATTTTTTAACATCGCTTACAGCAGCGGCAGATGCGCTCACTTGTTCAAAAGACTCAGGGTTCATGAAGTGCCAGAATTCGCCATCTTCATACAAGTATTGCATGTCCATGTCCATCACGTCAGCCGCTTCAACTGTGTCGCCAGATTTGAATGTTTTTTCAATCACGCGACCTGTTTTGAGGTTTTTTAAACGCACACGGTTAAATGCTTGACCTTTACCAGGTTTGACCATCTCATTTTCGATAATGCTGCAAGGGTCATTATCGAGCATGATCTTTAAACCGCCTTTAAATTCGTTTGTGCTATAAGTTGCCATAAATATCTATTCTCATTCCAAGTTGTTTATAAAAACTTTGTCATTATACGATAAAAATACTCACAAAATCTTGCTAAAAGTTAACTATTTGTTAGGCAAATCGTTACTTATAGAGTTTGCATTCGTGGGTAAATTTAAGGTCATGTTCTGCAGCGAAGGCTTTGTGATAGTCTAAAATGTCTGTCACTTCCTCTTTTGAGCCGATGATCACAGGAATGCGTTGATGCAATTTAGACGGTTTGATGTCTAAAATACGTTCATAACCTGTGGTGGCAATGCCGCCTGCTTGTTCCACTAAAAATGAAATGGGATTCGCTTCATACATTAAGCGTAAACGACCGCCTTTTGCACGAATGCCTTCATCAATTGGATAAGCAAACATGCCGCCGCGCATTAAAATGCGATGCACGTCCATCACCATAGCACCGACCCAACGCATTGTATAGCGCTTGCCTTTTTTACCATCGACGCCCGCTTCGCGATCTTGTACATATTCGAGCATGGGTTTTTCCCATTTCAAGCGATTGGCATGGTTGATGGAGTATTCAGCAGAGGTCGCCGGAATTTGAATGTCTTTATGGGTTAAAATGAATTCACCAATGTCTGGATCTAGTGTAAAGGCGTGTGTGCCGTGGCCAATTGAGATCACAATCATGGTGGCAGGGCCATACAAGCAGTAACCTGCACACACTTGTTTGACGCCTTCTTGTAAGAAGTCTTCTTCTGTTGGATGTTCTTTATCAGAACGCATGATGGAGAAAATGGTGCCAATTGGACCATCTACATCAATGTTGCTTGAACCATCTAATGGATCAAACACGAGTAAATATTTGCCACGAGGTTTGTCTTCAGGGATGGGGAAAACTTCTTCCATCTCTTCGCTGGCCATTGCAGAGATGTGACCGCGCCAGATGTTGTTTTTAATGAATAAGTCATTGGCGATGATGTCTAATTTCTTTTGTTGTTCGCCTTGACAGTTATCGGTTTCTGCATTGCCTAAGACATCCACCAATGCGCCTTTGCGCACAGCAGCTGAGATGGTTTTACAGGCTAGGGCAATATCATTCATCAGTAGAGTGAAAGAGCCGGTGGCTTCAGGGTAGAGACGCTGCTCTTCGATCAAGTATTGAGACAGCGGGGTGCCAAGCTGCATTATATAAACTCCAAGTAATCAAAAAATGCGCACATAGTACTCGTTTTCGACAATAAATAAAAGTCTAATTGATCATGCTTTTGATGTGATCGCGAGAAAATCATGCATGAATGAAATAAATTAATATTTGGTGTTATAATTAATCATTGTTGATAATTTTATGGATAGGCGGAATATATGGGTTCAGAAGAATTAAAAAATGCTGGTTTAAAAGTTACCCTACCAAGGCTTAAAATTTTAAACATTTTAGTGTCAGCATCCTCAGAGGATCATTTAAGTGCAGAAGAGATTTACCAACGTTTGAATGAATCGGGTGAAGAAGTCGGTTTAGCCACGGTTTATCGCGTATTGACGCAATTTGAACAAGCCGGTTTAGTGCAACGCCATTTCTTCGATGGTGGCCAATCGGTGTTTGAATTAGACAATGGTGATCAACACAGCCACATTGTGTGCGTTAAGTGCGGTTATGTCGATGAGTTTCACAAAGAAGAGTTTCGTGTGAAGAGTGAAGAGATCGCAAAAAACTTTGGCTATTTGTTCCAAGAAGCGAAAGTGACGATCTACGGCATTTGTAAAAGATGTCAGTAAAGCCCTTGTATGCTGCAGACGCCTAAGATCACACGCAAACAAGCGTTCAATTGGATTGGCATTTGGCTCGCCTTAGTGATTACCGCATGGTTTTGTCGGCCACTATTGCCTTACCAAGAATTGGGCACCGCAGCAGTCACATGGGAAATGTGGGTATCGGGTCAATACTGGATACCCACTTTAAATGGACAAGTGGTGGAAGAGTCCTATCTCCTTGTTCATTGGCTTGAGATGCTCATTTGGTCACTGTTTGGTGTCAGTGAGTTCTCCATCCGTTTTTTAGCGGCGATTTTCAGTTTAGGCACGCTGTTTTTAACGGCGTTGGCTGGCAAACAACTGTGGCCACAACTGCCAAAAGTTCGGGCAAATGCACCGCTCATTTTAATTGGCAGTTTGATGTGGTCAGTCTTTGCCACCGCTCACATTGAGCAAATCTTTGTGGCATTTTTTCTCTTGCTTTACATTAATTTTTTGATTCGAGCATGGCAATATTCCGCCATTTGGTGGCTAGGCGTTGCGTTTGCTTTATTGCTTGGATTTTTTGTCACAGGTGTGGCATTTTTAATTTATGCATTGCCTGTACTCCTGGTGATGCCGCTTTGGTTAAAGCATTATGGTAAAGGCGCGCTTTATGGTGCATGTGCCGTCATCAGTGCATTTGCCATCTTTTGGGTGTGGGGCTATGGTGTCAAACACCATTATCCGTTTTTATCATTGAGCAATATTCTTGGCTTACCTCGTTTATTGGCACAAATCAATGACCCGATGCCTTTTGGCATGACCTTTTTATCCCTAGTGATCATGCTCTTTCCTTGGGTGTTTTGGTTGCCGCTTTATCGTTCATTTGCAGCGGTGAATAAACAAGAGGCTGCGTTTAAATTCTGTGTGGCATGGTTATGCTCATCACTGTTTGTGGTGTTGATCACCATGAAAACCTCCATTGTGCCATTGATTCCGCTGTATCCTGCTTTTTGTTTATTGGTGGCGCGCGCTTATCAAGGCACCATCAATCGCCGTAAGGATGTGGCGTTAGTGGCAGCGGTGATTGCCATTATGGGGCTCATTTTGATGAGTTTTCCATATGCTCGTAAATTTGTTTCAGACACACATGCCATTGAATGGCTCTCCACGATTTCCCCAATGTGGGGCGTGGGTTTATTGATTTTCAGTGTAATGTTGCTCATTTTTGCCAAAGAGACACGTTTGATGACACTTGCTTTGACGAGTGTGGCATTGACATTGGCGTTTAATTTTGGCGTGATCCGAAACGCCCGCGATTTTTATGATGTGCTGCCAGCTTCAGAGCGCATCAGTTGGTATCAGAACAATGGCTATGTGGTGGCCAATAATGGCCGTTATATGGGGCAATATCACTTTTTAGGACGCTTAGCAGAACCTTTGGTGGTGATCGATCATGACCTGGAGTTTGAGCGTTTTAAAGCCTTTGCGCCTAATGGCCGCATCATTGTGTATTTAGATAAAATGACACCGACGACCATGCAAATGGCGGAATATTACCAACCGTTTCGCAATCGCTATTTGGCAATTTTTTCGGTGGCGGATATTGATAATTTAAATCTACTGACTAGAAAAGAGAGCGATTGATGGCGATGTTGAGTTTTTTTAAACCAAAATGGCAGCATAAAAATCCAAAAGTAAGGCAACACGCATTACAAACAGAAGCCTTAGCCGAAAGCATCATCTTATCGATGGCGCAATCTGACCCATCTTGTGATGTACGTATGTATGCATTTACGAAAATTGAAGGGATTGTTGAGCTCTACACACTTTTTTTACAAGAGCCGAATACAGAGGCACAATCTGTACTCTTAAAAGAGATTTGTCGTCGTTTTACGTTAGCAAATGGCGCTGAAGGTATTCATCACTTTATGATGCACACGGTGCGCCGTGATTTTCCTGTCGCGCGTTTATTGATGGCGTGTGAGGATGTCTCTTTAAAGCCCGCACTCATGCAATATGTGATTGCCAAAGAAGAGGCCACGCATCTGATTGAGCAAAACTATGCTTTGAGTGTTGATGAAATTGAAGCCATGGATGACATCGCCACATTAAAGCAATTTTTACAACAAAATTTAGGCAAAGATAAACAACGTACCATTGCCCTTAAAAATCACATTCAAGTGCTTGAAACCGCACAAATGCGCGCAGCTAAACAATCTGAGTTATTGCGTGATTATCAAGCCTTAGCGGAATCTGAGCCGTTAGCGGCCCTCAATCAATTGAGTGATTTAGATGCTGCATGGCAAGCATTATCCCTTGGGGATGCGCATCAAGCGTTTCGTAATGCATATTTAGCGCGCCATCAAGTGATGAATGAACAGCGCAGAACGCAATTGAATGCATGGAAACAGATCGCGGCAGAGAGCATGGAGTGCGATGACGTTGATCACTTAAAGCAATCCATCAAACAGCTTGATGCATTGATGAAAGATGATGTGTTCTCTTTAAAAGAACGCACAGAAATGCAGCAGCTTCAGGTGAAGCTACACAATAAAATCACGCAATTGAATGAACTTAACAATAAAGCGGCGATTGTTTCTGAACCTGTGATGAAAGCACGGCCTGACGTTCAAAAAGTGGCAGAAGTCACATTAGATTGGGCATATATGGACAATGCACTTGTGGCATTAGAACAATTGATGGCATCCGGTGAGTTGCAAGCCGCAGCACACTTAGAAGAGAGTCTGTTAGAAAAATTACAAACAGCCTCATCGTCACGCCGCGCGGAACAATATCGTGCAGAGTTGAAAAGTTTGACAGAACCGATGCATGCACAATTAGATGTGGTGCGCTGGCGTACGCATCAAGCATTGTCTGCTTTGTGTGATGAAGCAGAAGGGTTGATCAACAGTGAAGCCAGTGATTTAGGGGCGCGTTTAAAAGCTTTACGCACGCAGTGGCAAACGGCACAAGTGGGCATTGATCATGTGCCAAGAGGCTTGCATCAGCGCTTTGAGAAAGCGTGCCATCAAATTCATCAAAATGTGATGAAAATGCGCGAAAAAGATCAAGCAGCGCGTGCCATTTATCGCACAGAGGCGGAAGGTTTATTAAGCGCCCTACAAACATGGATCGATGGCATTGATTGGCAAGCCCCGAACTGGGATCAATTGATGACAATGCGCCAGCAGTTTTTTAAAGAGTGGCATCGTTATTTAAATCAATATTCGACAGATGGTGTGTTGAGTTATGGTGCGCCGCTCTTTTTACATCGTGATAAACAGCAATTAGAAAAACAAATGCGTGCCATTATTGCGCCTTTAGAGCAAGCGATTGATGCAGAGCGTGCCGCGGAGAAAGCGCGCAGAGAAGGGATGATTACTGAGTTAAATGCATTATTGTCTCAAGGTGATATTGTAAAAGCGGTGGCGCAGGCTAAAGCCTTTAATCGTGACTTTACGCCCACTGTGCGCGCCACGAATCAAGAGGAAAATCATCTTTGGAAAATGATGCGTCTTGTCAATGATCAAATTTTTGCAGCACGTGATGCGCAAATGAGTACGCAAACACGTGAAGCGCAGCGCAATGTGGCGAAAAAGCGTGAGATTTTAGCGCGTTTAGAGACATTATCGACAGCACATGAACTTGATCAAGTCAAAGCTGAATGGCAAAAAGTAGGGCGTGTGCCAAAGGCTGAGCACCCATCATTAGAACGCGCCTTTAAATCCGCAATTGCGGCGATTGAGCAGGCACAAAAGACTCGCATGGCGGCTTTGCACGCACAAAAGCGCGCAGAATTGTTAAAGACGGCCGAAATGATCGGTGCATTAGAAACAGCAGCATTGTCCGGTTTGCCGTTTGAGATTGAGCCTGTGCGTAATGTGCAACATCCGATGTTGAAAAAACGCGTACAAACATTATTGAGTATTTTAGCTGGTCAGCGCACTGCACAATTGCGTTTAGAGGCTTTATCCACTGAACGTGATCAAGTGGCGCTGCGTTTGGTGTTGCTGCGTGAAATTATGCTGGAGATTCCGGCAAGGGCAGAAGAGCGTGAAGCGCGCTTAGCGCTACAAATGGCGGTATTATCACAAGCCCTCAATCAAGATCGCACTCTAAAAGATACACACAAACAATTAGAACGCTTAGATGATGAATGGCTCAGCTTGGTGGTGGGCGAGGTCAATCCTGATCTCTATGACCGTTTCCGATAAATGAGTTTGATTCAGACCTGAGGTTTGGTAGAATTGCGAAGTTTAAATGATCCATCGATGATATTTTAGGAAAATAACCATTATGATGCAGTATATTCGCGAACGAGCGACGAGTAAATTTGCTAAGTTTTTATTTCTAGGGATTGGCATCTCATTTTTGGGCTTTGGTGGCTCAAGCATGATGGGCAGCCTTGGCGATCCTGCCGTTGCGAAAGTGAATGGTGAAAAAATTTCCACAAGTGTCTTAACGCAGGCGTATATGAATCATTTGCGTGAGCAAGGCGGCGTCACACCAGAAGGTGCGGCGGCTTTGATGGTGAAGAAGAATGTATTAAACGGGCTCATTCAAGAGCAAGTGATGCAGCAAGCCACAGAAAAAATGGGCATCATGGCATCGAATGAAGCGGTGCGCGATGCCATTCATAAAATGCCATTTTTACAAGAGAATGGACAATTCAGTAAACAGCGCTATCAATATTATTTACAGCAACAAGGCTTAACGGCAGAGCAGTGGGAAAATTTATTGCGCCGTGATATGACCACGCAATTGTTGATCCGCGCGATTTCTGATTCTGTGATTGTGCCACAAGAGAGCATCGAAGCATTTGCAAAAATTGATCGTGAAAAACGTGATTTATCTGTCATCTCTGTGCCGCTTGCGCGCTTTGTGAAAGATGCAATTGTGACCGATGAGATGTTAGCGGCCTATTATGAGAGCCATAAACATGAATTTTCCACAGAACCGCGTGTGAAAATTGCTTATGTGACATTGCCTGAAGTGACCAATGAAGCGATCACGGTCACCACTGAAGAAGTTGCCGCTAAAAAAGCTGAAATTTTAGAAAAGCAAAAAGTAGCAGAGAGCCGTAATTCTGATCAATTGATCATTCAGTTCAGTACAGAAGAAGAGAAACAAAAAGCACTCGCAGCTTTGACCACCATCAGCGATGCATTAAAAGCGGGCAATCTCTCTTTTGAGGAAGCAAAAGCCGAAATTGAGCAAAACCCTGAAGGTTTATATTATCAAACAGGCAATTTACGCATCAATGGCACACAAGGCATTGAAACGGCACTCTTTGGTTTGACCATGGATGCGCCTTATTCTGCCCCAGTTGTGACGGACAATGCTGTGCATGTGGTGCGTTTATTGGCGATCGATGGCGATGATGCTTTAAGTGATGAGGCATTGACTGCAAAAGCCACCGCAGCAGTTAAACAGAGCAAAGAAGCGGCGATTAAAGCAAATCATGAGCAGCACTTCCAAGAAGTGGCAGAGAAAAATGCAGAGAGCTTAGATTTATTGGCGCAAGCGTTTAATACAACGCCTGTTGAAACAGATTGGTTGAGTTTGACTGAAAAAACGGGTGCATTGAAAGATCAAGCAACCTTTGACATGATCAGTCAAGAGATGCAATTGGTGGGCGGGAAAAATTCCGAAGCTTATCAAGCGGACAATGGTGAAATTCGCATTGTGCGCGTACAAGCGTATGAAGCCGCGCGTCCTTTGACCTTTGATGAAGCAAAACCACAGATTGAAACAGCATTGGTGCGCTCTGAAGCTGAGAAAAAAGCCCGTGGCTTGATTGATGCCATCAATATTGAATTGGCAGAAGGTAAAACGCTGGCAGATGTGGCGGCAAAACATGATGTCACGGTGAAAAACTATACAGATTTATCTGCGGTGAACATCAATGAAGCGGCAAACAACGATCCTGAAATTGCCGCTGTGCTTGAACAAGGCTTTTCTGTGGCGAGAACTTATCCGGCGGCTTTTGTGGCATTGAGCATCAATGATCATGTCGATGGCGTGATTGTCAATAACATTGAGCCTGGTAAACTCTCTGATTACACAGAAGAAGAATTGACCTTGATTGGCCAATATTTGCGTTCTGATATGGCCAATGCCGAAACCCTTTTATTCATGCAGGGCTTGTATGATCAAAGTCAGATCGAAGTGTATCAAGTCCCATTTTTGACAGAGTAATATGCGAAATAGCACTTTATTGATTGGGGCGTATGCGGGGATTGCGGGGTTTTTCCTCTACATGACGCTGCACAATGATGGCGGTGAGCAGGACTATTTGTCCGACATTGTTTTGACAAAGGCCAATGATGCGCCTTTGTCAGAAATGCCGATGGCCACTCATTTAGTTGTCGATGAGATTGATGTTTTAGACGTCAGTTTAAGTGATGATGAGTGGATCGATGAAGCAGAAGTGATGCTTGCAAGCAATGATCCGTCAGAAATTGCCAGAGGCCTTGGAATCTTAAATCGTTTAGCGAAAGACAATCAACCAAGGGCGAATGAGTTATTGGCCATCATGTACGATCAAGGCATTCGTTTGCCTAAGGATGCGAAAAAATCGTTTGATCATTATGAGCGTGCGGCGCTTCATGGTTCAGAAAATGCCAACATCTATCTGTTTAACCATTATTTAGATCATCCGACGCCATCGGATCAGCATTATCAAAAGGCGCGTGATTGGTTCATTAAAGCCACTAAATTTCAGCGCAATCCCATTGCCGATTATGGCTTAGCTTATATGTATGAAGTGGGTTTAGGTGTGCCGGTGGATTTAAATCAAGCCTTAAAATATTACCAAAATGCCGCTGATGAGAATTTCCCTTTAGCATATGAGCGTTTAGGCAACTTGTATCTTCAAGAGAATGATCGCACGCGCATCAGTGAGGCATTATTGCTGTTTCAACGTGCAGCGAATGAAGACATGCCAAGCGCCCAATATAAACTCGGCTACATGTACGAAGAAGGCTTAGGCACAAAGCAAGATTATGAAACGGCGCAATTTTGGTATCAAAAGGCGGCCAATAATCAATTTCCACTTGCGGAAGTGGCGTTAGGGCGATTGTATGAACATGGTTTTGGGGTTGAAAAAGACAATCGCCGTGCTTATGATTACTACCGATCCGCCGCAGAAGCGGGCAACATTGAAGCGCAAAATTGTGTGGCGCGTGCCTTTGAGCGCGGCATTGGTGTGGATAAAGATTTAGAGCGCGCCATTTATTGGTATGGTGAAGCGGCACAAAAAGATGATAGCAACGCACAATATAATTTAGGGCGCATTTTTGAAGAGTATCCTGAGGTGAGAAATTTAGATGAAGCCAAAGCTTGGTATCAAAAAGCTGCCAAAGCAAATGTGACGGAAGCACAAACGGCGTTAGAGCGTCTTTCAACAAAGTAGATGGTATGATCGAGCACAATTTTAATTTAGTCAATGTGAATACGTTTGGCATTGCAGCTCAAGCGGCTCATTATTATCGCATTGATGCGCTAGATGATTTAGCAGGATTGAGCGACTTAAAAGCGCCCCTCTTTTATTTAGGCGGTGGCAGTAATGTATTGTTCACCGAAGATTATGCAGGCACGGTGGTGCATAACTGTATGCGCGGCATTGAGATCATTGAAGAGAATGATGCATCAGTTTTAGTCAAAGCGTATGCGGGCGAACCTTGGCATCCTTTTGTGGCGCATACTTTGTCCGAAGGTTGGCATGGATTAGAATGCTTGGCCTATATTCCCGGGCAAGTGGGCGCGACACCTGTGCAAAACATTGGAGCTTATGGCATTGAGGCATGTCAATTCATTGAGCGTGTGCATGTGTACAACTTAAAGACGCAATGCTTTGAAGCCTATGGCAATGATGAATGTGCTTTTGCATATCGAGACAGCATTTTTAAATCTGCCTTGAAAGATCGTTTAATTGTGAGTGTGGATTTTCGTTTATCTAAATCACCGCATGTCTATGAGCGCTTTTATCCTGCCTTACAAGCGCATTTACATGCACATGGGATTGATGAACCGGCATCGCTTGATATCTTTAATGCAGTGATTGCGGTGCGCCGCTCGAAATTGCCTGAAGTGAGTGAGCTTGGCAGTGCTGGCAGCTTTTTTAAGAACCCTGTGGTGGATCTTGCGAAAGCTGAGGCATTAAAAGCACAATATCCGGATTTGGTGGTCTATCCTTATGGAGAACAATGTAAATTGTCCGCAGGTCAGCTCATTGATCGTTTAGGCTTTAAAGGGCAATATGCAAACAATGTGGGCATGTATGAAAAGCAAGCCCTCATTTTAGTGAATTTAGGCGGTGCAACAGGGCAAGCGCTCTATGCACACAGTGTAAAAGTGATGCAAGCCGTTGAGGCGGCATTTGGTATTTGTTTAGAGCCTGAAGTGATCATTCTATAATGTTAGAATGATAGATGGGACACAACAGTTTTTATTAACCATAGGAAAAAGTGTATGAAACTTGTAAAATTATTGAAGTCTGTGGCACTGATGGTGGTGGTTTCGATGTGTTCAATGGTGTATGCAGCTGATACGCCAGAGCAGACCATTGAAAAAGCCTCTGCACAATTGATCAATGCCTTGAAAAAAGAGGAAACTGCCTTAAAGCAGAATCCAAAGCGTTTGTATGGTTTTATTGAAAAAATGGCGGTGCCATATTTTGATTTTAACACCATGTCACAATGGGTGATGGGTCGTGCTTGGCGTGATGCAACGCCTGCTCAGCGTGATCGCTTTATGAATGAATTTAAAAAATTGTTGATCAATGCTTACGGTAGCGCATTGCTTGAATACACGGATGATAAAGTCAATGTATTCCCATTGCCACCGAATGCGAAAAACAAAAATGAAGTGACAGTGCGTTCAGAAATCACATCATCAAGCCATAAGCCTGTAGCCGTGAACTATTCAATGATCAAATCTGGCGGTAAATGGTTGGTGTATGATGTTTCCATTGAAGGCGTGAGCATTGTGACGAGCTATCGTACGGAGATCCGTGAATTGGTGAATGCTAAAGGCATTGATGGTATGATTGAAACCTTAGCGCAAAAAAATAAATAGGACATCCACATGAGTGACTGCTTGAAAGCGACAGGACAAGGCGTTTATCAATTGATTGGCGAGTTTAACAAATTCACCATTCCTGAGTATGATCGTGTGATTCGTACGGCGTTTAAAAATGAGGCGCCTAGCCTGTTGTCTTTAAATGCCGTCAGTCGTTGTGACAGTGCATTTGTGGCATTACTGATCAGCTATAAGCATGATTATCCGAGTCTAGCGCTTGATGCCATTCCTGAACAACTCAATAAATTATTGACGCTGTATCATGTAGCGAATTGGTTCACTCATTGATTGATGTTAGAGGTATAAAAAAGGGATCGGATGATCCCTTTTTTTGTGGGAATTCATTACAAATAAGTTACCTAATTTAATGGATGAGCATCTATTTCCTCGGGGATTTTTGAGACTCGTTGCGCATCATGGTGCATGAATATGGCTTTAATGTAATTATTATGTAGTCATTTCGATGAGCAAAAAAAGATCCCATCGCGAGGATGGGATAAGGAGAGTGTGAGAGAGTCGGGGGTAATCAGGTCAGATTACTGATGATGACGATGTCCTTTGTGGCCTTTGCCGTCATGGTTCATGCGCGGACCTTTGCCATCATGTGCTTTTAAATATTCAGCGCGTTGTTCTGGCGTTAATACTTGATACACCGCATGCTTGTGTTGCAATTTTTGTACAGCGCGATCATCACGATGTTTTTGGTGCATTTTGCGTGCTTGATCTGCATTAAAGGTTGGGTTTTCTAAGAGGTTTTTCATCTCTGCTTGATGAGCGGCATGTGTGGCTTCACGCTCTTTTTGCATGGATTCATGCAATGACTTCATTTGCGCGCTCTGTTCTTGCGTCAATTGTAAGCGATCCATGCTGTGGTTGCGATCCGGTTTTGCCATCGCGGCGCTTGAAAGTGCAATCACGCCAATCACTGCTAAAGCTAACTTTTTCATATCAATGTCCTCATGTGAATGTTTTTAGATTGAGTACATGATAAGCCCGTGCTTGTAAAAGGCAGTCTAGAGAATGTAAAGCGGCGTAAATGTTTTTAGACAGTTGTAGAGAAGCCGCTATAATGGCCTAAGGAGGTAGTCATGGAACATATTTTATTGGTGGATGATGATTTACAACTGCAAGCGTTGATCTCGGAGTTATTGACCTTTGAGGGCTTTGCCGTCGATGTGTGTAACAACGGGGAAGAGTGTTTAGCTTATATGGCACACACAACGCCAGATGTATTGATTTTAGATGTGATGATGCCCAAAAAGAATGGCTGGGACACATTAAAAGAGGTGAGAAGCACGCATCCTTTATTGCCCGTATTGATGCTTTCAGCAAAAGGTGACAGCATTGATCGCGTGCTTGGGCTAGAACTTGGTGCTGATGATTATATTGGCAAGCCTTTTGATGATCGTGAGTTGATTGCGCGCATCCGTGCGCTATTGCGCCGTGCCAATGCAGAAGAAGCACCGCAGGATCACAATGTAATTAAAGTGGATCAATTAGAGCTCAATCAAGCGCAGTTTCAAGCAAGCTTTGCCGGCAAACCAATCGATTTAACGTATACGGAATTCTCTTTATTATTGTATATGGTGAAAAACCGCGGCAAAGCCATCAGCCGAGATGAATTGAGCCGCGAAATTTTAGGAAAGCGTCATCAAGCGTTTGACCGCGTCATTGACATGCACGTGAGCAATCTGCGTAAGAAAATCCCCGATCGTGACAACGGCATGCCATGGTTTAAAACCATTCATGGTTTAGGTTATATGTTCATTGAATAAGGGGTGAGGCGTGCGTAAATTTTTCTCTTTGTTGAGTGTGCGGATCTTTTTTGTGTTTTTGATCTATTGCATTGCGGTGGTCTCCATCGCCATCATCATTCCAACGCTTGATCAAAGGCGCATTCGTGAAGTGCCAAGTGCTGAGCGGGAGAAGATTCAACAGCGCCTTGATCGCCAGTTACAGATGCGCCATGCTAAAAATGCAGGGCGCTTCATTGCCATCCCGAAAACCAATGATCCTGAATATTTAGCCTACTCCATCAGTAGTGTGGATAATCCTGAGTATCGTGAATTCATTACGGCGGTGACGGATGAAGATGTACCGCATCAACAAGTGATCAATTCGCAAATGATCATGGGGCCTTTTGAGGTGGAAGGGGCGCGTTATCAGTTTTATATGCTCTTTCCAAAATTACCGCAGTCGTATTATGTGAGCATGATGTTTAAATCACCCTCGCTTTTACTGTTGTTGATGCTCTTTGCCAGTTTGCCTTTTATCTTTTTACTCACCTATTCGCTCTATCGTCCGATTAAGCGCTTAAAACAAGCGGCAGATCGGGTGGCGAAAGGGGATTGGGAAGTGGATCCTGCACTTGAAAAAGGGACGGTGGAGTTCAGTTATCTCGGGCAGAGCTTTAATCAAATGGTGGAAGAGCTGCAAAAGGCAGAAGCAGAGAAGAATCGCCTCTTTGGGAACATGTCTCATGAGCTTAGAACACCATTGACGCGCATTCGTTTAACCAATGGCATGTTACGCCGTAAAACAGATGCATCCTTAGCGCCGGACATTGATCGCATTGAACAAAACCTCATTTTAATTGAAGATCGCATTCAGGCGATGTTGTCATTGTCTCGTGAACTGATTTTGCGCCGTGAGCAACACGAATCGGTGCCTTTAACGTCAGCATTGATTGAGCTATTGGCAGAGGCGGCGTTTGAAGCCGATGCCAATGGCAAACGGCTTCATTATGATGATGTGCCAGAGATCAACGTGCTGCTAAATGTGGAAAACTTTCAAAGCGGGATTGAGAACATTTTGCGTAATGCCATCCATTATGCCAAAACGCGCATTGATGTGACTTTTAACGTGGTGAATGATCAATTGATCATCAGCGTGCATGATGATGGTCCCGGTGTGCAGCCAAAGGATTTAGGGCGCTTATTTGAGGCGTTTTATCGTGCGGAGAATGAAGAGGTGCCGGATTCAAATGGTGCTGGTTTAGGTTTAGCCATCGCAGGGCAAATGGTGAAGCATCATCATGGCACCATTGAGGCAAAAAATTATGCCGATGGCGGATTGATGATTACTTTGACGTTTCCTTTGTCATCGGGCTCGTAACTGCCCAAATGCCAACATATGGGCGCACATTCCAAAAGGGTGCGCCATAAATTTTTCCAAGGTAAGAGAGCTGCGATAAGGTGCCATCAAGATAAAGGGCATCTTTGCAGCCAAGTTCCGCTTGAAAGAATTTGGCAAAGTAATAAAAATTAATGGGGCTTTGTGTGACGGCAAAATACGTGGTGTTGTTTTTAACACAAACGCCGCTGCGGTATTTTAAGCTGTCGGAAGATGGGAAGAATTTTGGGTGCAACTGACCATTGACCACAAGCATCGGGCCAGATTGTGTGGCATATAAAGGCTCATAGCGCTTTTGATTGCGAAGAAAATTTTCTGTTTCCAACACATGGCGCGAACCATCTTTATTGACAAAAAAAACACCATTCGGGATCAATGAAAAGTTCCCGATGGCATTTGTGCGTGTGATCTGATTTAAGCCCTTTAAGAGCTCACCTTTTTCCATGTGCCAACCGAGCGGCGATTGATCTTGCCCAAAGATGCCAGAGTTGATGGCAAACAGAAGCTGCTTTTTCTCTTTTTGCAGCGTCTTATTGAGGGTTGAAAACGATTGATACGGCTGCTCGGTGGCTGCATTTTTCCAAAAAAGCTGTAATGAATCATGTTCGGAAACCTCAACCACTGCAAACTCCACATTGTGATACTTTTGCATCAACAACGATAAACTGTGGGCTTCTGGCATGAAGCACAGGGTTAACAATGGGGCAAGTAGGTGAGATTTCCGGATCTTCATTAACGTTTGGCTTGATGGATGGATTGTAATAAAGGTTTCAATAATTTAGGGGTGGCAAAAGCTGCATTTTCAGCACTGATGTCCACTTCATTGCCGCTAAAGTCAGTGGCTAAAGCGCCGCCTTCTTGGGCAATCAATACAGCCGCTAAATGATCACAAGGATCAAACGCATTCAACCAAGCGGCAGATGCTTTGCCTTCGATCATTTCGCAGATGCTCAATGCTTCATCGCCTAATACTCTAACACCTAAAGAGAGGTGATGTAAATGCGCGGTCATCATCACGTTTTCTTTACGCAATGAACGAGCATCTGTGAGTAAAAGGGCATCGCTGATGCGGCCGCTGTGGCGAGGTAAACGGATGCGAATGTCATTGAGTGTCGCACCTTCATTTTTCACAGCCATATAGGTTTTTTGTGACACAGGTGCATAAACATATGCTGCCATTAATTTGTCTTCCACCATATAAGCCACAGAAACAGCAAAGTCAGCATTGCCACCTAAGAAGTTTTGTTTGCCAACGATACCACTGACATACCAGTAAGATTTATTCTGCGCAGGACCATGTACACCTGTGAGTTTTGTTTCTACCGTGTGGTCTGGGTATGCATATAAAATTTCTTTGGCAATCTCGGTTTCAATTTGTGCGTAAAAGATGTCAAAACGTTCGGTCTCTTCGCGTTGTGCTTGGCTTAATTTAGCAGTTTGTTCAAAGATTTGATTGATTAAACGGCTAACTTTAGAAACACTTTTTTGTGCGATGGTTAATTGTGGATTCATAAAACTCTCAGATTAAAAATATTAAATAGCATGGTCTTTAGCGAGCAGCTCTGAAATGGAGCTGACCAAATTTGGACCACTTAAACGGAAATGAGAAGCATCAACCCATGATGTGCCTAAACGGCTGATGACTTCCTCTAAGTATTGTGAAGCTTCGGTAAAATTGTTGTTGGTTGTCACGATGTGAATGCCTGTTTCAGGATTCATGTCTTCAATCACGGTCAGCATCATTTGCACCATGGTGAGGGTGATTTGTTGACGATTGCGTCCTGAGGCGGTTTTGACGACATTCATGCCACTTCTGACAGCAAGTTCTGTGGCTTTTCGAATCCATTTGGCATCTTGTAAAATGCCCGCTTCAATGGTGAGCTTTAATGGCGTATCACCTGCGGTTTCACGCATGGTGTTCAAAAATTTCAAACATAAGCCCGCTTGGCGATTGACCAAGGCTTGATAGGGAAAGACGAGGTCAATTTCATCGGTGCCAGCTTCGATGGCTTGCTTCATCTCTTGGGTGGCGTTGTAGGTATTAAAAGGGCCATTTGGATAATTGATGATGCATGACAATGTTGGTGGATTGTCACCGAATGCTTCACGAAGTGGGGCAACATGTTGCGCAAAGGTTGTGATTGAGGCAATGGGCCCAATGGTTGTCACTTCTTGTGCCACTTTTTGGGCATCTAGGTTTAAAAATAGATAGGGCAGATCAATCAGCCCGATCATTTTTTGTGCCACTTTAATTTTTAAGGTTTCTGCTTCCATTATGCGTCTGCTTTCTTTTGAGGTTTAACAGGATTTTGCATCGGCCATGCGATGGCGAACCAAACTGCTGCTAAAAGAAATGCCAAGTAAAAGACATATTGTACGCCAAAATAACCGCTGATTGTAGCGCCAAGCATCCCACCAATGGATGTGCCTAAAAATTGTGATGAGGAAAAAACACCCATAATGGTACCGCGATAGTGTTGATCGGCCGCGCGAGACATGATGGAAGGTTGCATTGCTTCCATCACATTAAAGCCAAAGAAAAATAAGAGTAAGCCCCAGAAAAATAGTGCATGACTGCCTTCTTCAGAAATGATTAAGCCTAAATACGCGAGCGCTAAAAATAAAATGGCCACTAAGAATAAAATGCGGTGACGATAAAAGCGTTCAGCAAGTCCTACGCAGGCAAACATGATGATGCATGAGATGAAAAATGTGCTCACATAATAAAGGGTGGCAGAGCCGCCAGAGATTTCTAATTGAGAAAGGAGGCTTGGCATGGCTGCAAAGGTCATGGTCAATAATAGATGCAGCATGAATGCGCCAAAGTATAAACGCACCACATTGCCATTGCTAAAGGCGATGCGTGTGAGCTCAGAGATGCTTTCACGCTTAGTTTTCATTGCTTCTGTGGGCATCGGTGCATCAGGGATGAATTTGATGGTGGCATAGATGCCAAGCGCACCCATCAGTGCACACACACCAAAAATGCCATAACCTTTGGCCACCATATAGATGATGGGTGCTAATGACACTGCGACACCAAAAGTTAAACCGATGCTCACGCCAATCATGGCCATCACTTTTGAGCGAATGTATTCACGGGTTAAGTCAGTGGCTAGTGCCAAGACAACGGCAGAGACAGCGCCTGCGCCTTGAATGATGCGCCCTAAAATGGCCACATAGACATGGCTTGCGAACATTAAAATGATGCTGCCCACAATGAATAAGCCAAGGCCGGCGATTAAGGCAGGTTTTCTGCCCATCTTATCGGACACGATACCAAAAATGGGTTGCAATAAGATTTGTGTGAGCGCATAACTTGCAAACACAAGTCCTGTTAAAAAGGGGGTAGAGCCCGTTAAGCTTTGGCTATAAAGGGTAAGTACTGGCAATATGATGAAAATGCCCAGCATTCTGATGGAGAACAGCCCTGCTAATTTGAGGCTAAGACCGAGTTCCCCCGGTAATAATTTTGTACTGGTATTGACAGTTGTGTCTGACATTACTTTTCAACTCCTTAATTTGCAGAGGGATTATACGTTATTTTGGATCGCCAGTGCAGATTGATACACATGATTTTTTGATAATTTTGTCACTTTTGTGGCAATGCTCACGGCTTGTTTTAAGGGCAATTCATCCAATAAGATGGTTAACAGCTCTGTTAAATCGATGCTTTCTGACTCTGTGGCTTCAACTTTTGCCCCTTCAATGACGACAACATATTCGCCGCGTTGTTCATCTGAATGGGTTGTGTAATAGTCGTGAAGATTTTTAAGACTCTCTGAAAGATAACTTTCATAACGTTTGGTCATTTCGCGGCCAATGAAGGCATAGCGATCTTCGCCAAACACTGCCATGGCATCTTCAAGCATTTGTAGAATTCTGTGGCTCGATTCATAAAAGACCAAAGTGCGCGGATCTTTACGCACCTCATTCATGCGCGCTTTGCGGCCTGCGGATTTTGCAGGTAAAAAGCCTTCAAAGCTAAAGCGATCTGTTGCAATGCCAGAGACGGATAATGCGGTGATCAATGCGCTGACGCCGGGAATGGGAATCACAGTTTGCATGGCTTCACGCAGGGCACGGACCACTTTAAAGCCCGGATCAGAGATGAGCGGCGTGCCCGCATCTGAAATGATGGCGCAATTTTGTCCATCATTTAATAAATTTAAGATCTCATCTATGCGGTCAGTTTCGTTGTGATCATGCAGGGAGCGCATCGGCGTTTGGATGTTAAAGAGCTGCATCAGTTTAGCGGAGTGTCGAGTATCTTCGGCAAAAATGACATCAACACTTTTTAAAGTTTCGATGGCGCGCGGTGACCAATCATCAATATTTCCAATTGGTGTTGCAACAACGTAGCAAATTGACATAGAGTTCTCTGATTCTTGAATTTAAGGGTTACGATTATACAAGGAAATGACGCAATGAGCGAACCACAATTCACAGGTGATTGGGGCGAAGCATATGCCCGGGCACATTTAGAAGCCCATGGACTTCAATTTGTGATGAAAAATTATCGCTGCAAAATGGGCGAGATTGATCTTATTATGCAAACGGGCGGCGTTTTGGTCTTTGTGGAGGTGCGCGTGAGAAATACGCGTTTACATGGTGATCCTTTAGAGAGCATTACATTTGGTAAACAGCAAAAAGTTAGAAAAACGGCGGAGCGTTATTTACAACAAGTGAATCATCAAGGGGATGCACGCATTGATGTGGTGGGGATTGATACCTCATTCTCCCCACCGCGCATCACTTGGATTGCCAATGCATTTTAATTTACATTAAGAAAATAACATTGAGCAAAATGTAAATGGGTAAGAGTGTGCCAATGGCGATCAGCATATAACTGAAGAAGCTTGGCATGCGAATGCCTTGTTGCTCTGCAATGCTTTTGATCATGAAGTTTGGAGCATTGGCGATGTAGGTTAAAGGCCCTGTAAACACCGTTGCCATTGAAATGGTGAGCAATGTTGTTGGAATCACATTCATTAAGTAAGCGGCGCCTTGAGCATGATCACCGATGGCCATTTTAAAGAACACCAAATAGGTTGGGGCATTGTCTAAGAAAGCAGACAATGTGGCGGTGATCCAAAAGTAGGTCACATTGTTAGGTGCGCCGCTTTCATCATGTGCAAAGCGCATTAAAAATGCTGTAACAGGGTGATCAGGCGATTGAAGGATCAGAATCACCGGTGTAATGGTGAGAAAAATGCCTAAAAAGAGTTTAGCCACTTCTAAAATGGGTGCCCAATTGAATTGATTATCAATGCGCAGCTGTTTTGGCGTGAATTTAAAAGAGAGATAAATCACAAGTAAAAAGAGCGCATCACGAAAGACATTTTCAAGGGCAATGGTGGAATGAAACACTTCTAATTGAATGTTTGGATTCCAAAATCCGGAGATGATGATGCCAGCAAGCACCGCGGCGATTAATATAAAATTAAATTTCCCATTAATCACAAAATGATTATCTTTTAATTTTTGTGGTTTGATCTCTTCAAGGGCAAAGAGCTTGGTGTCAATAAGGTAAAAGAGCATCAATAACATGCTTGATGTGATGATGACAGGCAATAACATGTATTGCAGTGTCCAAAAGAAACTCACGCCTTCTAAAAATCCTAAAAAGAGTGGCGGATCCCCAAGGGGTGTTAAGCCGCCGCCAATATTGGCCACTAAGAAGATAAAGAAGATCACCACATGCACTTTATGGCGGCGATTTTGATTGGCCTGTAAAATCGGGCGAATGAGTAACATTGAGGCGCCTGTTGTGCCCATGATGGACGCAAGTAAAGTACCGATCAGTAAAATCATCACATTTAAAGCAGGGCTTGGGGCAAAGTGACCGGTGATCTGAATGCCACTTGAAACCACATATAAGGTTAATAGCAATAAAATAAAGGGAATGTATTCTGAGATGAGTGTGTCCACCAACACAGCGCCACCGACGCCCCAACCAAAATTAAGGATCAAAGGAATGAAAAAAATGATGCTCCAACCTAAGGTGATTTTCCCATAATGATTGAGCCAAAGTTTTGGGGCGATTAAAGGCAATAACGCAACAGACGCAATTAAGCCAATAAAGGGAATTGTGTAGAGCATCGATAAATGATTGCCATCAAATGTGTGACTTGAGACATTCGATGCAAAGCTTGTGTTAAAGAATGTAGAGAAGATGACCAAGGCAACAAAAAAAATACGCATGAAAACCCTCAAAAAAATTATGAGTGTGGAAGGTAAATTGTGTGGTGTGATGGTATTTGCAGCAAATGGGCGAACGCCCTTTAGATTACTTGCGCATAATATGACATTTATCTATATTCTACACGATATGGCATTATTTTTTTTAAAAAATTATATAATGCAGGGCACTTCCTATTTTTTTGAGTATTATTTGATCTAATTTAAATGCTCACTGTCCATTTTATTTTATATACTTCAGTTTTTAAGTGATGACACGAGTGGTTTTCATTTAAGAACTTTTTTTAATTGTCTTAATTCATTAGAGTGTAAAAGGTTTTATGAAATACAAAGTCGTTTTTCGAGGAAAGGTTGATCGCACGGTTGATCAAAAGATGATCCTTGAAAATTTGTCTGATCTTTTTGATCAAACGACCGAAGAGGTTTATCAGAGGTTTTTTGCAAAAGGGGGTCAATCGATTGTGTTGATCACCGGTTTGTCTGAAGGTGATGCCATTGAATATCAAACAGCATTGGCAGATGCGGGTTTAATTGCAGACATTGATTTAGATGTCGATGATCTGATGCCTGAGTTATCAATGCCGGAGGTTACGCGAACACAAACCATTGCATCTCAATCTAAACCTGTGGCGACTGATCATTCGCCGACACACACTGAGCGAAAATTAGCCGCAAAAGATTATTTGAAAGCGCCTGAAGAATTGACATTGATGCGCCACACGGATGATGTTTCTGAGTTAGAAAGCAATCGTGTTGAGAAGATGAAGCGCATTGCCAAAACACGTGCAAATCCCAATCATAATATTGAGATTGATGATCGTGACATTGCCCCAACGCCGCCTTTATTGCATAGCGGTGTGCGCATTGGGCGTTTGTATTTTCTGTATCGAATCACTTTGGCATTTGCCATTTTATTTGGTTGCCTCAATATTTTGCCGCTTTATCTATATGATGCGTTAGGCAGTGCAAGCTTCATCATCTCATTCTTCTTTATCTTCTTTGCCATTACATTTATGTTGATGATTGTCAGTCAGCGTTTTTGTGACATTGATAATCTCTCGATTGGGAAGATGGCATTTGTGACGATTTTAATCTTCACGTTGATTTTTAGCCTGTTTGTACAAAATTACTATGTGCTCAAAGATGCCCAAGTGCAGTTTGCGGAGCTCTTTGTTAGAGAACACAGTATGAGTGAGCAATACTTTGGCTTAAAGGCAGAGTTGAAAGAGTATTTAGCACAAACGAACCAACGTCATTTTTTACAACAGATTGATGCCATCATTAAATGGGTGGTGTATGCGGGGATGATCATTGGGGCGATTTTGCTCTTTTCTATGCCAGGGATTGAGGGCAATAATCAATTCGGTGCGCCGCCACCTTCGCCGAACTTAATCAGCTTATTGATGTTTGTGGTGTCGCTCTTTGCATTTTTGTATTGTGTGGCGTATCCATTTAGCAGTAAAGCGCATAAATATCAGCATCGCTTATATCAAACGGAGCTCTATGAATATTTAGGTGTGTTAAAACCTTTGCCAAATGAGTTCAATCGCGCCTACAAAGCATACCTTGAGAAAAACTCAACAAAAGCTCAGTAATTCCATTATAATTGTAAGCTGTTATTTGAATTTAGGAGAGGAATCATATAGAGTTCTCTCCTCTTTACTTTGGTAGACATTAACTGCATGAAGAACATTAGAAACTTTTCCATTATTGCCCATATTGATCATGGTAAATCCACGATCGCCGATCGTTTTATCCAAATTTGTGATGGTTTGAGCGAACGAGAAATGGAGGCTCAAGTGTTAGACTCCATGGACATTGAGCGTGAACGTGGCATTACGATTAAAGCACACTCTGTGTCATTGGACTATAAAGCTAAAAATGGGGAAGTTTACCATTTGAACTTCATTGATACGCCAGGACACGTGGACTTCTCTTATGAAGTGTCTCGCTCACTCTTTGCCTGTGAAGGGGCGCTTTTGGTGGTGGACGCGGCTCAAGGCGTTGAAGCACAATCGGTGGCAAACTGCTATACGGCGATTGACCATGGTTTAGAAGTGGTGCCGGTCTTAAATAAGATTGACTTGCCAGCGGCAGATCCGATGAAAGTTGCTGCTGAAATTGAAGACATCATTGGCATTGAAGCGATGGATGCTGTGACATGTTCTGCTAAAACAGGTATGGGTGTTGAAGATGTGCTCGAAACATTGGTACAAAAAATCCCTGCACCAAAAGGTGATCCAAATGCGCCATTAAAAGCATTGATCATTGACTCATGGTTTGACCCTTATGTGGGCGTGATCTCTTTGGTGCGTATTTTTGAAGGGACCCTTCGCGTGCGTGACAAAATGCAAGTGATGAGTACAAAACGTAACTATCAAGTGAGCCATGTGGGTGTGTTTACACCTAAGCGTTTAGATAAAACAGAATTGTCCGCAGGGCAAGTGGGCTTTGTGATCGCTGGGATTAAAGAGATTGATGGTGTGCCAGTCGGTGATACCTTAACATTAGAAAACAATCCAGCCACAGAAGCCGTGCCAGGCTTCCAAAAAGTACAATCGCGCGTGTTCTCCGGTCTGTTTCCTGTGGATTCATCAGATTATGAAAATTTACGTGAAGCGCTACAAAAATTGCGTTTAAACGATGCCTCTTTAAACTTTGAACCTGAATCTTCTCAAGCGTTGGGCTTTGGTTTCCGTTGTGGTTTCTTAGGCATGCTACATATGGAGATCATTCAAGAGCGTTTAGAACGTGAATATGATTTAGATTTAATCACAACTGCGCCGACCGTAATTTATGAATTAGAAAAAACGGATGGTGAAGTTGTATTGATTGATAACCCGAATGATTTACCTGCACCAAATAAAATCAGTGAAATTCGTGAGCCGATCATTCGTGCAAACATTTTGACGCCACAAGAGTACTTAGGCAACATCATCACATTGTGTGTGGAAAAGCGCGGCGTACAAAAGAACATTGTGTATGCAGGCTCCCAAGTGCAATTGCAATTTGAATTGCCAATGAGCGAAGTGGTGCTTGACTTCTTTGACCGCTTAAAATCAGTGTCTCGTGGTTATGCTTCTTTCGACTATGAATTTGTGCGCTATGAAGCGGCCAATCTTGCGAAAGTGGACATCCTCATCAATGGTGAAACGGTCGATGCGTTAGCGCTCATTGTGCATAAAGACAATGCGGTGTATCGTGGTCGCGATTTGGTGGAAAAAATGAAAGAGTTGATTCCACGCCAGATGTTTGACATTGCCATTCAGGCGGCGATTGGTGCGCAAATCATTGCAAGAAGCACTGTCAAAGCAATGCGTAAAGACGTATTGGCGAAATGTTACGGCGGTGACGTGAGCCGTAAGCGCAAATTACTCGAGAAACAAAAAGCGGGTAAAAAACGCATGAAGCAAGTGGGTAACGTGGAAATTCCACAATCTGCCTTCTTAGCTGTGTTGCAAGTTGATAAATAGACAAAGGATATTACGATGTTTTCCCAATTCACGCATTACTTGGCGATTGCCATTGTGTTTGCAGTGCCTGTGACGGGTTTAATTCTGCTCATTGATCGCTTATATTTTAAGAAAAAGCGCACAAAGGATACAAAATTGCCGGCACTGGTGGATTGGGCAGCATTTTTGTTTCCGGTTGTTCTCTTTTTGACGGTGCTGCGTACATTCATCGCAGAGCCGTTCATCATCCCAAGTGGCTCAATGCAACCGACATTATATGCCGGTGACATGATTGTGGCCAATCGCTGGTCATTTGGTTTGCGTTACCCGATCACCAATGAGCGCATTTTCAGTCAACCTGGCGAAGGCGTTGAGCGCGGTGACATTGCCGTGTTTAAATATCCAAAAGATGAGCGCATCAATTACATCAAGCGCATTGTGGGTTTACCAGGTGATGTGGTGGATTATAAAGACAAAATGCTCACCATCAATGGTGTGCCTGTCAAATATGAATATGTTGGGCCAGCCATTGAGCCTGAATCAGATTTGATCTTTACAGAATATCTGCCATCTAAAGATGGCATCGTTGAGCATGGCGTGCAGCAGTTGCCATACTTGACGCGTGCAGATGCCGGGTTGGACATCCTGCGCCCATTTCCATTTAAAGTGCCAGATGGACAATACTTGGCTTTTGGCGATAACCGCGATAATAGTTTAGACAGCCGTTATTGGGGCTTTGTCAATGACAATCAATTGGTGGGTAAAGCTAATTTTATTTGGATGAATTACAAATGTGTGACGCAATTGAAAGATTGTGACCACATTTTCACAGTATTGAAATAGTTATGATTGATCGACTACAAGAAAAACTCGGATACCAATTTACGAACATCGCTTTGTTAAAACAAGCGTTGGTTCACCGCTCAGTTTCCCGCGTTCACAATGAACGTTTAGAGTTTTTGGGAGATGGTTGCTTAAATTTCACAATTGCCCATGCGTTGTATGAGCGTTTTCCAGATGCTAAAGAGGGTGAATTATCAAACATTCGTGCCCACTTAGTGAAGGAAGAGACGCTGCACACTATTGCAAAATCCTTAGATCTACAAAAACATTTGGTGATCAGCTATGGTGAGCGTAAAAACGATGGTGCAAAACGCGCAAGCATTTTAGCAGACACGGTGGAAGCAATCATTGCTGCGGTCTTTTTAGACAGCAACTTTGAAAGCGCTAAAGCCATGATTTTACGCCTATATGAAGCGGAGTTACACACCATCAATGAGCGCTCTTTCCAATGCATCACAGAATCTGTGAAGGATCCAAAGAGCCGTTTACAAGAGCATTTACAAGCCATCAATAAATCGATACCAGAGTATGAGATCGTGGCCATTGAAGGACAAGACCACGCTCAAAGCTTTAAAGTGGCTTGTCATGCTCAATCATTTACAACAATCGCAGAAGGAACAAGCAAAAAAAGGGCAGAGCAGAATGCCGCCCAGTTGATGCTTGATAAGTTACTATGAATCAAAACCAACACTCAGGCTACGTTTCCATCATTGGCCGACCGAATGTGGGCAAATCCACATTGATGAATCGTTTGATTGGTCAAAAAGTGAGCATTACATCCAGTAAACCACAAACCACGCGTCACGCCATTACGGGCATTTATACGGATCATTATTGCCAAGCGATCTTCATTGATACACCAGGATTGCACGTGGCTGAGCATTCAGCATTGAATCGTCATTTAAATAAAACCGCCACCAGTTCACTTGAAATGGCGGATGTGATTTTATTTATGGTGGAAGCTTTAAAATTTACCGATGATGATGCCTTGGCGTTAAAGCGCTTAAAATACATTGATAAGCCTGTGATTTTAGTGGTCAATAAAATTGATCATGTGAAAGACAAGGAAACCTTGTTCCCATTTTTGTCTGAAATGATGAGTAAATATCAGTTTGCTGAATGCATTCCGATCTCTGCATTAGATGAAAAACAGATGAAATTGGTGATCAAATCTTTAACCCATTATTTGCCTGAGCAGCCATTTTTGTTCAGTGAAGATGAAATCACCACAGCATCAAGTGCGTTCTTAGCGAGTGAAGTGTTGCGTGAAAAATTAACGCGCCGCTTGAATCAAGAGATTCCGTATGCATTGACGGTGGAAGTGGAAAGCTTTGAGGTGGAACCAGAGATCATTCGCATCAATGCCATTGTGTGGGTTGAGCGCGAAAGTCAAAAAGGCATCGTGATTGGTAAAAGCGGTGTGACACTCAAAGAAGCAAGCACACAAGCGCGTCAAGATCTAGAAAAATTGTTTGAGAAAAAAGTATTTTTAAAAGCGTTTGTGAAAGTGCGTCAAGGTTGGTCAGATGATGAGCGTTCACTCAATGCCTTAGGTTATATGGGTACAGAGTTGTAATATGCAAAAACCAATGATGGGTGCTTGTTGGATGATGGCCACAGGTATTGCCTTTGCTGCCATCAATGTGATCACGCCGTACATCAGTCAGCAGTATCCCATCAGCTCAAGTTGGATTGCTTTTTTTCAATACAGTTTTGCTTTCTGTTTTTTACTGCCCACGTTTTTAAAAGCTGGGCTGAAAACAGTGGCGAAAACAGAGCGTTTTTGGATTCACTTTTTACGCATTTTAGCCGCAATTGTTGGGGTTCAGCTGTGGGTGAAAGCACTGAACCTGCAATTTCCGATTGGGGAAGGCGTTGCATTACTGATGACCTCACCTCTATTTGCCAGCATTGGTGCGTTCCTATTTTTGAAAGAAAAAGCCACGTCGGTACGAATTTTAGTAACATTGATGGGGTTTGTGGGTGCAATCCTAATTTTAAACCCCAGTTATGCCGCCATGAATTACGTGGCATTTTTACCATTGGCTGCGGCTTTCTTTTGGGCAATTTATTCATTATTGATTAAATACTTAGCCGATAAAGATCATCCTTTAACCCTTCTTTTTTATCTCTATCTCATCATGTTTCCGATTAACTTAGTGCTGGCGCTGACGGATAATTTTACGCATGCGCTGAAAGTGGAACATTTGGTGTGGGATATGGGATTGATGGGCTATTTATTGGTGTTGGGTTTTTTAACCATGATTGCACAATTTACTTTGGTCAAAGCGTATCATGTGGCGGATGCCATTTACATTCAACCCTTTGATTATCTAAAACTGCCGTTAAACACGCTCTTAGGCTTTGTCTTTTTTGGCTGGACGGTGGGCACACAATTTTGGCTGGGCGCGATCATTATGGTGGCCGCTCTCCTTTACATCACTTATTTTGAGTCTAAATAATTTATGCTAAGTTATCGTCATGGCTTTCATGCGGGCAATCATGCAGATGCCCTCAAGCACTTTGTGCTGTTTTCTGTTTTAAACTATTACAATCAAAAAGATAAACCATATTGGTACATTGATACGCATTCTGGCGCAGGGCTTTATGATACCCATCATCCCTTTGCGGAAAAAACGGGTGAATATGAAGCGGGCATTGGCACATTGCAACAAGCGGATGACCTGCCAAAAGCCTTGGATGATTTTTTATTATTCATCAATCAATTTCAAACGGGTAAAAAACGTTTTTATCCGGGTTCGCCTGTGATTGCCCAAAAGTTGGTGCGCAGCACCGATCGCATGAAGTTATTTGAATTGCATCCAACGGATTCAGAAATTCTCATCAATAATATGAAAGGGCAAGGGGTCAAGTACCAAGTGGGCATCACGGATGGCTTTAAAGGTTTGATTGGCTTATTGCCGCCATCGTCACGCCGTGCTGTGGTGTTGATTGATCCACCATATGAAGATAAAAAAGATTATCAAACGGTGATCAAAACATTGCAAGAAGCGCATGAACGCTTTTCAACGGGCTGTTATATGGTTTGGTATCCGTTGTTGCCACGCAATGAAAGTTTGAATTTGCCCAATAAATTAGAACGATTGTTTAAAGATAATTACCTTAATGTAACGCTCTCTGTCACAGAACCTGAAGGTGATCAATTTGGTATGTTTGGCAGCGGCATGTTCATTGTCAATCCGCCGTATACTTTGAAAAAAGAGTTAGAGAGTGTATTGCCAACATTGGTTAAACATTTAGGGATAGATCGCGGTGCTACTTCGACGTTGGATTATAAAATCCCTTAAAGATTGCACGCATTCATTCATAAGAAAAAGCCCTAAAAATATTTTAGGGCTTTTTTGTAAGGAGAGTAATCGTATAGATTAAGTTTCACAACAGTCCATGAAACTGAGACCATTGTAGCGAACATTAACATTTCATTACAATTTAAAATGGTTATGGTTTTTTAGAATGTTGGCAAAAAAATACCTGAAACAGCGTTCAGGTATCGATTCATTTCATTCCCTTTTAAAGGAATTTTATGATGATTTATTTTGCGCTTCAGTGAAAAACTCAGGGTGATTCACTTGGCGATATTGTTGAATCGCTTCAGAGATGCCTTCGCCGCCCACTTGTGAACGCACATATTGGCTGATGAATTTAGAACGCTCTTCTTCAGCTTGTTGTGAGTTATCCATAGATGACACCACAAATGTGACAATGAATGCAATTGGAATGGAGAATAATGCAGGGTTATTGTATGGGAACAATGGGCTGTCGTGACCTAACACTTTCACCCAAACTTCTGGGCCAAAGAGGATCATCAATACCGCACTGATTAAACCTGCTGCACCACCAATTACCGCGCCTTTTGTGCTCAAACGTTTCCAATACATGGATAAGAATAGTAATGGGAAGTTTGCAGAGGCTGCAATGGAGAAGGCTAAGCCCACTAAGAAGGCAACGTTTTGATGCTCAAACAATAATCCCAATAAAATTGCAATGATGCCTAAGGATGCTGTGGTGATGCGTGAAATCATCAACTCAGTTTTCATCACAGGTTTGCCTTTTTTGATGACGTTGGCATAGAAGTCATGACTGATGGCAGATGCACCTGATAAGGTTAAACCTGCAACAACCGCAACCAATGTTGCAAATGTCACTGCAGACATGAAGCCTAACAAGACGTTACCGCCGACTGCATGAGATAAATGGATGGCAACCATGTTCGCGCCGCCCACAATTAAGCCATCTGCATTGGTGTATTCAGGTTTGCCAGTCACATATAAGATCGCGCCAAAGCCGATGATGAACATCAATAAATAGAAGTAACCAATGAAACCTGTTGCGTATAATGCTGATTTTCTTGCTTCTTTGGCATCTTTAACTGTGAAGAAACGCATCAAGATGTGTGGCAAACCTGCCGTACCAAACATTAAGCCAATGCCTAAAGAGATGGTATCGATCGGGTTAGAGTATGCCAAACCTGGTTTCATCAACGCAGTGCCTGCATTGTGAACATCTGTCGCTTCAACAAACAACGTTTCAAGGTTAAAGCCCACCCAATATAAAACCACGATGGACATGAACGTTGCGCCGATCAAAATCAAAACGGCTTTGATCATTTGTACCCATGTTGTGGCCAACATGCCGCCTAATAATACATAGATCATCATCAAAATGCCCACGATGAAAACGGCAATGTTGTAGTTTAAGCCAAAGAGCAATTCGATTAATTTACCCGCGCCCACCATTTGTGCAATCAAATATAACAATACGATGGCCATTGTGGAGAACACTGCTAAAATACGGATAGGTGTTTGATTCAAACGAAACGCAGTCACGTCCGCAAATGTGAAGCGACCTAAGTTTCTAAAGCGTTCTGCCATGAGGAATAAAATCACCGGCCAACCAATGAAGAAACCAAATGAGTAAATTAAACCATCATAACCCGATGCAAACACAAGGGCAGAGATCCCAAGGAAGGAGGCTGAGGATAAATAGTCACCGGCAATGGCTAAACCATTTTGAAAGCCAGAGATGCCACCGCCTGCGGTATAGAAGTCAGAGGCGGATTTGGTTTTATTCGATGCCCAAAATGTGATGGCGATCGTTGCAAACACAAAGACGAAGAACATGATGATGGCGGTCCAGTTTTTACCGCCGCCTGTTGTTTGTGCTAAGGCAAAGCTGCCGACGCCCAAAATGGCTAAGCACAACAATTGCTTAAAGACATTATTTAATTTCATTGGCGATCTCCTTTAACAACTTTTCCGTCATCGGATCATAATAAGTATTGGTGCGATAGACGTAATAGCCTGTCATTAAAATGGTCCAAATGATCAAAAAGAATCCCGCAGGAATGCCCCACGTGGTCACCATGTCAGATGCCATCGGCAATCCAACGAGATCAGGTGCAAAGGCAACGCCAATGATGATCAAAATATAAAAACCTAATGTGAGCAGCAGTAGCCAGAGACTGAATCTCTGTTTTTTGGCCACCATCTCTTTGAATCGCGGATCATTGTAGATACGATGCACGACGACATCATATTGGCGATCCTGTTCTACAGCATTAGACATAGGGTCCTCCTCAAATTTTACTTGTTGTTGTATTGTTTTAATGAATTAAATTTCTCATGTATGTTTGATGCATATTTTTTAATATATAAAACACCTCCTTAATGAGAAGATACGAATTTTTAAAAATTTTGCAAATAAAAACGATGATCATTTAAATAATTGATCCATTGCAAGATGATCACATTAGCATTTAAATATTGATGGTTATATTTAATTACAATGAGTTAATAAAGATTGTCTGTATAGTTTTTGATCACATTTATGGGTGTTGATGCTAATTTTTCAAATACTTTTGAGATGAGTCTCAACATTAAATGAAACAAAGTGCCTAGAATACGGCTTTAGAGTTGATTTTCGCTAGATAAGCATGCTATATAATTAGAACCATCATGGAGAGCGCCCAAAAGGCAAAATGGATCAAAACCTAAATTGATCAATGATTTGTGAGTGGCGAATCACTCTAAAATTTTTTAGAGCAGGGAATATTTAATAGAATTTAGAACAGCAGGGAAAAACTATGCCGAAATATCGTTCGCATACATCGACCCAAGGTCGTAATATGGCGGGGGCACGTGCGTTGTGGCGTGCCACAGGAATGAACAATGAAGATTTTAAAAAACCGATCATTGCCGTTGTTAACTCTTTTACGCAATTTGTGCCAGGACATGTGCACCTGAAAGATTTAGGTCAAATGGTGGCGCGTGAAATTGAAAAAGCCGGTGGCGTTGCCAAAGAATTTAACACCATTGCCGTGGATGATGGCATTGCAATGGGACATGATGGGATGTTGTACTCTCTGCCAAGTCGTGATTTGATTGCGGACTCTGTAGAATATATGGTCAATGCCCACTGTGCAGATGCCATGATCTGTATTTCAAACTGCGATAAAATCACCCCAGGCATGTTGATGGCATCAATGCGTTTGAACATTCCCACTATTTTTGTATCAGGTGGCCCGATGGAATCAGGGAAACTCACTTGGAATAATGAAAAATTGCGCCTTGATCTTGTCGATGCCATGGTAATGGCGGCGGATGATCGCGAAGCAGATGATAAAGTTCAAGCCATTGAAGAAAATGCATGTCCAACGTGTGGCTCATGTTCAGGGATGTTTACGGCAAACTCCATGAACTGCTTAACGGAAGCCTTAGGTTTATCCTTACCGGGTAATGGTTCACTCGTTGCCACCCATAAAAATCGCCAAGAACTCTTTTTAGAAGCGGCGCGCCTCATTGTGAAAAACACGCGCGATTATTATGACAATGATAATCATCAAGTATTGCCACGTTCGATTGCCTCGTTTAAAGCTTTTGAAAATGCCATGATGCTTGACATTGCCATGGGCGGATCGAGCAATACTGTGTTGCATTTGTTAGCGGCTGCCCATGAAGCGGGTGTTGATTTTACCATGCAGGACATTGATCGATTGTCTCGCAAAGTACCACATTTATCTAAAGTGTCTCCATCCACCAGTCGATATCATATGGAAGATGTGCATCGCGCAGGCGGCATCATTGGTATTCTAGGTGAATTGGCACGCATGAATTTATTGCATACCGATTGCCCAACTGTGCATGCACCAACATTGAAAGATGCCATTGAGCGTTGGGATGTGGTGACGCAACAGGATGAAACAATTAAACATTTTTATCAATCAGCACCAGGTGGCGTACGCACCACAGAAGCGTTTAGTCAAGATCGTTACTTTGAATCATTAGATACAGACCGTGAAAATGGTTGCATCAGAAGTGGTGAACATGCTTATAGCCAAGATGGTGGCATTGCCGTATTGTATGGCAACTTAGCAAAAGATGGCTGTATTGTGAAAACGGCGGGTGTGGATGATTCCATTTTAAAATTCACAGGTCGTGCACGTGTGTATGAAAGTCAGGATTCTGCCGTTAAAGGCATTTTAAACGATGAAGTGAAAGCCGGTGAAGTGGTGATCATTCGTTATGAAGGCCCAAAAGGCGGACCCGGCATGCAAGAGATGTTGTACCCAACGTCTTACTTAAAATCCAAAGGGTTAGGGAAGGCTTGTGCATTATTGACAGATGGCCGATTCTCTGGCGGAACTTCTGGTTTATCCATTGGTCATGCATCGCCAGAAGCGGCGGATGGTGGCATCATTGCCATTGTGGAAACAGGTGATGAAATCATCATTGACATCCCTGAACGCAAAATCCATTTAAATGTATCGCCTGAAGAGATTGACGCACGATTGGCGACTCAAGCGCAAATTGGATTTGTGCCTAAAGAAGTGCGTACGCGTAAAGTATCCCCAGCGTTACAAGTTTATGGTGCACTGGCAACCTCAGCTGCATTTGGCGCGGTGAGAGATGTGAGTCGTTTAGCAAAATTAAAATAAATTTCTAAGCCCATGGAAGTGGGCTTTTTAATGGGCATTAAACGACTGACCGTCGGTCAATATTGATTGTAATATCAAATCAATAAAACTCATCACTCATTAAAGCCCAAGTAAAATATCAACAAATAATTAAACCCACATGTCACGATCTAAATGATCATGCAAGTGAATAGGGCGGATAAAAATAATCTTTTTATATGGATAGACAATTTTAAAAGACTGGCTGAATCATTGTTTTCATTTAGCTAAAACGATCAATCTCTAACCTAGAAGTTAAAGGAAATGCAACGTGATTAAAGTATGGTATGATGATCGCCGTTATTTTAGTACAGAGATATCAATGCCAATATCAATATTAAGTGAGCAATTAAAATTAAGCTGAATTAAATTGCTGAGAATATTCAGGATAACCAACTGACCGTCGGTCATTATAGTTTATTAAAATATTAAACCTCACCAGCATCGATCTCAAATGCCACCATCTGAAATAAAGCCCTAAATAATTAAAATAAGAATTGAATAGGGCAGAATGATGCGATAAAAAATGCAATCGTACGCGCGTAGAATTCATCAATGTGCCTCCTATGTCACTTCTAGAAAAACTGAGTGCATATGTTTGAGACTAAAAATCATCCAGATTTCATACTCAGTTAACCGATTGGCAAATTGAGTGTGAAATATTGTATGGGATTTATGATCACCATGAAATGAAATGCATCACACTTTAAGAATGATCATTTTTGGTCTGATGAGATTAAAGATAAATCTTGATGAACATGATTAGTGTAATGAAGCGGAGCGGTAAATATTTTTTAATGTAGAGATCATGAATCAAGGGCAATCACGCATATAAATATAATTTAACATAATATATAGAAGTGGAAATTGTATCTATATTGAAATCTAGGGCTTTATGGCTGTATAGATTATGATGACTGAGATAAATACATTTGCATGGCTTCATCAATTTTCTGGATCACATGATTTTGATATGTTATAGATCCAGATCGATTCCAGCCATTCGTATCCACATTGATGACATCAATGCCCACAGAATTTAGGATCATGGTTTTGGTATCATCAAATTTATCATGATGTCCATTGCCATTGATTTCGATCACCGCTACAACATTGTGCTGAAAATCTGTCAGTACAAAATCTGGGCGCAAACCTTTTTGTAATTGTAAAACATAATCTGCATTTGTGGTTTCTTCAATGAACGCCATCAATGGCACTTGCGGATAAACATGCAGCAGAATTTTATTGTAACGCAAAATACTTTGTACGCGCTCAAATGCAATCGTTTCACCAATATTCATCAAACCACGTTTTTCAAAGGTGGCCACTTTAACCGCAGCTTCCCTTTTAGTCTTTTCGGTAAACACTTGCTGTTGATCTTTAAAAGTCGGATATTCACGCGCTGTTTTGTCTGATTTCGCTTGTGGTTTTTTTTGCGGGACTTTCTCTGTAACGGTCGGTTCGATCCGTTTTGATTTTTTGGGTGTGCGCTTTTTAGGCAGCACGGCGACCACAAGAATTAAAACAAAGAATATTGCAGCACCGATGGCGCTTGGGCTAAATTGACTGAATAAATTAAGCATTAATTAAGTTTCAATAATTTGAGTTCTTCATCACTCAATGGTAAACCTTGAGCGAATTTTGCCAATACTTGTTTACGTGGATCTACACGTTTCGCCAAACGGCGCATGGCATCAGTGTATTCTGATTGATGCAATTGAGGATCAAGCATGTGATCAAGCACACTTAAAGATTCAACATATTGAATCCATGGTTGATGTTGAAAGCGGCCAAGCAATTGCGCTGCTGTTTTGATTTCAGGATAATCAATGATGGTGGTGATGAGTTGATATAAAACTTTAGCGCCTTTTTCCTCACTATCTAGCAAAAATTCATAATTATGGATGGTTTTTGCCAAATTTAAGTTATTTAAGAGTAAAATAATGCCGCGTTCAACTAAGTTTTGACCTTGGGGTTGTGCCATTTTGCGTCTAACGGGTGTTGCCACAACGCCAGCGCTGACATGTTTCTCTAAAATGCTTGCAGACACATTGGCTTTTTTACCAAGTTCGACGCGTAATAAATCTCGCAGCGGAATGTCTGGCATGGAGTTGATCAGTGCGCCCATATCCGTCAACAGTTGCGAGCGCCCTTCAATGCTTTCTAATGAATAGCGTTGTTCAAAATGAGCAAAAAGATATTCACTCAATGGCAATGCATTGTTCACTAAGTCTAAAAATGCTGCTTGTCCATGGGCTTTTAAGTAACTGTCCGGATCATGACGATCGGGTAAAAAGAGGAATTTAATCTCTTTATCCACATTCATTACAGGCAATGCATTTTCCATCGCTTTGTAAGCAGCCTTCTGCCCTGCCTCATCGCCATCAAAACAGAAAACAATGGAATGCGTATAACGAAATAAATTGGCCACTTGTGTATTTGACATCGCTGTCCCAAGTGTTGCCACCACATTTTGAATGCCAAAATGTGACATCATCACCACATCCATGTAGCCTTCCACCACAAGGATTTCATTGTAATTGCGCACATCACGGCGCAATTCATACAATCCGTAAAGCTCTTTCCCTTTATGGAAAACGGGAGTTTCTGGGGAGTTTAAATATTTTGGTTCACCAGCTCCAATGATGCGTCCACCAAACGCAATGGTTTGCCCTTTGCGATTGCGGATCGGAAACATCACGCGATCACGAAAACGATCATAAAAGTGATTGACTTTATTTTGTGCAGGAATGATGAGCCCTGCTTCTTCCAATGTTTTTTCGCTTGCACCTTTTGACTTTAATGTCATTAATAAGGCATTCCAGCTGTCTGGCGCAAAACCAATGTTAAAGCGCGCAATGTCTTCGCTGTTTAAATCACGATTGGCCAAATAATCTCGTGCATGCTGATGATTGGGCTTTGCCAATTCGCGCTGGAAAAATTGATTGGCTTCTTCCAAGGCCGTCAATGTGGTTTGTGTGCGCTTTTCTGCTTCTGGCGATACATTTGATCGTCGTTCATATGGCACCACCATGCCTTCATGATGGGCTAAGTATTCAATGGATTCGATAAACTCAAGTTTCTCATACTCCATTAAAAAAGTGACCACATTGCCCTTCGCGCCACAGCCAAAACAGTGATACAACTGTTTGCTTTGATTGACCATAAACGATGGCGATTTTTCTTGATGAAACGGACAACATGCCTTAAAGCTGTTGCCCATTTTTTTCAGGGGCACGCGCTGATTGATGATCTCAACAATATCAACGCGCCCGATGACTTCATCAACAAATTGATTCGGAATGTAGCCTTTACTCATTTATGGGTTCAAAGCTGCTTTTAACAATTTGCTCACAACGCCCATGTCAGCTTTACCTTCTAATTGTGGCTTTAACATGCCCATGACTTTACCCATGTCTTTCATGGTCAAAGCACCTGTCGCTTTAATCGCTTCGCTGATGGCAGCTTCTACATCTTCTTGGCTCATTTGCTCTGGCAAATATGGCATGATGATGGACAATTCAGATTCTTCTTGCGCCACTAAATCTAAGCGTTCAGCTTTTTGGAATTGATCAATGGACTCTTTGCGTTGCTTAACCATGCGCACTAAAACAGCAGTCACTGCGGCATCATCCATCTCAATGCGTTGATCCACTTCCACTTGTTTGATTTCTGCACTGATTAAACGCAAAGTGGCGAGTTTTTCTTTGTTTTTCTCGCGCATTGCTGTTTTGATGTCTTCCATGATTCTAGCTTTTAAGCTCATTGCTTTACTCCTTCTCAAAAACAATATTATAGAACGATTCTGTGAAGTTAGCAGAAAAAAAGCCCTCGATTGAGGGCTTTTGCTTAAATTTTTAGCGTCCGCTGAAGATTTATTGGAATGCTGCAAAAATTTCTGCGGTGGTTAATTTTTTACCGTTGATGTTCCAAGTCCCTTGTTTGAATTCAATGTCCATGAACAATGTTCTTTCTTTGTACTCAAGCGGAGAGGCACCTAATTGTGCAGATTGCATGCCCACTAACATCATCACCATTTGAATGGCGCCTTGCACATCTTTTTTCGCAGACGCAGTGTCTTGGCCATCTAATGTTAAGAATTTTTCATACTGAGCAATGATGTAATCTTCCGTCACTTTACCTTTGAAAGAGAATTCATGAATGAATGCATCGATCAAATCTACAGGCGATTGATTTTCAACCATGGCTTCAATGGCTTCAGGACCTTCTTGCAATAAGGCCACTAATTTTTCAGAAGGTTGGAAAGCAATGCTGGCTTTTAATTCATCGCCAATGGTTAATTTGTTTTCAAAGCTCATGTTCAAACGGGTATCTTTAGTGAACAAAGAGGCAATCGTTTTTAAAAATTCTTGCGCTTCTGCTTCGTTCATGTCAGATGGATCTTGTGAAGATAATGCGTTTGCTTGTTCAATTAAAGCCTTCCAATTTTTGATGTTTTTGATGCCTTTGATGTTGGTATCAACAGAGATGGCGCCAAAATCAAGCTTTGGAGATTGATCTTTAGTCACCGCAACATTACCAACATGATAAGCGACGTTGCCTGAGAGTAAACCTTTCTCTTCATAAATACCACTTTTCGCTTCAATTTTAGACACATCAAACTTGAAGGTTTCAACATTGTCGCTGTTTTTATTCGTGGCAGACATGGCAAGATTGCCCAATGAGGCAACCGTTTCATATTTTAATGGGCTTGCTTGATAGTTCGTTGAAGACACCAATTTTGTCAAATCAATGTTTGCATCCACTTCTTTGGCCAATTCACCGGTGGCTTTAATTTGAATGCTCTTGCCTTCAGAACCCGATTTTAATGCCGTCAAATCTGTGTAATCTTTGTTGAAATTCAACACAATGTCATTGGTGAAATCATTGAGTGTCAATTCAGCAATGGCCACATCACTCAATAATACAGGCACCGTGTTTTTTGCCATTTTCACATTGTAAGAAAATGTTTTGGCTTTTTCATCTAATGTGCCTTCATAATCTGCATTGGCAAATAGGTTGTTTAATTTAACCGTTTCACCTGCCGCTTCTACATCAATGACCACACCACCATTGGCCTGCCCTTTGATTAAAGCGCGACCATTTTCTGGGTTGTATTTTGCTAAATCAACATTCGCTTGAGAGGTGATGTTGTATTCAATCGATGCGGCATTTTGTTGATCGGTATAGGTGAATTGATCTTGTAAGGAAACTTGATCATTCACATTGCTAAAGTTCGCTTCATACGCCACAGCGCCTGTGCTAAATTCAGTGGATTTGTTGATCACTGTTTGTGTTGCAGCAAGGTAGTTTTGTTCAAAAGTTTTGAATTTATCGGCATTTGAAAGATTGCTAGACTCATCAGAGCAACCATAAATGATCAAAGGTAAAGCGACAGCTAAAATTGTTTTTTTCATAGTATGTTATTTCCTTGGTTAAATCGCGTCATATCATATCACAATGAAAATCATTATAAAATTCTATCGAAGGCTTTTTTCACAGCGTCTTCAAACACGGTAAAATCCGCATCATCTTTAAACATATTTTCACTGAGGTGGCGGCGCCATTGGCGACTTTTTGGGTAGCCATTAAATAGTCCAAGTAAATGGCGGCCAATGTGATGAACCCTAACGCCTGCAGCCAATTCAGATTCCACATAAGGCTTTAATGCAGCTAAAACATCAAACGGTGATTGATCAGAGGATTCATCCCCAAAATAAAGATGATCCACTTCATTCATTAAAAAGGGCGAGTGATACACGGCGCGCCCAAGCATGACACCATCAAGATTGTTCATGACGCTTAATCCCTGCTCTGGCGATTGAATGCCACCATTTAAGATTAGCATCAATTCTGGAAAATCGTGCTTTAACTGATACACGCGATCATAATCTAATGGTGGAATCTCACGGTTCTCTTTAGGCGATAAGCCAGATAGCCACGCTTTACGCGCATGAACTGTGAATGTTTTGCATCCTGCTTGACTCACCACATCAATAAAACGATGCACAAAGGCATAATCATCCTGATGATCAATGCCAATACGATTTTTAATGGTGACAGGAATATTGACAGCGCTTTGCATGGCATCAAAGCACTCTGCCACCAATTCAGGCTCAGTCATCAAACACGCACCAAAGCGACCTTTTTGCACGCGGTCAGATGGACAACCACAGTTTAAATTGATCTCGGTATATCCATAATCTTCTGCAATTTTAGCCGCCGTTTGTAAATCTTTTGGATCTGATCCACCTAATTGCAATGCAATCGGCGATTCTTTGGCATTAAAACGCAAATGCATGTCTGTATCCCCATGCAAAATGGCACCGGTGGTCACCATTTCGGTGTATAGCAAGGCTTGTTTGCTCATCAAACGGTAAAAATAACGACAATGGCGGTCGGTCCAATTGAGCATCGGCGCAACACTGAAACGGTGGTAATGGTTCATAACTCTACAATCTCGGGGAATATTAAAAAGTAAAACCTCTTAAAAGTTTAAGAGGTTTTCAAGACATTAAGCAAATAAGTGAGGCTTATTCATTGTCCATAAAGCTGCGTAAGCTTTCAGAACGGTTCGGATGACGCAATTTGCGAAGGGCTTTGGCCTCGATTTGACGAATACGTTCGCGCGTGACATCAAACTGTTTGCCCACTTCTTCTAAGGTGTGATCCGTGTTCATGTCGATACCAAAACGCATGCGAAGTACTTTTGCTTCTCTCGGTGTTAAGGTTTCTAACACTTCACGGGTGGCTTCACTTAAACCGACGCTGGTGGCCGCTTCTAATGGAGAGACCATGCCTGTATCTTCAATGAAGTCACCTAAATGTGAATCTTCATCATCACCCACAGGCGTTTCCATTGAGATCGGTTCTTTAGCGATCTTCAACACTTTACGAATGCGATCTTCAGGTAAACCCATGGCTTCCGCGAGTTCTTCTGGTGTTGCTTCGCGCCCCATGTCTTGTAACATTTGACGAGAAATACGGTTTAACTTATTGATGGTTTCGATCATGTGCACAGGAATACGGATGGTGCGCGCTTGATCGGCGATTGAACGCGTGATCGCCTGACGAATCCACCATGTCGCATACGTTGAGAATTTAAAACCGCGGCGATATTCAAATTTATCCACCGCTTTCATCAAGCCAATGTTCCCTTCTTGAATCAAGTCAAGGAACTGCAAACCACGGTTGGTGTATTTTTTCGCAATCGAGATCACCAAACGTAAGTTCGCTTCGATCATTTCACGTTTTGCACGTTTTGCTTTCGCTTCATTGATGGAGATTTCACGGTTGATCTCTTTAATCTCATAAATGGCTAAGCTGTTGGCTTTTTCAATTTTTGCCAATTGTGTTTGAATCTCAAAGATGGCATCTTTGTGCTCTTCGATGGCTTTGGCATATTTGTGCTTGCTGTTGATGACCTCTTCGACCCACTCTTTTTTCGTTTCATTGCGTGGGAATGTTTTGATGAATGCATCGCGCGGCATTTTACAAGTGGCGATACAGATTTTCATCATTTTACGTTCTAATGGACGAATGCGATCAATGGTCTCTTTTAATAAAGCCACCATATCTTCTTGCATTTTTGGTGCCAATCTAAACTCGATGAATTTTGATTTTAAACGCTCTTGGGCATCTAAAATTAAAGCATCGATGTTTTTCTTGCGTTTGTTACCACGAAGGGCATCAATTTCTGCAATGATGGCTTTAAGCTCTGCAATTTTTTCTGCAAAGATCTCTTTATTTGGGCCAGTTTCCGCAGAAGCGGCGCTGCCACCTTCAGATTCTTCATCATCTTCAAGATCATCAGCTGGCGCTTCATCATCCACAATTTCTAATTCTTCATCATCTTTATCTTCGGCGATTTCAGAATAATAGCTAGGATCCACAAAGCCGGTGGCAATGTCGCCAAGGCGCTGATCTGTTTCTAATGTTTCTTCATAACGGGCGATCAAAAGATCAACCGCAGGATAGTAATTCGCTAAGTTTAATAATGCGCTGTTTAAACCTTCTTCGATGCGGATGGCGATTGATTTCTCTTCATCACGAGACAATAAATCTACAGTACCCATTTCACGCATGTACATACGCACAGGGTCAGTTGTGCGACCAATTTCACTGCTGTCGATGTTGACCAATACCGCGGCCGCTTCATCAACGGCATCATCATCTGAGCCGATGGAGTCATTCGTTAATAACAAGCTGTCCATATCTGGCGCTTCGTCACTCACCTTAATGCCCATTTCAGAGATCATGGCAATGATGCTTTCGATTTGCTCAGGATCGATGATATCTTCAGGAAGGTGATCGTTGATTTCAGCATACGTCAAGTAACCTTGCTCTTTACCTTGAGCAATTAACTCTTTAATTCGTGCTTGTTGTTCTTTAACTGTTAAAGCATTTTGCTTACTCATAATGAATTCCGATAACCCCAAAAATGTAAAAAACGCAATATAATATTATACCATATTTCATATCGCATAATAAAAGCCACAACGTTAATTTATGCAGCTTCCCCCTCTCTTATCAGCATAATGGTGATACTTTTAATAATTTCAATCCCCCCAAGGGTTCAAAGTGATGTTGCCCAAAATCATACTGTGCGCGGCGCCTGTAGCGGTGGTTAAATTGCTTGGCTGACGATTGAGGGTTTGATGCCCAAGCACGGCAAAAGCCACCGCTTCTTTTGCATCGCTATTAAGGCCAATGTCCTCTTGCGTCTTCACTTTAAGCATAGGCAAATAATGCTCAATTCGTGACACAAGATGTAAATTATATGCGCCGCCCCCAGCAATGATGAGTTCGTCATCCGGATTAAGTGCTAGCTTTGGTTGAATGAATTGTTCAATTGCGTTGGCAATGCTTTTTGCGGTTAATTCTGTGAACGTTGCAATGACATTGTCTGCTTGATTCGCATACTGCTCGCAAATGGATTGGATGCGTGTTTCCCCAAACAATTCTCGTCCTGTGGCTTTTGGTGGCGATTCTTTGAAATAGGGATCATTCATCAAATCGTTCAATAATTCTGGGGTCACTTGCCCACGGGCGGCGATTTGTCCTTGATCATCATACGGCAATTGATAGAAATATTGCATCGCGCCATTGATCATCATATTACCTGGGCCTGTATCAAAGGCAAAGACATCATCCATCGTACAGTTTTTTGGCAATACGGTAATGTTGCCAATGCCACCAATGTTTTGTAAAAAACGATTGTGCGTGGTGCTGCGCAATAATAGATATTCAGTATAAGGCACCAAGGGCGCACCCTGCCCGCCTGCCATCATGTCCATCGGGCGAAAGTTTGAAATCACGGTTGTATGATGATCATAAGCTAAGCGTGCAGGATCCCCAATTTGTAAAGTTGAGGCGCAATATTCATCTGTAGCTTTTGGGATGTGATAAATGGTTTGTCCATGCATGGCGATAAAATCTAGCGGCGCTTTAAAATCATGATCTTTTAATAAACGGCTCACAGCGTCACTGTATAATTTGCCAAGTTCAAAGTTTAATGCGCAAAGCTCTGCCACATTTGAAGTGTCAGGATGACTGACGCGAAGTACAGCTGCTCGAATGTGTTCATCGTATGGATAGCTGTCATAATGAATGAGTGTGCATTGTGTGGATTCATTGATGCCTTCAATCTCCACTAAAGCGACATCAACGCCATCAAGTGATGTGCCAGACATGATTCCGATACCATATGCCATTATTTTGCCTCTTTTAAAAGAATCGCTAAGCGCTCTTCTTTTGCCAATGCGGATTGCGCTTCTGTATAACTCATCTTTTGTAGATGCATGAGCAGTGCTGTTTTCACATGGTGATGTGCACGCTCTAATAAATCATGGGCGGCGATTTCATCAATTTCTAAAATGCTCATCAGCATATTGAGCGCACGCTGATGTAATTTCTCATTGGTGGGTTTCACATCCACCATAACATTGCCATATGTTTTGCCCAATTGAATCATGCTACAAGTGCTGAGCATATTGAGCACCATTTTTTGTGCACTGCCCGCTTTTAAGCGCGTGGATCCTGTAATCACTTCAGCGCCGGTTACAATGGCAATTGGATAATCGGCGGCGCTTAACATGGGATTATTCTCTGTACAGGTCACGGCAATGCTTTTTGCACCGATGGTTTTGGCATACTCTAAGCCACCTAAACAATAGGGCGTTCGCCCGGATGCTGCGATTGCACATAGAATATCTTTGTCATTGAATGCCACACGCTTTAAATCCTCAACACACAATTCGCGGCGATCTTCTGCATTTTCTACAGGATGACGAAGTGCCCGATCACCACCTGCAATGATGCCCATCACTTTTTCTTCCCCAACGCCAAATGTGGGTAAACATTCTGAGGCATCTAACACACCTAAACGACCGGATGTGCCTGCACCAATGTAAATCAATCGTCCCCCTGATTTTAAGGCGGCGACAATTGCATCAATGGCATGGCTGATGTTTTCATTGGCGTTGGCAATCGCATCGATCACGGCTTGATCTTCTTGATTCATGGTTTTGACCATTTCAAGTGTACTCATGGCATCGATGTGTTGGGTTCTAGGGTTGTGCTGCTCTGTGGTCAGCCTATGGATGGCAAGCGTCATTAGAATACGGCTCCTGGTTTGGCAAAAATAATTTGAGCACGGCGAATGCACGGCGTTTGAGGTTTATCCGCGCATTCATAAATTCGGATCCACAATTTACGTGTGGGAATGAACTCACTTGGATTTTTGCCTTCAAAGTAATGAATGGGCAAACCATTGGCTTGCTGGCGTGGGAACCATGCGGCTTCAAATCCGCGTAAACGTTCAATGGCTTTTACAAAGGGTTTGACTGGCTCTGTGAAATATAGGGTTAAGATGCGTGTGCCGCGATTGGCACTATATTCAAATGTGGATTGATCAGGTACTTTTGCCAAATGCTCCGTGGATTCATAAATCGCACCCCTTCGCGGCGATTTCCCCCAAGTGATGCCCAAATATTGCTGAGCATCTTCTTTGGTAAATCCATATTGATCCCCATTTTTGGCAGCCGCTAAACGCATGAAGTTTTTCATTTCATGGGTTAAAGGCTCAGCAAAGCTCATGGATAATTGACCTAACATCAACAACGCGGCGATGATTCGCATCGACTCCCCCTCATTATGAAACCATTTTGATGAAGACATCATAAAGGCGCTCTGTCATCCCTTCAAGTTCTTCAAAACTTTTTTCACGGCATTCATCAAAGGCTAAATTGATGCCTTGATAAATCAAGAGCGCCACTAAATCTGGCGAGGCTACATGCCAAGCTTGGACCTCATTGCCCGTTCGTAAAAATTCCTCTAAAAAGATGATGACGCTTAAATGCTCGCGGCGTTCATCTAAATAATATTGCTGCTGAAACAATGCAATGTGCTCTGCCCGATGCTCATAATAATGGACAATGCTGCCTTGGCACCATGCACGGATTTTACCATGCCAATCGCTGTGTTTGCATTGCCCCATGTAATCATTGGTCAGTGATAAATAGCTGCGAATGTATTTCGCGCGAAGTTCTAGGATCAAATCCTCTTTAGATTGAAAGTAATGGTAAAAGGTGCCTTTTGCGATATTGACGGCTTTGACGATGTCATTGACGGTTGTGTCTTTTAAACCGTATTGAATGAATAAGCGTAATGAGACATCCATAATTTCTGCATGCCGTTCATCATATGTTTTTGCCATGGTGATGTTCCTATTGTGTGCGTGGATGTGAATAATTTTTTAAACTATATTGACCGGTAGTCAGTCGGTAAAGTATATCTAAAAAACCATTACTTTGGCAAACCTTTTCAGACTCAAATAAAAAAAGATCCCCCGATTGCTCAAGGGATCAACAACTCAAACTTATTTAAAGTTTTAGTTAAGGATTCATTATTCGATCACGATCAATAAGTCGCCAGATTCTACTGTGTCGCCCACTTGCACGTACACTTGCTTGACCACACCCATTTTCTCAGATCGTAGGATCGTTTCCATTTTCATCGCTTCCATGGTGAGTAATGCATCGCCTTCTTTCACATTATCCCCCACTTTCACGCGCATTAAACCGATCATTCCTGGCATTGGTGCACCGACGTGATGATTATTGCTTGGGTCGGCTTTTGCTTTCTTCGCAGCTAAACCTTCCACACCTTTTTTCGGTGTTTTAAAGATGCGCTGCTCACCGTTGAGCTCAAAGTACACTTGGCAATCGCCATTGTTATCGGGCTCAGAGGCAACAAGGTAGCTGATCAATAGATCTTTACCCTTCTCGATCTGTACGCTGAAGGTTTCATCTTCTGCCATTGGGTAGAAGAATTGCTTCGTAGGAATGATGGACACATCACCATATTCATAACGGAACTTCACAAAATCTGTAAAGACCTTTGGATACATGATGTATGATGCCAAATCCGTATCAGAGACATCGTATTTAAACTTCGCTGTCAATTCTGTGCGCAATTGATCAAAATCCACGGGCGGCAATTGGCTGCCTGCATTTTGAATCTCTGGTGCTTTGCCTTGTAGAATTTTATCAGACAATGCTTTTGGTAAACCGCTTTCAGGAATGCCGAGCTCACCATTGAATAAGCCTGTCACAGATGCTGGGAAAGCAATTTCACGGTTAGGATTGACCACATCTTCTGGCGTTAAATCTTGCGTCACCATCATCAATGCCATGTCGCCCACCACTTTAGAGCTTGGCGTCACTTTCACGATGTCCCCAAAGAGCGTATTGACATCTGCATAAGATTTGGCCACTTGATCCCAACGAGATTCTAAGCCTAAGCTGCGTGCTTGTTCTTTAAGGTTCGTGTATTGTCCGCCAGGCATTTCATGACGATAAATGTCTGATGTGCCTGAACGCACGCCAGATTCAAACGGTGCATAATAAGAGCGCACGCCTTCAAAATATGTGGAAATTTGCGTAATGGCATCATAATCAAACTTAGGATCACGATCGGTGTACTCAAGGGCACGTAAAATCGAACCCATTGGCGGTTGGCTCGTTAAGCCTGAGAAACTGTCAATGGCGCAATCCACTGCATCCACACCAGCTTCTACCGCAGCCAATACGCTTGCCCCAGAGATGCCTGAAGTGTCATGCGTATGGAAATGGATCGGTAAACCCACTTCTTCTTTCAATGCTTTCACCAATTGACGCGCCGCCGGTGCACGGCATAAGCCCGCCATATCTTTAATGGCAATGATGTGTGCCCCTGCTTTTTCAAGCTCTTTGGCCAACTTCACATAGTATTCTAATTGATACTTCGGACGTGCTGCATCATGAATGTCAGAGGTGTAACAGATCGTCGCTTCACACAATTTGCCGGTATCAATGATGGAATCCATACAAAAACGCATGTTATCGACAATGTTCAATGAGTCAAACACACGGAAAAGATCAATCCCTTTTTTCGCCGCTTGTTCCACAAAGAACTGAATGGCATTGTTTGGATAACTGGTGTAACCGACACCATTGACGCCACGGATCAACATTTGCAATAAAATGTTAGGCATGGCTTCGCGCATTTTTTCTAAACGATCCCATGGATCTTCGTTCAAAAAGCGCATGGCAACGTCAAATGTAGCACCGCCCCAACATTCCATGGAGAACATTTTTGGCAATAATTTTTGATAATAAGGCGCAATCTTCAATAGATCATGGCTGCGCACGCGAGTTGCAAATAAAGATTGATGTGCATCACGCATCGTTGTATCGGTGATGAGCACCTCTTTTTGATTGAGCATCCAATCGCTGAAACCTTTTGCACCGAGCTCATCTAAAATGATGCGCGTGCCTTTGACTTCTGCCACATCTTCTTTAGGTTTTACCGTTGGTAAAACTGGCGTCACAAAGTGCTTAGGAATGTCACGACCCGCCACTTCAGGGTTGCCATTCACTTGCACTTCAGATAAATATTTTAATAAGTAGCTCGCACGGTCACGACGCACAGGGAATGTGAACAGCGAGGGTGTTTCGTCAATAAAGCGCGTGATGCATTCGCCATTGATGAACAATGGATGGTTGATCACATTTTCAACGAACAATAAGTTCGTGGCTAAACCACGCACGCGGAATTCACGCAATGCGCGATCCATACGCTCAATGGCTTCTGCCGCGCTTCTGCCCCAAGTGGTGACTTTGACAAGGAGTGAATCGTAATAAGGTGTGATCACTGCGCCTGCATAGGCTGTACCGCCATCTAAACGAATGCCGAAGCCCGCAGGCGAGCGATACGCATTGATGACGCCATGATCGGGCACAAAGCCATTGGCAGGATCTTCTGTCGTGATGCGGCATTGTAACGCAGCACCCGTCATTTTGATGCCATCTTGTGTCGGCACTTCTAACAATGCATCCCCAAAGGTTAAACCTTCAGCAATGCCAATTTGTGCTTTAACAATGTCAATGCCTGTAATGGCTTCTGTCACAGTATGTTCCACTTGAATGCGTGGATTCACTTCGATGAAGTAGAATTTGTTGGTGTCCGCATCCATCAAAAACTCAACGGTTCCTGCATTGACATAACGCGCAGTTTGACCAATTTTTACGGCATAACCGCACACTTCTGCACGCAATGCATCATCTAAATAAGGGGCTGGCGCACGTTCCACCACTTTTTGATGGCGGCGTTGAACGGTACAGTCACGCTCAAATAAATGTACAATGTTGCCAGCGGCATCCCCAAGGATCTGTACTTCCACGTGGCGTGCACGCACCACTAATTTTTCAAGGTAGACTTCATCATTGCCAAAGGCGGCTTTTGCTTCACGGCGCGCCACCTCAACGGCATCTAAAATTTTATCGGCAGATTCCACCACGCGCATACCACGGCCACCACCGCCCCAGCTTGCTTTGAGCATGACAGGGTAACCGATGGTTTCGGCGATTTTTAAAATTTCTTCGTTATTGTGTGGTAATGGCTCAGACGCTGGCATCACAGGCACGCCTGCTGAAATCGCTAAGTTACGAGCAGAGACCTTATTACCTAAAAGCTCCAAAATACGCTGTTCTGGACCGATGAAGATAATGCCATTCTCTTGACAGGCTTTTGCTAAATTTGGATTTTCTGCCAAAAAGCCATAGCCTGGATGGATCGCATCGGCGCCTGACTCTTTAGCAATGCGGATGATGTCCTCAATGTCTAAATATGCTGCTAATGGTGGTTTACCTTGGCCCACTAAATAGCTTTCATCTGCTTTATAGCGGTGAACCGCTTTGATGTCTTGCTCAGAGTAGATCGCTACAGTATTAATGCCAAGTTCAGAGGCTGCGCGCATGATGCGAATCGCAATTTCTGAACGGTTAGCAACCAGTATTTTTTTAATCTTACGTTCTGTTTGTAGATCAGATGCTGCTTGAATACCCATAACTCGCCCTTATCAATGTAATTATTTTAATCACAATAAATTCTCTTAAAAGATTTTTATTGCTCTACTTTTATAATGGACTTTTTCGAAAGATTCAATCCTTAAATGCCTCCTTTTGATTGAAGCGCACATTTGCCCATGTCAATCAAAAAGTAGTAAAGATGTAATGTTTCATCTAGGGCAACGAAAAATATTAGCTCATCTTCGCCGTTTTTCATTAACGTAATTAAACGATCACAGCGCCACCATTGAATCGACTATTACCATTGAATTAGAAACATACAGCGATTGTGTAAAGTTTTGTAGGAGCAAAATCGCCCCGAATCATTGATGTAAACAGATGTATGGGCGCGGCACATCTTCATCCACATTCGTCAAAAATTTAATCATTTTTAGCCATCAATCGCCGCCAAATCTTGACCAAAATTGTATAAAAATAAATCAAAAAAGCTGACCATTTGGCCAGCTTTGACATTCATTGCACAGATTTTTTAACTTAAACTTTTACAATCCAACCTTCAGGGGCTTCGATGTCGCCAAATTGGATGCCCACCAATTCATTGTATAATTTCTCTGTCACAGGGCCCACTTCTGTTTCGCTGTAAAAAACGTGGAAATCATCTTCAATTTGAATGCCACCGATCGGAGAGATCACAGCCGCTGTACCACAAGCGCCCGCTTCTGCAAATTGATCTAACTCATTGACATACACATCCCCTTCAATCGCCTCCATGCCTAAACGCTCTTTCGCAATGTGCAACAAGGAGTATTTTGTGATGGATGGCAAAATAGAAGGTGACACAGGTGTCACAAATTTATTGTCACGCGTGATGCCAAAGAAGTTTGCTGAACCCACTTCCTCAATCTTTGTATGAGTTGCCGGATCTAAATAGATACAATCTGAGAAGTTACGCTCATGCGCTTCATAACCTGGCAATAAACTTGCTGCATAGTTACCGCCGACTTTAGCAGCCCCTGTACCCATTGGCGCCGCACGATCATAATCAGAGACAATGAAATTCGTTGGCGCTAAGCCACCTTTAAAATAAGGCCCCACAGGCATACAGAAAATCGTGAAGATGTATTCAGGTGCAGGTTTAATGCCAATGTTTGCCCCAACGCCAATATAAAGCGGACGCAAGTATAAGGTTGCCCCTTTACCATAAGGCGGTACAAAATCTTCATTCGCACGCACAACGGCTTTGACCGCTTCTACGAACATCTCTTCAGGAATCTCTGGCATACGAAGACGACGAGCGCTTTCATTCATACGACGCGCATTTTCATACGGACGGAATAAGTTAATGCTGCCATCTTTCGTGCGATACGCTTTTAAGCCTTCAAAACATTGTTGGCCATAATGAAGCGCCGTGGAGCCTTCATGAATTTTTAAATACGGATCATCCGTTAAATCACCCTTTTGCCACATGCCATTTTCATGTTTAGCCACAAAACGGTATGGCGTTTGAATATAACTGAATCCTAAATTATCCCAATCGATTGTATTATTTGACATCTTTCTTCCTTTGTTCTAACTATATTGTGGTAAATCATCACTGTCATAATGATGATCTGCCAAATTCTCTTTGATGGTAATCTCATCAATGGCCAAACCAATATCCGTAAATACCAGCGCATTAATATGTTTAATATATTTTTCAAGCTCTGCATAGGGGATTTGAAAGTTTTTTTGCACGGCATTCACAGAACGCAATTTGGCAACCGACTCTTCCACTTCCTCAAAGGTTTGACCATACTTCGTGCTGTCAAGCAAAACGGCTTTACACGTCACATAGTCCGCTTCAAAGCTCACAAAACCAAATCCAATGAGATAATATTGATCCATATTGATGCCTTTTTCACGGCACAATGCCACAAGGCTAGAAATACGACCTTCCCAATCAATCTCGATGGCACCTGCTAAGTCGCTATATTTTGTTTTTGTTGCAGGATTTGTCAGGGGCAGTTTTTTCATACGCGTACGATCCTCAATGATGAATTCTTATAAGAAATCTTTTAAAAAGTGACCGGTGGCACTGTCTGCATGATTTGCAATCATTTCAGGGGTGCCTTCTCCAATCACCCTCCCTCCTTTATAACCGCCTTCGGGACCTAAATCAACAATCCAGTCGGCTGTTTTGATCACATCTAAATTATGCTCAATGATAACAATGGTATTGCCCTGATCACGAAGGGTATGAATGACGCTTAATAATTGGGCAATGTCATGAAAATGTAAACCTGTGGTCGGTTCATCTAAAATATAAAGGGTTTTACCGGTATCACGTTTTGACAATTCACGGGAGAGTTTCACGCGCTGGGCTTCACCCCCCGATAATGTCGTCGCATTTTGCCCCAATGTAATGTAACTTAAGCCCACATCCATCAATGTTGTTAAGCGGCGATGAATGACGGGAATGGCTGAGAAAAATTCACACGCATCTTCCACCGTCATCTCTAACACTTCACTGATGTTTTTGCCTTTGTATTGAATGTCCAATGTTTCGCGGTTATAGCGCTTACCTTTACACACATCACACAGAACATACACATCTGGCAAAAAGTGCATCTCCACTTTAATCAAACCATCGCCTTGACACGCTTCACAGCGTCCGCCTTTCACATTAAAGCTAAATCGCCCCGCTGTATATCCACGAGCACGCGCTTCTGCGGTGCCGGCAAAGAGTTCACGAATCGGCGTAAACAACCCTGTATAAGTGGCAGGATTCGAGCGCGGGGTGCGTCCAATGGGGCTTTGATCAATGTTAATGACTTTATCAATGTGCTCAAGCCCTTTCAGTTCTTTCACAGGTGCCACTTCTTGACTGGCGCGATTTAAGGCATTCGCTGCAAATGGATACAATGTATCATTGATGAGTGTCGATTTACCTGAGCCTGAGACACCCGTCACACAGGTCAATAAACCCACAGGAATATTCACCGTCACATTTTTTAGGTTATTGCCTGTTGCACCCACAATGGTGAGCTGTTTTTCAGGATCATTTTGCGTGCGCGTTTTTGGCACTGCAATGGACAATTCACCGGATAAATATTTACCCGTTAAGGAATTCGGGTTGTCCATAATCTCTTGAGCTGTACCTTCTGCCACCACATGCCCACCATGCACGCCCGCACCAGGCCCAATGTCCACAATGTAATCCGCTGCACGCATTGCATCCTCATCATGCTCCACCACAATGACCGTATTGCCCAAATCACGTAAGTGAATGAGGGTTTTAAGTAAGCGATCATTATCACGCTGATGCAAACCAATGGAAGGCTCATCCAATACATACATCACACCCACTAAACCTGCACCAATTTGTGAGGCCAAACGAATGCGCTGCGCTTCACCGCCGGATAATGTCTCTGCTGAACGAGACAAATTCAAATAATCTAAGCCCACATTCACTAAAAATCCTAAGCGCTCATTGATCTCTTTAAGAATTTTATCGGCAATTTCCGCACGCGCGCCAGTTAAAGCCATCGATGATGACCAAGTCAATGCATCCTCAATGCTCATCGCTGTCACTTGATCAATGGAATGATCATCAATCAACACATTGCGCGCCGCAGGATTCAAACGCGCACCACCACACGCTTGACAGGGGCACGAGGTTAAATATTTAGCGAGCTCTTCACGCATGCTTTGAGATTCTGTTTCACGGTAACGGCGCTCTAAATTCGGTAAAATGCCTTCAAATGCATGTGTGCGCTGTACCACTTTGCCATTTGAGCCAAAGTATTCAAAATCGATCTCTTCTGTGCCTGAGCCATTTAAAATAATCTCTTGAATCTTGCTTGGCAATGCATTAAAGGGTGCTTCAGGATCAAATTTATAATGTTTGGCCAAAGATAAGATCATGGAATAATAATAAAATGCACGTTTATCCCAACCGCGAATCGCCCCTGTGGCTAAAGAGAGATCACCATCTGTGATCACCTTAGTGCGATCAAAAAATTGACTGACGCCCAAACCATCACATGTTGGACATGCGCCCGTAGGATTATTAAAGGAAAATAAACGCGGCTCAAGCTCTGGCAAAGAAAAACCACATTCAGGGCACGCATAATTGGCTGAAAAATGGAGCTCAATCTCAGGATTTTGCATATCAACGGCATACACTAAGCCTTCTGATAATCCCAATGCAGTTTCAATCGATTCCGCTAAACGTTGGGCAATGTCACTGCGCACTTTAAAACGATCAATCACCACTTCAATGCTATGTTTTTGTTTAGGATTGATCTCGGGCAACTCATCAATCTCATACACTTGTCCATCAATGCGTAAACGCAAATAACCTTGTGCCTTTAACCCATCAATGAGTTTAATGTGCTCGCCTTTACGATCACGCACAATGGGCGCAAGCAGCATAATGCGTGAATCTTCCTCAAGGGCGAGAATTTGATCCACCATTTGACTCACCGTCTGAGCATTGAGCGGTAAATGATGCGTTGGGCAATGGGGTACGCCAATGCGTGCAAATAAAAGGCGCAGATAGTCATAAATCTCCGTCACCGTGCCAACGGTTGAGCGCGGATTGTGTGAAGTGGATTTCTGTTCAATGGAGATGGCAGGTGATAAACCTTCGATGTGATCCACATCCGGCTTATCCATCATGGAAAGAAACTGTCGTGCGTAGGCTGATAAAGATTCCACATAACGTCGTTGCCCTTCGGCATAGAGTGTATCAAAGGCCAGTGAGGATTTACCTGATCCTGACAAACCTGTGATGACAATCAGTTGATTGCGCGGCAAGGTCAAATGAATGTTTTTTAAATTATGGGTACGCGCCCCTTGAACCGTTATATTTTCCATGATCGCTCTCAAAAAAATCTCTCCCGAAGGAGAGAATGATAAATGGTTGGAAGTCTCTGCTTATTGGGTGTTTTCTTGCATGAAGATTAAACTCTTCAATAAATTCAATGCCTCATACAATTGATTGTCCACCACCGCAATTTCACGGGTTTTCTTAGATTGAGCAAATGTGGTGATGGTTTGATCCCCATCGCCATTTTTGTTCAAATGTTTGGCTAAATTCTCTTCGCGAATGAAGTTTGAATTGTTCTCTGAATCCACATTCAAAGACAACAACTCAATATTTGGCACAATGCCTTCACCCTGAATCGATCGTCCTGATGGCGTGTAATAAAGGGCGGTTGTGTACTTCATGCCCTGCCCATCCATTAGATTCACCACTGTTTGTACTGAGCCTTTACCAAAGCTCTTTTCACCAGCGATGATGGCACGCTTTTGATCTTGAAGGGCGCCTGCCACAATTTCAGAGGCAGAAGCAGAACCGCCGTTGATCAACACAATTAAAGGCGCACCGTTTAAAATATCCCCTTCCGTCGCCGCAAAATCAATGCGTGTTTCAGGTGATTTGCCTTGCGTGTACACCACCAAACCAGACTCAATAAAGAGATCAGAAATGCCCACGGCTTGGTCTAAAACGCCGCCCGGATTGTTGCGTAAATCAAGCACCAAGCCTTTTAAACTGCTCTTTTTCGCGCGAGCTTGCTGCATCAATTCATTGATGGCCGTACGCATCTCTTCTGCAGATCTGTCTTGGAATTGACTCAAGCGCACATAACCAAATGCATCATCAATGAGTTCACTTTTAATGCTTTCTGTTTTGATGATGTCTCTGACCACTGTAAAGGTTAAAGGCGCACGCTCTTTTTCGCGGATCACAGTCAATGTGACTTCTGTACCAGGTTCACCTTTGAGCATGTCCACAGCTTTTGCCACATCAATGGATTGCACAGCGGTTGAATCAATTTTAATGATCAAGTCGCCCGCTTCAATGCCTGCTTTTTTCGCAGGTGAACCATCCATTGGGGAGATCACACGAATCAAACCATCTTCACTCACCACTTCAACGCCTAGGCCAGCAAACGATCCCGTTGTGGTCTCTTGCACCTTTTTATAGGCTTCGGCATCATAAAATTCAGAATGAGGATCTAACCCTGAGAGCATCCCTTTGATGGCATTATTGATCATGGTTTCATCGGTGACATCATCCACATAATTGGCTTTAAGCTGCTCAAACACATTCACAAAGAGCAACAATTGTTGCACGGGTAATGTTTGCTCAGGCGCTTCTGGCAACACTGAATCAATCACATTGTCCACATGCACATCACTCATTGCAGCCGGTGGCTGCTCTAAACCTAATGCCACACTGTGCCCACTCAAAGACACTAAAGACAGTACAGCGGCGACTAACAAGGATCGTCGAAAATCTCTCATCCTGAATCTCCCATTAATTATTTAAAATGTACAAGGTTGTGCCCAGTCATCTCTTTAGGTTGCTCAAGACCCATTAAATGCAAAATGGTGGGCGCTAAATCTTTTAAGGCACCATCTGGGGACAAGGAGGCTTCACGACCTAAATAGATCAATGGCACAGGACCTGTGGTGTGTGATGTGTGTGGCTGATTGGTGTTTTCATCCCAAGTCAATTCTGCATTGCCATGATCGGCTGTGATCAATAACTCGCCGCCCACTTCTTGTACGGCATCATACACATGCCCCATGCACTCATCGACAGTTTCAATCGCTGTGACAATCGCATCAAACACACCAGTATGACCCACCATATCAGGGTTGGCAAAGTTACAGATGATCACATCAAACTTGCCAGAACGAATCGCCGCACACAATTTATCTGCCACTTCTGGCGCGCTCATTTCAGGTTGTAGATCATAGGTTGCCACTTTCGGTGAGTTGACCAAAATGCGCTCTTCATTTTCAAATACCGTTTCGCGGCCACCATTAAAGAAGAAAGTCACATGTGGATATTTCTCGGTTTCTGCAATGCGAAGTTGAGATAAACCTGCATTGGCCACCACTTCCCCTAAACCATTGACAATGTTTTGAGGTGGGAATGCCACTTCACCATGCAAACCATCTTTATAATGCGTTAAGCAGACATAATGAGACAATTTAGGACGATATTTTGGCACAAAGCCTGTGAAATCATCTTCCGTAAATGGATAGCTCAATTCACGCGCACGGTCAGAACGGAAGTTCATGAAGATCACCGCATCGCCATCCATCATTTTAACAGCATCACCAATCACAGTCGCTTTAACAAATTCATCATTCTCATCACGTGCATACGCTGCTTCTAAACCGGCTAACGCAGTGGGTGCTTTAAACTCTGCCAAGCCTTGGCTCACTAAATCATAGGCTTGTTCAACGCGTTCCCAGCGATTGTCACGATCCATCGCATAATAACGGCCAATGATGCTTGCAAAGCGGCCAGCGCCACACCCTTTAAACGCATCTTCTGCGCGTTCAATGTATGTTTGTGCTGAGCGTGGCGCAGTATCGCGACCATCTAAAAAGGCATGAAGATAAATCTTTTGAATGCCAGCATCCGCCGCCACTTTAATCAAACCATGAATGTGCGCTTCATCCGCATGCACACCACCATCTGACAATAAACCAAAAATGTGCAACGCTTTACCGGACGCTTTTAAATCCGCCAAGGTTTTTTCAATCACAGGATTGCTTTGGAATTCACCGCTTTCAAATGCTTTTGTGATGCGCGTTAAATCTTGATACACCACGCGCCCTGCACCAATGTTGATGTGTCCAACTTCTGAGTTCCCCATTTGACCTTCAGGCAAGCCCACCGCCATGCCGGACGTTTTCAACAACGTACATGCGCCTTCTGTTTTAAATTCTTCCCAGTTAGGCGTTTCTGCCGCCATGATGGCGTTGTTTTTCATATCGGTGCGGTAACCCCAACCATCCAAAATACATAAAACCACAGGTCTTGGTGCTTTCGTCATGATGTTTTCCTCGTTTGATCATCGTCGTTAACAAATGTGTCCATTATAATGAATTCTCCCCCTGCTTTCAGAATAGATTCCGCCTGTCATAAAAGTGCAACATTGATTGCGTAACCTTTTGACCATCTTTTGACAACGAGGAGAAAATCATCATGGGTCGTCCAAAAACCATTGAGATCACCACAGAAGCGATCAGCAATTTAAGCCCAAATCCCATCTTATCCACTTTACTCAATAAACCACGTTCACGCCGCGATGTGCTCACAAAAACAGGCATGAGCGCAGGCTTGCTTGGGCTCTTCACATTGCCGCTTGCCAATGTGGCTAAAGCCATTGCACCGAGCAGTCAAAATCAACTCACTGGTGGGAAAACGCCCTATTTACGCTTTCAATCCGTGCCGTTTTCCACACAAGATGATGTGATCGTCCCTAAAGGTTATCAAGCAGAGGTGCTTTATCAATGGGGTGATCCTGTGGGGATTCAAGGCAATGGACCAAAATTTAATGAAGATGCCAGCAATACTGCCGAAGATCAAGCAGCGCAAGCGGGCATGCATCATGATGGCATGGCATATTTTCCTTTAGACGAGGGCTCAAATCATGGCTTATTGGTGATGAACCATGAATATGTGGACAATGGCTTACTCTTCCCGGATGGCGATGCCAATTGGAACGCAGACAAAGTACTCAAAAGCCAAAACGCCATGGGTGTGTCTGTCATTGAAGTGATCAAAGATGGCCATCAATGGCGCGTGGTTCGTCCATCAAGATATGCGCGCCGCATTACGCCTCATACACCCATGCACATTCAAGGACCTGCCAAAGGTCATCCATTGATGCAAACAGCCGCTGACCCTAAAGGTGAAATGGTGCTTGGCACCCTACAAAATTGTGCCAATGGTCAAACGCCGTGGGGCACATATTTAACCTGTGAGGAGAATTGGTCGGACATCTTTGTGAAAAAAGGTGCACTCAATGAATTAGAATCCCGTTATGGCATTGTCAATCAAGATGATGCGTATCGTTGGCATGAGTTTGATGCACGCTTTAATGTGGATCAAACGCCAAATGAACCCAATCGCTTTGGCTGGATTGTGGAGATTGATCCCACAGATCCAAATGCCACACCGATTAAACACACAGCCCTTGGGCGCTTTAAACATGAAGGCGCTGAACTCACCATTGCCCCAACCGGTCAAATTGTGGCATATATGGGCGATGATCAGCGCTTTGAATACATTTATAAATTTGTCTCTAAAGATGTGTTTGATCCCAAAAAAGGCAAACAAAACAGCCAATTATTGGATGAAGGGACGCTCTATGTCGCCAGATTCAATGAAGATGGTAGCGGCGATTGGTTACCTTTAATCTATGGTGACAATGGTTTAACGGCTGCCAATGGTTTTCATCATCAAGGCGATGTGGTGATCAATGCGCGTAAAGCGGCGGACATTGTGGGTGCAACGAAAATGGATCGCCCCGAATGGATTGCTGCCAATCCTTTGGTGCCCGGTTCTATTTATTGTACGCTCACCAATAACAGCAATCGTGGTAAAGAAGGTTATCCCGATGTGGACGCGGCGAACCCGCGCGCCAACAATCTCTTTGGGCACATCATCCATTGGAATGAAGAGAATGGCAATGGTGCAACGGATGCCTTTACCTGGGATATTTTAGCACTCGCTGGCCGTGATCAAACCACAGCGCGCAATCACATGGCCAATCACCGCGGCGATCTCTTTGGCAGCCCCGATGGCTTAAAGTTTGATCACAATGGTTTGTTGTGGGTGCAAACAGATGTCTCCACGTCAACCCTCAATCAACATGAATATGCCGGCATGGGCAACAATCAAATGTTGGTGGTGGATCCTGAAGAGGGTTATTTTAAGCGCTTTTTAACAGGGCCAAATGGTGCAGAAATTACGGGCATCGCATTTACGCCAGACAATCAAACCTTATTTGTGAACATTCAGCATCCCGGTGAGCCGCCAAAAGGCAATGCGGATCCGAATAACCCAAATCAATATTCAAGTTGGCCGAATCATCACAATCGCCGCCCAAGGTCTGCAACTGCTATCATTCAACGCACTGATGGCGGCATTATTGGCACATAATCAGTTGTTTATTAAACATAATTGATTCGTTGTAAAAAAGTAGTTTTTCGTAAAATCATGCCCAATTTATTTTTAAATTGGGCATTTTGTATCCAATCATCGCCTAGGGAAACACTTTCACTTTGTACTGATTTTCCATAAAACTACATTTTAACTACAATATAGCTTTAAGCCTTCGCACATAAAGCAATATAGACCGCAATATCAATCATATCGTGCAAATCAATGCCTTCTGATTGTGCATTGAGTTTCACTTTAGCCGCCAAAGCCAATGCCGCATCATAATCACTCAAGGCTAGATCATCCGTTAAATGCAGCGTCATGCCAAACAATGGCGCAATGGATTCTAATGCTTTAGGCATCACAATCATCCATTGCATCGGTTTCATTAAAGCTATAAGAGATGTGATCACGCTCCATTGATGAATGCCAAGTTCACCCAATAATTCAGCAAACGCTGCCCAATCTTCCGGCCATTCATCCTCATTGCCATAAACCACATCACACCAAAGCGTGGCAAATTCATGGACATTGCCCTTTTCAATCGCTTTAATGACGGTCGCTGGCGCTTTAATCAAACCTTTGGGCGCGCTTTGTAACAAGGTCACTAAATGCGCAATGATCGTCTGTGCTTCGCCGCGCTTTAACCATGCGCGCACATCCACTTCATTGAGTTCTGTTTGCGCTTGATCCGACAGCGCACGATAAGCAGCAACTGCCTTCATAAATTTAGGATCTTTCACACCTTTTGGACAAAGACTTAAAAAGCGCTCTGCCAATGGCTGATTCATTGCCAAGTGTGAATCATCAACATCCACCTTCACAGGTGAGCAAAATTGTACCGATAAAAGTTTTTGTCCGGCATGTTCAAAGAGAATGTGCACTTTATCATCGCGCTGATCTTCTAACACCAAACCGATGCCCCAAGCCTCTTGCTTTGGGTGTTTGACTTTGTCACCTTTTTTGTAATGCATGATTCACTCCTTGGTTGTTATTATCTTATTGAATCTGCTGCACAAACCACCTTTGTAATTCTGTTAAAGAGTCCTGTGCCTCAGGATGATGTTCTATGACGCCATTGAAAATAGCATGAATGTCATCTTTTTTATAGCGCTGACCCATTAAAGCTTGTTCTAAAGCTTCAAGCGCCGCCAAATAGAGGCTATCGCTATAAAGTTTAACGGCTGTCATCACGCCTTGCTGCACCAATAATTGCACCTCAACGCCGCCCCAAGTGAAGCGTTCATCAAAATGATGGCTAAACTCCAATGCTTTACCAAAGTTCCAATCCCAACTGCTTTGCACTTTAAATTGCGCTGCAAAGCCATCAATGGCAGGTGGATGAGCTTCACTGATGTATTCAGCCGTCACCTTGCCACCATATAATGCACAAAACTCTTGCTCAATGGCCTGACAAATCATCTGATGCGTTAAATCAGGGCGCACTTCTGTTAAATTCGCCACGCGCGAACGCACGGATGAAATGCCTTTGGCCGCCAATTTTTTGGGATCCGGATTTAAGTAATTGGCCAAACGCGTAAAATCCACATCAATGAGCAATGTACCATGATGAAAGCCACGATCCGCTTTTTCTCGATACGCAGAACCAGAAATTTTACGCACTTCGCCATTGCGCTCAATGATGAGATCATTGCGCCCTGAGGCTGTGGCATGAATGCCCAATGAGGCCAATGCTCTTATAATGAGTTGCGTGGATTGCGTTTTATCATAATCAGGTTTGCCCGCCATAAAGGTAAAATTGGTGTTGCCCAAATCATGAAACACCGCCCCGCCGCCACTTTGTCTTCTCGCAAGCTTTACATGATCTTCTGTCATTTTACGAGTGTTACACTCTTTCCAAGGATTTTGGGCGCGCCCAATCACCACCGTTTGATCATTGCGCCACAAAAACAATACTTTTTGATTCGGATCCATCTCGTTAAAGATGGTCTCTTCCACCGCTAAATTGAACCACGGATCCACACTTTCTGAAATCAGTAATCGCAAAGGGGACATTTTTACTCCTTTTCTCTCTATTCATCGGCAAATTGTCATGATAGAACTTTTTTCTCTGTTAATATACACACAGCAAAGATTGAAGGAGTCACTATGAAAATTGAAGTTTGGTCAGATTTTTCTTGTCCATTTTGTTACATTGGCGTGCATAACTTTTATTTAGCGTTAGATGCATTCAACGCAGAACATCAAACAGAGGCGATGCTCCTATTTAAAGCATATGAATTGTCGCCGGATGCACCGTTTGAAACCGAGTTATCTTATTATGAGAATCTTGCGCAAAAGTATGATGTGCCCCTTGATCGCGCTAAAGCGATGACAGACAATGCCGTCGTGTATGCCAAAGAAGCTGGATTAACCATTGATTTTGATAAAGTGATTCCCGTCACCACAACGATTGCCCATCGCGTTGCCATTTGGGTGCAGCAGCATCATTTAGACAAATCCCGTGCATTTAACATGCGCCTATTTGAAGGCTATTTTGCCAAAGGTGAGAATATTGCTGATGATCAAGTACTCGCGGCGATTTTAGCGGAAGTGGGCATTGAAGCGATCAACATTGCAGACATTTTAACGGATCACACCATCAGCCAAGCCAAAGATGTGGATTTAGCAGAAGCAATGGGCTTTGGCATTAAAAGTGTGCCATTTTTTGTCTTTAACCGCACAGATGCTGTGGCAGGCGCGCAAACGCCCGTGAATTTCTATCAAGTGATCGATAAAATCCACACCACAGGCACCACAGAAGGCTTACAATAAGCCTCATCAATCAAAGGAAAGGATCGAGTTATGAAAATTGGTGTATTCATTACCTCTAATGACACTGAAAAAGCATGGAATGCCATTCGCTACATGAATGTCGCCCTTGAAATGGGACACACCGTGACCGCATTTTTAATGAACAGCGGCGTTGAAGTGGAATTTATGGATCATGAGCTCTTTGACATTCAAGCCCAATGGCAAAAATATGCTGAATTAGGCGGCAAGCTCTATTCATGCGGCACTTGCTTACAATTTAGAAAGCGCCGCGATGATGCGCAATTGTCCACCGTCACCACCATGATCGAAGCTGTGAAAATCACCGAAGAGAGCGACAAAGTGCTCACGTTTTAATCCTTGAGGAATCAATCATTATGAAAAAACGCACACACTCTATTAATAAATCAACGTTTCGTAAGAACTTTAAACTCAAACCTCTGGCCGTTTCCCTTTTAGTTGCTTTTGGCGTCGTGGCTTGTGGCAGCAGCAATGACACTGAACAGTTGACCATCTATTCAGATGCCAATGACTGCATCAATAACAATCCAAACATGGTGGCAGAATGTAAAAGCGTTTATGAAGGCGCCATTAAAGAAGCCATTGAAACGGCACCTAAATACGCCACCATTGAAGAATGTACCGCAGATTTTGGCGCAGAAAACTGCCAATCAGTTCAACAAGCTAACAACGCTGTCAATCCGCAACAAATGGCCAGCAATGAGAGCGGCGGTTCTTTCTTCATGCCACTGCTTGCAGGTTTTATGATGGGTAAACTCATGAGCGGCATGATGGGCAATAACAATGCTGCCCATAAACCTGTCTATTCTCCGAAAGATGCATCAGGCCGCCCAACAAACTATTATGACAGCACCGGTAAAAGCTATGGCGCTGCACAATCTGGTCGCACCGTTTCTGTGCCAAAAAATGAGCTGAAATCCAAACCTGCAGGCACCGTTAAACGTGGCGGATTTGGCCAAATGGTGAACAATCAGCGCATGGCGGCACAATCAAAAGCCACGCAATCGCGCTCAACGGGTTCAACCTCAAAAGCCACCTCTTCTAATCGTTCAACATCTTTTGGTGGTTAAATGAAACGCATCCCCATTACCGCGCGCCCCGATTGGCAAGAAAAAGCTGTGGAATATGGCTTTTATTTTCATACAATGTATGACGAGCCCTATTGGAGCGAGGATCATTATTATGCCTTCACTGGCCGCGAAATCGATGAGCTAGAAGATGCCACCAATGAGTTGCATCAAATGTCTTTAGAAGCCGTTGAGCTTGTGATCAATAATGAAGCTTTACTGAAAAAGTTCCGCATCCCTGAAAATGTGTGGGACTTTGTGGCCACATCATGGAAAGATAAAGATCCATCACTGTATGGGCGCTTTGACTTTGCCTATGATGGCAAAACGCCGCCAAAAATGTTGGAATACAATGCAGATACGCCAACCTCTTTATATGAGAGCGCATTTTTCCAATGGATTTGGCTTGAAGATCAAATGGCCGCCGGTCATTTACCGGACAATGCCGATCAGTTCAACAGCATTCAAGAAAAACTCATCGAGCGCTTTGCCTTCTTTAAAAGCTGGCACGGCATCTCTCACATGCATTTGAGCTGCTGCTCTGACACAGAAGAGGATCGCGGCACCATTCAATATCTGCAAGATTGTGCATTAGATGCAGAATTGCCAAATGATTTTGTGTTCATTGAAGACATTGGCATCAATGAATATGGGCAATTTACAGATGTGAATGATGAGATCATCCGCACGATGTTTAAGCTCTATCCTTGGGAGATGATGTTCCGCGAAGAGTTTGCAGAGTACTTAGACAATCGTAAAACTTTATGGATCGAGCCCGGCTGGAAAAGCATCTTATCCAATAAAGCGATTTTGCCGCTTTTATGGTCAATGTTCCCGAATCATCCTAATTTGTTGGAAAGCTATTTTGCAGAAGATGCTGCCGCCGGCAATTTATCGTCTTATGTGAAAAAGCCGCTCTTCTCCCGTGAAGGCGCCAACATTTCGATTGTGGATCGTGGACAAATTGTGGCAGAAGCGGAAGGTCCTTATGGTGAAGAAGGCTACATTCATCAAGCCTATTATCCCCTACCAAAATTTGAGGACAACACCACATTGATTGGCAGTTGGGTTGTGGGTGATCAATCGGCGGGCATTTGTATCCGTGAAGACAAAGCATTGATTACGCAGGATTTATCGCGTTTTTACCCGCATGCAATCATTGATTAAGATTATAGATTGATTGAATAAAATCCCCAGAAATGGGGATTTTTTGTATGAAGACATTTATATTGAGTACAAAATTATTGACCGACGGTCAGTTGGTCATCACCATTTAAAAAAGGCCTTGTTTCCAAAGCCTTTTGATGACTATTTATGATCTGTGCTTTTACCCACTTGATCACCAATGAGACCACCGACGGCAGCGCCGCCCACTGTACCAAGCACCGCGCCATCAAAGAGCCAAGCACCTGTGACAGCACCAACGCCTGCCCCAGCCACAGCATCCTTTTCACGAGTGCTCATACTGTTCCAAGTTGAACAACCTGCCAATAATCCAATCATGGTCATCACTGCTGTTAGTTTGATGAATGTTTTCATACATGCTCCTTTCTTTTAGGCCCATTGATACTTCTAAAGTAGCGCAATTGACACCAAAATCCAAGCCCAATTAAAGGATTCTATAATCCTTAGGATCTTCTAAACGCTGTGCATCAGACATCTTTTTCAAGATGTAATTGAGCAAAATACCATACAAAGGCAAGAAGAACAGCGCACAAATCACGATCTTAAAGCCATAATCCACCCACGCAATCTCCATCCAATTTGCTGCCATAAATGGATCATCGCTTTGATAAAAGGCAACGCTGAAAAACACCAAGGTATCAATCATATTACCCACGACAGCCGCAGCACTTGGCGCCACCCACCAGCGTTGATTGCGACGCAAATAACTGAATACACTAATATCCATCAATTGCCCCACTAAATAGGCTGCAAAACTTGCCAGCGCAATGCGCGCCACAAAGAGGTTAAACTGACTTAACTCTCCAAGTCCAAGCCATTGCCCTTTAAAGAAGACCACCGATAACACATATGAGATCAAGAGCGCAGGCATCATCACCACAAAAATAATGCGCCGCGCCAACGATGCACCAAAAATACGAATCGTCAAATCTGTGGTTAAAAAGATGAATGGAAAAGTAAAGGCGCCCCATGTGGTGTGAAAACCAAAAATGGTAAAGGGCAATTGCACCAAATAGTTGCTCGATGCAATGATTAAAATGTGAAAAAATGACAATTGATACAACGCACGGCGGCGCTGTTCAGGCGTAAATGCATACATACAATAAATTCCTTAGTTTTTTTGCGTGGGAGGTTTGCGAACCACGAAGCGTGCCATTGTAGCCGATATTATCGAAATGGCAAGGCGACTTTTTCGCTATATTTGACAATATATATCGGTTAATTTAAGCTGATCGGTCATTCCTATGGTATCTGCATCGAAGGCATTGCATGCATAATCGTCGATCCTTTTTAAAATCCATTCTCGCCACCGCGTTAATGGCTCATTGCCCTGCCCTTGTGTGGGCTAAATCCCGTGACACATCATTGCTACAGAGCTTTGGCGCATTGCCTAAAGCAGACAGTGTGCAACGAATTTTAAGCGCAGGACCTGTTGCCGATGTCTTATTGATGAGTTTAGCCCCCGAAAAATTATTAGGACTCTCAACGCGCCCACTGTCAAAAGCGCAGCAACCTTTTTTCAGCCCAAAGTTTCGTGATTTACCTTTAACAGGACGCTTAGCCGGCAAAGGCTCAACCTTATCCTTTGAAAAGATCATTGCACTCAAGCCTGACATCATTGTGGACATTGGCAGCATCAGCGCCACCTATGTCACAACTGCTGAGCGCGTGCATCAACAAACCAAAGTGCCTTACGTATTGATGGATGGCACGCTTAAAGACAGCCCTGAACAGCTCTCAACTTTGGGCGATATTTTAGGTGTCAGCGAGCGCGGCGATCAATTGGCCAATTATGCCACTCAAATGCTTGATCGCACACATTTACTCGCCAAATCCTCCCAATTGCCTGAAATGAAAGTCTATTCTGCCCGCGGTGCGGATGGTTTAGAAACAGGCTTAGGCGGTTCGATTCATACAGAAGTGCTCGATTGGGTGGGCGCCCATAATGTGGCAGCGGCGGCTGGTGATGAGATCATTGCACGTGTTTCCATGGAGCAATTGATGCTCTGGCAGCCCGATGTCATCATCACGATGGATCCAGAATTTCATGCCAAAATTTATACCTTGCCCCTTTGGCAACGCCTCAATGCAGTTAAAAATCGCCGCGTTTATTTAGCCCCAGCACTGCCTTATGGCTGGCTTGATCGTCCGCCAAGCATTAATCGATTGCTTGGCACCATTTGGCTAAGCCGCGTTCTCTATCCTGAGCTCATGCCCTATGATGAATATACAGAATGGATCACCGGTTACTTTAAACACTTTTATCAATATGATCTGACAGATGAGGCATTGAGCATGCTCTCTGGAGATCTGCATGCGTAAACGATTGTTCATTGCGCCAACTTTGCTGGTTGTGCTGATGATCCTTGCCATGCTTGTGGGCAAAGTGCCGCTCTCATTATCTGAGTTATGGCAAGCTTTTATGGGCTTATGGACAAACTCAGAAGCCACAGATGCAGAATTTGTCCTTTGGCACATCCGCTGGCCACGCATTTTAGCCGCCATTTGTGTGGGTGCTGCTTTATCTGTTGCAGGCGCAACGTATCAAGGCATGTTTAAAAATCCGTTGGTGTCCCCAGACATTTTAGGGGTTTCTGTGGGTTCTGGCTTAGGCGCTGTGATCGCCATATTTTTAGAATATTCCATGGTGGGCATTCAACTTTTGGCATTCATTGGCGGTTTACTCACTGTTTCCTTAGTTTATTTGGTCTCCCGCTTGGTGCGCCGCTTAGATCCTGTTTTAGCCTTGGTGCTCTCTGGCATTGCAGTGGCTTCCCTATTGGGCGCATTGATCTCACTGCTTAAACTCCTAGCCGATCCCTACAGTCAATTGACCACCATGACATTTTGGATGATGGGCTCGCTCACCATGGCAACGTTAGAAGACCTCGCCATCATTGTCCCTTTGATTCTCATTGGGCTCATTCCGCTTTATCTCTTGCGCTGGCGCATGAATTTACTGAGCCTTGAGGATGAAGAGGCCAAAGCTCTTGGCGTCAATATCAAACATTTACGCATCATCTTCATTCTCGCGGCGACATTGATGACTTCTGCGGCCGTCTCAATGGCAGGCATCATTGGTTGGATTGGCTTAGTCGTGCCACACATCGCCCGTTTGTGGATTGGGCCTGATTTTCGTCAATTGTTGCCCACCACACTTTTTTTAGGCGCAGCATTTTTACTCTTCACAGACACCATCGCCCGCACCTTTTTCCCCATTGAGATGCCAATCAGCATCATCACAGCCTTTGTGGGCGCGCCATTTTTTATGGGTTTACTCATTAAAGGTGGTCAGCGATGACGGATATTGTGCTTGAACACTTAACCATTGGCTATGGCAAAAAGGTGATTGCGGCTGATTTAAATTTAGCTTTACCGAGTCAAGCAGTGACGTGTTTGCTTGGCGGCAATGGCTGTGGTAAAACCACCCTACTCAAAACCATTTTGGGCACATTGCCCACCATTGATGGCACTGTTTTGATCAATCAAAAGCCCATTACCACCTATTCACATGCGGCTTTATCACGCTTAATGGCTTATGTGCCCCAAGCGCATCACCACGTTTTTCCATTTACCGTGGAAGAAGTGGTATTAATGGGACGAACAGCACACATTTCATGGCATGCAACGCCAAAAGCGGCTGACCTTGCCATCGCGCATGACTGCCTTGAGCGACTCAACCTCAGCCATTTACGAACACAAGCCTATACAGAACTCAGTGGCGGACAACGTCAATTGGTGCTGATCGCACGGGCGCTGGCACAAAAGCCCGCCATCCTCATCATGGATGAACCCACGGCAAGTTTAGATTTTGGCAATCAGTTAAAAGTGCTCAACCACATTAAAACCTTAAAAGCTGAAGGGATGAGCATTTTATTCACCACCCATCAGCCAGAACATGCCGCCCACATCAGCGATCATGTGGTGCTTTTTCATCAAGGCAAAATCATTCAAGCAGGCACGCCGCAAGATTGTTTAACAGCCTCGCACCTTGCCACGTTGTATGACTTACCGATGGATACCATCCACAAACATCTCAACCACATGTTTTAATGAAGGATTTTTCATGTCTGATCTCACCACCATTTATGACATTGATTTTGCAAAACTTTATCGCAATCATGCTGCACAAGCATTGCGCCAACCAAAAACGTCCGCCGATTGGGATAAAAAAGCAGACAACATGCGTTCAGGCACAGGGTGCACGAATGATCAATACATTCAAGCCTTTGTCTCGCGCATGGATTTGACCGATGCGGCGACTCTTTTAGATGTGGGCTGTGGCGGTGGCACCATTGGCTTAGCCGTTGCTTCAGGCTTAGAGAAAGTCTATGAGCTTGATTACAGTCCAAAAATGCTTGAGATGGTGGCAGAGCGCGCCGCAGAACAAAAGATCAATCATTATCAAACCATTCTCAAATCTTGGGAAGATGATTGGCACGATGTCCCTGAATGTGACATTTGCGTCTCTTCTCGCTCATCGATGGTGGCTGACATTGAAGATGCACTGGCTAAACTCAATGCCAAAGCCAAAAAAGCCGTTTACATGAGCATGACGGTGGATAAAGATTTCATTCAACGCGACATCCTCAAAGCCATTGGGCGCGATGACATCGGTTTTCCCACTTACATTTATGCCATGAACCTACTCTATCAACAAGGCTATCGCGTGAGTGTGGATTTCATTGAAGCCAACCATTGTGCCCAAAAGCCATTGACACAAACCGCAGAAGAGTTTGTGCGCTCTGTTGAGTGGTCAATTGGCACCTTGACAGAAGATGAGCGCGATCGCCTCATCCATTATTATCATAACCACCAAAGCCAATTGCCGACAGTGAAGCCAATGCAGCGTCCCTGGGCATTTTTATCATGGAGAACATCGTAATTTTTAGTTACGAATTCAACATCTATTTTTGATTGCATTTTTAGGAGAGTGTATGCAATATCCATCCCCCCGTTTTACTTTAACAAAAGTCGCCGCTGCGGTGATTTTGTATACATCTGGCATGGCAATGGCAGATGAGAACAAAGCCGAACACAGTAACATTTTCACCTTAGGTACCGTTGTGGTGACAGCAGACGCCATCACCACGGCAGAATCCTCTGAATCTTTCATTGACCGTGAAACCATTGAGCTTTTAGAGGCGAAAGATTTAGGACAAGCTCTACAATATACACCGGGTGTTTTCTACGATTCACCAATTGGCGCAGCTGGCGGTCGCTCTGCCCGCCGCTTTGAACCAAGCGTATCCATTCGTGGTTATAATTTGCGTTATGTGCCCATTTTTGTTGATGGCATTCCTGTTTACATCCCATATGATGGTTATTCAGACATGAGTCGCTTTACAACGGCGGATGTCTCTTCCATTCAAGTGGCAAAAGGTTACAGCTCCGTCATGTATGGTCATAATACTATGGGCGGCGCCATTAACATTGTGACATTAAAGCCACGCTCTGCCTTTGATTTTTCAGGCACCCTTGGCACAGCGACTGGCGATGTTAAAGAGATCAGTGCAAACGTTGGCACATTACAAGAAAATTGGTACTTACAAGTGGGCGCATCTGAACGCACACGCAAATACAGTCGCCTTGCAGAAAAATTTGATGGCAAAGATGGTGCAAAGCGTCAAGTTGATAGCGATCAATATCTCTATCATACAAAAGATCGCCGCGCGAACATTAAAGTGGGTTGGACGCCCAATGCCACAGATGAATACGTTTTAAGCTATTCTAAACAAGAAGCCAAAAAATATCCCGGTACAGGCAACGGCATCATTCCAACAGAATGGATTTGGCCAAAATGGGATCGTGAAACCATTTCCTTTGTTTCCCAAACATGGCTTTTTGATGATCAAGTGTACATTAAACCACGCATTTATCATGATGGCTTTAAAAATACGCTCTTAAACTTTAAACCCAATCAAGCCAGTCATTATGATGATAAAGCCTTTGGTGCGTCTTTAGAAGTGGGCACAACAGCTGTACAAAATCATCTCTTTAAATTGATGCTGAGCTATAAACGTGAAACTCATAAAGGCATTGATCAAGACCTCAAAAAAATGACTCAAGACGAGACAAAAGCCACACAGAAGTTCTACTCCATCGCTTTAGAGGATACCATCACCTTTAATGAACAATGGGAAGCTCAAGTTGGGGCAATCTATACCAAACGTAAAGCAGATGCCGATGGCATTGGGGCAAATACACAAGCGTTGATCGGCCAATATCCTGCTGCACGCTCTTTATTAGCGCCATCTATGGATGCAACAGACTTTCAAGCAGCACTTTTTTATAAGCCATCAGAGACTGATACATTCCGCATCACCGCAGGTAAAAAAACACGTTTCCCAAGTTTTAAAGAAGTTTATTCAAACTATGGTGACAATGCTGTCAATTGTAAAGACAAAAAATTCAAATCTGATCAGCGATTATGCCCTGTTTATGATAAAACTCCGATCATTGCGCTACAAAATCCTAGTTTAAAACCAGAAAGTGCCATCAACATTGACTTAGGCTATAGCGGGATGCCGGTAGAGGGTTTACATCTTGATGCAACGCTCTTTTACAGCCAATCTAAAAATGTCATTGCTCGCGAAGAAAATAATCCACATCGTTTCCCAGGTTACATTGTGAATCAAACCATCAACTTATCTGGTAAAGTGGAACGCAAAGGGTTGGAACTTGGATTAGATTATGACATCAATCGTTATGTGCGTTTAGGCGGTGGTTATACCTATTTAGACATGAAAAATAAGGATTCTAATGAGCATGTCACTGATACACCAAAGCATTTTGGCTATCTCTATGCCACATTTAAACCGATTGATTGGTTTGAAATCACCCCATCTATGACCGCTCGCAGCAGCAGTTATGCATTTGCTCATAGCAATGAGAAAAATAAAGGCTATCAAGTATATAACCTTAAAATCAGCGTGACACCGCCACAATGGAAAGGCGTTAGCTTTAATGCAGGTGTTGATAATATCTTTAACAAAGATTATGCAGCCTATAACGCATCTTTCCCATCTGAAGGACGATCATTCTACGCAAACATGCGCATTGATTTTTATTAATCATCGTTATATAAATAAGAACATATCCCGCTGTTTTGGCGGGATTTTTCATTTTACGATAATTACTCATATCTTTTTAGATTATTCAATATTTTTGAGATATTTTTCGATAAAATTCATAATTTTTATATTTCCCATACACAGCCATAAAAAATACCAATAAATATATTAAAATCATATATTTATGATTAAATACAAATATTTGATCTATTGACTTATGGGGTAAGATTCTATAAGGTAACCGCTCCTCAACTAAAAAGGAGTATGTTTTGGATAAAAAGAAACGTATTGCAATTTTGGGCGCAGGGCCCAGTGGTTTAGCACAATTACGTGCTTTTGAAGCGGCGCGATTACAAGGGGTTGAAAATCTGCCTGAAATCGTATGTTATGAAAAACAAAATGATATTGGCGGCATGTGGAACTACACATGGCGAACAGGATTAGACAAACACGGAGAACCTGTTCATGGCAGCATGTATCGCTATCTTTGGTCAAATGGACCGAAAGAGTGCTTAGAGTTTGCAGATTACTCATTTGAAGAGCACTTTGGCCAGCCGATTCCCTCTTATCCCCCACGTGCAGTGTTAAAAGACTACATCATGGGGCGCATCAATAAACAAGACATTCGCAAATACATTCGCTTTGAATGCCCTGTGCGTTGGGTGACGTTTGATGATACCACAGAAAAATTCACCGTCACGGTGATGAATCATAAAACGGATCAACAAGAGACCGAAACATTTGATTATGTTGTGGTGGCCACTGGCCATTTTTCAACGCCGAATATGCCCTATTTTGATGGTTTAGATCAATTCCCTGGCCGCGTTTTACACGCCCATGATTTTAGGGATGCATTAGAGTTTGAAGGCCGCGATATTTTATTGGTGGGCAGCAGCTATTCAGCAGAAGACATTGCCACACAATGTTATAAATATGGCGCAAACTCCATCACCATCAGCTATCGTTCTCGCCCTTTAGGTTTTGATTGGCCAGACTGTATTGCAGAAGTACCATTACTGACGCACTTTGATGGCAATGTTGCCCACTTCAAAGATGGCACACAAAAAGCCTTTGATGCGGTGATTTTATGCACGGGTTATCAATTCCATTTCCCATTTTTAGAAGATCGCTTACGCCTACAGGCGAGCAATTGCCTCTATCCTGAAACATTATACAAAGGGATTTTTTGGCAAGAACATCCACAATTGATCTATTTAGGCATGCAAGATCAATACTTTACTTTTAATATGTTCGATGCCCAAGCATGGCTTGCGCGCGATTATATGATTGGCCGCTTTAACTTGCCAGACAGCGATGCACGCGAACAAGATATGAATGCATGGCAAGCAAAACGCCAAGCGGCAACCTCTGCATTTGCGGCGATTGATTTCCAAGCAACTTACATCCGTGATTTAGTGAATCAAACGGATTACCCTGACTTTGCAGTGGAAAAGCAAGCAGAACTCCTCAAAGCGTGGCAAAACGATAAAAAGAAAGACATCATGGGCTTTCGTGAACAGTGTTATCGTTCCACTCAAACCAACACTTTAGCCCCTCAATTACCGATGCCATGGTTAGAGATCAAGGACGATACATTAGAGTATTTCCTATCACTTGATTTTAAACCCCATCAATCTTTGAAGGTTTCTTAAGCGAAAACACCAAGGCAATCGGCCTTGGTGTTTGTTGATTAGCAAAACTCTGCATCTGGTCCATGAGTTAAGTTATAGCGCATGTTTTGGCGAATGGCTTCAATCGACCAAATCCAAAATGCTGTCCCAATAAATTCTGAGATTAACGCCTCTGACCCTGCCAACCATAACCATCCAGATAATCCCAATAATGGCACAACTAAGCCATGTGCTAGGACTGAAACACCTACGCCAAACACAATACCATGCAACATTTTAACGCGTGGTAGATATTCAGCCGTCACACAATAAATCATCGCCATGACGATCGAGAACAAAATGTGTACGCCATTGCCACCCCAATTCACCGCATAACCCATCCAATGATAGGTCATGGTTTCCACATGAAAGCCTAATTTTTCCAATAGAACCATAGGAGGCGGCATCGTTGCTGCTGTACGCGGCGGAATCAATCCTTCAAACCCCGATTTAACCAATGCTGAAAAATACCTGCAATCACTGCAATGTATAACATCAAACCAATGTGTCTTGTATTTTTCTTTGTGAGTTCAAATAGATTTAACATCTTTTTCTCCTTTATAAAAAATATTATTTTAAATATTATATTATGCCTTTATTTAAAGACATTAAAGATCTACCCACAAAAAAACCACCTTTCGGTGGTTAATTCAAAGAAAACTGATTCAGCGCAAATACAAATTCATGGACAAACGCTGCTGATTCTCTTCAGCTAAGGTAAAGTCTAACGCGAGCGTTGCGAGATCTTCCACATACACATCAAGCATTGGATTTTTTGTGCGATCTAAATGTTTAATGTAAGCATGACACTCAGGGCAGCTTTCAGCCTTCATGGGGGACTCTTGCCCTTCTAAAGACAATAACTCAATCTTCCCTGTATTTGGGCAGCTGTGACACGTTGAACGCACTTTATGCCATTTCGTTTCACAGGTGTTGCACACCAAATAACGTAAGCCATTGTCCATTGGGTCTAACACACTGGCAATTGGGGCATCGCCACACATCGGGCAATCATGAAAGCCTTGCTCCACTTCCAACTTTGGTAATGTGGCCAAAGTTGCACTTTTCACATACACCACTTTTAAGGCAATGGATAAAAATGGTAAATACTCTTTAGCAATCTCATCACTGCCTTGGCCAAGCAATGTTTTTGCATATGCGATTAATGTTTCATCTGATAAATCTGCCATTGCTGTTAAAACAGATTTCACTTCATCTGCCAGCTTTTTCGCATTTAAAGCAGCCACAATGTGTTTAAACACATTGGGGAAATATGGCAATAACTCTGCATCTTTCAAAAAAGGCGCCGCATCATTTAAAGTAGGTGGTGCCATCTCTAAATCTGCATACGCATGTTTTGCTGCTTCTGTGAGATGAATCCAAAAGTTGATGGTGCTGTGCAAAGACTCAGGCGCGCTGATCTCCATCTTCTCAAACTGCATCACGCGTGATGTGAAGGGATTACCCTCAGGCAATAAAATGGGTTTGATGTCTGGAATCGTGCCCACTAATACATTATTTTCCGGTGTAAACTGACTCATTTCTTTCCCTATAAAAAGAATAAGCGCAATTTCTTGCGCCTATTTTTAAACATTATGATTCATTGTTATTTAGACTCTTTTTTCTCAGAATCTTCAACAACTTTCTCATTTTTCATGATTTCACGATACCATGCAGGATGATGACTGTGGGCCCATTTTTCAGAAACCACACCTTCAGTCATCGCACGGATGGTGCCACGAATCCAGATCGCTGCATAAACATGCACAATGATACACGCAATCAGAATTAAAGCTGCCCAAGCATGCAATAAAATGGCAATGCGGCGAAGCTCAATGGAGAAATGATCGGCAAAGAAAAATGGACTTTGCCACATCATGATGCCAGTCACTAGCATCACAAATAAGCAGCCCGTCATTGCCCAGAACATCCCTTTTTGACCGGCGTTGTATTTACCCACATCGCCCACTTCTTCGCCCATGATCACTTTTTTCACAGACAATGCCCAGCGCACATCTTCCATATTAGGAATGTTATGTGGCGCATAACGCACGAACTGAATCATAAAGCCCAAGAACATGATGATGCCCACAAATGGATGCACAATGCGCGCCGTTTGCAAGGTACCAAACACTTGGCCAAACCATGAGAATGATGGATAAAAGAGCGCTAAACCTGAAATGGCCAACACAATAAAGCTAAACGCCACGATCCAATGGTTGATTCGCTCAGAAGCAGAATAACGTTGAATTAAACGATTTCCTGGTTTCATGCGTTGTCCTCCTTCTCGATATCTTTCGCTTCTTTCGCCAGTTTTTTAGGATCTAACACATCACGATCCTTATCTTTACTGTCTGCATCATTCGGGCCAATCGTAATGAAATGGAAGAATCCGAACAAAATGGAAGCGGCAATACCAAAGGTTGATAAAGGTTTTAAAAAGCCTTTCCACAACTCAGTCCAACCGCTGATCTTAGGATCTTTCGGCAAGTTTGAGTACAACTGTGGTTTATCTGCATGCTGCAATACGTACACAACGTGCGTACCGCCCACACCTTTCGGGTTATACACGCCTGCATCCTCAAAGCCGCGACCTTTTAATTCAGTCACGCGATCTTCTGCAAAGTGAAGCATGGCATCACGCTCACCAAAGCGAATGGCACCCGTTGGGCATGTTTTCACACATGCAGGCTCTTGCCCCACCGCAACACGGTCAGAACACAACGTACATTTATACGCTTTATTGTCTTTCTTACTGATGCGCGGAATGTTAAATGGACAACCCGTAATACAGTAGCCACAACCGATACAGTTTTCTTCATGGAAATCAACAATCCCATTTTCATACTGCACAATCGCACCCGGTGAAGGACAGGCTTTTAAACAGCCCGGATCTTCACAGTGCATACAGCCATCTTTACGGATGAGCCACTCTAATTTACCAGCTTCATCGGGTTCAGCTTCTGCAAAGCGCATCACTGTCCAGCTTTCTGCGGATAAATCATGTGGGTTGTTGTACGTACCATCACACGTACCGACTTTATCACGAATATCGTTCCATTCAGAACAAGCAACCTGACACGCTTTACAACCAATACAAGATGAGACATCGATGACTTTCGTCACCTCTGTCACATGTGTACGCGCTTGAGGTGGCGTGGTGGACGTCGCGGATAAACGCTTAATATCTAATGACTGCAAAGACATTATCGACCTCCCTCTGCTTTCTCAATATTCACTAGGAATGTTTTAAATTCAGGTGTTTGCGTATTTGCATCACCCACTGAAGGCGTCAACGTATTGGCAATAAAGCCTTGTTTGGTCAAACCTTCATAACCCCAGTGAATCGGAATGCCGATGTGATGAATGCGTTTACCATTCACATCTAATGGCTTAATGCGTTTAGTCACAACCGCAACTGCTTTAATGAAGCCGCGTTTAGACCATACTTTCACCCAATCACCATTGGCAATGCCTTTCTCGGCTGCTAATGCTTCACCCATCTCAATGAATTGTTCAGGCTGCGCAATCGCATTCAATAATGCATGTTTTGTCCAATAGTGGAAATGCTCAGTCAAACGGTAAGTTGTGCCCACGTATGGGTAATCTTCCATTGTCCCTAATTCCTTACGGTCATCTTCAAAGATGCGCACCGCAGGGTTATTGAGCACTTTTGGATACATCAAGTTCACACCAATTGGAGATTCCATCGGTTCATAATGGGCTGGGAACGGTCCTTCTGCCATCTTATCGATCGCATATAAACGGCTCACACCTTCAGGATTCATGATGTATGGATTCATCGCACTGCCTGGCGGCTCATCTGCTTTGAAGTCAGGGACATCATAACCGGTCCATTTTTTACCATTCCAGAAAATGAGCGCACGTTCTTTATCCCATGCCTTACCATCACGGTCAGCCGATGCACGGTTATAGATAATGCGGCGGTTTGCAGGCCATGCCCACGCCCAGCCTAAAGTATTACCTAAGCCTGATGGATCGCTGTTGTCACGGTTGGCCATTTGGTTGCCCGCTTCTGTCCATGAGCCTGCGTAAATCCAGCAGCCTGATGCGGTTGTCCCATCATCACGCAATTGCGCAAAGCTTGATAACAATTGACCTTTTTTCAAAATCACATTGCCATCGGCATCTTTGATGTCAGCCAATGCATAACCATTGAGCTCTTTGGCCAATTCATCAGGATGAGGCGCAGTTGGAATGTCATATTTCCAAGAAATATTCATCAATGGTTCAGGGTTCACACCACCATGCTCTTTATAGAGTCGGCGCACTTCATATAAAATGCCTGACAAAATATTCGCATCTGGCAACGCTTCGCCCGGTGCATCTGCTGCTTTCCAGTGCCACTGTAACCAGCGACCGGAGTTCACAACAGCGCCATCTTCTTCCGCAAAACATGTGGTGGGTAAACGATAAACCGTGGTGCCAATTTTACTTGGATCCACATCGTTTGACTCGCCATAGTTTTTCCAGAAAGTGGAGGTTTCTGTCACCAATGGATCCATCACCACTAAATATTTCAATTTAGAGAGTGCTGCAATGGTTTTATTCTTATTTGGGAACGATGCCACAGGGTTAAAGCCTTGGCAGAAATAGCCATTCATTTTCCCTTGTTTCATCAACTCAAATACGCGCAATACATCGTACATTTGATCCCATTTAGGCAACCAATCAAAGCCCCAACCGTTCTCTTTGGTGGCTTTATCACCCCAGAATGTTTTCATCATACTGACGAAGAACTTCGGCGTATTGCCCCAATAGTTGAACTGATCAGGTCGTGTTGCTTTTGGCGTCACTTGTGACAAATAGGTGTCAATCGTTGTCTGTTTTTCACTTGGCAATGGCATATAGCCCGGCAAGTTCGTTGACAACAAACCTAAATCCGTCAAACCTTGAATGTTCGAGTGACCACGCAGTGCGTTCACACCGCCCCCTGGCATACCGATGTTACCCAATAACAATTGGATCATCGCCATGGTGCGAATGTTTTGCGAACCAATCGTATGCTGCGTCCAACCAAGTGCGTACAAGAATGTCGCCACTTTATTGTGTGCAGAACAGGTGCCTAAAATTTCACAAACTTTTAAAAATTCTTCAACCGGCGTCCCTGTGATGGTGCTCACCAACTCAGGTGTATATGATGCATAATGTTTTTTCATCATATTGAACACACAGCGCGGATCCTCCATTGTCGGATCGACAACGGCATCGCCATTTTCATCCATCTTGTAGTTCCAAGAGGATTTATCTGTGTACGCGTTTTTCTCTTCGTCCCAACCAGAGAATAATCCCTCATTGAAATCAAAGTCATCATGGACAATAAACGTCGCATTGGTGTAATTTTTTACATAATCCCAGTTTATTTTGCCATTTGCGATGAGCCAATTGATCACACCGCCAAGGAACGCAATGTCTGTCCCTGAACGAATCGGTGCATAAAAATCAGCAACGGATGCAGAGCGGTTAAAACGAGGATCAACCACAACAAATGTTGCGCCACGTCTTTGTTTTGCTTCTACGACCCAACGAAAACCAACAGGATGCGCTTCCGCGGCATTCCCACCCATTACAATTACAACGTCGGCATTTTTGATATCAACCCAGTGGTTGGTCATGGCGCCGCGGCCAAATGATGGAGCAAGACTTGCTACCGTGGGTCCATGTCAGACCCGAGCCTGATTATCTATGGCCACCATTCCAAGTGAACGAACAAACTTACCTGTCAAATGACCGGCTTCGTTACTCGCACCTGACGCTGCTAAAAAGCCCGCCGTTGTCCAACGATTGACACGCACGCCTTCTGCGTTGTGCACCACCATGTTGGCATCGCGATCTTCTTTAATGTGTGCGGCGATCTCTTTGTACGCCTGATCCCAACTGATGCGCTCCCACTTATCAGAATTTGGACGACGAACTTCAGGATACTTCAAGCGGTTTGGACTCTTCACGTAATCTAGTAAGCCCGCTCCCTTAGGACATAACGCCCCGCGGCTCACTGGATGATCCGGATCCCCTTCCACGTGGATGAGGCTTGCTTTCGCATTATAAGCGCCATCACCTAAACTATACATTAACAATCCGCACCCTACCGAACAGTATGTACATGTATTACGCACTTCTTTTGCACGCAATAATTTATACTGGCGAACTTCCGCGTGAGCTATGCTTGGCGCCATACCCATTAACGCCAAACCAGTTCCTCCGACAGCTCCAGCGGACAGTTTGAAAAACTGTCGTCTAGAAACTTCCATAAATTACCTCTTAAATTTAAAACACACCTAACAACACTTTTTAAAAACTCTAAACATCCATTCACAGTCTTTAAAAAATTTTAAAACGAGTTGTTCATTATATACTTTTTATTCACAGTCGCAAACGGCTAGAACCGGCGATGCCCCATTAATAATGTGGGGGACGCTCATCTAAAAGCGAAATCTGTGAGTCTTCTGTCTTCTCTGCTAATTTAGAAGATAATGTGATCAACTGATTGTGCAAATCTTCGATTTGGCGTTGTTGATCAATCAGACATTGATTCAATGTCTCAATCGTGAGTTCGTGAAACGCCTCGCGCTGCTCTAATTCATCTACGCGGGCGCGTAAGTCATCCATTTCGTCGTGTGCCATTGTTACCCTTCACAATTTTCTGCATGGCTAAAATCGCTTTCTTCACCAAAGTGGTTGATTGTACACCTTTATGCGGCGCATAAAAATAGCTCACCAACATTTGTTGCATCTTTTCCAAACTTTTTTGCTCATCCTCTGAAAGATACGGCATCAATGCTTGCTTGAACTCATCGATTGAAGTGCCTTGCGGCAAATCGAGCCTAAAGCGTGCATTGCTCAGCGCCAATAAGCGCTGATACTCATCACTCACCGTGCGTTTAAAGGCACGCCAAGGTTTCATCACCCACAGCACTAATGCAAATACAATCAGTAGGATGAAAGCAATTGTTACTTTCAATAACAAGGCTGTGGTCATCTCTTTGACATTAAACAGCATGGAGAAGAGAGATTGTTGCGTTTGGTTTTGATACCCTAAAACAAATTTACTCCAGCGATAATCTAAATCCTCTTGCCATGCTTTAAGAGCGGCCAACCAGCTTTGATCACCCTGACCCACGGTTGTTTCACCCGTCAATTCCATCAATAACGCTTCAATGCCATGGTCTAATCGATTCGGTGCCACTGCCATCGTAGGATCAAGTCTCACCCAACGATTTTGATCCCAATATTCCACCCATGCATGGGCTTCTTGCCCTCTGACGGCAACGCGGCGTTCGGCAGCTTTAATGTCGCCGCCAAGATAACCAATGACAACACGGCTCGAAATGCCTGCACGGCGCAGCATCCAAGCCGTTGCCCCTGCATAATGTTCACAAAAACCTCTTTTGGTGTCAAACATAAACTCATCGAGGGTGTTTTCACTCGTCAATCGCCCTGGCTCTAACGTATATACATAATCCTGACGAAAATGCTGCAAAATCTTTTGCACATATTGTGTCGGGTTTTGACTCTCTAACCATAAGCGATCGGCCAAAGCGGCAGTGTAGGGATTATCATTCGTGATCTGCGTATAACCAGATGCGGCAATCTCAGCCACATTTTGCCCATTTTGCAATTGAGCCTCTTTATAATAAGTGCCGCCGTATTGAATTTTCTGCTCTACCGGATAAGCATACTGATAACTGAAATCAGGCAAAGGCACAATAGTATTTTGCCCTTCATCCATCAACGTGAGATCAAGGGTTGCCAAATAGCGCTGCTGCGTTGGGTCTAAAATAATGCTGTAATGTTGCCCGTTTGAAGACTTTGGCAAACGGTATGTGGCAGATGGTAAAGTGCGTGCAGCATTCGTTTGGCGCCACGTTTTCCCATCAAAATGATCCAGCGTTAAGCTGCGCCAATACAATTCATTGACCTTAGGCACTGTCCCTTCAAATTCAGCCCAAAACATGTGTTGATCACTGCTGGCAAGCTTTGCGATGCTCCCAGGCGTCATACTGTTTGACACACCGGTTTTGGCCACTTCTGTCATCTGCCCACGCCCTGGCAATAGAGAGGGAAAGCGCGGAAACACCAAAAAAAGTACAATCATTAAAGGCAAAGAGAGCGCCATCAACTGTAATGCCGTTATAAATTGCACTTTATGATTGACGCGCCCATAACCCACTTGCTGCAAACTGAGCATTCCTGATACAACCAGCGCAAAGATCAGCACTGAATAAATAAACATGCCAATGCTGCGGTCAAATAAATATAATGTTGAAATCCCGATCAATCCCACAGCGCTGAGAATATAGCCATCACGCACAGTTTTAGATTCCACAAATTTAAGGGCATAAATCGCCATCAACAAAATGCTGCACCCTGTGGTATTGAGAAAATTGCCTTGCGTGGCATACAAAATGCCCACAACGGCTAAAATCATCGCGACTTTGACAATGCTTGAGGGAAATCCCATTTTCATTCGATAAATGCGCAGGCGCCACACAAAGCAGCCCACAAACATCAGCGCCACCCACATGGGCAAAAAGAGCCACAATTGTGGCAAAAGGGTTAAGACAAACGCCGCGCCGAACCAAATGACTGAGCTGCGTGGAAGATCCATATTATTCATGCCTCTATCGTTGATATAATGCCAACGCCTCTAAACAACGCGTTTGATGAGCATCGCCAGTATTCGGTGAGATCATGAATGCCCCAAGGCGTAAGCCGAAAGCGTGCTGAGCTTGTGTTAATGCTTGGACACAGTGGCACAGATAAGACAATCGCACTTCCATGGGCCCTGAAAAATCCGCATCACTGAGCCACACTTCAGTGGTGGTTTGGCCAGAAAATTCCTTCACCCAAACCCCTTGACCTTTAGCATAGGCGCGCCAATCAATCCGCGAAAGCGCATCCCCAATGGCATATCTTTTTAATCCCTCAAAATGATCCACACCACGGATGATGTGCGCCGCTGACTCTGATGCCCCTTGACCCTCTACCATGGTATGGTGTGTTGGCAGTGGGATCGTCATGGGTTTGGGATAACATAAGGTGTGCGAAGGCAGATCAATACGCGTCCATGCACGAAACAGCCCGAGCGGATAAGTCGTCGACAGGGTGACAGGCGGTAAATCAACGCGCCCTCGGACACAATCCTCAATCAATATTGGCGCGGTGACCCTCTGTTCTTTTGGGCAATCAATGCGCACCTCATAGGCGGCAATGCCCACCACAATGGCCGGATGTAAACGATCAGGTGCCTCAACACCCACCGGAAACATCGCCGTTTGTCCAGCAAACACAGGATCTGCACGCCCCGCCGTGAGCTTTAATTGATCTAAATTGCGCCAGGTGAGCACCATGGTGGCCAAAAAGAGTGAAAAGAGCCAAAAACAGAGCAGATACACCAAAGCATTGTCAAAATTAATGGCCATCACCAACAACACGCCACAGAGCAACACATAAATGAGTCCAAAACGTGTGGGTAAAATATAAAGAGTGCGGCGATTGATGGTCTGCATGATTACACAAGCGTTGGAATATGATTCAACAACCATTGCACCGCATCATGGCTGTTGTGTCCACTGTGACGCAAACGGTGCTCAAAGACACTCGGCAACACCGCTTTCACATCTTCTGGCACCACATAATCCCGCCCACTGACCAAAGCATATGCCTTCGCTGCTTTTAATAATGCCGCACTACCGCGGGGCGAAATGCCAACAGCAAAGCGCGCCTCGGTACGAGTGGCAAACACCAAGCGCAAAATATAATCTAACAATGCATCCGATGCCGTCACGGTCATCACTTGTTGCTGAATGAGGCTGAGGGATTCTCGCGTCAACAGCGTTGGCAATGCGGCCACTTTACCGCGATGGGTTTCCCCTTTTAATATGCGGCGTTCTGCTTCCTGAGTCGGATAGCCAAGCGACAACGTCATTAAAAAGCGATCCATCTGAGAATCCGGCAATGGATAGGTGCCACTGCCCGCTGTGTTTGGATTTTGAGTGGCGATCACAAAGAAGTGTTCTGGCAGGCGATAACTTTTGCGCCCGATGGACACTTGTCGCTCTTCCATTGCCTCTAACAATGCACTTTGGCTTTTTGGCGTGGTGCGATTGATCTCATCGGCGAGCAGCAATTCTGTAAAAATTGGGCCATGGTGCAGGCGAAAGGCTTGTTGTGCTTGATCAAAGATCTCGCCGCCAATGATATCCCCTGGCAATAAGTCAGAGGTGAATTGTAAGCGTTGATACGATAAACCGAGCACTTTGGCCAAACTGTGCGCTAAGGTCGTTTTCCCCATTCCGGGCAAATCTTCTAACAACAGATGACCTTTTGCAAATAGGCAGGCCAAACTTAATGTGACCTGCGACTCTTTACCTAAAATGATGGCGTTGAGCGCCATTTTTATTTGTTTGATTTGATTATGCATGACGACTCAAGAAAAATATTAACGCACCACTTTTTGGAATTTAGGCTCTGAGGTGATCTCGGCAAAGCTTGCCACAGGATGATCTAACAGCACCATCTGATTTTCTGCCACAAAGAAATGCATGTTGCGTGCATTTAAGAGGCGAATGATGGGGGCATTTTTATCCCACGTATAACGGCCTTGAAACACAATGGGTTGACCTAATGGTGCACCATTTTTCATGCTTTGCTCAATGTAACGATATTGCCCATACTGATTCACTTGCAATTGTGCATTGGTATAATCACACCCTTCGCATTTTAAACGCGTGCGATACGTGCCAGGATAATCAAGGCTCGTTTGGGCGATTTGTGAGGCTGTTTCTACAGGCTCAACAGATTTTGGCGCCTCTGTTTTTTTAGGGGAAACAGATAAGCAACCGGTTAATATTAAAGGCAACATTGCCGCTGTGATCACACTCTTTTTCATACGTACGCTCCATTATTTTTTAATCAACATCACAGTCATTCATTGTAGCTGATATCTGGCAAATTTGACATTTTTTCACCCCTTCCACTATGATCCCTCTTTTCTTTATGGTTTTCCCTCATGACTGCTCCTCGTTTTGATGCATTAAGCGCCCACTTTCAGGATAAAATTTATGCCTCCTTTAAAGGCCAATTGCGCCTGGCCATTTTAGAGCGTGATTTCCTCAAATTTGATCTGCTCAAGTGTCCTTTCAAAACTTTGGACATTGGCGCAGGCCAAGGACAATTTGCCAGAGTATTGGCGGAAAATGGTCATGACATGACCCTTTTAGAGGCCTCCGAAAATATGTTGAGCCTTGCCAAAACGCGCTTTACTGAGCATCAATTGACGGCAACCTTCATCCATGATGAATTGCAAAACATTCCAGAGCGCTTCACAGAGCCATATGATCTGATCCTTGCCCATGCGGTGATCGAATGGCTAGACAATCCTGCCGACATCATTCAAATTGTCAAAGATTTAATGCATCAACACAGTACGCTCTCCCTACTCTTTTATAATGTCAATGGTTTGATTTATCACAATCTCATTCGTGGCAATTATCGTTATGTGGAGAAAAACAATTTCCGTGGTGAAGCGGGCGGCTTAACGCCCATTTCACCGGTGCAACCGACAGAATTAAAACAAGCGCTAGAAACTGCAGGTTTTGAGATCATCCATCAAAGTGGCATTCGCACCTATTATGATTTTATGACCAAAGACAATAAGCAAAAAATCAGCACGGAAGACCATTTAAAGATGGAGATGCACTGCTCCACGAAACCTGAATATCTGCCCAATGCCCGTTATTTGCATTGGCTCGTTCGCCTAAAATGAGAATGAACATGTCACTTTTTTTAGCCCCAACCACGGGGGAAACACTGCGCGCCTTTCATCAACAATTGATGCAATGGTTTGATGAATATGGTCGCCATGATCTACCGTGGAAGCCACAGGATCATTACACCCCTGCCCAAAACATCTATCACATTTGGCTTTCAGAGATCATGCTACAGCAAACGCAAGTGGCAACGGTGATCCCATACTTTTTTAATTTCATTGAGCAATTTCCCACCATCAATGCGCTGGCGAATGCAGACATTGAACGCGTACTCAAAGCTTGGGAAGGCCTAGGCTACTACGCCCGCGCCCGCAATTTACATCAAGGCGCACAATATGTGCGGGATCAATTCAATGGCGAGATCCCCTGTGATTTTGCGGCCATTCAATCCATCAAAGGCATCGGGCGCACCACCGCCGCTGCCATCATGAGTCAAGGCTTTAATCGCCCTTTTGCGATTTTAGATGGCAATGTCAAACGCGTGATGGCACGCGTCACAGGCGCAATGCACCCAGAAAAACAATTAGAAAAAGTGCTCTTGCCCTTTGCCTATATGATGAGCAGCCAAGCGCGCCCAAATGATTATACGCAAGCGGTGATGGACTTTGGCGCCACAGTGTGCACCAAGCAACCTAAATGCACCACTTGCTTTTGGCAAGCGCATTGCATCACATTTCAACAGCAACAAGTGGCGATGATTCCCGCGAAAAAGATCAAAGCTGTGAAAAAAGATCTCGAACTCTTCCCCATTATTGTGGAAAATCAGCGTGGCGAATTATTGTTTCATCAACGCACCACAGAGACCATCTGGCACAACCTTTATGAGTTCCCGCACCTCTCTTCCCATTTGCTAGACATTGAAGAGATGATGCCGAATGTGACCGTGATCGAAAGCATCTCCTTACCGCGCTTTAAACATGTGCTCACACACATTAATTTTCACATTGAGCCGCTATGGATTAAAGTGACAACGGATGAACCCTCCATCGTCATCAATGGACAATGCTATGCTTTCACACCGCGCGCCATTTATGAAACGTATGCAAAAACCAAGCCCACCAATGATTTATTAGATGCAATTTATGGCTGATCACTTCTTTTATGTTCTGCTGTGTCATGATGGCTCACTCTATGCCGGTTACACCACAGATCTAACGCGGCGTACAGCGACACATAATCGCGGCAAAGGGGCAAAATATACGCGGGCGCGTTTACCCGTACAACTGATTCATGCAGAGCGCTTTGCCACACAAACCTTAGCGATGCAGCAAGAATATGCCTTTAAGCAATTGACGCGCACAAAAAAAGCGGCTTATTTAGCCGCTTTTGGCGTTGATCTCACGCGCTTACTTAATGAAGCTTAAAAACTCTGCACGCGTGGCCGGATTGTTTCTAAAGGCGCCGAGCATGGCAGACGTCACCATGTGAGAATTTTGCTTCTCAACGCCGCGCATCATCATGCACATATGTTTTGCTTCAATCACAACCGCAACGCCTTTAGCATCCGTCACTTCTTGAATGGCATTGGCGATTTCAGAGGTGAGCGCCTCTTGAATCTGTAAACGGCGCGCAAACATGTCCACAATGCGGGCAATTTTCGATAAACCAAGCACTTTGCCATTGGGCAAATACGCCACATGCGCTTTACCGATGAAGGGCAAAATGTGGTGCTCACACAAAGAATACAATTCGATGTCTTTGACCAATACCATTTCATTGCTGTCTGATGAGAAAATGGCGCCGCCCACCACATCTTCTAAGGTTTGCTCATAACCACGACACAGATATTGCATCGCCTTTGCAGCGCGTTTCGGTGTATCAACAAGGCCTTCGCGCTCAGGATCTTCACCAATTTCAGTTAAAATGGCACGGTAATTTTTTTCTAAATCAGACATGATCGCAACTCAATAATGTGAATAAAGCTCCGAAGTTTACTAGGAATTGGCACATTGATCAATGATATTCACCAAATCCCGCAAAGAGCGTTATAATTGCATTTTGTTTATCGTAATTTTAAGGAACAGTATGATCTCCTCCATGACAGGTTTTGCCAGAGAAACCGTAGCCACAGACTTTGGCACATTATCCATTGAGCTACGCAGCATCAATCACCGCTATTTAGAAACCTATTTTAAATTGCCAGACCTATTGCGTGCCTTTGAACCTGCCTTGCGTGATCAAGCGCAATCCGTATTAAAGCGCGGTAAACTTGAGATCATGATGCGCCTAGAAGCAGCCGGTGCCACCAATGAACATTTAACCCTCAATGAAACGCTTGCTAAAAATGTGATCGCCCTGCATCAAGAAGCCAATGCCATCCTTGGGACAACACATGCCTTGAGCCCTTCTGAGTTGATGCGCTTTCCCAATATGCTCATCACGCGCACGCCAGATCCTGATGCGTTAGAAGCCATCACCACACAAACCTTTGCAACGGCACTTCAATCATTGGCTAAAAACCGCCAAGCAGAAGGCGCACGCATTCAAGCTGTGATTGAAGATCGTTTAAATAAAATTGCAGCGCTGACTGAACAAGCCCAAGCCCTGCGCCCTGAAGCCATCACGCGCCTGCGTGATAAATTAACGGCGCGCTTAGCTGAATTTGCCATTGAGGTGGATCAACAACGCTTAGAGCAAGAATTAGTCTTTGCCATTCAAAAATTGGACATTGATGAAGAGATCGACCGCCTCCATTCTCACGTTGTCGCCATGACCGACGCCATTGCCCGCAATGAACCGATTGGCCGCCGCTTAGACTTTTTAACCCAAGAGTTGAACCGCGAAGCGAATACACTTGGCTCAAAGTCCCAAGATGCAGAGCTCACCGCCATTGCCGTTGAGTTAAAAGTGTTGATCGAACAGATCCGCGAACAGATTCAAAACATCGAATAATCGCACCATTGAAGCCCCGCAAAGCGGGGTTTTGTTTTATGGATGAATTAAATATTGATACAAACTCTCTTTCACCGCTTGCTTGAGCTCTAAATTGAGCGTCACTACATTTTGTGCTTTTTCTGCCGAGATCAGCATTTTTTCTTCGCAAAAGCTCTTTTGATCGGGTTGAACGCGCCCTAAACAGTAAAACTCGCGCCCTTCATCATTGTCTTTTTTCACAAAAAGATACAAAGCGATATTGCGAGCTTCACTGTGATAAAACGCCTGCACATCTTTACTTTTAAGTGTGCGCTGCCCTTTTGAAAACCAATGCAGGAGCGATGGATTTAAAAAAGCATCCCCATATTTGGTGCGCTCGCTGATGTTTTCATCTTTATGATAATTGACAAAAATGGGGCACACTGTTTCATCCCGATCAAATAGATAACCCCCCACACTTTGCGCATTTGGATTTTCTTGGTAATTGAGAATGCGAAAGACATCTTTGCGGCTATATTTTTCATACAAAATAAAGCGCCCATCGATCAAACATGCATCTACCAACTTTTGTCGATAAATGGCACGGGCTAAATCCACCGATTGCATCAAATGGGTTTTAAAACTTGATTGCGCCAACAATGTTTTAAATTGTGGCGTCAAAGCAAAGGATTGCCCATCAAATGCCACCACATCATACAATGTTGCATCTTTTAAATATGCACTGTGGCGATAAACCACTTTGCGTTTATTGACCTCAGTCACCACAAAGCTAAAGTTAAGATTATCCACCACTGAAATGATGTCCGCATCCGTTGGCGTAAAGTGAAAATGTGCATTGCAATGGGATTTAAATGCATCTAACGTGATGACGTGATGCTGTAATAATTCAAAGAGCAGACAACTTTCTGTAATGCGCTTGGCATTATTGATCTCACCATCAAAGTAACGTAGCATCGCGGCAGCATCCTCTGAAAGTGGCGGCACATGCGCTTTAAAAACATATTTCAGCGCTTGATAGTAACTGCCAAACACCCGAATGTATTGATAAGGATCGCGCGAGCCATGGCGGATAAAGTCAATGGGCATCGGCATATGCCCAAGCTTATCAAAGAGCGCCTTCATGTCCGTGGCCAAATCTTTTTTATGGTCAAAAGATGCTTGATTAATCGCAGCATAAATGCGCTGCTCTGTAATGGCATCAAAGCTAATGCTCGATGCGCCCGGCAACGCGCTGCTGCCTTCACTCATTTTTCGGCGAAGCGCATCTTTGTTGTAGGAATGATCACCAAACAGCGCCATCGGAATCATATAGTTATTGGCATAATTACCAATAAAATCTAACACCGTGACATAAGATTTATCCTCAGCTTTCCGTAAACCACGCCCAAGCTGCTGTACAAACACAATCACCGATTGCGTTGCGCGCAACATCACAATGAGATTCACGCGAGGAATGTCGATCCCTTCATTGAAAATATCCACCGTAAAAATGAATTGTAGATGATCCACATCATCAGATTCGAGCGATTCAATCGCCGCCTCACGTTCATGTTCACTGTGGCGCCCAGACAAAGCACATGCACGAAAACCAAACCCACAAAATTGTGCGGATAATGCATCGGCCTCTTCTACACTTGAGCAAAAAACCAGCCCGCGATAATCTCCAGTATCCGTAGAATAATGGGTGATTTTCTCCAAAATGTGCGCCACACGTTCTTCACGAATCAATTGATTAAAGCTTGGCGGCTTTTTCACATCGTCCGTCAATACAATGTCCGCAATACCGTAATAATGAAATGTGGTGAGTAAATCTGCTTCAAGTGCATCTTTTAAGCGAATTTCATAGGCAATGTTGTGATCAAAATATTGAAAAATATCTTCACCACTCATGCGCTCTGGCGTTGCCGTCATGCCCAATAAAAATTTGGGCGTAAAATGGTTAAGAATGGTTTGATACGTTTGTGCCGCTGCGCGATGTGTTTCATCAATCACAATGTAATCAAAATGATCTTGAGCAAAATGCGCTAAATGATGGGGCAAACTCATCGTTTGCACTGTGGCAAAGAGATAATCGGCAGCGTAATCTTTATGATTGCCATCAAATAAGCCAAAGGTAATGTGGGGATCATGGCCTGCAATGTTGGACAATATCTTTTGATACGACTGCATGGATTTGGCTGCAATCGTGCTTCTGTGCACTAAAAAGAGGAATTTTTTGGGTTGAACGCGCGCCACATCAAACGCCGATAGATAAGTTTTGCCCGTGCCAGTTGCAGAAATGAGCAATGCCTTTGTTGCCCCTTTTTCATCGCGAAGATGTTGTAAATTATCCAAAGCTTTTAATTGCATGGCATTCGGTGCAATCTGTTGCCCGCTTGTGATTTTCGTCTGCTGCAATTGGTTTCTACCAAAGCGCAATTGCTCATACTGAACACGATATTGATCAATGATGGCTTTGCTCACAAGGATGGATCGCTCATACATCACTTGTTGTTCAGCTTTGATCTGCTCGATGATCTCGCCATTAATGGACGCATCTAATTTAATATTAAATTCATAATTTTTGCATAAGGCACTGTCCGTCAAATTGCTACTGCCAATGACCACAATGCTCTGCTCGCCCTTTTCAAAATAAAAACATTTGGCATGAAAGCTGTTGTGCACATCAATGCGCAATTCAATGTTTCGATAGGCCAATAAACGCTCAAGTGCCGCAGGATCGGTAAAATTAAGGTATTGTGACACAATGATCACGCCTTTAATCGATTTACGATTCAATTCATCGAGTGCCTCACGAATCACCGCAACGCCGCCTGTCGTCACAAAAGCCACCGAGATAAAGAATTCATCACAGGTTTTCAGCTGCTCTAAAATCGTGGTGAGCACCTTTTTTTCGCGTTTAAAATCATTGACTAAAATGGCAGGTAGATATTGCCCACTTGAAATGTGATCCACATCATAAAAACTTGTGGTCAGATCATTGAGAAGATCATTCATAGCGCTTACTCAAGATAACTGAGCTGATCAATAATCGGCAAATCCGCCGCAGCCCAATCTAATGCGTAAAGCTCACTGATGGGCAACCACACATAATCCATGTGTTCATTTAAACGAAAGTTTAGATCAAGGGGCGTGCATAAAAATGCGTGCATGATGATTTTAAAATCAGGATACGTGTGATGGACTGTGATCAAAGGCTCATCCACTTGAATGACCCAATTGAGCTCTTCATCAATTTCACGAATCAAGGCCGCTTCATGGGTTTCACCGGTCTCTGTTTTGCCACCTGGAAATTCATATTTATATGCTAAATACTCTTTTGCATTGGCCCCACGCTGGGCACAAAATATTTTGCCTTCATGTTGAATGACTGCCGCAACCACTTCTATTTCTTTCATCATTGTAACCATTATTATTTGTCAATATTGATGCTATCATTTGCAAAATTTATCGGCCAGTATACAACATTTTGGCAACAAGATGATCGCGAATATCCACACAATGGAAAGAAAATGGCGCGCCCGAGAGGAAACCTAAAAGTAACTAAAGCCCTTGATTTAAAGGGCTTTATATTTGGAATATTTATTTTTTACTTCCAAATTTACTTCTAATAATCTCTACCGAGTGTTTTCCACAATGTTTCTTCTGAAATTTTTAAGTGCTTACACAATTGATCCACCGACCATCTTTTGGTTCTGCCACTCACAATTGGTTCTGGCAGCATGCCATCTCTTACATAATTATTAATGGTGTAATTATGGATGGGTTTGCCATTTTCTGACATGAGTATAGCAACGTCTTTTTGTAAAATAAATGCTGGTTTGAAATTATGACTCACATTTAACCTCTGAAGCAACACACCTTTGTGATAAGCATCCATCAAGCCATTACGTGTGAATTGCTCAATGTGTTGCATCCCGACTAAACTAATTTTTGAGATGTTATAAAGCCACTGCCCATCAAAGCTTTTTGTATTGTGGCGGCTCAACATATAACCATGATCATTTAAGAATGTCTTAATTTCATTGTTGATGATGTATGAGGTTTTGTCGCGTTTATCCATCATGCTCATAATAACTTTCTCCCTAATTCAAAATGCTGTTTTACTGCTTCCAAGTGTGCCAATTCAAAAGATTGTGCAGCGATGACATATTCATAGCCGTCCAATTTAATCGTAAAGTTCTGCATTAATCTCCCTTCATTGCTGCTTTAAGTTTATGAATCCGTCTTTTTGCATCATTGATTTCATCAATGATCAATTTGTATTCCCGCCGCTGGACCTTACGACGATCAAATAACTGCATTCTTTGTTTTTGTAGATATGCCAAAATGCGTTCAATACCAGCAATGCGCTCATTCATTTCCAAATTATTCATACTTAAATCCTTTTTCTAATCAATTATAAAATTTCACTGTTTTTCCAAAGAAAATAACGATTGGCCATTTTGATTACCCCTTACCTTTATGAAAAATATAACAACGCAATGAGCCAAAACCCTTACCTGCTCTGTTCGTGTACTCATCATCGTTGTACTTAGAATTCACAACTTTGTTATGCTCAATGTATTTGTGCCTGCTGGTGTGTGGCAGCATCTTTTTAACTGTTTTAATGTCATCAAGCTGCTGGCGCATCTCTGCGGCCAATCCATAAAACTGATTTAAATTGATGGCGATATACTCATCATTTCTGGAATGATTAACCGCAAAACCTTCAGTATTGAGATACTCATAAACCTCCCAGAACTGTTCCAAAATCGGATGATCTTGCTTAAGCTCAATATCGCGTTCAACCGCAATTCTGCAAATGTACTCTTCAGTTGCACGCAAAGTGTGCTCAGGAATGGGCATTAAAAACTTCAAAGCCTGCAACAATGAGAGCATCAAGCCATGCGTCAAGCCAATGCGCGTTGTCTGCACCTCTTCCAATGCCATAATGCGTGCTCTGTTTTGCTCAAAGACTGAATGAACACACTTTAAGATGGCATCTTCATTTTTAAGTGCTTCGACCAAAAAGCCTGACAACTCATCCATTGGTATTTGCTCTAATCGACGGGCTTTAATGCGTGACTCAGAGGTGTGATTGCTCGTATCAAAATGCACATACACAAGGCGGGACAACAACGCAATTAAGTTATCGCGCGAACCTGCGGTAATGGCTCGCTCATTTTGGGATAAAATCAACGAACCTCTGAATTTAGGGCTGTTGGTGTTATTGCCATTATTCTTTTGGCCCGTTGTTCTCAAATAACCGCCATTGTATAAGGATTTGAGATCCTCTAAGTTAAAGCCTTCACACTCAATCATCACTGTTGGCAAGTTGGCCACTTGTGATAATGTTCTGAAATAACCCACTTTAGAACCATTATTGGGATTGACCCCTTCATAATCTCCCCCTCGCCCAGAGAGTTTCCACATAAATTGCAAAATGGTGGATTTACCAGCACCCGCCTCACCTGTGAGCTCCAAAAATGGAAAGCCTTTATAAACATCCCGCAATTGCTCTACAAATAATGAACCGAGCCAAAACGCTAAAACCGTCAATCCTTTTTGGCCAAAAACATCAATAAAATCTTGATGCCAGGTATTTTGATAATCCATGCTTGGATCAAATTCAGGCATTGAAAATGTTGTCTTAATGTTTTGGTTCCCTGGCAACTCAAAATACTCTTCCTTATTGAGCTTATAGACACGGCCATTTTTAACGGCAAACTCAGGGAAAATATACGCGCCCAACTCTTTGGCATACCCTAAAAATGGTACGGTGCTGATGTCTTTGATATCGCTCGTTTTCACACGATAGATTTGATCTAAATGCTTTGTTTCACCTGTAAATGTTGCACCGGATACTGTATTCATCACACGTGCTTTAAATTCGCCCGCGCTGGACAATTGCTTAGGTGAAAAGGCATCCTTATTGCGCTTATTCTTCATGACCACTTCAAGAAAGTAGAATAACTCATTCGTATCCAACTCTTTTTGTGCGTATAAAATATTTGTGACGCAATTGGCGATCTCAGTGATGGTACAAGATGATTTAAAGGCTGTTTCCTCGTCCTCATCGTTTTTATTGATGGCTTCAAGCATCGACTTCACATCCACTTTGACCCAATAAGTGTTGAAATTGAACTCAAGGAAAAACTGCTGCTTTTCATAGCGCTGATACATCAAATATGCTTTGCGCATCGGTGATCTTGCGGACAACACTGCGCCGTGGTGAAGATAGGTTTCAATATCTTCATCATCTAATTGCTCTTTGATGTGCTTATCGTTCCAATCATCGCCATCATTGGTAATGGCCAAACGGATGTCAGAAAAGAATCCTATTTTTTCACATAGCTTTAACCACTTAATGGCGGACTGTTTGCCTTTCTCATCTGAATCTAGGGCAATCACAATGTTTAAGCGCGGATTCTTTTGGTAGATCTGCGTTAAAGTGTGTTCAGGAAAGTTATTGGCACTCATGGCGCTGATGGCATGAATATTGTGATGTCTTAACGCAATCGCATCAAAGATCCCTTCGACCACCCATAACTCATTAATCTTGCTCACATCAAGATCATTAAAATGCCAAGCCAACCCTTTGTATGAATAGCCTTTTTTAAAATGGGCTTTTTGCTCAAACTTTTCCAAGTTTTCAATCAAGCGCTCCCAATAACCATCCCCTGGCATTGGAAAACGTACCGTTGGTGTGGAAACTTTTGTGCTATAATCAAAAAACGTTTCTTGCGTGAATTGGTCACACAATGTGGTGTTAAAGCCCCTTGCTTCCCTCAAGTATGCTTTAGCAATTGCGCGGCCATCTTCTGCCATTTCATGGGCATAGCGTTTAGAAAAGTTTTCAAAGATGTCTGGATAACGATCACGTGCGGAGATCTCATAACCGCACGTGGTACTATCACATTGGATCTTCCACGGATCATCACCAAATATCCATAATTTCTTTTTCTGACAGCTTGGACAAATGCCATTTTTATAGCGTTTGCCATTGCCTTGAGGCTTTGCCCCTGTTTCTGCGATGAAGCGGCGCACCACTTCATCTCTCTGACTGCGTTCCATTTTCATTACATTTCACTCGTCATATAATTCACAAACTGTGTGTAGCCACATCCGCGGTTCACCTCTTTGCCTTGCTTGAACACAACAAAAGAAGGTGCAACCTTGATATTGAAGCGGTGCATCATGTTCTTCCCGACGCTGTTTGGGCTGATGTCTACATTGACGCATGCAATGTGTAAATGACGTTTGCTGAACTCATCGAGCATGTGCAGCATTTTCTTAGAAGATGTGCAGTGGCTACGCGTGAATAAAATAATGGTGGGCTCGTTATCTGTGATGTTTTTGAGCGTTAAACCATTGGTAATATTGATCACATAACTAGTCATGATTCACCCCCTGAGATGCACCCTTCTTAATGGATTTCATCAATTCATGGATTGAGATGGCAGACTTCAACAAATGAATGGTGAATGCTTGATCCGCCACTTCATCCGCCGCTAAGTAATATTGATGACGCACAGACTCAAGCACACTTAACACTGCAGAACTTGTCGTTTGTCTTAATAATTCAGAACTTGTCATTTGTGATGTTTGTTGGACAAAATTCTGTATATCATTTGAATAGTTGATAAACATGGATGTTAAAGCTTGGCCGCGCACTGCTTTTGCTACGCGTTTAAAATCCAAGTGTGCTGCCTCTAAACATTGAGATACATTTTTAATGGGTAAAAAAGTGCCCTGACTAACTAAAGCCATAATTTTTTCTCCTTAAGTTTTAATTAATTAGATTTCGTTTTAATGATCCAGCGATCAACCGTTTCATAGGTCACAAACGTGGATGAGCAATGCAGATTTGTACACTGGTAATACTTCTCCCTCGTTTGTGTCGTGATCACTTTAGTGGTGACAATTTTGGCTCTGCTACCACACTGTGGACATTTATACGAATTAGCGGTTCCTGATCTATTCACATACTCTCCAAATGTGTTATTTGCAGCTGTACTCTTCAATTGCTTTTTTTAATAAAGCATGAGCCACAGTCGCAACTGGACGCTTCTCTCTATTTGCAATGTTTCTGAGCTGATTTAACTCAGATTTCGTGATGGATACACGAACTTGCTCACTCCTTTGCTCGCTTGTAAAAAGCTTATTTTTCATTGATAATACTCCAAGTGACTTAACGAATGACTATATTAACGTCTTACCAAATGACTACCAGATGGATAATACTTGTCAAATGATTCAAAGTCAATATTAACATTAACGAATGTTACATTTATCTATTAAGGTGAACCAAATGACAACTGTCGGTGAACGACTCAAAGAAGTAAGAGATGCATTAAAACTGAGCCAAAAAGCCTTTGCTGAAATAGCAGGTGTTGGTGCGCACGCTCAAATGAATTATGAAAAAAATGAACGTAAACCTGATAGTAGTTATTTAGAGCGAATTGCCCAGGCTGGATGTGATATCCAATATATTATTACGGGCATACCATCTAATAGCTCACAGCCCAAAATTTATGACAACGCTGGTCATTTAGTTGATTTGGAAGAATTCTGTTTTGTGCCTCGTTATAAAGTATTTGCAGCAGCAGGTCATGGATCAGCCATTAATGAAGAAACCTATGAGTTCTCATTGGCATATCGTAAGTATTGGGTTAAAAAATATTTAGAGGTCAATCCCAAAGATTTAATTGCCATCACTGCCCGTGGTGACTCTATGATTGGCGTCATCAATGATAAGGATGTCATGCTCATTGATACTGCAAATAAACTCTTTAATGATGGGATTTATGTGCTCAGAATCGATGGTGATTTGATCGTTAAAAGCGTGCAAAAGCTACCCAATAAAATCATTGAAATTTCTAGCACTAACCCACTTTATAAACCGTTCACGATTGATATGAAGAACCCACCGAATGACTTTGACATCATCGGGTGCGTTGTGCATGTTGAGCCTGTGACATTGTTTAGAAATCGGTGCGTGAAGGATTAGAAAAACCCAAAGGAGGATGCATGAAAAAATATGCACTATTAATATTATTAAGCCTATCTTTTCTGCCACTGTCATATGCTAGAAACATGCCATGTAGTAAAGGTGCTGGTGGTATTAAAGCATGCACCACAGATGGCAGGTTCATATGTAATGATGGAAGAATCAGCAAATCAAAGAAGCGTTGCAACGTGAAAACAGATAAGCCAAAAGCAGATAAACAAAAATCTACTAATGGTAAAACCAACATTAATAAAACTCATTAATCCAAGTTGAAAAATAGATGAGAGAAGGCTAATGGAAAAAATACATAAACAAAAAGAATTTAAATCATTGAATAATGCATTGTTACAAGATGAAGTGATTCATGATTATGTGGTCGCAAACATTAAAAATGCTAGATTTCTAGTTGTGGCCACAGATAAACGAGTCATTTTTGTTCAAAAGAAATTAATGAGTGAAAGTATTGAAGCTATTAACTTAGATGACATTGCACTATCACCCTTCAAATCAGGATTTTTAGGTACATCATTCGGGATTAATCACCATATACTCAAAATTCAAGATAAGAAAAAAGCACAGAGCTTTTACAACTTATTAAGCCCACATTCTGGCCAATCGAATGTAGTAACTACACAGCATAAGAAAAAAAATAATACAGTTGGGTTGATTGCTTTTATTATTATTTCAGTTTCTGGTCTTGTTGTATTAATTGATAACTATGATGAAAATCATCAAGATGTTACATACACACAACAAAATGTTATAAAACCTAAATATGATTTATCATTAGCAAAAAATTATAACGTGATTAATAAACGTAATACAGGATTTGCAAATTATCATAGGGGTCAAGTTCATATATATGCGAATACTACGAGTGAAGCTGAACGTATCGCAACATTAATTCAAGCTGCTAAAGACTTAAAATCATCAGAAGACTACCAATATTTCCAAGTTTTTTTACACCCTTATCCCAAAGAGATGAGCATCATAGGAACAGTTGGCTCATTAACTTATGATGTATATGGCAAAGGGGTAAGTAGTAGAGATACTAACTCTCCTTCCATGAATATCTCTGTTGCTCTTGGCAATATAACACCTGAACAAGATAAGGTTATTAAGGCATGGGATAAATACCGTGACAACTTTATCCAAGATGGCATCGTGAATGAAGAAAAACTTAAAGCCTATTTGATTAAAAATAAAATACTCACACCACAGGAATTAGATTTACTTCCTGTGTTTTTTGATACAAAAAAAGTTACTATTTTTGAATAATAACTAACTATAGTTGGCTATTTTTAATAAATATTATATAGGTAAAATGTATGTCTAAATCTAGAGTTTGTCCATTTTGCATGGTTTCATCATATATAAAAAAAGATGATTATCAATCTACTACAATTGATTATAAAGATGAGAATAACAATCTATTTTCAGCAGTTTTCAATGTCATTCCATGTCCCAACCCTTCTTGTAAAAAGGTAGAAATTAATATGGAAAAAAGTATCATACATCATACCGCATTAAAATTTCCCTACTCAGAACTTTTAATTGAACCAAGTAATGAAACCGCTCTTAAAGACCTCCCAACTTATATACCTAAAGCAATAAAAGAAGATTACAGAGAAGCACAACTAATAGCGAGTTTATCCCCTAAAGCATCTGCAACATTATCCCGCCGCTGTCTACAATCAATGATTAGAGATTTCCATGGTATCACTAACAAAAAAACACTACATGCAGAAATTGAAGCAATTAAAGATAAAATTGATCATGATGTATATAGTGCAATCATGGGATTAAAATCAATAGGAAATCTTGGTGCTCATCCTGAAAAGGATATAAATCTTATTATTGACATTGAACCAATAGAGGCTCAAGAACTAATAGGTTTAATAGAAATATTGATAGATGATTGGTATATCGCTAGACATAATAAACAAGAAAGACTTACAAAAATTAAAGCACTATCTGTAGAAAAAAATAATAAAAAAGAATTCCCTAAGTCTTCACTTCCACTTCAACCTGAGTCGTTAAACCACTCTGATCAAGGTTATGAGTCACACGAGTAGCAATCCAATTTTGTGAATCAATCTCCGCCTTAAAGCCCAGTACTTTCACTGGGCTTTCTGCTATGAGCTCAGGGCGACCCATCGCCAGCGTAAACGAAAATGATGCAGCTGCACGTTGTACCCGCTTCAATTCATTCTCTGCCGCTGCCCGTGCCTCACCTTCCGTTTTGTAAATGCGGCGCAGCATCTTTGTGCGCTCATCATCGCCCACCAAAACCTCTTTACGCACGCCGTTCTTAGTAGTTGTGTATTTTGCTTTAATGCCCGTATAAGCATCACGATCATTCACAGAATAACTGTGATTATCCCCTTGATTACGGGTAATGATGATTGTGGGCAACTCTTGGCCGCTGGCTGTTTTGCTCTCCCCACGCTTCAAAAATAAGATGGTACCCTTTTTCACCGTGGCCACTGCATCAAACTCTTCAGCCAAACGCGTTAAAAAGTTGGCATCACTCTCATTGCGCTGCTGACGATCCTGCACTTTAATGTTGGCCAACTCCTCAGCCACACAGGATTCTAATTTGTGCTCCCCTGCAATCGCTTCCACAATCTCTTTGATGGTCTTTTGATGATATGCCTTGTTCTTCTGCTCCAAAAGCTTCTTTCTAAAGTCCGCAGAATTGGCGGAAATGGTGATCACATCAGGTGCGCCTGTATGTGAAACCGCATCCACAACAAAATCCCCGCGATCAATCAATGCACCAAAGCCAATCTTCACATTGATTTTAACACCACGCTTTGGCAACGCCATGAGACCATCGCTATCATCAATCACGAGCGTCAATGTATCAGCATCAAAGCCACGATTATCAACCAAATTGAGGGATAATAAGCGCGAATTAATGCGGCTGGTAATGTTCTTTCCATCAACAGTAATGGCATATTGTGGTGTTTTGGTATCAAAAAGCATAGTAGTTACTTATAATGAAGGGTTAATATTAATTATGCACTTACTTAAGGATAATAAAATGGAAAATAAAAATTATAATTGGCGTTGGTTTAAAAAAATTTCTTTAATAATACTTACCATAAGCATGGTCATTGTAAGTTTTTGGATGTGCAATGCTTTCTTTGGGAAAATCCCTGTAACAACAACAGCTATAAATATTGAAATTGGAACAGTTATCAATGCCTTGATTATAGGTTTTTTTGCATATAAAGGCGCTGAACTAGCACTCAAAGGAGTCCAAGAACAAAATAGATTTCGAGTAAATATTGAGGTTTTATCTAAAAATAGACAAGATTGGATAAACGATTTGCGTAAACATATGGCGGAATATATAGATCTATTCAATTCTGTCGATCGAGCGAAAGAAAATACAATTAAACTCACTAATCCATTACCTATAGATGATGCAAAAACCATAAATGATATCAAAAATAAAACTATTGCTCTCTACTACTACATAATTCTCTTAGTCTCTAACAAGGCAAGAACAAAAAATGATAAAGTCACTGATAACTTCATTATTATGTTAGATCTAGCACATCATTCTTTGCTTAAGAACGATACATGTTTCAAAGATGAATTCGAGAAAATTAACAATGTAGTAAATGATAACAATCCTGATAATACTACAAAATATACATATGATTGTAGCCAAAAAACATTTGACTTAATAAGTGAACAACTAAATATATGTACTCAAAAACTTTTAAAACAAGAATGGGAAAGAGTTAAAAATGGTGAATAAATACATCATAATAACGACCCAATCTGACTTGTCAGCACACCCAATGCACCTAGTAGATCATCCCCTTCCCGTTTAAACTCAAGGGTAAAATCCACAATATGCGGTGCGCCTGTGTGCTCAAACTGACGGGCAATTTCATCAGCATTCATACAAATATAATTGCCATGAATTCTGCCCGTTCTTTCAATCAAAGGAAATGCCTGCCCGCTGCTTGCCTGTAACCGCAAAATTTCCAACACATTGCGCCCGCCTGTCAGCATGGGTAAAAGTTTGCCCGACAACACCACCATTTCATCACCAGGACCCAAAAATTGATGGGCATCACGCGTGCCCACCCGTGAATTACTTGCATATTTATAGCCCGTTTTCTTTGTAAACTGCTCATATGGCAATGACTCCAAAGCAAAGGGGAAAAATCCCCAAACCATTTGAACTTTCATTACGTTACATCTCCTAAAAATGCACTGTTTTTATTGGTAACGCTGGCAATGCCACGCTTAACCGATTCAGCAATGTCGGATGCATCACCGCTTGGCGCTGTAATATTAATCTTGAATGTGTTGGTTTGTGTACGATTGCCAGTCCCATTGATGCGGTTTTGCAATATGCGTTGATAGTCTTCTTGACGAGCTGCATCATTTAAAGGTGCATTGCCGCCAATTGCTTTCAATTGCACTTCTGGACTTAAAGTCCCAAACTCGCCATAGGTCAAACCTGTTTTATTTTCAATGTCTAATTTGTCATACATAGCCGTATCTTTTTTCCCGACAATCGCATAATAGGCATCAAAAAACGGCTGCAATATTTTCATGACTCTATCAATGGCTGGTTGTGCCCACTTGACCATGTCATCCCAAAATTCCGCCACAGAGGACTTTAATACCGCAAACGAGGAATCCCAATCCCTAAAGGCATTCACGACAAAAGCGACCCCTGCACCCATGAATTCCCCAAGCTTTCTAAATGCAGTGCCAATCCCCAAAATAGTATTAGCGCCAATATCAAAGACAAATTGTAACTTAGAGCCAATGATGGGGATTCTACCAATCCAGCTCCCTAACCAGTCATATACATTCCGCAGGTCTTTCCCTATTTGAAAAACACCATCTGTGAAAAACCAAACTAAGCTGTCCCAATTTTTATACACGCCATACATGGCCAAACCAATGCCGGCAATGGCTGCCACAACGGGATTACCAAGCACAGCAAACTGAAATGCACCCCATGCCAATTTAGCCAAACCTAATGAAGCTGTAATGCCCATCACGCCTGCTGCGATGTAGCTCAAATTACTAATGATATCTGGACTACTTTTAGCAAAGTCCCCAATATTAACCATGATTTTAGTGAGCCATTTAAACGTATTACGTAGCCCTTTATTGTTCACCTCAAAGATAGAGATCTTAAAATCCGTCCATGCTGAATTTAATTGCTGCATATCGCCTGATAAGTTATCCGCCATGACTTTGGCCAATTGCTTACTTTCACCATGGTTGTTCTTCAGCTCATCAATGATGCGATTTAAATCTTCTAAGTTACCCTTCTCAATCAATGCAGAAAAAGCCGCAGCAGCTTCCTCACCTGCAATACTTTTCAAAATCCCCATGCGTTGAGCATTACCCATTTTGGCTGTTTTCTGTAATACCTCTCTCAATAGATCAACTGGCGTTCTAAGGTTGCCCTTTTTATCATTCGTTTTGATACCAAGTTTAGCCAACTCTTTCTTTGCCATGCTCGGTCCTGCTGCTAAACGACTGAAGATCGCACGCATCGCTGTCCCTGATTGACTGCCTTGAATACCAATGTTCCCTAAAACACCAGCAATGGCAGAGGTTTCCTCTAAGCTCACGCCCAGCCCTTTGGCAATCGGTCCCACATATTTCATGGTTTCACCAAGCATCTCAAGATCTGTATTCGTACGCGTAAATGTCCCCACTAAAATATCACCCACACGGTCCATTTCATCGGCTGATAAGCCAAAAGCTGAGAGAATATTTGACCCAATGTCCGCCGCCCTTGAAATATCCACATCACCTGCTTTAGCCAAATCCAATGTACCCGCCATTGACTTGATGATCTCTTCAGGTTTAAAACCTGCCATCGCATAAAATGCTTGGCCTTGAGCAACTTGTGTGGGATCCGCCCAAGTTGAAGCACCCAATTCTTTAGCATTTGCCCGCAATGCTGCCAACATCGGGTCATCTTTTTGCAAACGTGTTAAAGCCTGAACTCTGCCCATCGTCGTATCAAAGTTCATACCATCATCCATAAAACGTGATATGCCATAACCCATTGCAGTGGCCGCTGCAATGTGCATACCACCTGCACCCATCATTTGTTTTCCTGAATTTCGATGAGCCTGCGTTTTATAAAGTCGCGTCAATCGCGCTTGTTGCCTTTCAATTAAACGAGAGGTTTTCTCAAGTTCTTGTTGATCACGTTGCTGCGCCCTGCTCAATGGTCCAACTTGTGGAATGCGATCATTGAGCTCTCGAACGCGTTTTTTATAATCTTTGATGTTCTGCTTGGTTTTACCAATTGAGCCATCAATACCACGCATCACAGAGGTCACATGGTCAAACGCTTGTAAAATTACTTCCATTTTTAACTCAGCCACCACGTGCCTCCTTTAGCTCTTCTTGATATGTTTTGGCATCCTCATACCAGCCATTTAATTCAGATATTTCCATGTTGCACATATCGCCATAAGTGATGAACGGGAACGACAGCCCGATCACCACCATTTTTGACTTTATGCCTCCATCTGTTCCTCTTCCTCCGCCCAATCGAGCGGATCCACCAAAAAAGCGGTGACCACTAAAGCAAACTTGCTGATGTCTTTAACGCTCATCTTTTTGATGACCGTCTGTGATAAACGTGGCTCTGTGATTTTGGGTAGCAACTCAATCAATGGATCGGTATGGCCAAATTGCAATGCGTGCAATGAAAGTCCTTTAAGGGCAATCACATTCGGTTCACGCACCACAATCTCTGAATATTCAGTTTCGCCAACCATCATAGGTTTGCTTAATCTCACTGTTTTTTGTTCGCTCATTGTTATTGTCTCCCTAAGTGACGACGGCGCTCAGCCAATTGATCCTTACCATTGACGCGGCGAATCATATTCATAGGATCTTCAAAGTAAATCTCTTTGCCATCCACGAAATACTGAACACGTGCAACCGCTAATGTCACATCATTTGTACTCAATTCATTGAGTGATAAATCACCTGCATCTGCTTCCTGAATTTGCCCCCAGAAATAAGCTTTAAATGCTCGTTCTGTACAACTGTCCCCTTCCCCTAATGAGCCCAAAATCATGATGGGCACACCATCCACAGAACAATTACTATTGACCAGCAAATCAAAATCCAACCCTTTGGTTGAAAAGCTCATTTCCCAATCCGCGTCATAACCCACAGCCACTTTAAGTGGACGTGATAAACCACCTGCATTTAACTCTTCTAATTTTGGTGAGTTCTTAGGCAACTTAATTTTTTCACATGTGCCGGCATAGTTGTTATCACCGACATACAAATCAAACGCACGTAAAATGCGTGGCAATACAATGCTCATGATTAACCTCCTACAGCATTTTTAATGAATTTATCGGATAAGCGCACGGTTAATCCTGGGGATTCAATCGGTGGCACTGCTGTCAATTCAAGTAACCAATCAGGGCGACCACTCATCAATGCATCATCACCATTTAATTCAGGATGCAGAATAATCTCACCACCTAAAATACGGCCTGCACGCTGCCAATCATATAAAATGGCATCACCGCGTTGTTTGAACTGGTCCAAACGCGCAGGATTCATCGGTTGATCTTGTGTCATGTTTTTGAGTAAATTTGCCAAAGTAATGGCAGCCACTTGGCTTGAGCGTGCAAAGACTTCAAAGTACATGGATGAATCAGGTCCCGCGGTGGTACGGTTGCCCCAAGTGCGATAGCCATCATCTAACACAAAGCAAGAAATACCCGCTTCATTCAGTGTGTTTGCACCTGTGCCATAGCCATTGATGCCGCTATATGTCACCTCTTTAGTTAAACCTGTCACACCTTTGAGCACCTTATTTGAAATGGAATAATGCCAGCCTTTTTCCTGATCTAAGCGGGCGCGTAAACCTGCCAATGCTGGTCCCGCATAATGCTCAACTTCTGCGGCCAATTGTGGATTAAACTTGATGATGTCACCATAAAAGAACATGCCATAGTTATTGGCAAACTTCTTACGGTATACCAAAGCATCTGCGATATTTTCACAATGGCTCATGCTCATATAAGCAAAACCATATTGACGTTCTGCATGCTCCACCAATGCTTTGGCCACAGCTTCAGATTTATCATAAAGTGGAATGGTAAAAATGCGCGGTGTCACACCCACTTGAGTGGGCGCTAATGCCAGTGCTTTGAGCCCTGTCACGCTATCATTGTCATTCACCTTGCCAATGATATTGGCGATCGTCTCTTCACTTTCACCTTCTGCCACACGCACAACCACAACAGGCGCACGCACTTCTGCATCAATCGATTGCAATGTTTCTGACAACGTGCCTTTATTCCCCGCTTTGGCAATTGCTTTTTTAATGTCTAAGACCAAAACACAGCGATCTAACGGAAACACTTCAGGATCCGCATCTTCGGCAGTACACACAACGCCAATGGTATCTGTGGCCATAATGCGTGTTTCAATATATGCCTGATCATCAATGGTCAGACGCACACCATGTAAATATGCAGTGCTCATTATTTCTCTCCTTTTTTATTCTTGCCATCCGTCAAATAGCCTGCGTGAACCATCTTTTCAATTTGCTCTTTGGTGAGTTTCTTCACGTCAATCACATCACCTTTTTGATAGCGCACAGCGCCGATTTGGATTTGTCGTAACACTTCCATTATTACTCCTTGAGTTTTTCAATTTCTGAATTAATATCTTTGATTTTTTGAGCAACTGACTTTGCTTCTTCTTTTTCATCTAACAAAAGATACATGTTCATATCTGACTGAAGTGATGACTTCTCATCTAAAAGCTTTTGCAACATCAGTTTTGCTTCTTGTGCCTGCTCTTTCTTTAGTAAATTATCATCAATTATCCAGCCTTGATAAGTCCACTTTCCACCCTTTGGCTTGTGGTCTCTAAACTGAATGAATTGCTCATCAGTCATCTCAACGAGATTCTCAAAATCATCGTTAAATGCTTTTGCTTCTTCGATTGATTCGTATGCGCACACTTTGCTTGTTTTTTTATTTGTAAAGTATTTCATCGTAGTTCGCTCCATCCATTTATTATTGCTCCGCCCGATATTTGTAGAAGATATCGAGAGTTTGGCGGAATTATTGCATTAATACCCGCTAGTGTTGCTGCAAACCCAACTTCGTCGACGTACAAAAAAACCGATCGTTGTACTGAAGCTCCATGCGACACATAAATGTTAAGCTGAATAGGCTTCCCCGTTGTGTTTGTGTACTCAATCCCTTTATCTCTCTGACTTGAAACATCAGTCCATTTTTGGTTTACGCCCATCGCTTTTGATTCTACAAATTCTTTTGTTGCGTAATTAGTCAGTGATGGTATATCTTCGATTAATGCTACTGTGCCTGTTTTTGTTGGGAATTTTATTTCATACTGAACTTCTTTTAAATTCCCCACTTGAACAGCTAATACGCCGGAGTCTCGATATCGAAATATTAGTAAATCACTAGAAATCGACGTGAATCCGTTGTTTTGATGTATTAAAATATGATATTGATCTTTCAATAGTGATTGAATTTTTATCTCACTATCAAAAACGGGGTTTTTATTTTTTACAACAAGTCCTGTGCCTATAAAATTTAATTTGTCTTGTTTTGAGTTCGCAAGATTGTAAGCACTATCTGCTTTATTCTGTGCTGCAACTGCTTTTTTATCCGCTGTTGCTGCCGCTGTATTTGCGGTGTTCGCTTTGTCATTGGCTTGATTCGCGGCTGTTTGTGCAGCTTTTGCAAGTTTATTGACTTCATTCACAATGCGCTGACTGGCACCCGCTGTGCGTGAATCACCCAAGGCATCCAAAATTTGTGGGATGGCTTTTTGATCAACTTTGGCAACTTCGGCTAATGCATGCATCACTGAACAAGCCAAGTCAAAAATGGCATTGTTATCATTTTCCTTCATACCATCAGCCTCAGGCTGACCACCCATCACATCATCATTTTCACTGACAATGCGAATCTTTTTGAGCCGATCTTCAGCTTTAATATTCTTTAAAATTTCAGGCATTTATCTCACTCCATATCTATAAGTACCGTTGTGCTTAAATGTTTTGTCATGCTTCATGGGGCGTGCATATTGCACATCTAACAATTCACACCGTGCAGGGGCGGTCGCATTTAAAATGCTTTTGGCCATTTCCATTTGGTCAGTTGTCAATGGCGATTGAAAAGCCACAATGTATTGCGCCCATGTCATTGTGGTTTGCTTGGCATATCGAATGCGGCCATTGTGTTTAAACAAACCATCATGTTGTTGGCGCTTCCCTCTACGAATGAATTCAATTTCACCAAAACCCACAGAGCGCATTGCTCTACGCATGGATGCCACAGTGCCTGCTTGCAAACTGATGGCAGGCGCTTCTCTAATCATTTTGCGTTTGCGATCTTCTGGCCATGATTCATCCCAATCTTCAATGCTTCTTGACCATGCCAACCACCCTAATAATTCAGTCGGACAATCCTCTGCACTATTGAGCGCGGCATAACTAAAATCATGCATTGATAATGCACAGACATCCGCTAAATCACGTTCTAATTGCGTGCTAGATGTGGGCAATAATTCATGTGGACGCATAGAAACCACCATCATTCATTTTGATCCCTGTTAATCGGATCACCTGATTCGCTTTAGCGATCACATCTGCTTTCGGTGCAATGATCTTAATGTTCTGCACACCTGGTGCGCGTGCCATATCATGAATGGCATTGAGTGTTAGAGCTTCCCCAAGCTTTGACACATCCTTTTTCAAGGCTTCAAAGCGTTGTTGTACAGAGTGATCCACAAGTGATTTCACCTGACCTTTGTAATACGTCACCGTAATTTCAATGGCTTGATCAATAAACTCTGCTTTCTTGACATACACAGAATCACACAGTGGCACCACCTCTTCAGATTCAAGATAGTTTTCAATCTTCTTTAGCAATACCTCATCAGCCACACCCTTTTGATCATGGGTCACAATGGTTAATGTCACATCGCCCGCTTTTGGTGTATGCGCATGTACGCCCACTTCTTTCACTCTGCCATCCACAGAACGTGCCAATAATTCATAAGCGCGTGCGGGTCCTGCCACAGACCATTTTTTAGGGGCATTTTGTGCGCGGTAACGTAAATCCTCATCTGCCTCCCAAATGGTGGGAATGGGCGGATTGGCATTTGGGTCACCTGCCTGAATGATTAAACGCTCCGTCACTGTATTGGCTGCAATGTTGTCCAAATTATTTTGTGTGGCATATGCCAACATGGTTTGCTTGAGCTTCTCATTGATTTCGTTTTTCAATAAAACGGTTTGATAGGCTGAAAGTTCCAACAATTTTTTAATGGGATCACTCTCAAGCACCAATGTTGCATAATCAGGACTCAATACACGAAATTGAGCCTCTAAATTTGATAACTCTTTTTCATAATCAATCTCATAAAAGACCTCTGGCGTTGGCAATGTTTCTAAATTAATCATGCGGATGCTCCTTTGACAAAATCATTGAGCGCATCAGGATTACGCAATAAGCGCTGGTTCATATAGAACTGTTCACCGCTTTCCTTAATGGTTGCTGCGATCTCTAAATCGACAAGTCCTGCATTAGATACAGGTGTAAAATTCACAAAGGTTGCAGTAATGCGTGGCTCCCAAATGGATAAAGCGATCACCGTTGCACTCATCAGTTGCATCATGTTTTCATCATTTGCAGGTCGGTCGATTAACTCAGGCAATAGAGATCCATACTCTCTACGCATCACACGTGAGCCAATGCGCGTTGTGATGATGTCAATGATGGATTGCTGAATGTGTTGGTTCATAGGGATTTCATGCCCCGTAATTCGATTCATCACACAACACCCCCTGTTTGATCACCACCAGCTTGCACACCACTGTGATGATGCTGGCTATATTTTTTGCCATTAATGGTTGGATCCACTTTAAAATCAATCGGAATATTTACGGTGCCCGCTTTGCCTGAACCACTCATCGCAAAGCCACCTTCTAAATTCGTAAAACCTTTAACCGTGAGGGATTTTTCAATGGTGGTGTCACCATCTAACGTGATCGTGGGGGCATGTACCTCTGCGGTTTGAGTATTGACAATCACATTGGCAGAGCTGTTTAAAGTTAAAGTGCCACTTTCTGTGTTGTGGTGGATCTCATCGCCATTATCAAAATGGATTTTAAAGTCAGCTTCAGACAAATAGGGATAGTTACTTTCATCAAAATAATTGGGGGCAAAACGGCATACATCATCTTCACCACCTTCCATCATCACAGTGCCAGAGACACCGATTTTTGGCGCACACCAAATCCATGTACCACCAATGAATGGCATGGCGCATGGCATCCAATCGCTATAAACACCCTGATCAATTTCAACACGCACCAAGCCTGGCGCGGTCGTTAAATCAACCGCGACGATCTTGCCCACAGGGTTCATGTTTTGAAGTTTTCTATGAATGTCTGACGGTAACATCTCAAAATCCTAAATGTTGTTTAACAGCATCTTCTAATGCTTTTTGATCATCGTTTGTGATGCCAAACAGCTCACGCACAGGATATTTATGCTTCAATCGTTTTTTACGGTTCACGATGGAGGATTTCCCAAATTGGTGAACACCTGCAATATAGCCATCTAAGCCACTTTTATATTGCACATTGACGCCTTGGTCAGTGGCAGTGATGCTTAATCTGCGTAATTGCGAAAGGCGCTTAAACATTTTGCCTTTCTTCATTGAGTATTTTTGTGGCTTACGTGGGACAAATGCTGATCCCTCAGGATCCACGTTTTTCTTGATTCTTTGCCCTGCACTTCGACGCACCACCATCCCCAAACTTTTGGCCAACTTCTTTCGTTCAACGGGCGATAATGCTTTGATCAAATCTTTTAAAGCCCCTAAATCAGCATGCATGAGTCACCAACTTCCCATCCAATCTTTTGACGGATACGTTCTCAACCAACTGCAACTCAATGGCAATGAATGCGTCTGTTTCACGTTCTAATGCCGTTTCAAAACGCATGAATTCATCACCGCCTGTTTTACTGGCATGCTCACTCATCCATTCCCCAACCGCGGCAAATAACAACAATGCATCGCCTGCAAAATCATTAATGTAAATATTGGCGCGATAACTCAAACGATAATCCAACGCTTTGGCATTGCTTTTGGTCATCTTGCCTTCATCTGTGAACACATCAAATTTTGATTGATCCACATATTGTTCAAGCATTTGAGTCAGTGATGTGAGCTTTCTCATCGTTTTTCGAGCTCCTTAATCTGGTTCTCATGTTTCTTTAAAAGCTGGTCATGGTTGTTCAAAATCATTTTTGATTCAGAGAGTTCCTTATCAAAAGCACTCATCTTGGTCATAAATGCATCGGCACGGTTTTCCAACTTTGTGACCTTCAGATCAGTCAATTCAGTGGTAATGCTGAACTTCTCAATCTTTAAATTCATTTCATTTTGCACATTGGCAAACTTGTCCAATCGGTTGTTATTCGCCGAAAAATACCAAGTGGCAATGGCAATACCGATGCCAAAAAAAGTGCTTAGGATTGCCAGCAGTGATTTATTCACTTCCCGAATTGTTACTGTTTGATGACTCTCAACTGCCATTGCTTCCGCCTTCTTTGCAAAAATATGTGTATAAATCCATGTACTTTTCTAATTGTTCTTGTGTGCCACTGGTGTCCAATTCATGCCCATAAATGGGATCAAAGATGAGACACCAACTGTCATTTCTCACTTCGTAAATAACCTTTGGTGCGCATGCGCTCAATGCGATCAGCATCAGACAACTGAGCATGACGCACTTTAATGTGGTTCGCTTTTTTGACGTTATGAATGATTTCATGCGCAATGTTTCCCTCTTTAATTGCCTCATCTCGCTGCTTTTTTAACTGTGCCATGCGCCACATCACAATTTTGATCAGCAATGCAGCCACACCGAGCACACCTAATCCCCACACAAAACTATTCATGGTCATCCTTTTTTAAGGCATCGCGTTTTTGAAATGTGGTCACAATGCCTTTAGACACTTTCAAGCCTGCAAATGCCAAACAATAGATCCAATAGATTTCACCCAATGCACTTGGATCACGTACCGCAATCACCAATAAAACAATGGTGGCAACCACAAAAGCGCCTAAGCTCATGACTTTTGTATCATCAATCTTTTCCATGTCTGCCCTCTAAAACTGTGGATATTGTGGAGAGAGAGGCAATTCAAAATGTGGACCATCTGCAAAAGCACGCTGGCCACTGCGAATGCGTTGATCAACATATTTCTGTTGCGCTTGTTCTGTGGTCATGCCGCGGGTCTCAGATAGCAATGCATTCCATACACCACCCCAACGAATCGGGATATTGAGCTCAATGGATGCTTGTCGAACCGCTTCAGCAATTGCATAGCAACCATTCCAATCCCATGCCAACTTGCCATTGATCAATGGCACCAAATCAACCGCATGGGCATAACCATCTTTGCCAATCAAATGGCGTGAACCATGTAATGTTTGGGACGTGCCCTTTTGGTAATTAATCTTTTGTTGGGCGGCTGTGCGCACACCCTCAAAAACTTGAAAATCTTGTTGAGTCAATTGAATGGCTCGTTCAACAATGGCCACTAAATGTGGATGCACACCCACTAAATTTGCACGTGATTTTTGTCCTAACTTAAACATTATCAATCCCATAAACTTATTGTTTGTTTAACTGGCGCTTTGTACTCAGGCAAATAGATCACCGTGCGCGCAGGTAAAATGGCTGGCAACATTGCCAAATGTCTGTTCTCTTTCATCATGATCACTTGATCAAATTGAGACGTTGGCACACTGGCCGCATATAAAGCTGCATCTATGGTTTGTTGGCCATTGGCAATGATCTTTCTCATACCAACACCGCAAACACATCAGGTTCATCATAAAAAGTTCGTACAGCATTCCATCGGTCACGGCGCAATTCATCGACTTCTGGCGTAATGAGGCTTGCGCGGTCTTCACCTGATTTACGCGTCAAATCCATGTCCCGAAAATCTTCTAAAAGCTTTGCTTTACCTTCGCTAAATACTGCACGTTCAAAGTTAAATACATAACGGCTTTTACCCGCCAATTCATCACAGGGGACTTCTTCAAGTGTCAAATACTCAGCATGCTTTGCTCTGAAGATGCGTAATTCAGAAATGACCAAATCAAGGGCGGACAACAATGCCATTTCCACTTGTTCATTTTTAACAGAGTCTAAAATACGCATCGCATCACGAAAACTTTGACCATTAATCCCTGGCCAAAAGCCAGAGCGTGGGATCATTAATTCACTGTTTTTGCTATTTTGACCAATGAAGCTCATCCTAATCCTCCAATGACGGGGCTGTATGCTGGTACTTCGCGTGTCATATCAATGATCAGCTTCCCAACATAAGCCCCCGCGTGGTGACGCTCGTTATTCAACCTTGTCGGTTGATGTCTCTTCTTGCTTGTTTAAAGCAGCTTCAAGCTTATTTGCGCGTGTTTTAACTCCAACATCGGGATCTAATTCAAGCGCACGCTTCCAAACTGCCAAAGCAAACTGTGGATTACTTTCTTCTGATAACTCACCAATGGCACGATTTAACTTCGCACGAATGGCATCCAACATATCTTCATCCATCATCAGATCATTCAAAGCCAATAAATGTTCTAGCGTTGTATCTGGCTTTTGATTCAATGCCCGATTGGTGATCTGTTCCGTGATGGCACCTGCCTTATTGGTCTTAAAGATCGGTGGCAAATCATAATTGTTTGTCATCAAATACGTTGCAATGCGCAGTGCAAAATCAATGTCCCCCGCATCAACTGCCCAAATGAACATTTCAGCGGTGATCTTATCTTCAGGTGCATTTGGATTATCTAAAATGCCTTCAACCCAATGGCGATAATCCTCAAGGTGTTCCGCTTTAAAGCGCTCTTTCTCTTCATAGCTCAAAATGCTGCGTAAGCTAGATAGGTCATGCTTTAAGCGCACCAATAAATTCTGCTGCTCAGGATCCATATCATTTGGAGTGGCTGCATTGCCTTGCAACTCTGCAAGCTTGCGTTCTTTTTCTCGTTTGAAATAAAACACAGATCCCCCTTATTTATCTTCTAAGGTGATTTTTTCAACAAGCACCGCTTGTTCATAATTGTGCAATGCATAAAATTCATTTTGCGTGTTGTAATTCTCATAACGATCACGCTTTGAATTCATCTCATAAGATGAGCGCACAGAGCCTTTTTGAATGCGAATGGCTAAGTTTTTAGGACGCGTCACTAAAATGGTGCCATCGGGGAAAAAGTCGGGGGATTTGGCAATCAAGCCATTGATGACGTAATAAGCTTCCTGTGTGATTTTCTGTGCCGTTTCAGTGTTGGTCGCTTTCTCTAACAACTTCATTTGGCGACCCACCAATAAATCACTGGACACATAAACTTTAAGGTCTTTTTGATACTGCTTAGGGATTAAACTCAATGCTTGAACCACCAATTGATCCAAGTTTTCAATCAATTGACCCTTGCCCACTTTAATGGCTTCACCATTTAACTCAGTGATGGCATGTTCTGGTTTATGTGTGCGAATGCGTTGCAGCCAACCAATGTTCACATCCTGCCCTAATGGATAGGTTTTTTTATCGGTGTTCTCTGCAACTTTTTCACCATTCCAACCAATGCGCTCCATATCTTCACGTTTACTTTCTAAGCGTCGATCTTGTAAACGCTTTTGGAACATCTCTTTGGTGCGTGCAAAGGAGTTCAATTCTGCAAAAGTAAAATGCGTGTCATGATCTGTTTTGACAGCGGTATACACAATGCCTGACGGCTTACCTAAACCGCTTGTTTCACGCTCTTTATCTTCAGTATTTGTACGCCCTGACACCAACTGTGAAGGACCAAAACCAAGACCATTGACAATCATATCTGTACAAAGGTCAATGTCCACTTCACTTAAAATGCCTTCTGAAGCCACCTTTTCCACCCACACATATTCCGTTTGCGGGTTAATGGTAAACTTCTGGCCAGCTTCAATGGCTTTAACATCCACGCCATGCAATTCCGCCTGACGTGCTGTGTAATTGGTTAAACACTCTAATGTGTTTTGTAATAAAACTTCGCTCATAACTCTTCCTTAGACATCTGCTAAATATTCATTGGCACCATTGCCCGCAACAAATTCCTGTTTTGCACTGGGTTCTGGCGTGTTTTTTAATGATTCAAACTCTGTTTTAAGTTCAGTAAATGAGTCTGAAAGCGCTTTGTTTTGTTGCTTGAGCTCTGTAATCACGTCATCTTGCTTGGATGCAAATTGAGTTAAAGCACGTTCTAATGACTCAAGTGAGAAGTTTGACTCTGCTAATTTTGGGGCAGATTTTGGCGGTTCATTTTGTTCACGTTGTGCCGCAAACAGACCCGCAAATAAGCTTTTAAATAAGCCTTTTTCATTGGCATCCACATCACCATCGTCTACAAAATCAATGCCTGTAAATTCCAATGCAGTTGAAAAAATGTGCTCAGGCTTATGACGCACTTGAATGTTAAATTGCAAAGCTTCAGTGCCAAGGCTTGCAGGTGAGTCGGTCACACCTAAACCTGAAAGATATGCTTGATTGGTTTTTGCAAAGTTTGGTGCAATTTCAATGGAAAAGCCTTTCTTTTGATTTTTGGCATTCCACTCAACAAGGGCTGGCGTCACTTCCATTTCTGCATATAACGCACGCTGCGTAGTGCCATTGATTGCATAATCTTCCGCTTTTAATGCCAAAACATGACCATAATTGCCAAATGTGCTGTCAGGGTATGAGCTGCGGATGTGCTCCATCCAAATGTTTGCTTGATAAACCGCAGGATTATATGACGCGGCCATTTCATTGATTTGTTGTGGGGTGATTTCTCGCCCATCAATGGTGGGACCACTGACCGCAACCCGTGTCCATTTCGTTTTTTTATTCATGAATAGAATCCTAATCGTACAAAAGAGGATTCAATTTTTACGTTAATGGCAACAGAACGCACGTCATTACAGTTTGCCCTCAAGGGTTGCAAACTCAAACGAGATTATTTTTTACGCGTAACCATAGAGAATGAGCACATGAATAATGAATTGCTCATCACACCAGAAAACACCCAACCACGCGAACTTTCAAGGCTCTTTTATTTCGCGGGCTTTCGCGTATCTGAAATTTCCAAAATGATTGGCACGCCAGAGAGCACCATTTACGATTGGCGCAAAAATGATAAATGGGATGAGGCGGATTTTTTCACACGTTGCCAAGATGCTTTTCAGCTCAAATACATTCGTTTACTGATGAAGAACACCAAAACAGAAAATGAATTGCGTGAGTTTAAAGAGCTTGGTGTACAAATGAAAAACATCTACTCACCCAAGCCACAACGCAAAAAACGCAGTGCGCAAATCAATAGCGATCAATTCGATTGGGAAAAATTCCAATCCCAAATCAATGAGGGATTAAAAGATCTATTCCCATTCCAAACGCAGATCATTCAAGACATTGAAAAATATAAAAACAGTAAAAAGAGTTCGGCTGAATTCATTTTTGGTAAAACTCGACAGGCTGGCTTTACCTATTTTCTATCTTATTATGCCCTACGCCGTTTGGTGAATCTCAAACACAATCAAATTTACATTTCAGCCAGTAAAAATCAGGCGTTCCAAGCCAAACGCTACATGTTGGCCTTTGTTAAAAATCTGACGGGGGTTGAATTATCAGGCGGGGATGCCATTAAATTTAAAGATGATCTGAACTTTTATTTTTTAGGTGCCAATCCATACACTGCCCAAGGCTATACAGGCGATGTGACCTGTGATGAATTCTTTTGGATGCCTCGCTTTGAAGAGTTACAAACCGTTGTGACCGCATGTGCGACACATAAAAACTTTATTATTAATTATTTATCCACGCCTTCTAGTAAAAAGCATCCTGCCTATAAATTTTGGACGGCTGCTGAATACCACTCAAACAAAAAGAATAAACCCTTTAAGGTCGATCATGCCTCACTTAAAAATGGGCGGCTGTGTGAAGATGGTAAATTCCGTAAGATCATCACCATTCATGATGCGATTGCAGGCGGTTTTGATTTAGTGGATTTAGATAGTTTACGTCTACGTTATACGCCAGATCAATTCTCAAAGCTGTTTGAGTTCGAATTCTTTGATGACATGGAAAGCGCATTTAATTTTAATGATTTAAGCGCATGTATGGTGGATTCATGGGAGAAGTGGACAGACTTTGAACCTTTAACCAAACCCCATAAACCATTTGGCCGTAAAAAGGTGGCTGTGGGCTATGACCCTGCCCGCACCAATGATGGTGCTGCGTGTGTTGTGGTTGCCATTCCATCCAATAAAAATGAGCCGTATCGCATTTTAGAAAAGCACTTTTGGCAGGATGTCTCCTTTGACAATCAAGAGCGCTATCTCAAAGAAATCACAGATCGCTACAACGTCGTACATCTTGGCATTGATACCAGAAACATGGGATTGGTGATCGCTGAACGCGTGGAAAACTTCTATCCAAACTTAACGCGTTACCAAAGCGATCTATCCTTAAAAACCTTATTTGTCCTACAAGCCAAAACCCTATTTCGTGAGCGCAAAATAGAATTTGATGCAGGTTGGCAGGATCTTTTATCCAGTTTTTTAAACATCAAAAATGCCATGACCAAATCACAGCAATATGCCACGTTCCAATCTGTGAGAGATGAAGAACATAGGCATGCAGATTTAAGTTGGGCAACGATGTACGCGCTGGGCTATGAACGATTCGATGGCACAACGGTCGATACTGAACATGAACATATTGTAGTTTTATAGAGAGAATGATTATGAATAATGATGTAGTGACATTTAACATGGGCGAGCCTGAGATCTTCAGCCCACACGATTTCATTGATATGTTATCTTGCCAAACCATTGATGGCTACTATGCTCCACCCATTTCATACGACACATTAACCAAATTGCCTCGTTTGAATACCCATCATGAATCCGCTTTAGATTGTAAAAAAAACATCCTCAGTTCTATTTTTAAAGATACTCATTTTTTAGATTATGAATCGTGTGAAGCCTTCATTGCTGATTATCTAATTTTTGGCAATGCTTATCTTGAGCCTGTTAAATCATTGGTGGGCAATACAATTCGCTATCGCCATGTGATGGCCAAATATACCCGCGTTGGCACAGATGGCAATTATTACTTTCTCAAAAACTTTGGTGAGAAGATCAAAAAGAACAACCTGATTCATGTCAAAGCTTATGATGTGAATCAAAATGTGTATGGAATCCCACCATATTTAAGCGCCATGCTCAGTATTGCATTAAATCATGCAGGCACCCTATTCCGTTATAAATATTACAAAAATGGATCGCATGCGGGCTTTATACTTGCCATCAATGGACATGTTTCAGATAAGGGCATGAAAACCATTGAAGAGACGCTCAAAAAGACAAAGCAGTCAGGTAATTTTAATAACCTGCTCGTTCATTTGCCCAAAGGGGATAAAGATTCTGTGCAGCTGATTCCCATTAGCCAGATTGCAGCCAAAGATGAATTCGTCAATATCAAAGATGTGTCACGTGATGACATTGCCACCGTTCATCGTGTGCCATTGGTGCTCATGAGTATTCAAGCAACAAATGCTGGTGGCTTTGGTAATCCTGCACCATTTGCGAAAGTCTTTTACAAAAATGAGCTGTATCCAATGATCCGAAAATTCTACTCAGTGAATCATCGACTTGGCCAAAAGATATTTGATTTTGACAAATACGACTTAGAAGAAAGCTAGGGGGTGTTTCTCAAAAGAGTAACATCAGTAACCTGATTTTGTAATATTTACCAAAAGCATTGATATTGCTGCATTTCAAGAGATTTTAAAAATGTAACATTTTAGTATTTTTTAGTAACCTCAGATTACAAAAATATATATCCATTTGAATTTAAATGATTATTTTTAATAAAAATGTTACATCTTATTTGTAATATTGATTACAGAAAAGTTACTTAAATGTTACATTTTGGAATCTCTCAAAATCTAGTGATTGCAATGCATTTGGAAGATTTATAAAAAAATGTTACTGAAATTACTACTTTTAAAACATACCCACAAGTTTTAAAAACTCTCTATTTAAGGGCGGAAAATTTAAAGAAAAAAGTAATATAAATATTCGAAATAAATCAGAATCCCAATTTGGTTGCTTATCATTGATGTAATCAAGCGCAATCCTTTGGTAATACTGCACAGCATTACCCTCTTCTACGCGCCTACGCCATAATTTTGGCCGTAAAAAAATGCCTTTTTTGCATAAAGCCCGCCGTGGTGAGGTGCGGATTTTTCGGGGGCATTTCTTAAAATAAGAAACTAAACCTCATCCCGCACCAACTTTAAGTAGTAATCATTGTTTAATTATATAAGCTTGAATTTTTTCAGGGCTTTCATATTATTTTTTTCTGTATCACACATGTCTATGAAGTCACTCCACCAAATCAAAGCTTCTTTTCTGTGTTCTAAGTACTGTGCACGATTATAAGCAGCGCGTACAGCATCACTATCTTTGTGCGATAAACACATTTCAACCACATCTCTATCAAATAAACATGTGCCATTTAATACTGTGGAAGCCAATGCCCTAAAACCATGTACTGTACTATCAATACCACAGCGATTAATTGCTGTATTTGGTGTGTCTTTATGAATATGTGTACTTAAATGATTATTTTGAAAAATATATTGAGATGATTTGAATTTCTTCATATCTTCGAGAATTTCCAATGATTGTTCAGTTAAATGAACAATATGAGCCCTTCTGCTTTTCATTCTCTCAGCGGGTATTGTCCAAACATCACCATCAATTTCATCCCATGTAGCATATACAGCCTCGCTAATTCTGCACATAGTTCTTAATGTAAACTCGGTGCATTTTCGAACAATTAATGAACTTCTATCAGATGCAAAAAAGTCATTTAACATATATATTTTTGATGGATCTAGCGCCCTATGATTCTGTTTTTCACGTATGGTAAAAGCTGATGCAGTGACTGACGTAACAGGATTCATATCACATAATCCTCGTGCAATGGCGTAATCAAAGGTTAATTTAAGTGCTGATTTTGTTTTCTCTAATGTTTCTCCAGCACCACGCTTATCGATTGGTGCCAATGCTGCAACAATATCTTTAGGCCTAATTTTTGTGATATCTAAATTTTCAATTGTAGGAAAACAATCTTTTTTGACAGATGATAAGGCCCGATTTGCTGTTGATTCAACAACAAGCAATTTCCATTTATCAAACCACTCATAAAAAACCTGACCAAATGTCATGATATCTTTTTTAGAGATACTTTGATGATTCTCCAGATTCCCTTTAAGTTCATCACGTTTTTTTCTCGCAGCGGCTAAAGGAATGTGTTGCGCATCACCAATTGTGTAAGTTTTACGTTTTTTATTGAGATCATAATAATCTAACCGCCAAACTTTCTTACCTGTTGGATAAATTGTCAGTATTAACCCGCCACCATCATAAAGCTTGTAAGCTCTAGGCTTAGGCTGGGCTTCTTTAACTTGTTTGGAAGTAAGTGGAAGTATAATTTTCGCCATTTTGGAAGTAAAACCTTACAAATTTGGAAGTAGATACTCCAATCTTACTTCCATTTACTTCTATTTTAAACTAAATTTTTATATTCTTGGCTATTCTAGAAACTAAAAAAGCATAGTAGAACCCTGATTCTATCTATGCTTTACTATTATTGATTATTCTCTTTTATTATGAAAATGGCGCGCCCGAGAGGGATCGAACCTCTGACCTTCAGTTTCGGAAACTGACACTCTATCCAACTGAGCTACGAGCGCAAAGCGTGGCTATTGTAGCGAAGTTTCTGCCATTTTCATAGATGTATTAATGGGCATCAGAAAATTAGCGCTTCTTGCGTACCTCAATTTGTGCGCCATCATCAATGTGAATGTTTGGAATCTGTTTATACAATTGTAGTTGACCTGTGATGCACACATTTTTACCATGGAGTGCCCGCAAAGCATATACGCCACCTGCCGCATCGACATCGCGCTGCCACACGACGCCATAAAAACTTTGGTTCGGATAAGCGGCATCAAAGTTGATGAACACTGCCTTATTCGTCACCGTCACTTGCTTGACGTCACCACACACCGTTTGCGTTGCATGCATGTATTGATGCGCCTCGCGTGCCGTAATGTCCGCATAGGCAGCACTTAAAATCACCACCAATGCTGCGCCATACCCTAAAATCTTCATGCCATCCTCCTCAATGTTGGCTCATTCATCATTTTTTGCTTAGCATATCACAAGAAAAAAGCAGCTGCGCAGTCGATATTATATTGCTATATAGCGTATGGATCACCATTAAAATCGATGATTTAATCATTTATATCAATTGATTAATTAAAAATGAAATGATACGTTGAGCAACATGATTATTTACGGCAAAGGCATGATTATGACAACGAATCAACACCCCTTTCCTGTTATGGAAAATCCTGGCATCGCCTGCTTTTTAGCGATCATCGCGGGGATGATGAATGGTTTTACCTATGATCAAGCGGGCGTCTTTGGTACGGTGCAATCAGGCAATGTGATCATGATTGGCCACTCATTGGCTACAGGCAATTGGGCACATTTAAAAATTGCGGCGCTCACCGTCTTGGCATTTGGCTTAGGATCAATGACCACGGTATTTATCCAATATCTAGATTCTGTTCGTAAAAAACTCAATTGGACCTTTGCCATTCTCCTGTTAGAAGCTGCAATCCTTTGCCTATTGGCCACCGGCATCCTGACGCCTTATTTGAGCTTGATTGGCATTTGCATCATCATTTCCTTCATTGCAGGTATGCAAGGCAATGGCTTTCATAAAATGAAAGGCATGCTATATGGCAACATTGCCGTCACCATGGTGGCACAACTGGCCTTTAATCATTTGATGCGATTTTTGTGTGGCACAAAGGGTGCCTTTAAAACGGCACTGCTATTTTTCGCAGTGTTGATCAGCTTTGCCCTTGGCGGATTCTGTGGCACATTATTAACGCACCATTTCCATGAGCATTCGCTCTTTGTACCGGCGGCGCTCCTTGTTTTACTGGCCATTTATCTCTATTTTAGCCCACGTAAAAAAGGCATCGCGATTGATCCCACATAAAAAAGCTCCGCAGTGCGGAGCCGTTCATTCACAAATGATTATACAGATTTAGGCGGAATAATCGCATCTTCAGAGCTTGCCACTAAGGTTGCAGCAGTCATTGAGCTGCTGACATTTGCACAAGTGCGCGCCATGTCCACAAACGCATCAATCCCTGCAAAAATCCCCACCACTTCCACAGGTAAACCCATCGTTAAAAAGAGGGCTGTGGCAATCAAAATACCGCCGCCCGGCACGCCTGCTGTCCCTAGTGACACAAGCGGCGTCAACGCAATGATGATGATCACTTGCGTCATCGTCACATCGCCCGTTGTGGCATTTAAGGCGAAGATTGCGAGCAATACCGGCCAAACGCCTGCACAGCCTGCCATGCCAACACTTGTACCGAGCGACCCCACAAAGCCTGCAATGTTGTCAGAAACACCCACGCGCTTAGTTAAGCAATCAATGTACAATGGTAATGTGCCCGCGCTGCTTCTTGAGCTGAATGCCATGATTTGTGCCGGTAAAATCGCTTTAAAATATTTGATGGGATTTAATTTTGCAACGAGGGCGATCAAAATACCGCCCGTGATGAAAATATGGAAAAAGCAGGCGATGAATGTCAGTGCAATCACCGTTAATAAGGGTTTTAAGACTGATGCATCGCTTGTGGCCAATGTATTGGCCATCAATGGCACAATCGCATACGGCAACAATTTAATGAGCACTTTAACGATTTGATAAATCACGATGTACGCCGCGTCAATGAACTCAATGAATGCCGTCACATTGCGCCCACGCGTGCGCACAGCCACCAATGCAATGCCCACCATAATGGCAAACAATACCACCGGAATCACTTGCCCGGCGGCCATGGATTTAAACAGATTATTCGAAAATAGATCAGTGATCACTTGTGTGATCGGTGGCACCGCTTTTTGCACATAATCTTCTGCGCCTGTCAATGTGCTGCCCTTGCCTAAATCAATCGACAATGCCAATACTGCGGCCACAATCGCCGCTAAAATCACCTGAAACAGCAACCAAAAGAAGCTTTTTGAACCAATCGATTGCAATGCCTGCACGGACTCCATTTTATTAATCGAACGAATCAAAGAGACAAGCAATAACGGAATCACCATCATGGAGATGGTTTTCACATAAATGGTGCCAAAAACGGCAAAGTAAGCTGTATCGCCAGGGAAAATTACGCCAAGCACGCCACCGATGATGAGTGCCACCATCGAAACCACGCCAAAATTTGTGCGCTTAGATAATACATATATGGCAGCAAAGCTCAATAAGCCAACCGCGAGCATAACAAAGCTCATGAGCTGCGTATGGTGAGTCATTTTTACATCCTTTTCTAAAATTTAAACAACAAGAAATGGAGTGCAAAAGACCCACGCGCAATCAGCCCGTACCACCTTTGGCACTCCGACATATCCCTAAACTAGGGATTAAATGGGGGCATCAAATGGAGAGGGGTCGAGTCAATCGCATGATAAATTCTGAAAAAATTAAGGCGCGTATCCTAACACCGAACGCCATGGGAAATCAAAATTTGTTATGCTCATTCTTTACCCGCAAAAGGAGATGAATGATGAATCAAGATGATTTAAAAAAACGTTTAACGGATCTGCAATACCATGTGACACAAGAAAATGGCACAGAGCGCCCTTTTACGAGTCATTATAATGATTTTGATCAGGCAGGCATTTATGTGGACATCATCAGTGGTGAGCCGCTCTTCTGCTCCTTAGATAAATTTGATGCCGGCTGCGGTTGGCCGTCCTTCAGCCGCCCAATTGAAACCCTCAAAGAGGTGCGTGACTTAAGCCATGGCATGATCCGCACGGAGGTCAGAAGTGCACAATCAGATGCCCACCTTGGGCATGTTTTTACGGATGGTCCAACTGACATGGGCGGCTTACGTTACTGCATCAATGGTGCAGCGCTGCGCTTTGTGCCTTTAGAAACCATGGCAGAAGAAGGTTATGGCGATTATTTGCCACTGTTTAAAGCTTAAGCTGCTTTTTCACCTCTTCCACCAACACTGATTGATCCTGCTTACTGAAAAAGCTCAGCAATTTACCCTGACCATTCATCAAGAAAAAGGGCTTACTGCCAAAGCTGAACATGCTGAGGTTGCGAGGTTTAAAGCGAAAACGCTCCACAAAATGCGGATGCGTGACGCGGGTCGGATCAATCAGCATTAAATTTTCATATTGTGTCATGGCAGGATAGGTGTGTATCTCTCCCATCAACACAATCTGTAATTGATCATCCCAAACCGATTGCAGATGATTGATGCTTTTACTGAGCTGCTCTGAATCTGCGCTTAAATCATGCAGATCCATAAAAAGTGTAGGTTTACCCAGTAAATCAGTGATGGCACAGAACTTTTGCCCCATGCGCCACTCAATGTACGGCACAGAATCATGCACCACAAGCCCTTGCTGTCCTTCAAAAACGGAGTTGGCTTCGGTGGTTAAATAATCAATGAGTTGATTAAGGCGATCACTCAACGCCTCTTTAGAGAGATTACGATACATCTGATAGGCACTTTGCATGAGCCAACTGTCCGGATCAGAGATCCGCACAAACAGCGGCACATGGTTCACAATCTTCTCAAGGGCTGCTCGCTCAAAATAAAGCTTAGTCAAAGGTGGCAGATAAAATTGATTCAATTGTCGCAAGCGCTCTTTCATCTCATCTCTCCTCAAGTGCCCCCTTTAGGGCGTCGATCACATAGGGCAAAGCATGCTGATTTTGTTGCACACAAGCTTCGGCAGCGTTTTTCATGCGCCGACGCACCGCGCGCTCTTCAATGAGTTTGGCCATCTGATCATCTAACGTTTCATGGGTGAGGATCTCAATGGCATCGTGCGCTTGAAAAAGGGTCACCATCTCCATAATGTTATCCACATAAGGCCCCGTGGTGATCACCTTTTTAAGGCATGCGGGCTCTAAAATATTGTGTCCGCCAATCGGGACAAAACTGCCGCCCACCGTCACAATGTCAGAGACACCATAAAGATACAACAGCTCCCCTATCGTATCAAATAACCACACATCATGATGGTTGAACTCAAAATCTTCAAACGCCGTTTCACTGCGCGCTTGGCATAAAAAGCCATAATCTTTAATCAGATTACGCACCGCCTTAAAGCGCTCAGGATGCCTTGGCGCTATGGCCAATTTAAGGTGCGGATGCTGCTCTTTTAACGTTTTAAAATGCTCTAAAATGAGTTTTTCTTCCCCATCATGGCTGCTCGCTAAACACCATAACAGATAATTATGCTTGCCCTTCGTCAGCTGCGTCACTTGATAAGTGAAATCTTCTGGCAAAATGGTGAAGTATTTTAAATTGCCCATCACCGTCACTTTCTCAGCGCCAATGGCTAAAAAGCGGGCTTGATCCTCTTTTGTTTGCGCCATCACATGAATGGGCGCTAAAAGTTTGGCAATGGTTTTGGGCATCTTTTGATACCCCTTTTGCGAGTGATCCGACAAACAGGCACTGATGATGAACGTTTCAATCCCCAATTTGGCGCATTGACTGAGAAGATTAGGCCAAATCTCCGTCTCCATGATCATCAAAGCTTTTGGGCGCACTTTTTTTAAAAAGCGGCGCACAAAAAAGCCAATGTCATGAGGCAAAAAGGTGACAGAGACTTGATCCCCGAAGCTCTTTTCAATCTGCGCACGGCCGGTTAATGTGGTTGTGGTGATCAAAATAGAACACGATGGCGAGGTTTTCAATAACTCGCACACCAATGGCGTCATTGCGCGCACTTCCCCTAAGGAAACCGCATGCAAAATCACATCATGAGGTTGAACAGCGTTTGAAAAACCGAGGCGCTCAATGCAATAACGCCCCGCTTTGCCTGATTTTTTATCTTTCAAATACCGAAATAATAAAACCCATGGCAGGATCACCCACCATAGGATTCTATACACTAAAAATAACATGTCCGATCAATGGCGCTTATAGAGATTTTAAACCTGCGTAATTTGGGTAGTTCTTTTGCAAAATGCGCAAGCGATCATTGGCCATATTCTCTAAACCAAGGGCTCGGTACGCTTTGACTTGAATGAGCAATGCTTCTTGTACAGCCGGTGAGCCATCGTAATTATCAATCACATATTGCGCACGGTTCGCGGCACCGACATACGCTTTACGCTGCATGTAGAAATTGGCAATGTGGATTTCTGATTGCGCTAAAGTATTGCGAAGATAAATGACGCGTTTTGCGGCATCTTCTGCATACACACTGTTTGGATATTTATCTAAAATCACCAAAAATGCTTCCATCGAATCTGTGAGCTGCTTTTGGTCCACTTTTGTATGATCAGGCGGCAAGAATTTATCGATGATGGAACGGGCTTTATCAAAGTTCACTAAACCTTTCATGTACCATGCGTAATCCACATGTGGATGATTTGGGTAGAGTTTAATGAAGTTATCGGCCTCTTGTAGCGCCTCTTTATGGTCACGATTGAGATAGTATGCGTAAATTTTATTCAACTTCGCCTGTTCTGCATAATTCCCTTGGGGGAAGCGCGCTTCGATCACATCAAAACGTTCAATGGACTCTTTATAACTACCACCATCTAAACTTGATCGACCTTCCTGTAAAAGATCACTGCCTGACATCATACGATAACGATCTTCTTTTTTGGTACTTGAGCATCCAACAATCAACAACATTGTTGATAAAAGTACGCTACAATGCAAAACAGTTTTATTCATATTCAAATCCATGTGATTTAGTGTTTTAACAGAAATTTTAACCAGCTATTATACTCAAATTTATGCAATCGACAGAAACTTTTTCATTGACTATCCCTATGTCTGCCGCTGGCAACCGTTTAGATGTTGTTCTAAGTGAATTGTTACCGAATTATTCCCGCAGTAAAATCCAAGACGCCATCAAAAATGGTCAAACTTTGTTAGATGGTAAACCACCTAAAATCAAAGATAAAGTCTATGGCGGTGAAGCGGTCTCCATCACATTGATTTTAGAGCAAGATTATTTAAACGATGCGAAAGCCGAAGACATCCCTTTAAACATTGTCTATGAAGATGACCACATCATGGTGATCAATAAGCCTGCGGGCTTAGTGGTACACCCTGCGGCGGGCAACCCTGATGGCACTTTATTAAATGCCCTGCTCTTTCACAACGAAAACGCGCATTTATTGCCGCGTGCAGGCATTGTGCACCGTCTAGATAAAGACACCACCGGCTTAATGGTGGTCTCTAAAAATCTAGATGCTTATTACCATTTAGTCGAGCAATTGAGTGATCACTCAATGGGTAGAACCTATCATGCGATTGCTACTGGCGAACTCATTTCTGGGCAAACCATTGATGTGCCCATTGGCCGCCACAAGGTGGATCGCAAAAAGATGAGCGCGCAAGCCATTGGCAAGCCCGCCATCACCCATTATCGCATCTTAGATCATTACCGTGGTCACACATTGGTAGAGTGTAAACTTGAAACTGGGCGCACCCATCAAATCCGTGTGCACATGAACTTCATTCATCATCCGCTCTTTGGGGATTCTACTTATGGCTGGCGCTTAAAATTGCCACCTAAAATGGTGCCCGAACTGGCAGAAGAGTTGCGTCAATTCAAGCGCCAAGCCTTACATGCGAAAAAGCTCGAATTAACACATCCCCATACGGGTAAACGCATGTTGTTTGAATGCGATTATCCTGCTGACTTGGCAAAAATCATGCACGTTTTTGAAGAAGATTATCAACGTAACGAGGATTATTAGAGTCATGACCATCAAAACCATCAATGGATTACCTGTGATCGAACCGAACTGGTCTGTGCCAGCTCATATTAAAGCTTACTCAACCACACGTTTGGGCGGTTTTAGCAGTGCGCCCATTGATGGTTTAAACTTAGCGCTCAGCGTTGAGGATGATCGAGATGATGTGATCAAAAACAGAGCGCGCCTGATGGAGGCGCTCAATCTGCCTGAACCCCCACGATGGATCTCTCAAACCCACAGCACCATTGTTCATGATGCCAGTGCGTTAGAGGCCATTTGTGAGGGCGATGCCCTTTTTACCACCAAACCGAATCAAGTGTGTGCCATTTTAACGGCAGACTGCTTGCCCATCATTTTAACCAATGAAGCGGGTACCTTTGTCTCTGCCATTCATGCAGGCTGGCGCGGTTTACTCAATGGCATCATTGAAAACACCTTATCGGCCTGCCATCACATGGATGACACAATGATTGCCTGGTTAGCGCCCGCCATTTCCCAAAAAGCGTTTGAAGTGGGTCCTGAAGTGCGCGAAGCCTTTATGGCACACAATCCTCATTATGGTGATTTTTTCATCGACAGCGAGCGTGCGAATCACTTTTATGCTGATCTTTACAGCATTGCCCGAGAAAAGCTGAAAGCCTTTGGCGTCAAAGCCCACAACATTTTTGGCGGCGATTACTGCACACACAGCTCACCGGATCTATTTTTCTCATATCGTAGAGATGGTAAGACCTCAGGTCGCCAAGCCACCTTGATCTGGATGGCATCCTAGCCGCACGCCCAATCATAGAGCACGTGATTAAAATCACGTTGCTCTAATGCTTCCATCGTCATAAAAAATTGAATGGAGCCACAGTCGCCAATCAATACATCCCCAATGCTGTCAATTTGCAGCAATAAAAATTGTTGATTCTGCGCGCGCTCACGCGGATCAAATTGCGTAAAATTCGCATATCCACCCACAGCATGACCGTAATTGGTTGCATCAACAGCATCATAAATGGCCATCATGACGGACTCTTCCTCATCTTCATCCTCTAATGATTCAGTGTATGCCTCAAGCGCTGTTTTAAAGGCCTCAATCTCAGGATTACCAAATGATTCAGATTCTAACTCATACAGGGTCTCTTTGATGCTGGCCGTCAAACCCACCGCTTGATCAATGCTAAGCGCACCATAATCATCTGCATTGTCATCTTGAATGTGTGAGCGCAAAGCTTCAAACGGTACTTGTGTCAAGGCAGATTCTGGCAGAATCTCTGTAAAATAGTGCACTGCGCTGCCATTGCCCCGACCGGTTTTCTCTAAGTCTAACCCCATTAAGTCATCGGTGATGTCATAAAAAAAGCTGAGCATGCCAGACTTTGGTAAATGTTTTAAGGCGGCATCTTGCTCGCATGCACTTAAAAGCTCAGCATCTTTAAAGATGTCAGATAAATTCAGTTGCGCGAGTAAAGCTAAAGGCACGCCATCATCATTCGTCGGATACAGTGCATCTTTAGGAAAATAAGGTACGCCGCCAATTTTGGAAGCATATAAATCATGATGCACCTGTGCCGCTGTGGGTGTCAGTGCAATGGCACGGCGCGCCGTGTGTGACAATAATGTGGCCAATTCCTTAGGGATCATGGATAAACCTCCAATGAATAAAAGCTTAGTATGGCATTTTTTGCACAAAAATAAACCGTGCCATCTGTGCCCGCCATTTCTTTCAGAATTTTTTCTCAAAACCGTGTAAAATCGCCTCTGTTTTTAACTATCCTTAGTTTATCTATCTAATTTTATGACAACTGAATTACCATCTACTTCTAAAACTTTTTACATCCAAACGCAAGGCTGCCAAATGAATGAGTATGACTCAGACAAAATGGCGGACAGCTTAAAGGCGTTTTGTCAGCTTGAAAAAACCACTGATGTGGAAAAAGCGGACGTGATCATTTTAAACACCTGCTCCATTCGTGAAAAAGCGCAAGAGAAAGTATTCTCTGAATTAGGTCGCTGGCGCGAACTGAAAGCTGCGAACCCAAACATTGTGATTTGTGTGGGCGGCTGCGTGGCGAGCCAAGAAGGTGAATTGATCCGTAAACGTGCGCCTTATGTTGACATTGTGTTTGGCCCACAAACATTGCACCGCTTGCCAAAAATGCTCCTCGATGTCTGGAAAGGCAATGGCGCCCAAGTGGACGTTTCTTTCCCTGAGATTGAGAAATTTGATCACTTGCCAGAACCACGCGCCGAAGGTCCTTCAGCGTTTGTGTCCATCATGGAAGGCTGTAATAAATATTGCTCATTCTGCATCGTGCCTTATACACGCGGCGAAGAGATTTCTCGCCCGATGATGGATGTGATCGGCGAAATCGCCATTTTAGCGGAACAAGGCGTGAAAGAGATCAATCTACTGGGTCAAAATGTGAACGACTATCAAGGCGAAATGCCCGATGGCTCCATCTGTGACTTAGCGTTATTGATCGAATACGTGGCAAAAGTCGATGGCATTGACCGCATTCGCTTTACCACATCCCACCCGATTGCCTTCTCTGATCGTTTGATTGAAGTGTATGGCCGCGTGCCTGAATTGGTGTCTCATTTACATTTACCGATTCAATCGGGCTCTGATAAGATTTTGATGGCCATGAAACGTAACCATACGGCGCTTGAGTACAAGTCTAAAATCCGTAAGTTACAAAAAGTGCGCCCAGACATCTCTTTATCCACTGACATCATTGTGGGCTTCCCGGGTGAAACGGCTGAAGATTTTGAAAAAACCATGGATTTGGTCAAAGAGTTGAACTATGACATGTCCTTTAGCTTCATCTATTCACCGCGCCCAGGCACACCTGCCGCCTCTTTACCGGACAATGTGTCCATGGAAGAGAAAAAAGAGCGCTTAGCCCGTCTTCAAGCCCAAATCACTTCACAAGTGAATGCCATTTCAGAAGGCATGGTGGGCACAAAGCAACGCATTTTAGTGAGCCGCCCTTCTCGACACGATCCTGAAGTTTTAGCTGGCCGCACTGAAAACAACCGCGTTGTGAACTTCATTGGACCAAAAGAGTTGATTGGCCAGTTCTGTGATGTCATCATTACAGAAGCATTGCCAAACTCATTGCGTGGCCGTTTAGTTCTAGAATAATCAAAAAAAGGAAGGAATTTATGAAAACTCAACCCGTCTCTTACCAATTGATCAGCGAAGACATCGCTGCGTTAGAAACCGATGTATTGGTGGTGAACTGCTATGAAGATGAGCTCTCACCCGATGCTAAAGCACTCGATGCAGCCATGGATGGCTTATTGCAATCTTTATTAGATTCAGGCGAAATCACTGGGAAAGCGGGTTCAGTTTTCCCAATCTTTCAACCGAAAAACATCAAAGCCCGTTATTTATTGGTGGTGGGCTTTGGTGCGCGTGAAAAAGCCTCTGTGGTGACGTTGAGTAAAGCTGTGGATGCTGCCACTCAATGGGTGAAAAAAATGCCCGCCGAAACCATCACATTCTCCATTTTGAGCAACTGTGGTAAAAAAGCGTACACCATTCCAAAAATCATCGAAACGGTTGCGCACACCACCTATACTTTTAATCAATACAAAAGCAAAAAAGATGAGCAAAATGCACAAGTGTATGCCATTAATGTTGCTGCGTTAACTGAAGAGATCCAAGCAGCCTTTGATTATGGTTTAGCCCTCAAAAAAGGCGTATTGCTCACAAAAGATCTCGGCAATACACCAGCAAATCACTTAACGCCCACTGATTTATCTGACATTGCGGACAATCTTGCGCGCGAATATGATGATTTACATTGCAAAATCCTCAATGACAGCGACATCAAACGCTTAGGCATGGGTGCAATTGTGGCGGTGTCTCAAGGCAGCGCAGAAGCACCTAACTTCATCGTTTTAGAATATCATGGTGCACAAAGCCGTGAAGAAGCCCCAATTGTATTAGTGGGCAAAGGCGTGACCTTTGATTCAGGCGGCATTTCCTTAAAACCAGGCGCTGGCATGGATGAAATGAAGTATGACATGTGTGGTGCGGCAAGCGTACTTGGCACCATGAAAGCAGTAGCTGAATTGGCCTTACCTTTAAACATTGTGGCGTTGATTCCAGCAGTTGAAAACATGCCTTCAGGCACTGCGATTAAACCTGGCGATGTGGTGACATCCATGTCCGGCCAAACCATCGAAATTTTAAACACCGATGCTGAAGGCCGCCTCATTTTATGTGATGCCTTAACGTATGCAGAGCAATATGAACCCAAAGCAGTGATCGACGTGGCCACATTAACAGGTGCCATCATCATTGCCCTTGGTCATGAACCCACAGGTTTATTTGCCAACAATCAAGATTTAGCCGATGCATTGATGGCATCGGGTGAAGCGACCCGTGATCGCGTGTGGCAATTGCCAATGTGGGATGAGTATCAAAGTCAATTAGACAGTCCATTTGCAGACATTGCCAACATTGGCGGCGGCCGCGCAGGTGGCTCAATCACTGCGGCATGCTTCTTATCACGCTTTACCGAAAAATATGCGTGGGCCCATTTAGACATTGCGGGCACTGCGTGGACATCAGGTGCGAATAAAGGTGCAACGGGTCGCCCTGTTGGTCTTTTACTCGATTATCTGAAAAAGCAATCTTTGGCATAAGATAGACGTAGATCAAGCGAAAAGATATACATTAAATTAAAATTATGTAACTATAGATGACTATAGTTACTCCGTTTGTTTTTATTACCCATTAGATAATCAAGGAGAAAATAATGGCTATTCGTGTTGGCATTAATGGTTTTGGACGTATTGGTCGCTTTGTGATGCGCTTAGCACTCGAGCGTAATGACATCGAAATTGTTGGTATCAATGACTTAATTGACGTTGATTACATGGCTTACATGTTGAAATATGACTCAACACACGGTCGTTTCAAAGGCACAGTGGATGTTAAAGATGGTCAATTGATCGTTAATGGTAAAGCCATTCGTGTGACTTCTGAGAAAGATCCTGCAAACCTCAAATGGGGTGACATCAACGTTGACGTTGTTGTGGAAGGTACAGGCATCTTCTTAACCGATGAAAAAGCACGTAAACACATCGAAGCTGGCGCGAAAAAAGTTGTTTTAACGGGTCCTTCTAAAGATGATACGCCAATGTTTGTGATGGGTGTGAACCACGAAACTTATGCTGGCCAAGACATCGTTTCTAACGCATCTTGCACCACAAACTGCTTAGCACCTGTGGCGAAAGTATTGAATGACAACTGGGGCATCACTGAAGGCTTAATGACCACAGTACATGCAACAACTGCCACACAAAAAACAGTGGATGCACCTTCTTCTAAAGATTGGCGCGGTGGCCGCGGTGCTGCACAAAACATCATCCCTTCTTCAACCGGTGCAGCTAAAGCTGTCGGTAAAGTCATTCCCGAATTGAATGGTAAATTAACTGGCATGTCTTTCCGCGTACCTACGCCAGACGTTTCTGTGGTTGACTTAACGGTGAACTTAGCAAAACCTGCCACATACGCTGAAATCTGTGAAAAAATGAAAGCAGAATCAGAAGGTGCATTAAAAGGCATTTTAGGTTACACAGAAGATGCGGTGGTTTCTACCGACTTCTTAGGTGAAACTTGCACATCTGTCTTTGATGCAAAAGCAGGGATTGCATTGACTGACAAATTCGTAAAAATCGTTGCTTGGTACGATAACGAAATTGGTTACTCTGCAAAAGTATTAGACCTCGTTGCTCACATCTCTAAATAAGTTTAAGAGACGACGCGGATCAAAAAAAGCCTTGATATAATTGTTTATCAAGGCTTTTTCTACAATAATAAGTTATACTCAATCCATAATTAAATGATCATTCGTAACGACATAAGGAGTCACAATATGTATAAAAAAATCTTATTGGCCATTGATGGTTCTGAAAACTCTCTTCGTGCCGCGGCGGAAGCTGCAAAACTTGCAAAAGCAGAAGCGGATTCAGTTGTGGAAATTGTCTACGTTACAGTTCCCCCAAAAACAGCGCGTGAAATCTTATTAGAACCTTCTAAAGAAGAACAAGAAAAAGTACGCAATGCAAAAATTCAACCCGTTGAAAAAATCCTCGATGATGCCGCTGTGCAGCACAAAACGAGCATCATCACAGGCGAAGCTGCGCCAGCGATTGTGCAACACTCTAAAACAGCCGGTGCAGACATCATTGTCATCGGTAGCCGTGGTTTAAATGCTGTGCAAAAATTTGTGCTTGGCGGCGTCAGTAATGATGTGGTACAAAAAGCCACTGTGCCCGTTTTATTGGTTAAATAATTAAAATCATCAGACTCAAAAAAAGCCCATCAATGATGGGCTTTTTTATCATTAATCCACTAAATATTCGCGGATCTCTTTGAGTGCTTTCATCTGAATGCGGCGCACTTTCTCACTCGTTGTGCCTAAAAGCTCACCCACTTCTGCATAGGTTTTGGGCACATCATCATCTAAGCCAAAACGCTCAATGATCACACGGCGTGACATCTCATCTAAATGGGTTAAACCTGTTTCTAATGCGGACATCAAACAATCTTCCTCCATCATTCCTAGGGCATCGTCTGAGCGATGATCACTTGAGAGCATGTCTAATAAAGAGCCCTGCTCATCATTCACTTCCATATCTAATGAAAGAATCATCTCATTTTCAATCAGAAGATCTTCCACCTCTTTGACACTCTTTTGTGCCACTTGTGCAATCTCTGCATAAGTGGGCTCACGATTGAGGGTTTTCCCTAAATCGCGTTGAATCTTTAAAATGCGATTAATCGCTTTGTGTAAATGAATCGGCAAACGCACCGCGCGCCCCGTATTCATAATGTCACGCTCAATGGCATGACGAATCCACCACACTGCATAGGTAGAAAAGCGGTAATTCATCTCAGGGTCAAACTTCTCCACCGCCTGCATCAATCCCATGTTGCCTTCAGCAATGAGATCGCTCAATGGAATGTCACGATTGGCATAGCGTTTTGCAATTGCGATCACAAGGCGCAGATTGCTTTCGATCATCTCTTGACGCGCCGCTTGATCCCCAGCTTTAATGCGATGGGCCAATGCTTTTTCTTCATCAGCCGTTAATAATGTACGACTTGAGAGATCACTGAAATACATGCTTAAGGAATCAGAAATATCAATATTACTGTGTTTATCATGATTTGTGACAATATTTGTAAACTCATCTTTATCGCGGATGAGGTCAGAACCTTCTACGGATTCTTGATCCCACTCACCGAGTAAACCTTCCTTATTCATTGACAACCCTTATTGATTGATATTTCTTTACTAAAATAGTTTGTGTAACTCATTAATTTGTCTGTATGATTTGACGCCGACAATCATATAGACAATGGCATGATTGATAAAATAAAAAACCCTTATCATCATCTTTTAAAAAGATTATAATGAAACGTTCTATCTGTATGCCTTCATTACCAATGCGATCAATTATATATTTTTGTTAGGAAATATCAACAAAATAAATGATTTTGACTGTTTTACTGACAGCTCCAATGGGTAAAATTCACTATTTATCAATGAGATTGATAAAAATTATCACCGCCATTGTTAAATTAAGTAAATTTAGTCCTATATGAGAAATGTAAAGATTGCGAATGATTCACATCTAAAATTGAGGTTTTTTGCGCAATATTTATTCAATATTTGGGCAAATGTAAATGGCAAATCCATCTTCATCCAAGCCTTGACAACGCTGCCAAGTGGGCATGTATGTTTGAATGTATTGCGCTGCTTTTTCATCGGGCGCCGTTTCATAGCGCACCTTTGCACGACATGCCAGTTGCCAATTAAAAGTGGGCACCACACGAATGCGGCCTTCATTGGCCACTTGATGCATCAAATATTCTGCAATGATTGTGGGCAATTCATCGGTGGATAAAGTCACCACCGCATGCTCCCCACTGCCGGGGAATTTTCCTGCATATGCACGATATTGATTGGTGATGAGAAAAAACTCATCCTCATCGCTAACCCATTTCCCCTCATGGGTTAAATCCACAATGCGCCGCGCTGCCTCATTAACCAAACGACACTCCCCATTGTATCGGCGCGGCTGCTGCACATCGACAGTGTATTCAACACCTTTGATCACATCCCGATTGTATCCACGATGCTTCGCCCAATTGATCAGTGGTTGGGCGGCACTTTGTCCTTCATCAATGGTAAAATAGATGCTGTTTGCGCATTCAAGCCATTCGCGTAGATCACGCCCATTGATGCGTAGGATGGCCAATTGATTGTTAAAGGGATACAAATCCGCCACATTCTTAAAGCTCAAAATGCCAGGCTCAATCCAGGTAAAATCATGCGGGGCATTTTTACGTCCCCCCACTTTAAATGCAGGCACGGCACTGAGGATTGGACGCTTCTCTACGCCCAATGACGCTAATAATTGCGCCCCATACCACAACTGCGCTTGAGCAATGAGCTCAATGCAGGCATCATCTTCCACCAGACTCATTGCACTTGAAAAATCGGTGACATTGCGTCCAATTGGGGCATTCATACGCGCTAAGGTCAATGCATGTTCACGCGCCACACAAGGAAATAATGGATGCGTTGCATCCCCTTGACCGCCATTTTCAATCAATTCAGGCATCGCATGCTCAATGTGCCAACCTGCGGCATCATGGGTCAGTGTAAAATTCACACAGCCTAAGTATTGCCCAAAGGCACCAGGCATGACCACAGGGACCGCACGACTGCCCATTTTTTCTGCCATGACGCCATGGGCATGCCCTGCCACAATGGCATCAACGCCCTCAATCTCTGCAATGTATGTGACGCTGTTCTCTGCTCCCATTTGATAAGGGCGATCACTGACGCCAGAATGGGACAACACAACAATAAGATCCGCACCTTTTGTTTTCATCTCTTTGACATAATGAGCAATCGATGCGGTGATGTCCTTCACCACTAAGCGCTCGTTCGGATCTTCTGATAAAACTTTATGATTCCAGAGCATCACTTGTGGCGGCACTGCCCCGATGACACCAATGGTGATCGGTTGCGGCGCACCCTTTTCCATGGTGATCGATCGCTGTAACAATAAATAAGGTGGCAACCATGGTTTGCCTGCCGCCGTTTCAATGTTCGCGCTCGTCACCGGATGGTGCCAATCTTGTATCGCCTTACGAAGATAGGACAACCCAAAATCAAACTCATGATTGCCAAGGGTTGCGCCATCGTATTGCAGCCCATTCATCAGGGTAATGATGGGATGCTGATGCACCATGGCATCATCGCGTAGATAGTTGCCAATGGGATTGCCCTGCAAGCAATCGCCATTGTCTAATAACAGTGTGTTCGGCTCTGTGCGGCGAATCTTTTCGATCTCATCCGCAAGCCCCATCAACCCGACATCAAGGAGCGATTGATCACGATAATAATCATAATTCGTGACATGTGCATGTAAATCCGTGGTGGCTAAAATGCAAAGTTTCGCTCGTTGAAGGGTCATGTCACTGTCGTTATCCTTGATCGCTTAATGAAGAGAGCATGTCCGCTTGATGCTCTTGAATGAGGGGATTGATCACTTGATTTAAATCGCCGCCCATGATGTCTTCTAATTTATAGAGAGTTAAGTTAATGCGGTGATCCGTAATGCGACCTTGCGGATAGTTGTACGTGCGAATGCGCTCAGAGCGATCCCCTGAACCCACAAGGCTTCTGCGGTTTTCACTCATGGCTTTTTGCTCTTTTTCACGCTCGGCTTCTAATAAACGTGATGCCAATAAGCTCATGGCACGCGCACGGTTTTTGTGCTGAGAGCGCTCATCTTGACACTCAACCACTGTGCCTGTCGGTAAATGCGTAATACGGATGGCAGAATCCGTTTTATTCACGTGCTGACCACCGGCGCCCGATGCACGGAACGTATCCACTTTTAAATCCGCAGGATTGATGTTCACCACTTCTGTTTCTGGCACTTCTGGCAAAATTGCAACCGTTGCCGCCGATGTATGCACGCGACCTTGTGATTCTGTCTCTGGCACACGTTGTACACGGTGCGCACCGGATTCAAACTTCAAGCGCGAATACGCACCATGACCAATCACACGCGCAATGATCTCTTTAAAGCCGCCATGTTCGCCGCGGTTTTCAGAGACAATTTCCACCTGCCAGCGCAATGTTTCTGCATAACGTGCATACATATTGAATAAGTCACCAGCAAAAATCGCCGCTTCATCGCCGCCCGTTCCGGCACGAATCTCTAAGAAGATGTTGCTGTCATCATTCGGATCTTTCGGCAACAGGAGAATTTGTAATGTCTTTTCTAATTCTGCTTGTTTCTCTTGCAGCAATGGCAATTCTTCTTTTGCCATCTCTTTGAGCTCAGCATCACTGCTTTCTAACATCTCTTTAGCTTCAGTGAGGTTAAACTCATTGGTTTTCCAGGCAGTGAATTCTTCCACCACAGGCGTCAATTGAGCATACTCTTGCGAGAGCTCACGGAATTTATTTTGATCGGTGATGATTTCAGGCTCAGAGAGTAAAACGCCCACTTCTTGATGACGCTCAATCAACTGATCTAACTTACGGATAATCGATGGATTCATAAAATTTTACTATATTCTTCTAGAAGAGATAAAATAGTCATTATCGCAGAATATTTACAATTCGTGTACCCGATAGGACAAAATTTATGAAATGGCTTCACGCGCTTATTGCCTTTTTAGCAGGCTTGGTTTTTTATTTAAGTTACAATTTGTGGTTTCAAGAGGATCAAGGTTATGCCTCCCTTGAAAAACTCACCGCGAAAATCGAAGCCGTCAATCAACAAAACAAACTGCTTGAAGCGCGCAACACCGCCCTTGAAGTGAAAATCAAAAGCCTCAAAACCGATGCCGGCGCCCAAGAAGAGCTCGCACGCCATAAACTTGGCCTCATTCAAGAGGATGAAACGTTTTATCAGATCCTTCCAAGTGAAGAGGAGCATCGTCATTATGACTAAACTCAATCAATCGATCCTTATTGGCATTCTCTGCTGCTTTGTGATTGCCATAGGGGCACACTTTTTAGGCAAACAATTCCCCCTCATTGGTGGCGCAGTTTTTGGGATCACCCTTGGCATCATTTTAAATGCATTATTTGCCAAAACCTCTGAAAAAATCAGCAAAGGCAGCAGCTTTGCCGGCAAAAAAATGCTCCATTATGCCATCATCTTATTGGGCTTTGAGATGAGCATTCAAGAGGTCTTTCATGTGGGCTTAAATTCGCTGTGGATCATGCTCTTTACACTTGCAGCCACCTTCATCACTGCCATTGTGGTGGCAAAAATGCTGAAAATTGATTTTGTCACCGGCACATTAATTGGTGTGGGCACAAGCATTTGTGGCGGCTCAGCCATTGCAGCAACAGCGCCTGTGGTGCGTGCAGACAGCCAACAGATCGCCTATGCCATTGCCACCATCTTTTTATTCAACATTGCCGCTGTTTTTATTTTCCCCGCCCTTGGCCATCTGTTTCATATGAACGATGAAGCCTTTGGCTTATGGGCAGGCACAGCCATTAATGACACGTCATCTGTTTTAGCCGCAGCTTATTCCTACAGTGATGAATCCGGCAGCCTTGCCACCATTGTTAAATTAACACGCACCTTGATGATCGTCCCCATCACCTTTTTCCTCTCCCTTTATATGGCTAAATCACAAAGTAGCGGCGGCGATTATGAATTTAAACTCACCAAAGCGGTGCCCTACTTCATCACAGGTTTTATCCTCACAACGTTGATCAATTCATTGAACATCATTCCCCATGAGATCACCCATGGTTTGGCACAATTTGGTAAATTTTTGATCATTGTGGCGCTTGTGGGCATTGGACTCAATACAGATTTAATGAAATTGCTGAAAAATGGGCTTCGTCCCATTATAATGGGCGCCATTTGTTGGGCGGTGCTCTCTGTCACTGCACTCATCGTACTCTACAGCATGGGGCATTTAGCCTAACCCGACGCAGCAATAAAGGACACAATTAACATTATGGCGACTCAGCTCAAGCGCGGATTGACACCGCGCCACGTTTTATTCATTGGCTTAGGTTCTGCCGTGGGCACCGGTCTATTTTATGGTTCAGCCAATGCCATTGAATTGGCAGGACCTGCCGTTCTCATCGCCTATTTTTTATCTGGCGTCGCCGTTTTTATGGTAATGCGCGCCCTAGGTGAGATGATCATGCATCACCCAATGCCGGGTGCTTTTGGCGCCTATGCCACCAAATATTTAGGCCCTTTGGCAGGTTTTATCACCGGTTGGACGTATGTGTTTGAAATGGCGCTCGTCTGCATTGCAGATGTCACCGCCTTTGCCATCTATATGGGTTTATGGTACCCCGATGTGGCCCCATGGATTTGGGCGTTGGCCATCACATTAATTTTATGTGGCATCAATCTGTGCGCCGTCAAAATGTTTGGCGAGCTCGGCTTTTGGCTTTCCCTATTAAAAGTGGTGTCCATCATTGCTATGATCATAGCAGGCGGCTACATTCTCATGAGCCACATGCATTTAAATGTGCCTCTTGAATTCACCCCAAGCCTTAGCAATCTTTGGAGCCACGATGGCTTTGCCCCCTTTGGCATCACAGGCATCATCATTTCCTTAACCGTTGTGGTGTTCTCATTTGGTGGCGTGGAAACTTTGGGGCTCACTGCATTAGAGGCTGAAAACCCTGAAAAAACAATCCCGATGTCCATCAATGTGGTGCCGGTGCAAATTCTGCTCTTTTACTTTTTAGCGCTCCTTGTGCTGATGGCGCTTTTTCCTTGGAATCACATTGGCTTAGGCGCGAGTCCATTTGTCACGATTTTTAAAAGTCTGGGCATTGATTACGCCGCAAATTTACTCAATATTGTGGTGATTACAGCAGCCATCTCCGCCATCAACAGTGACATCTTTGGTGCAGGTCGCATGATGCACGGACTCAGTGAACAAGGTCAAGCCCCCAAAGCATTAAGCAAGCTTTCTAAAAGTGGCGTGCCGATTGTGGCAATCGCCATCATGTTTGTGGTGATGATCATTGGCGTCGTGCTCAACTACTTTTTCCACGATGGTTTATTTTTAGTAATCGCAGCGATGGCAACCTTTGCCACTGTTTGGGTGTGGCTCACGGTGCTCATCTCTCAAGTGGGCATGCGTCAACAATTGACCAAAGACGAGGTCGCAAAGCTTAAATTCCCTGTGCCCTTTTGGCCAATTGGGCCTGCCCTTGCCATTGCCTTTATGCTCTTTGTGGTGGGCGTGCTTGGTTATTATGCACCTGTGCGCAATGCCTTATATGCCGGCATCATTTGGCTGGTGATTTTAACTGTCTGTTACTACTTATGGATCAAGCCCCATGCAAAAAATCGCCTTTAACACCCTAACGGTCAAACCTTGGAAAAATGGCCTTGGCACCACGCGTGAGGTGATGATCCATCCCCAAAATGCCACAATGGATGACTTTATTTGGCGTGTGAGCATGGCATCTGTTGAACACACAGGGCCCTTTTCTCATTTCCCGCATTGCCAAAGAAGCTTAGCGCTGTTAACGGGGCAATCGATTGAACTATTGATTGATGGTGCGCACCATACCCTTACAAAATCAGGGCAACCCATTACTTTTAGCGGGGAAAGCACTACGGAAATGATCCATTGTGTTGAGCCTGCGTTAGATTGCGGCATCATTACGGACACGCGCCGCGCTCGCCATTCAATGGTGCGTATTGATTTTACAGAAAATGATTATCAGCGATCTTCTTTGACCACATGCATCATTGCATTGACGGCATGCTCCCTGAATGGACAAGCGCTTGAGCCCTTAGATGCGCTCTTTTTCTCAGAGCATGATGAGAGGCACATAAAATTTAATGCGCCGTTTTCAATGGCTTCGTGCCTAATTATGGAAATTGACCTCAAATAGCCCTTGACACTTTTTATCCGAAATGGTTTGATACTTTTCAGTCCAACAATGTTACTAAAGTAAACTTAAACATGACCCACCCATCCGCGTTAATGATGATGCTTTAGAGAGTTACTCACTTGAGTGGCTCTCGAACCTTACTGTAGAGTCACTCTAACGCTCATCTTTACCCAAAAATTGATCCACCAGAGTGACAACACTCTGGTTTTTTTATGGATGAAATAAAAGGAGAACAACCATGCCCGTGATTATTCCGGAAAACTTACCCGCTTCACAAATTCTCAAAGATCATGGCATCTTTGTGATGAATCCAGAGCGTGCAAATACACAGGACATTCGTCCGGTGCGCATCTGTATTTTGAACTTAATGCCTGACAAAATCACCGCAGAAACCCAATTGCTCAGTAAGCTCAGTAATGGCATTTTGCAAGTGGACATCACGCTACTGGCCATTGAAAACCACACCTCTAAAAACACCAAGCAAGTGCATTTAGATGAATTTTACCGTTTTTTTAGCGACATTGAAGATGAGTATTTCGATGGCATGATCATCACAGGTGCACCCATTGAGCTCTTAGACTTTGAGGAAGTGACCTATTGGGATGAATTGACCAAAATCTTTGAATGGAGCAAAACCCATGTGTTTGCCTCCCTCTTTATCTGCTGGGGCAGCCAAGCGGCACTTAAATATTTTTATGGCATCGAGAAGAACATTTTCAAAGAGAAATTAACAGGTGTGTTTGAACACATCAAAGAAAAACCCGACTCTAAATTGCTCATTGGCATGGATGATCTGTTTTATGTGCCTCAATCACGCAACACGGAGAGTGATCCAATTGCCACGCGCAATCACCCTGAATTAGAGGTGATCGCAAGCTCTGAAGTCTCTGGCATTCATTTAGTGGCATCAAAAACGGGTCGCCAAGTCTTTATGAGTGGTCATCCTGAATATGGTAAAGAGACGCTCTTAAAAGAGTATCAGCGTGACTCTGCCCTAGGCATGATGACCATTCCGAGCAACTACTTTAAAAATGATGATCCCACTCAAGCCATTCAAACACGATGGATGAGTGCATCGAGCATTTTCTTCCAAAATTGGCTCAATTATTTTGTCTATCAAGAGACAGATTATGACTTTACGTCAAAAAAATCGTAAATCATCCTGATTAAATGTATAAATTATGGATCAGAAATCATTTTCTGATCTATAATCATTCATCCCTTTTGAGACAATGCAGAATGAATGATTATGAATAAGATTTTTTCGGTTGCCCTGGTATCCCTTTTAACGGTGGGTTGCGCAAGTACACAGACACAAAAAAGCGCCCCAATTGTTGCTCAAGCAAGCGTTGCCACAAGCGCTCAACCTAAAGCAAAACCTGTCGCGAGAACAAATGTGACGGTCAGCGCACCCGCAGCCTTAAGAGACAGCCACGTTGTCACCACGGCACTGCAAAATCAATTAAAACAATGGAAAGGCACGCCCTATAAATTAGGCGGTAACTCTTTAAATGGCATCGATTGCTCTGCCTTTGTACAGCGCACCTTTACAGATAAATTTGCCATCGCCATGCCACGCACAACGATCGCACAAAAATCTGTGGGCATTCAGATTCCTAAAGAAGAACTTAAACCCGGCGATCTCATCTTCTTTAAAACCAATTGGGGACGAAATCGCACTGGTCTTCATGTGGGCATTTACAATGGGAACAATCAATTCATCCACGCCTCAACTTCTAAAGGCGTGATGACCTCTTCATTGAATGACAAATATTGGAAACAGCGTTTTTATCAAGCACGCCGCGTGCAACAAAACAAAAGCACGCAAGTGGCACTCAATACCTAGTCACAATAAAAAAGCAGCAAACGCTGCTTTTTTTAATGCTTAAAAACTGATGTGCTCTTCAATGTGCACATTAATGAGCTGATAATCATAATCAAAACTCAAAATCGCACGGTTGCGCCATAAAAGCTCTAAATCATCAGTATATAACTCAATTTTATCTGAATGCATCACAATCGCATCGAGGGAGACAAAGTCAAAAAACTCCTCTAATGTGTATTCTGCTTCCCCTTCACTGAGCCAATCGCGGTTTTTAAGGGTCAACAATGCCTCTAATCCTGCAATGAAAGCATCTTCAAAGGCTTCACTTTCTAGGAATGCCAATAAGCGATCACCTAAAACCTTGGCTTCTAACGCATCGCCCACTAAGTTAATTTTAAGGGGCATGTCTGACAATTCAATGCTGCCTGCATAGCCTTGCAAAGCGGCTTCATAGGTCAATTCACCCAACACAGGGTGCACAAATGTGGAATGGTCCATAATTATCGTTCTCTCTCAGGGTGATGACCCCAGTTTAATTTTGCACGTAAAATTTCAAAATAGTTGTAGTTTTCAGGATGCACCAACGTGATTTTTGAGGCATTACTGATGAGTTCAAGCTCATCACCCTTATCAAAATCAAACACCACTTGCCCATCGCAACTGACGCTCACCGCATGGCGCACGCTCTCTTTCAATGCCACTTTGATTTTTAAATTCGTGGGCAATACAATCGGGCGATGGCTAAAGGTGTGCGGCGAAATGGGCACCACAAGCACCGCAGATAAAGATGGATAAACCAAAGGTCCGCCCGATGACAATGCATAAGCCGTTGAGCCTGTGGGCGTTGCAAAAATTACGCCATCGGCCCAATAGCTGGTTAAATACTTATCATCCACAAACACATCAAGCTCAATCATGCGGGAAATGCTGCGCTGATGTATCACCACATCATTTAAGGCAAAAGAGTCAAATTTACCGGGGATTTTCACACGAATGAGTTCACGATCCTCCGTTTTATATTCACCTTTTAAAATGTGAATCAAACTCTCTTCAAGCTCTGTTTCACGAATGTCCGTCAAAAAGCCTAAGCGCCCTAAATTGATGCCTAAAAATGGAATGTCTAAATGGCACGCCTTACGGGCAATGCCTAAAAATGTCCCATCGCCGCCAAAGATGATGATCAAATCACAATCTTTCACGCGATCTTCTAGCAATTGCTTAGATTCAGCGCTATCATTCGGGGGCAAGGCCAAGGTGACCGTTGCACAACCATTGCGCTCAAAGATGGCCTCAGCCGTTTTCATCACTTTAGCAAACGATGGATTGCTCACGTTGTTTCGGCTCACCAAAGCAATTTTGTTAAAATTGTTCATATCGGCTTCGTATATCAGTGGTTAAAGTGCTAAACTTTAACCTATTCTTATGGGATTGAAAAGGTAATGTCTGAGATAAAATTAACGCAATATAGCCACGGCGCCGGATGAGGCTGTAAATTAGATCCCAAGGTTCTTGGGGAGATATTGACAGGCAGTGGCATACAAACCTCTGATCCGAATTTATGGGTGGGCAACCAGTCACGCGATGATGCTGCAGTTTATGGCATCGATGCAACGACGGGGATTATCTCAACCACGGACTTTTTCATGCCGATTGTGGACGATCCCTTTGATTTTGGGCGCATTGCAGCCACAAATGCCATCAGTGATGTCTATGCGATGGGCGGTAAACCCATCATGGCGATTGCGATTTTAGGCTGGCCATCTCAAAAACTCCCCCCAGAAGTTGCGCGCACCGTCATTGCAGGCGGACGCGCCACCTGTGAAGCCGCTGGCATCATTTTAGCAGGCGGTCATTCCATCGATGCACCTGAACCGATTTTTGGTTTAGCGGTGACAGGCATTGTGGACAAAACGCATTTACAACGCAATGACACCGCACAAGTGGGCGATGCCATCTTTTTAACCAAACCCATTGGCATTGGCATCTTAACCACCGCAGAAAAACGTGGTTTACTGCGCAGTGAAGATCAATTCACTGCCCGTGACATTATGGTAGAGCTCAATCAAGCCGGTGCACGCTTTGCCCTTGAGCCGTATGTGCACGCCATGACGGATGTCACAGGTTTTGGATTGATTGGCCATCTCTCTGAGATGACCGAAGGCAGCAATGTCAGCATTGAGCTCAATTGTGCAAACATTCCGCTCATTGATTCTGTGCGCCATTATGAGGCTTTAGGATCAATGCCGGGCGGTACCTTTAAAAACTTGGCAAGTTATGAGCATTTAGTGACGCATAATGATCAATTTGACGCTTATCAACATCTTCTGGGTGATCCGCAAACAAGTGGCGGTTTATTAGTGTCTGTGAGCGGCGATCATATTGATGACTTCCAAACGTTATGCAAAGAGGAAGGGCTTGGCCATTTAGAGCCCATTGGCCACATCATTGCCCCACAAGCCCATAAAATCATCCTAAAATAATGGTGGCGCCATAGTCTCTGATGAAGCTATGGCTTATACTACATGCCTAAACAAAAAAGATAACAAGGCACACCATGACAAAGGATCGGACACATTTAGTATTGCATCGCATCATCATTTATCTCACGCTCATTTGGCTCTTTGGTTCGTTTGCAGGGATTGACCTCAATCCTTGGATTGATGATTATTACAATGAATGGCGCATGGGTGAGATCATTTTATTGCTGTTCAGTGCCGTCGGGCTCATCCTGTTACCGAGTACTGAACTGCGTCACCATCGCCATGCCCTAAAAATCGCCGCGCTGATCAATGGTTGTTATGTGCTGTTGCTGATCTTTGGCATTCATAATGTGACGGCATATTTAACCTTAAGCCTCAATATTCTATTGGTGATGGCGTTTCTCTACTTTGCAATGGCATTCAAAAAAGATCAACTTTGGTTCAATCATGCCCTTGCGGTCATTTCATTAACGCCCATTCCCAGCATTGTCTATCTCCTCACTAGCGTTATGATTCAAATCACAGATCCAAATTATACAAGCGTTGGGCACAATACCTTTGGCAACATTCGTTATTTTAATGATGCACTGTTGCCGTTACTCATGATTTTATGGTTGCGCCCGGGCTTTCTCGCCAATCAACGCTTCACACCATGGATCTTTATTTTAAGCACCTTATACCTCTTCGTGTTTTTCTATGATGGTGCTCGCGCCGTTTTACTGTCTCTCACCATCGGAATACTCCTCATTACAGTCTTAGGACAACATAAACGCGCTGCGTTAACATTGCCCTTAATGACAGTCATCTGCGCATTCACTTTATATGTGGTCTTTAATATTTTGATGCTGCAAGATGCACAAATGCATGGTTTAGCCCGCACAAGCTCATCAGGTCGGATGGATTTGTATCTTTTCTCCTTACAAACCTTCATGGACAATGTGTACATTGGCATGGGTACAGGTCATTTTATCTTTGAAGATGGCAATCAATTGGCTCACCCCCATAATTTCATGCTCTATTGGCTGGCTGAGATGGGCTTAATGGGGCTGATGCTCAATTTATTGTGCCTTTATTTATTGGTGCGCTTGCTGTCATATGCTGATCAACTGCCGGCCTGGCGTTGGGTCAGTGTCTTTGTATTGATGAGCAATGGTGCGTTGTCTGGCTCCTTAATTTACCCCATCAGTCAATGGCTGACTTTAATGTTGATGGCCTATGCTTATGCCGCACTGCCGAGCACATCAACCGCTCAGCCTCTTGCCCCTGTAATTTATGTTTATGGCCATAAAGGCTTGGCCATCATTGCCAGCATTCTCATCATGCTCAGTACATATTATGCATGGCCATACATCCGCCATGAAATGCTCTCACGAGAAACTGATGCCACAGATGATCCGATGCTCATCAATAGAGCCTTTGGCCCCGCAACTTGGCAGCACAATCCCATCATCGCTTGGCCAAGTGAATCAAAATAGCACATAAAAAAGCCGATACAATCGTATCGGCTTGATTGCATATTAATATTAACCCTTAAAACGATGACCAATGTCTGTACGGTAGAATGTGCCCTCGGTTTCAATCGCTTTCATCAAGGCATAAGCATGAGCTTTGGCTTCATCAAAGGTTTCGCCTAAACCTGTCGCCACCAAAATGCGCCCACCATTTGATACTAATTGCCCTGCTTTTTCCGCAACGCCTGCATTGAAAATCATATTAATGGATTCATCCACCGCCACAGTTTTCAACGGATGCCCTGTTTCAGGCTGCTCAGGATAACCTTTTGATGCGAGCACAACACCCACGCAATAACCTGATTTCCACGCAACGCTTGGCACGGGATTGTCACTTAACATCGTCAAAATCACATCAACCAAATCGCTTTCTAAGAGCGGTAAAATTACTTCAGCTTCAGGGTCACCAAAGCGCGCATTGAATTCGATGGTTTTAAAACCCTCTTTCGTTAAAATCAAGCCACCATACAAAAATCCTGTAAATGGCATGCCTTCCTTCACTAAGCCATCGGCCACCGGCTGCATGATGGTTTTGACGGCAATCGCGGTCTCTTCGCTCTCTGCTGTAAAGCATGGCGCATACGCCCCCATCCCACCTGTGTTCGGGCCTTCATCATTGTCATATGCACGTTTGTGATCTTGCGCCATCATCATCGGCACCACTTTATTGCCATGCACAAAGCACATGAGGGAATATTCATTGCCCTCTAAAAACTCTTCAATCACGATGCGTGCGCCAGCGTCCCCAAAGCGATTGTCTTCCAACATATCCACCACACACGCTTTGGCTTCATCCATCGTTTGTGGCAACACAACACCTTTACCCGCGGCTAAACCATCGGCTTTGATCACAATTGGTACACCCACTTTTTCAAGGTACGAAAGCGCCTCATCCACTTGTGTAAAGGTTTGGTGTGCAGCGGTTGGCACGCCATAGCGATTCATGATCACTTTGGCAAAATCTTTACTACCCTCAATTTGTGCGGCTGCCTGTGTTGGCCCCCATACTTTAATGCCGCGCGCTTGCATTTGATCGGCCACACCCGCCACTAAACTTGATTCAGGACCAATGATCACCAAATCAATCTGATTGGCTTCTGCCCAGTTTGCCAGCTCATCGCTTGCCGTTTCATTGATGTTCACAAGGTGCGCCACATTTTTCATGCCCACATTGCCAGGCGCCACATACACTTCTGATACTTGAGCGCTTTGTTTCACTTTCCATGCCAATGCGTGCTCACGCCCGCCCTTACCCACGATTAAAATTTTCATCATTCACTACTCACTGTCAAAAAAGTCAATATCAATTGTTTTTACTACGTATGCTTGCTGATCGCTGACACCTATGTTGTACTCAATCATCAATTTCGTTAAAAGTTCCCCATCCACGAGCACCACTTTTGCACCATTTTTTGGGAAGAACTTTTGAGCATTTTTAGAAAACTTACCGGTGGTGATGAACACCCCTTTATTTGCGCCATGATAACCTGTCAATGCCCCCACAAAGTCACGAATGGCAGGTTCGCCCACAGTGCCTTGCCAACGTTTGGCTTGCACATAGATATTGTCTAACCCCAAGCGATCGGCTTTGATGATGCCATCAATGCCGCCATCACCCGTTTGTCCAATCACAGCGCCTGCATCCTCCATTGAACCGCCATAACCCATGGCCAATAGCAATTCAATCACCAGTTTTTCAAAAAATGCAGGCGATGCGGAAAGAATTTTCTCTTTTAAGCTTAAAGCCAATTGCGTATTGATTTCATGATGCGCGGCCTCTAAGCGCTCTAAACTGGTGCGTTCGATCTCTTTTTCTTTTGGGATTTGTGGCGCACGCGAGGCTTGCATAAAAGCTGCAAAGGATGGGAATTGCATCAAAAACTGGTTATTGATGGCGTCAATGTCTGCATCTTTAGCGATGCGTCGACCCGCTTTGGTGATACTCAGCATGCCGCGAGCTTTCGATTCTAATAAGCCACTTTTTCTTAAATAAATCGATGCCCAGCTGATGCGATTGGTGAGGACAAGTTGCCCACTTTTTAATTTTTGTTGGCGGGCTTTTTCAGAAATATTAAGTTGTTCGACAAGTACATCGCTGAGCGCGCGCGTACTGATGGATGTGTGCTGAGCGACGCATTGCAAGATTGGTAACATTAAATCTTGATAACTCGGCAGCATGCCTTAAATGCCCCCATTCATCACAGGGTCATCGAATACAAGAGAATTCGGCGGTTGCGGCATATTCATCCTATTGACAACAATCAGGTTCATCAAAGGTGAACATCATACCATTTATTTGATGAATAATTACGTGATGACGTAAAAAAAGGCAACCTCATCAGAGATTGCCTATCTTAATCGCTTAAAGGATTAGTTCAAGTCGTTATATTGATAATCTTTCACACGCATTGGTGTCACATCTTTCGCTGTGATGCCTTTATCGATGCCGTTGAAGTTTGAACGCACATAGTTCACAACGTTTGCGATTTGTTCATCATCTAAAATGCCACCTAATGCTGGCATGCCATGCAAGCCGTACAATACAACAATGCTTGGGTAAGCAGGTTGTTGTAATTTAGGGTTGTTCACAAGGCTTGGGTAGAAACCTGCGCCGACTGCACCTTTACCATCTGGCATGTGGCAACCTGCACAAGAAACTGCATAGATTTCTGCGCCATCACGTTTTGTGATCACAGTTTTATCGTTCACACCGCCTGCACCATCAGCAAATACAAGACTGCTCATTAAGCTGAATAAAGCCGTGCCTAAAAGAAGTTTTTTCATTTCATCGTCCTCAGATTATTTTGATGCTCTTGCGTGTAATTGGCCAATGGCTTCAAGTGCAGATAAAATCGCACCTTCTTGCCATGCAGGGATATAAGAAACATGCTCACCTGCCAATACTACGCGGTTGTCCATCGTGGAGACATTTTTGAAATGCTTAGCACGTGTATCTTCTGTCCATAAACCATAACAACCTAATGTTGATGGCTGACGATGCCATGCCACAGAAATACCATTGTCAAACTCTTTAACTGCTTGAGGATGGATTTTTTGGAAGTTTTCCATCACTTTTTTCATGCGCTCTTCAGGTGTTTTTGCAGAGAATTCAAAAGAGTTGATGCCGAACAAGTAAGAACCTAACACCACACCTTTACCTTTTGAGAGGTAATCTGTGCTTGGGTAAGAGATCTGACCAATCGGTAAATCAGTGAATGTTACGCCACCATAGATTTGTTCATCTTCTTCCCAGAAGCGACGCTTAAATTGGATACCGGCTTTAAAACTTGTGGCATAATGCACCGCTGCAATACCGCTTTTCACTGGCGCGCTTAAGTTGTTTGGAATCTGCGCTAAAATTGAGAATGGAATGGTACACACACAGTAATCTGCTGTTTCCACCATTTCTTTATCACCATTGGCACGATCTAAGTACGTAACAGTTACGCCTTTATCGTCTTGGATCAATTTAGTCACTTTAGAGTTCAAACGAATGTTGGACATCAAACCTTTAGCAATCGCTTTAGGTAATTGATCCATACCGCCTTTTGGTTGGAAGATTGTGGATGCATATTCATAATCGAAATGCATGTTCAATGCTGACCATAAACGTGAAGACAATACGTCATTGAAATCTAATGGTGTGGATGGAATGTTGTCATGTGTTGCGTTCGCATCTTGTGCCCAACCACGGAATGGTGAACCGCTTGGTCCTGTGTAGCGATAGTTTTTATCTAAACCGCCCCACTCTTTAATGGACTCTAACAACATCTCTTTGTTTTCTTTAGTGACCACTTCATCCAATTGATTTTGGTTGATGGATTTGGCCAATAATTCATTGGTGTAACCACGGAAATCAGAGAAGATTTCACGGTATCTTTGTGGTTTGCCACCAAATGCTTGAGAATTATGTAAGTATGCATTTTGGTTCACTTGTTGGAACGGTTGCATTTCTACGCCAAACTCACGCGCATAATGTAAATAACCTTGGTGATGGTAAGGAATGCGCCAAGGACCAGGATTTAAATATAAACCTTCGTCAAATTCACATTTTTGTGTATGACCACCTAACTCAGTGTAAACGTCGCCACCACGTAAAGACCACGCACGACCACCAACTCGGTCATTAAAGTCTAAGATCTTAACATTGTAACCCGCTTTTTTAAGCTCATAAGCAGACACTAAACCTGCAAGGCCTGCCCCTAATACGAGGACAGTTGCGCCTTTAGGTGCATTGCTTAAATCTGGTGTGCCTTTGAAATCACTGTTGTTCATGAATCCAAACGCCATCATGGAATTGTAAAGTGCAAATCCACCGGCCGTCGCACCGATCATTTTTAAAAGGTCGCGACGCTTCATTTCTGTAGCCTGTTCAGCCATAATTTTCCTCACTACTCTGACATTTGCTTGACATTTATCACTAAAAACAGTTCATTTTCATGACAAGCATCAAAACAATAAATTCTAACTGTGCCACCAAGAGCACAGGCAGCGGATCATAGCACAGTGATTTTGAAAGACCTGCTAAATTTTTATACGCATTTTATCATTACTTTTCAATTACTTAAAAACTTGACTTTAAAATAGTTGATAAAAAACAGTAGTTTTTTGACTTATATCATTGACTAAATCTAAATTCTTCAGATCAAAAAAATCTTTAATTAAACAAAGAATAATTGTCATATTTCTGGCATTTTTTTATTAAACAGCAATCATTATTGTTTGATAATTAGTCAGCAAAATCGCACATAAAGCGCACAAAATTTATAAAAAATCATCATTTTTCAATCGACTAGTTTGTAACAACAATGTAATAAAGAGCTTTTACCCATGGCTTTTAATGTTTCAATAATTGATTGATTCCATAAAATACTGAATGCATCAATAAATTGGCCATTGCCCCATAAAAATGGCAGTTTGTATAGATTTTAACCACATTTTCGCTATATATATCTTTATATGACAAGGATTTGGCGCGAATAACAAGCGCAATAAAGCTTGTCTATGAGCCTCATAAAGAGAAATGATCATATAAAAATCGTGGAAGATGATGCTAAAGAGGGATGATACAATCGGCGTTCGGCAGCATTGCACTGCCAACCGAGGATGATAGCGCCTTTGCTTGAGGGAATTACCATCATCCTCGGTGACCGTTTTAAATCGTATTAGTGTTTAAAGTGACGCTTTTTCGTAAAGACCATGGCAATGCCGTATTGATTGGCCACATCAATCGAATCTTGATCCTTAATGGAACCGCCCGGTTGAATGATGGCTTTAATGCCTGCTTTGGCCGCGATCTCTAATGTGTCTGCCATTGGAAAGAAGGCATCCGATGCCAATACATTGCCTTCGGCTTCACTGCCTGCTTGCTCTAAAGCGATTTTAGCAGCGCCCACACGATTCATTTGACCGGCGCCAATGCCTAAAGTTTGCCCTGCCTTAGCGACGACAATGGCGTTTGATTTCACATGTTTCACCACTTTCCAAGCAAAGAGCAAAGCTTCTTTCTCTTCATTCGTTGGCGCGCGTTCTGTGACAATTTCAAAGTCATCAAAATTAATGGCGCCACGATCTTTCGTTTGCACCAATAAACCGCCATTGACCGCTGTTGTGGTGTATTCACCATCAAGCTCAGAGACCATCGCAGGATTTTCCAATAAACGAATGTTTTTCTTCGCTTCTAAAATCTCACGCGCTTCGGATGTGAATGCAGGCGCAATGATGATTTCTAAGAAAATCTTGCTCATTTCTGTCGCTGTTTGTGCATCAATCACCTGATTCGTGGCAATGATGCCACCAAAAATGGAGGTGGAATCGGCTTCAAAAGCTTTTGTCCATGCTTCAAATAAGGTTGAACCGGTGCCAACGCCACATGGATTCATGTGTTTGACAGCAACCACCACAGGCTCTTTATATTCGAGCATGATGTTCACAGCCGCATTGCCATCTTGGATGTTGTTGTAAGAGAGTTCTTTACCATGCAATTGTTTGGCGTATGCAAGGGCATTGCTTTCTGCTAAGGGCGTGCGATAAAACGCCGCAGCTTGATGTGGGTTTTCCCCATAACGAAGCGCTTGCTGTTTTTCAAACGTCAATGTCAATTTTTCAGGGAATGCATCGCCTAATGTGCGCGCAAAGTAATCGGCAATCAAGGCATCATACGCTGCTGTGGTTTGAAACACTTTGAGGGCTAAACGCTGACGGGTTTCAAAGGTGGTGTCACCGCTTGCTTTGATCTCTTCGATCACCACTGCATAATCGGCAGGATCTGTCACCACTGTCACAAATGCATGGTTTTTAGCCGCAGATCGCAACATGGAAGGACCGCCAATGTCGATGTTTTCAATCGCGTCTTGATACGTCACGCCCGGTTTAGAAATGGTCTCTTTAAAAGGATACAAATTCACACACACCAAATCGATGTACTCAATGCCATTGTCCGCCATCGCTTTTGTATGGTCTGCATTGCCGCGAATGGACAATAAACCACCGTGCACTTTTGGGTGTAAGGTTTTCACACGGCCATCCATCATTTCAGGGAATTCTGTGATCTCTGAAATGTCTTTGACGGCAATGCCTGCATCAAAAATGGCTTTTTTTGTCCCACCTGTTGAGATGAGTTCATAGCCCAAATTCGCCAACGATTGAGCAAATTCAACAATACCAGCTTTATCACTGACGCTTAATAATGCACGCTTTATAGACACAACGACTTCTCCTTTGTAAACAACATTTCTAAAGTGGCGGGATACAATCCATGCTCGACGGCATGGATCATGTACGCCACTTCCTCAAGTGACTCATTTCCTGTTAATTCAATGGCTTTTTGGGCAATGATTTCTCCGGTGTCCATGCCTTCATCCACATAATGAATGGTGACACCAATCTTTGTTGCCTTTGCACGGTACGCTTGACCAATGGCATCTTTGCCTTTGTACGCTGGCAATAATGAAGGATGGATATTGATGATATGGTGCGGATAAGCATTTAATAAAGTCTCCCCCACCAAACGCATAAAACCTGCAAGCACCACCCATTGAACGCCAAGCAAGCGCATTTTTTCAACCAATACAGCTTCATATTCAGCTTTAGAGGCATAATCTTTTGCGCTAAAAACAAAAGTTTCTAACCCTTCACGTTCAGCTTTTTCAATGATGCCCGCACCTTTTTGATCACACACCACCAAAACAACTTCAGCTTGTAATTTGCCATTGTTGATCCATTTCATAATGGCATCAAAGTTGGTTCCGCTGCCTGAACCAAACACTGCAATTTTCGTCATGATTCATCCATTTAAATGAAAACCCCAAATTCAGAGGATTTGGGGTGATTGAATTATTGGAAGGTGATTTGCCCGGAATCTGTCACTTTACCGATGATTTTCGCATCTGCATTATGGGCAAGAATGCGTTCCGCATCCTCTTTAGCCACCATTAACATAAAGCCGATCCCCATGTTAAAGACGCTGTACATCTCTTCTTCAGGGATGTTGGCTGTTTCTTGTAAAAATGGGAAAATGGCCGGCATGTCCCATGAGCCTTTGACAAACTCAGCGCCCATGCCTTCAGGCAATGCACGCGGTACGTTTTCATAAAAACCACCACCGGTGATGTGCACCATTGCGTGGACTTTAGCTGCTTTCAATAACTCTAAAACAGGACGCACATACAGCATCGTTGGGGTCAATAACACTTCCCCAAGTGGGCGATCAAAGCCTGGATACGTTTCATGCAAAGATAAACCATGATTTTTAATGATGTGGCGCACCAATGAGAAACCATTGCTATGCACGCCGCTTGATGGCAAGCCAATGATCACATCGCCCACTTTCACGTTCTCTTTTGTGATGCGCTCATCTTTTTCAACCGCGCCCACTGCAAAGCCTGCAATGTCATATTCACCATCTTGGTAAAAACCTGGCATCTCTGCAGTTTCACCGCCAAGCAATGTGGCATTTGATTGTCGACAACCTTCTGCCACACCCGCAACAATCGCTTCAATTTGTGCCGGATTGTTTGCGCCGCACGCAATGTAATCTAAAAAGAATAGAGGCTCCGCGCCTTGCGTTAAGATGTCATTCACACACATTGCAACAGCATCAATGCCGATGGTGTCATGAATGTTCATCTCAAAGGCCAATTTTAATTTGGTGCCAACCCCATCGGTGCCTGAGACTAATACTGGCTTTTGATATCCCAATTCAGATAAGTCAAACGCCCCACCAAAATCGCCAAAGAGATTCATCGCGCCAAAACGCATGGTGCTCATCACATGTTTTTTGATGCGCTCAACAGACTCATAGCCTGCTTCTAAGTTTACGCCTGCTTCTTTATATGCTTGACTCATTTATGCCTCATTAAACTGAATATTCGTGGGATAATGGTTGGTGAAACAACCCATGCACAAACCGCAATTTTCACCGCGATCCGCAGAGTGCCCTGTCGCTTTGATTAAACCTTCAGGACTTAAAAATGCCAAGGAATCCACATCAATGTAACGGCGCATATCTTCCACCGTTTTTTGGTGCTGTGCCAATAACTCACGCGGATTTGTGGCATCGACGCCGTAATAACATGGATATTTAAAAATCGGGGAAGACACACGCATGTGAATCTCTTTTGCGCCCGCAGTGCGAAGTAAAGATGCAATGCGTTTACTTGTCGTACCACGCACAATTGAATCATCGATCAAAATGACGCGCTTATCCTTCACAATGCTGCTGATGGCAGAGATCTTCATGCGCACACCGCGCTCACGCAGTTCTTGGGTGGGCTGAATGAATGTGCGCCCAATGTAACGGTTCTTAATGAGCCCCATTTCATTCGGCAAGCCTGACGCTTCTGCATAACCAATGGCGGCAGAGATGCTTGAATCTGGCACGCCAATGACGATGTCTGCATCAATGTGCGCCTCTTTGAAGAGCTCAATGCCGCTGCGTTTACGAACAGCATGCACATTTTTACCTTCTAAATCACTGTCAGGGCGCGAGAAATAGACATATTCCATCATGCAAAGGGCATGAGTGCGCTCTGTTTCTAAAAAGCTTGAGATCACTTCGCCATTGTCAATCGTGATCACTTCACCCGGTTCTACATCACGCACAAACGCTGCACCGACAATGTCAAATGCACAGGTTTCTGAAGCAAACACATAACCACCGCTTGGCATTTTCCCCATCGACAATGGACGGATGCCGTGTGGATCACGCGCCACATATAACCCACTGTCATGCAACACTGTGTAGCTATACGCGCCTTCAATCTGCAATAAACTTTGCTTTAAGCGCTCTAAAAATGTGCCCGAACAACGGCGCAATAAATGTCCTAAAAGCTCTGTTTCCCCGGAGGAATGAAACACGCTGCCCTCTTTTTCTAGGCGCACTTTTAACTCATCAGAATTCGTCAATGCGCCATTAAAGGCAATGGCAATGGTTTCATCTGTGGTGCTCAAAACGATTGGATGCGCATTGATCACACCGCGTGAGCTATTCGTGGGATAACGCACATGGCCAATGGCTGTTGCACCCACTAAACTTTGTAATTTTTTGGGATCTGCAAAGACTTCAGTTAATAAGCCTTCCCCTTTCACGCAGATGATTTTGCCATCCTCTGTCAATGTTGCGATCCCTGCACTCTCTTGCCCGCGATGTTGTAAGGCGTGCAAGCCATAATATGTCAACGTTGCCGCTTCAGGATTCCCTGAAACAGCAAAAACGCCGCATTCTTCATTCAGTTGTTTCATGCTCATTCGGAGCGTTCCTCTAAACGACGATGAATTTCTTGATACGCTTCGATCACCCCGCCCATGTCTTGACGAAAGCGATCTTTATCCAATTTCTCATGGGTTTTGCTGTCCCATAAGCGGCAAGTGTCTGGGCTGATCTCATCGGCTAAGACGATGGTGCCATCTTTCATGCGGCCAAATTCGATTTTAAAGTCCACCAAATCAATGCCCACTTCTAACCACAAGGCTTTTAAAAACTCATTGATTTTGAGCATTTCGCTGCGCATGTGATTCAACTCTTCTTGCGTGGCTAAACCAAGGGCAATGGCGTGATCATCATTGATTAATGGATCATTGAACGCATCATTTTTATAGCAGAACTCTAAAATCGGTGGATTGAGTGTCTCGCCTTCGGTTAAACCAATGCGTTTAACCAGCGAGCCCGCCGCAATGTTACGCACAATCGCTTCCAATAAAATAATATCCACTTTATGGCACAACTGTTCACGCTCATTGACAGCTTTGATGAGGTGAGTTTTGATGCCATCTTTCATCAATTGAGCAAAAATCATGCGAGAAATCTCAGAATTCAAGCGACCTTTATCTTCAAACTGCGCCTTTTTCGCGCCATTACCTGCCGTTGCATCATCTTTATAATAGATGATCACTTCATCTGGGTTGTTCGTTGAATAGATTTGTTTTGCTTTTCCTTCGTACAACAATGCGTTTTTCATTACTCCTCCTGATGAGTAAAAACAGCGTGAGAAAATTCCTGCGTCTGTTGATCGCACGTAAAGGTCACATGACCGACTTTGCGATTAAATTTGTTCTCTTTTTTACCGTACAAATGGACGTGGCCATTGCGCGATAAATGGGGTAAATAGGTCATCAAGGGTTCGATGTGTTGGCCAAGCAAGTTATACATGATCGTGGTTTGACGAAGCGTGGTGCAGCCTAAAGGCAATCCACACACAGCACGGATTGCTTGCTCAAATTGGCTCGTCGTACAGCCTTCAATGGTGTAATGCCCTGAGTTATGTGGGCGCGGTGCCAATTCATTGACATAAATCTCATCACCCTTCACAAACACTTCCATCGCTAAAATGCCCACCACATCATATTTTTCCATGAGGTTTTTGAGCATTGTGTGTAAGCGTTCTGTTAAATCTTCCGATTCATCCATCGAGGCAATGGAACAGTGTAAGATATTATTGATGTGTTCATTGCGCGCCACAGGGAAAGTGACAAACTCACCATCTTGCCCGCGAACGCCAATAATGGAGGCTTCAAAATCATAATCCACAAAGGCTTCAGCAATGACGGATGAATCCATCAATGCAAAGAGTTTATTCGGTAAATCTTCGCGCGAGCGCACTACGGCTTGACCTTTGCCGTCATAACCGCCTTCTGAGGTTTTCACCACAAATGGGAAGCCTAATTTCTCTGGCAGCCCAAGCCATTCATCCCCTAAGCTGTCCACCATAACAATGGGTGGCACAGGCAAACCTGCATTGACGATGTGCTCTTTTTCACGCATACGATTTTGCGTCATCCAAAGGGGAAAATGTCCTTGGGGAATGTTGTTGTATTGTTCATTAAGGCGTTTGACGAGGTCGGCATTGATGTTTTCAAACTCATAGGTCACCACATCACACTTAGCCACAAACTGACTGAGGGCTTCATAGTCGTCAAAATGACCAATGGTGTATTGGTGAGCAATGGAAAACGCTGGTGCGTGTAGTGATGGATCATAGACAGCCGTGAGGTAACCCATACGGTTAGCTGCTGCTGCAAGCATCTTACCTAACTGACCGCCTCCTATAATGCCGATTGTTTGATTAGGTAAAATGCATCTCATCATCTATTCTCCAATATTAATTTTTTGTTGGAGTACAGAATCACGCTGATCATTTCTGTACTTCTGTAAACGATCTCGCAATGTCGGATCAGCGATCGCTAACATTTGTGCGGCCAATAAGCCCGCATTTTTCGCGCCGGCTGTGCCGATGGCAACAGTGGCCACGGGTACGCCGCCAGGCATTTGTACGATGGATAATAAGGAGTCCATCCCTTTGAGGGCTTTACTCTCAACAGGGACGCCAATCACAGGTAGTGTTGTCAATGCCGCCACCATGCCCGGTAAATGTGCAGCACCGCCCGCGCCCGCTATGATCACAGAAAAACCTTGATCAACCGCAGATGTGGCAAATTCAAACATTAACTCAGGGGTACGATGTGCGGATACTACTTGCACGTGGTGAGGGATATCAAACTCGACTAATATGTCGATCGCAAACTGCATGGTTGGCAAGTCGCTTTGACTGCCCATAATTACTGCAACTTTTGGATTTTTCATCTCACAAACTTTAAATAATGCAAGTCTATCGGAAGCGCTAGATTATAGGGGTTCGACTGAAAAATGTAAATACAAATTTGTCTTTATTTGTAAAATAAAATAATTTAATTATCTTTACAGACAGCCGCTCAAAAGCCCATTTCACTGACGATAAAATGGGCATTTGATCATTTTATGATAACAATTTCAGTCACATAATAACTCAATGGCAAGCCTGTGGCGTGCTGGGGATAAGCACGGGCTAAGGTTTGCAGCTGTGCTTTACCCATCAAACCTTTATGTGTGCGGTCAATGGCGGTCGCGCCAATGCCTTGTAAACTTTTTAAGAGCGGAAAAATGCCAGAAAATGTCAAAACTTCACAATAATGATGACATCGGACGGTGCGGCCTAAACCCTCTGCCGCCAATTCAATATTGGCTACGGGCAAAAAATCCACCACATGCTGCGCATCATCCACCGCTTGCCATGCTTGTTTCAATTCATGCAATGTCGGATCCGCCAATGTTGCCACATACAATCGGCCGCCCGGCTTTAACACACGCACCAACTCAGAGAGCGCACGCGGTAAATCATGGCACCACTGCACTGCTAAACTGCTGATGACCGCATCAAATGCATCACTTGGCAAAGGAAGAGATTCAATGTCCCCCTGCACATAGTCGTGAGCAGATGCTTTGAGCATCGCTTGTGTGAGCATGGCATCAGACAGATCAAGCGCCGTCACATGTGCTGCGCCCCGATTTTTCAAGGCATGACTGATGTAACCGGTGCCGCAGCCAGCATCTAACACACACGCTTGATCAAGCGGCACTTGCGCAGTTAATTGTGCCATTAAGGCATCCGCCACTGTTTTTTGTACAGTTGCCGCCGTGTCATAAGAGTGTGCAGCGCGCCCAAATGCGGTGGCCACTTGGGATTTATCGGCTAAGCGCATGGTGCATGGCCTCAATGAGTTGATCGACTTGTTCAAAGCTGTGCGCAGCATTTAAAGTGATGCGAATGCGGGCGCTGTTTGGCGGTACAGTGGGCGGACGAATGGCCGTTGCCCAAATGTTGCGACTTTTCAAGGCATCTGATACACGCAAACTTGCCTCGTTGCTGCCAATGATCACCGGCTGAATGGGGCTGTTGGACGCATTTTCAATGCCAAGCGCTGCCATCTCTTTTTTAAAGTGGGCAATCAAGGCTTGTAAATGGGCGCGTTCTGCATCCATTTTACGGATCAAATCCACCGCTTTGAATAACGCATGCGCATGCGCCGGTGAAATGGCGGTGCTATAAATCAATGGACGAGACACTTGCGTAAAATACTCCGCCATTGCATCTGAGCACAACAATGCTGCACCGTTTAAACCAAACGCTTTCCCAAAGGTTACGATCAATAGATCAGGTTTCACGCCTTGAGCATCACACGTGCCGCGCCCTTCTCGTCCATTGACGCCAATGCCATGGGCATCATCCACCATCCATAAGCAATCTGGCGTCACTTCCGCCACAGTTGCCATATCTTTAAGCGGCGCCTCATCGCCATCCATGCTAAAGACACCTTCTGTGATCACAAGGCTCGCCGCTTCATGTTCATGCGCTTTGTCTAATTGCTGAATCAAGGCAGACACATCGTTGTGGACAAAACGCTTTAAGGTGCCTTTTGCCAACATCGCCGCTTCTAGTAAAGAGGCATGACTCAATTTATCAGCAATGATCCAATCATCTTTATCAATGAGCGCCTTAATCACTGCTTGATTGACAGAAAACCCAGAGGGATACACAATCGCGCGCTCATAACCCAACCAATCGGCTAATTTTGCTTCTAAATTCTCTAATGGCGTTTGGTAACCTGTCACCAAGCCTGATCCGCCACTGCCCACACCATACAATGCCGCACCCTCTTGCCATGCAGCAATGAGCGGCAATGAGTGACTGAGCCCTAAATAATCATTCGCTGCAAAATTGAGATAACGACGCCCTTCCACTACCAATTGATTGTTTGGCAAACTCTGCATGCTGCGCCGTCTTCGATATGCATCTAGGGTGGTGCGCTCAGCAAGCGTTTGCGCGATTCGTGTTGCCCATTTGTTCATAAGATTACTTTTCAATGCTCAAAGAACGGCTATCATAGGTCAATTGGCATTGTGATGTAAACCCATATATAATTTTCAAGTTCACAAAAAGAGAGTTGATTATGCCTTTACCATCTATGGATTCACCCTTTTTACTGCTCCATGGCATTTTAGGTGATGAGCGCACCTTTGAGCCTATACAAAATGCCTATCCTGATGGGTCTGTATTCACCCATACATTGTCTGGCGCCGGCATAGATGGCGCAAACATTGACGCTGCGCATTTCAATACCCGCATCCATAGTGATCAATTGATTGAACATTGCACGCAGAACTTTACGCAACCTGTCACCCTTGTGGCGTGGTCATACAGTTGTCATGTCGCCCTCCTTGCCGCCCTGAAAGCGCCGCATCTATTTAAAGCTCTCTATTTATATGATTGCATTGTGCCAAGTTATGGCTTAGAAGAGGATGCAGCTGCCCTTAAAGCTTTCAGCCGTGATCTACACAAAATGATGTCGCCAGTCATCAAAGCACTGCGCAGTCAAAATCCGACAGATGCTGTCGATGCCTTTGTGCAATCATGCAGTGCGCATCATCTCGGGCTACAGGATCAATCACCGCGCATTCAAGCCATTAAATTAGACAATGCTCATACCGTCTCGCGTTTATTGACGCAAGCAGAACCTGAACCGATTCATAAAACAACATTAAGTACATTCCCTGTACCAGTGCGCATCTGTTGGGGGGAAGATTCCCGAGTCATTTTTCGTTTAGCCTCAAAAGCCTTGATGGATCATCTCCCTAAAGCATGCCTCCTGACAGGCTCAGGTTCATTGCCAGAGTGCGACCATCTCATGCCCGAAGAACAGCCAGAGCGCTTTATACAATATATTTTGCAAGGGGCATAAAAAATTGCCAATAAATAGGTTAAAATATGACGGTACTAAGTTAAAGTATAATAGTCTAACAAAGGATAAAATATGGCTTATGATATCGGTAAATGTAATGAAATGATCAAAGCGAGCTTTCCAGACCGCCGCTTACACATCAGCATTGGTCGTTCAGTACGCTTTTATAGCTTGGTCTGTTTAGTGGCGTTGATGCTTGGCATCATCGGCGTGTTTATGTTCAGCGGTGCAATTGCCGTGCGCTTTGTGGCGCTCTCTGTTTTAGCGGTGGCGTTTTTAATCGTCTTTGCACTGTTTAACCTCAAAAAACTCAAATATCTTTATTCCATTAAAGATAAAAAAGTGGTGCCGGTGCTTGTGCCCATTCAAAACATCTATTCAGGCAAGAGTTTACGTGGCAGTGTGATGACAAAAGTCAGTTATCGTTGGCCTGTGGGCACCACGCAAGTGATCAATGCAGAATTCCCGGGTGAAACAGGTCCCCTCATCGTTAAAACCGATGACCCTGCCCGTCAATACGCATTGGCATTATGTGTGGATAAAAAAGACAAAGGTCCACTCAAACCTTATTTGATGGACAAACGCTTGTCCCGCTGTTTGCTCTCTAAACCAGAGCGCCTAGCGATTTTACGCACCATTCGCGCCATCAACAAGGCGGCGCAATAACTCAAGAGGCTTGAAGATGATTGCACTATCCTTAACCACCTTGTTCAGTTTAGTCGCCATCATCTTCTTTCCTTTAAGCTTCACAATACTGATCCTCTCTCTGCTTTGCCTCACCATTCTATTGGCCATCCTTGCGGTTTTTCTTGCCAAATATCGTTTGACTGTATGCCTCATCCTCATAGGTTTACTGCTTGCAAGCCTCCTTGCCATCCCCAAACTGCTTCATTATCAATCGGCCTTTTCTAGCCTCCCTCATCAAGACACTTATCAATTTCAAGTCACGGCATATTATCCTGAAAGCCATGCGTTAGAAGCACGCATTATTGAACCCGCTGCCTTTAAAAATCTCGCGTTTCGTTTATACAATGTACCAAAAGCGCAACCGATTGCACTCTCTGCCATTTACGAAGCACAATTGACGCTCAAACCCAATCGCGCCAAAGCATCCTTTCACACCCTGCCGCAGCGCTTACAACATTTGTCAAAAAACCGCATTGCCACTGCAAATTTAGCGAATCATGCACAACTGATAGAAATTCAGCCCAGTGATGCCATCACGACATTGCGTGCACACATTGCGGATGAACTCACGGCGCACCATTATCAAAATGGGGATTTAATGGCAGCGCTCACCGTTGGGATGACGCAAAAGATCCCACAAGCCACATGGTCACTCCTTCGGCAAACAGGTACCATTCATTTGGTCTCCATTTCAGGATTACACTTAACATTTGTGGCGCTGTGGTGTTTTGTGATGCTCAGAACACTTTTTGGCCTTTGCATGATTGCGCGTCCTGCCCCTTATCAAATCGCTGCGGTATTCAGCCTCATCATCGCTTTTGGCTATGCCTTATTAGCTGGCATGAGCTTACCGACAGAGCGTGCCCTCATTATGTTTGCGATCTTTATGCTCACACTTTTATGGCGCTACCCCATCTTTAACCTATCAAGCCTCGCGACTGCATTACTGATTGTCTTAATCCTCGCGCCATTTTCCGTATTGACAGTTGGGCTTTGGCTTTCGTTTACTGCCGTACTCATTTTAATGTTACTCAGCCGCTTTAAGTTGCCCTTTATTGTGATGTTATTGCTCACACAATTGATCATCAGTCTATTGGCCATGCCAATTGTGGCAAGCTTTTTCAATGAAGTTTCCCTCATCAGTCCACTGACCAATTTATTGGCCATCCCATGGACGACGCTGTTTATTTTACCGCCCTTATTGATGGGCGTTGTGCTGCTGCCCATCTTCCCAAGCATTGCCAACTTATTCTTACATTTAAGCGATTGGGGTCTAACCCATTTACTACAATTTTTAAAAGTGATGAATGACATTCCCTACAGCCACATCACCGTGCCACACATTCCGATGGTGTGGGCAATTATCCTCACCGTGTGTGCTTTAATGTTACTCACACGTCATGATTGGAAAATTAAAGGAATCGCAGGGCTGATCGCTGTGAGTTGCCTCTGTGGGATCAACTTCTCAAGCCATCACAATCGGCTCTATATTTTTCCTGTGGGTGAAGGCTTATCGGTCTTATTAGAGAGCGATGAACAAACGCTGCTTTATGATACGGGCCCTTATTTTAGAGGTTTTGAAGCCGCAAAAAGCACCATATTGCCCACCCTCAATTCTTTTGGCATTGAACACTTAGATGGCATCATTTTAAGCCTACGCAATCAGCAACACATTGGTGGCACAAAAACCATTCGCCGGCAATTTCCTGATGCGCCTGTCATTGCCCATCAAAGTTTAATGCCGCTCATGGCGGATGCCACAACCTGTCAGGATTATCATTATCATGGCAATCATCTCTCCATTATGCCCTTACCCGTTCACACAAGTTGCGCATTTGAGGTGACGCTCGATGATCAGCGCATTTGGTTATTGTCAAATATGACGCCGCGCGAATGGCAAGCCTTAACAAAACTGCCCGCGCCGGATATTTTATTGATGCCCAATAAAGGGCGATCCGGTCAATTGATCATTCCGAACACGTGGGATGCGACGCTCATTACTTCCACAAAAACAGTACACCCGAATCATTCACATTTCAATATCCACAATGCCTATGATGGCGCAATTATGATCAACATTAAAAAAGGCCGCCATCATGTCAAGACGGCAGCCTCACATCACTATTGGTGGATGACTAAATCACAGCCTTAGCGCGCTCAATGGCCGCTTTCACTTGATTTGGCGCGGTGCCGCCAAAGTGATTGCGTGCATTGACAGAGCCTTCAAGGGTTAAACACTCAAACACATCCGCATCGATTAAGTCAGAAAAACCGCGCAACTCATCTAAACTCATTTCAGAGAGATCACGCGCCGTGTCCACACCTAATTTCACAGCTTTACCCACCACTTCATGCGCATCTCTAAAGGGCATGCCTTTACGCACTAAGTAATCAGCTAAATCGGTGGCCGTTGAGAAACCCAATTTTGTGCGCAAATACATGTTCTCTTTTTTCGCGATGATGGCAGGCACCATATCCGCAAATGCACGCACAGAACCCAATACAGTATCTGCAATGTCAAAAATGGGCTCTTTATCCTCTTGATTGTCTTTGTTGTATGCCAATGGCTGACTTTTCATCAATGTGAGTAAACCCATCAAATGACCAAACACGCGACCTGATTTACCGCGCACCAATTCAGGCACATCCGGGTTTTTCTTTTGCGGCATGATTGATGAGCCGGTACAGAAGCGATCGGGTAAATCAATGAAATCAAACGCTGGCGTTGACCACAGCACCAATTCCTCAGAAAAACGCGATAAATGCATCATCATGATGCTTGCGCTACTTGCAAACTCAATGGCAAAGTCACGATCAGACACGGAGTCTAATGAGTTTTCTGTCGGTGCATCAAAGCCCAATAACTCAGCGGAAATGTGGCGATCAATCGGATACGTTGTGCCCGCTAATGCCGCAGCACCAAGCGGTGAATAGTTCATGCGTGCGCGGCAATCGGCAAAACGTGAACGGTCGCGCTTGATCATTTCAAACCACGCCATCAAATGATGACCAAAAGTGATCGGTTGCGCCACTTGTAAATGGGTAAAGCCCGGCATGATGGTGTCATATTCACGCGCCGCTAAATCTAAAATGCCCAACTGCAAGCGCTTTAACTCTGCATCGATTAAATCTAACGTGTTGCGAAGCCATAAGCGAATGTCCGTCGCCACCTGATCATTGCGCGAACGCCCTGTGTGCAAACGTTTGCCCGCAATGCCAATTTTGCCAGTCAATGCAGATTCAATGTTCATGTGCACATCTTCAAGGGCAACTGACCATTCAAATGTACCTGCTTCAATCGCGGCTTGCACTTCATTTAAGCCTTTGATGATCAAATCAAAATCTTCTTTTGATAAGATGTTTTGGCGATGCAACATCTCTGCATGGGCTTTTGAGCCGGCAATGTCTTCTTTATACATGCGTTGATCAAATTGTACCGATGCCGTAAATGCTTGCACAAATGCATCTGTGCTTTCTGAAAAACGACCGCCCCACTGTTGATTGACTTTTTGTTCAGACATCCTAAATCCTTTTTGACTATTTCACTATTTTCGGCAGCTGAATCACAACTTCAGCCCCCATCATTTTACCTTCTGAATAGATGGCGATCTTACCATGATGCTCTTCAATGATCTTTTTGACAATGGCAAGCCCCAATCCTGTTCCTTTTGATTTTGTGGTGACATATGGCTCAAAAATCTTCGCCATCTGATCCTGATCAAAACCAATGCCGGTATCTTTAATTTTCAGCACCACCCAATCATCATCACTCGTTAAGGAGACATCAATCTCCCCCGTTTGATCCGGGCAGGCTTCAATGGCATTTTTCACTAAGTTATGCAATAACTGACGCAAACGCAAGCTGTCGCCAAGAATATAAGCAGGCGCGTCCGTCAGCATCGTGCGAATCTCAAGCGCCGCCGGATAATCCTGATAAAGATACATCACCTCTTTGACGAGCTTTTTCAAATCAAGCTCCACCAACTGCTGCTGTGAGCTTTTCGCATACTGACTGAAATCATCCACCATGGTTTTGAGCGCTTTCACTTGTGCGATGATGGTTTCGGTGGATTTATCGATGATCTCTTTATCTTTATCCACCATTTTTTCAGAAAAACGCAGCTTCATGCGCTCAGCCGAGAGCTGAATGGGCGTCAATGGGTTTTTGATCTCATGGGCTAAACGGCGCGCCACTTCACTCCAAGCCGATTCACGTTCACCGCTGATGAGTTGGGTGATGTCATCAAACACCACAATTTTACCGCCTTTTAAACCAATTTGATCATTCTCTTCTGAGCCGCGCACCGATAAAATCTGCTGCGAACCATTGTGATAACGACTGATCTCCGTGCGCCACTCTTTTTCAGTGGTGTTTTTTAGATGTTCAAAGAGCGGCACAATGAAGCTTCTCAATGCTTCTGGCGCATCTTTTAACGATGCTAGGGTTAACTGGTCTAAATCCTCTTCCATCACCCCTAAAATGGTCAATGCCGCATTATTAAACACGCGCACTTTACCAAGCTCATCGATCACTAAAACACCGCTTGATAGCTTTTCTAACAGGGAGGCTAAATGAGCACGCTCAGCTTCTAATAAACCTTGGGACTTTTGCGCCACTTCATGGGCATGCTTGAGTTTTTGCGTCATTTCATTAAAAGATGACGTTAAAAAGCCAATTTCATCACGAGATTTGACTTTAATTTTGCGTTCTAAATCACCTTCTGCCACCGCTTTAGTGGCAATGGAGAGATCACGAATCGGATTGACCAAACGGCGAGAGGCAAAAAATGAACCCCCAAGCGCCAATAAAATCGACAACAACGCCACGAGCCCTAAAATCACCAATAGGTTCATTTTTAAGGGCGCCCTTAAGGATTTAAACTGTTTATAATATTCCACAGAGTTTTTTGTGGAGTTTGCCAGCTCTGTGTATTTATCCGGAATCTCATAAAAGGCTTGCAAAATATAGGGTAAATTTTCTGCAATTTTAGTCACCACGCGCACGCGCAATTGCGAGTCAGAGACTTGCTCTAGCACCACATATTCCATGCCTTGCGCCACACTCATGAGAATCACATCATTCGGGCGCTCTGGCATCACTTTATCAAAGTCACTGGAGGCAAAGGCCACCACATTGCCATGACCATCAAAGACGGAAAGCTCCATCGCGTTGATGTTTTCGCGCACATTTTCAATGTAAAAGCTCAAATCCGTAAAGGGCAATGTCATCAAGCGCTCACCTGTGGACTGCGTCAAATTTAAAGCATCCACACGGCGAATGTCTAACGAGGAGCGCGACAACGCCAAAGCATCCTCAAAGCCTTTGTCTAGCGAGGCATCGAACCAGCTGTCAATGCCCTTATACACCATCGTAATGGAGAAATAGAGCAAAATCGCCAAGGGCAACAACGAAATCCCAGAGAAAAACAGCATCATGCGCACATTTAAGCGCGAACCGATGTAACCTTTGCGATAAATGCGCACCAGTTTCACCAAATAATGCCCCACAAAGAAAATCAGGAGCAAAAAGCAGATGCCGCCGGCTGCCAATAACCAAATAAAGTTATCTGAGTACTTTGACACAGACTCTAACGATTGGCTCATCATCCCTAAGATGATCACCAACAACATCGATAAGATGAATAGAGGGATGATGCTCTCTTTTTTTGTTCTTCTTACCATTTAGCAAACTCCCAATACTTCCAACCTGTATCTAAATTCCAATCACTCGACAAATATGCCGGGATGCGTAGCGGCGTTGGCAACTCATCAATGTTGAGTTTTAAGCGCACGCCACCACGATAAATCTTGTCTGCCTTTCGATGGGCAATTTTAATGCGAAAATTTTTAGGCTCAGCAATGTATGCGAGCGCTAATGTTAATGTGGGGAAATTCTCATATTTTTTACTCTGCTCTGCATGCACCACATATTGCCGCGTTAATGCGTTATAGGCGATGACAAAGCTGTAATTTTTGGGCGGATTGTCCCCTTCTAACCAAACAAGCCCCACTTTTTCCTCCACCACAAAAGTGTAGGTAAACGTGAGGGGAATGCCATTTTCGAGCATCTGTATTTGGTCTTTACTCATTTCGATGGTGGCATCGATGGCGATTTTATAACTGTTCTCCTCGCGCCCGTTTTTCACGAACACCGAAGAAATCATAAACTCATTCGCAAAGCTCATGGATAACCATGAGCTTAACAATACGATCAACCATCCGATGCGTTTAGCCATCAATCTTTTCGATTAAACAGTAATAAAAGCCATCCATTTTTTCCGCTTGCTCAGAGAACACTGGCAAAATCTGATAGCCATACGCTTCACGCTCTGCAAAAGGTAAGGACAATTCACACTCTTTGGCATCCTTGTGGGCAGCAAAAAAGGCTTGCATCTGCCCTTCGTTCTCTTCTTTTAAAATCGAACATGTGGAATACAACAAACGACCACCCACTTTAAGCATTGACCAAGCATGATCTAATAAATCCGCTTGTGTTTGAGCAAGCACAGCAATGTCTGTCGGCTGACGTAAACGTTTAATGTCCGGATGACGGTGAATGATGCCCGTTGCTGAACATGGCACATCTAATAAGATGGCATCCACGGCTTCATCGGCTGTGAAGTTTTCAAAATGGTTCGCGGATAACACCACTTTATCTGCCAATTCATCTTGAAACACGCGCGTAACGTTTTCTTGCACACGTTTTAAACGGTTGCTCACGCTGTCAATGGCGTAAATTTTCGTCAATTCAGGATTACGTTCAAGCATTGCCACCGTTTTACCGCCGGGCGCTGCACAAGCATCGACAATCACATCATCATTTTGCGGATTGATCAATACCGCTGCAAGTTGCGCACTTGCATCTTGCACAGAGCTCATGCCTTCATCAAAATGTGGCAACACAGACACCGGCACCGCTTCTGTCAAGACAATCGCAGAATCAGAATGGGCATGCACTTGATGATCAACGCCAGCATCGTCTAACAATGCTGAATAAGCATCACGCGTCGATTGTAAAGGATTGACGCGAATGGTCATCGGTGGATGCTGCATGAATTGCTCTGCAATCGCACATGCTTTCTCAACGCCCCAATGGCTGATCAAACTTTCAGACAACCATTTTGGCAACGAGACTTTTGCAGTATTTTTCGGCAATGGTTGCAAACCTTCACGCAACACTTTACGCAAAATACCATTCGTTAAACCCACTGCCCACTCTTTATTCATCGCGCGGATCAATGCCACCCAGTTGTTCACAGCTGCGTATTCAGCAGTATTCATCTCTGTGATTTCATACATGGCTAACAATAACGCTAAGTAAACTTGGCGCTCTGTGGATTTAATGGGCTTTTGTAAATAGTGCGTCAATTGAAAACTCAACACATCAAAGTGACGCAATGCGCCGTACACCAAATGTTGTACAAAACGCTGATTGCTGTCATTGAGCTCACGCATTTCTGTGGCGAGCAATTCAGACAACGATTGCCCTTTTTCCACTTTGTGCAAAATATCAATGGCGCAATAACGCGGATCTTTAAGCAAATGGCTCATGGGGCTGTAATTTTTATCTGGCGTTGCAGATTGCGTGCGTGACTTATGAGTGCGCGATGGACGAGAAGGCTTTGATTGCCCTTTGCCATAATGCACACGCTTTTGTCCATCGCGAGAAAAATCACGACTCTTTTTAGGTTCAGCTTTTTTCTCTGATTTTGGCTTGTAGCTAACTTTTACGCCATTTAGAGTGGTATCGGTTGTCATTTAAATTAGTTCCTCTAAATGAAGTGACGTGCCTTTGATAAAGTCACGTGCAAGCATTGCTTTTTTGCCCGCAAGTTGTAGTTCAATGATTTCTAGTTGTGTGCTGCCCGTGTGAACAAACAAAGTGCCCTCACGCACTTCTAATGTCCCAGGTGCACGAGTGCTTGCATGATCTGTCAAGCGCGTTTGCCAAATTTTTAATAACTGACCTTGCCACGAAGTGTGGGCAGAAGGCACAGGATTAAAGGCACGCACTTTACGATCAATGATCTCAGAAGGCTCTGACCAAATGATTTTCGCCTCTTCTTTCGTCAATTTTTCTGCATAAGTCACGCCAGCCTCAGGTTGCGCCACCGGTTGAGCATTGCCTGCTAAAATCGTTGGCAATGTTTCAATGAGAAGATTTGCGCCCACACTTTTCAATGCATCGTGCAATTGACCCGCCGTCATGGTTTCTGTGATGGCAACTTTTGCCTCACGCCAAACGGCGCCAGTATCTAAGCCTTTATCCATCTGCATGATGGCAATGCCCGTTTCAGCATCGCCCGCTTCAATGCAGCGCTGAATGGGCGCAGCACCGCGCCATCTTGGCAATAAAGAGGCATGAATGTTGATGCAGCCCTTTTTAGGTGTCGACAACACAGCTTCTGGCAAAATCAAACCATACGCCACCACAATCATCACATCAGCATTGAGGGCGGCAAGTTCTGCTTGCGCCTCTTCTTGACGAAGGCTCAATGGCTGATACACAGTAATATTGTGGCTTTCTGCCAACTCTTTAACCGGGCTTTTTGCCAATTTTTTCCCACGACCTTTCGGGCGATCAGGCTGTGTATATGCCGCAACCACATTGTAACCTGCATCGATTAAAGCTTGCAGTGTACCGGTTGAAAATTCTGGCGTGCCCGCAAAGATCACTCTTGTTGCGTTCGGTGCTGTCATTATCGCTTTTTCTCCATATCTTTGAGATATTTTTCGAGTTTTTTCAAGGCGCGTTCACGTTTCAAGCGAGATAAGTAGTCAATGAATAAGATGCCATTTAAATGGTCTAATTCATGCTGCATGCAGCGGGCTAATAGATCTTCCGCTTCGCGCTCAAAGAAATCGCCGTGAATGTCTTGTGCGCGGATTTTAACGGCAAATGGACGCTCAATCGGGCCACTGTAAATGCTTGGCAAGGATAAACAGCCCTCTTCTGATTCTGCCACATCCTCAGATTCCCAAATGATCTCAGGATTGATGTAGATCATAGGATCGTTCTTTTCTTCTGTACAGTCGGTGACAAAAATGCGACGCAGATCATTGACCTGATTGGCCGCTAAGCCAATGCCATTATTCTCATACATGGTCTCTAACATTCCGTTAGCTAACTCATACAAATCCTTATCAAAAGTGGTAACAACGCTTGCGGTTTGACGCAGCGTCTCATGTGGCACATAAATTACATCAAGTTTAGACATTGATTAAAAACTACCCATTCATATCAAAAAATAAAAAAACCGCTGATTTGAAGCGCTCACCGCACGCCTTAAATTTGGTCAGGTGGCTTGCTAAACGCTCAAAAAATTCAGATAATCTTATCAAATTTTTGTTTGCATTAATATTAATAAGGATAATTTATGAATATAAAGCGCCTGCTCATTGCAACTGGCTTGTTGTGCGCATCCCTTTCCATGGCGGCAACGCTCAAACCTGATGCCCCACAACACTATGTGGTGCAGCCAGGAGATTCCTTATGGAGCATTGCGAAAAAGTACACAGATGACCCATGGGAATGGCGTCAATTGTGGAAAAACAATCCGCAAGTGAAGAACCCCAATCGCATCTATCCGGGTGATGAATTCAGCATCAACAATGGCAAGATTGTCTATAAGCGCAACTTCAAAGATGGCAGCGCGAAACAGCAAGGCGGACTTAAAACCGTTAAACTCTCCCCTGAAATGCGCGAAGTACCCATTGATTTAGGTTTACCGGTGATCTCTTATGACTACTTACGCGGTAAATTTGTGGACATGGAAATTGTCGAGGCTGCGAGCCTTAAATCTTTACCGTATGTGGTGGCGTTTGAAGACAACCGTTTAACGGGACATGTGAACCTTAAAGCCTTCATCAAAGGTGATTTGCAACCGGGTCAAACGTACAATGTGTATGAGCGCGGCATCACACATAAAGGCTTAAAGCTTGATGACATCAGCAAAGGCAAAAAGAAAAAAGATGTGGACATCGGTACGGAATTGATTAAAACTGGTGAAATCGTTGTGGAAAATGTTAAAGATGGCATTTCCACCGTTTACATCAAAAGTACAGTGAACCGTGGCATCACGCCGGGACAATATGTGGTGCCTAAACCTCAAACAAGCAACATTGGCAACTTATACTTTGAGCCTAAATCTGCCCCACAAAAAACTGAAGCCCAGGTGGTCAATACCCCAGGCATGCTCAAAAGCGTCGCTGCAGGTGGGAATGTGGTGTTAGACAAAGGATTAGATGCAGGTTTATCCCCAGGCGATTTACTTTTGGTGCAACAACCTGACATTTATAAAAATGATCCATTAGATCCCAGCAAGCGTTTACGCATTCCGGGGCAAGCCGCTGGCATGGTGATGGTGTATAAAGTGTTTGATCGCATGAGCTTAGCCATTGTGATTGAAGCGGCTAAACCCATTCAGCAAGACATGATGGCTGTCACACCTTATTCAGATTATAACAATCACTAATGTGATGATGCGTTAATGCTAGGAGCCTCAATCTCAATTGGGGCTTTTTTATGGCCATAAAAAAGATCCCACAACGTGGGATCAATCTAGGTACGACTCAATGAAACAAATTACAACTGACCAATCGAAAGGTATTTGGTTTCCAAATAAGGCTCGATGCCTTCAATGCCGCCTTCACGACCAAGCCCACTCTCTTTAAAACCACCAAATGGCACTTGAGCAGCACTTGGCAATCCATCATTCCAGCCTATAATCCCAAAATCGAGTTGATCTTGTAGATAAATGCCGCGCTTATAATTATCTGTGAAGAAATAAGCCGCCAAACCAAATGGCGTACCATTGGCAATGGCAATGGCATCTTCTAAGTTTTCATAAGCAATGATGGGAGCGATTGGGCCAAATGTCTCTTCTGACATGATGTTCATATCAAGCGTAACATTGCTCAGCACAGTGGGTTCCACAAAATACGTGCCCTTATCGTGATCAGCAAAGGTATTGCCGCCCGCTAAAACTGTGGCACCTTTAGCTTTGGCATCCTCAATTTGAAAGACCACTTTATCAAAGCCTTTTTGATTGATGAGCGGGCCAATGTCTGTGGCTTCATCCATCCCATTACCCATTTTAAGAGCGCGGGCAGCTTTAGCAAACTTCTCACTGAACTCTGCAAGCACGGATTGATGCACAATGAAACGGTTCGCACAAACGCATGTTTGCCCTGCATTTCTGAACTTAGACGCCATCGCTTGACCAATCACATAATCGATGTCCGCATCTTCACAGATGATGAACGGCGCATGTCCGCCTAACTCCATTGACATATGTTTAACCGTTGCCGCGCTCTCACTGATGAGGCGTTTACCCACTGGCGTTGAGCCTGTAAAGGTGATTTTGCGCACATATGGGCTTGCAGTAAATACAGGACCCACTTCATGACCATAACCGATCACGCATTGCAATACATCTTTTGGGATGCCTGCTTCGTGCGCTAATTCCACTAAGCGAATCATGGTCAATGGCGTATCTTCTGCAGGTTTGACGATAAACGTACAGCCGGCTGCCAATGCAGGCCCTGCTTTACGCGTCATCATCGCCGCCGGAAAGTTCCAAGGCGTGATTGCTGCCACTAAACCTAAACCTTGGCGTGTGACAATCAAGCGCTTATTCGTTGAGCTTGCCGGAATGGTGCGACCATAAATGCGTTTGGCCTCTTCTGCATACCACGTTAAGTAGCTCACAGCGTAGTCCACTTCACCGAGGGATTCTTTCAATGGTTTACCATTCTCTTCCGTCATGATTTTGGCAATCTCAGCTTTATTGGCCACAATGAGCGCTGCCCATTTGGTCAATAATGCCGATCGCTCATAGGCCGAAGTGTTGCGCCACGCCGTTAAGGCATCATGCCCTGCTTTGAGTTTTGTTTCAATCAGCTCCGTGCTGTCCATTGCCAATTGCGCCAATAGATCGCCCGTTGCGGGATTGTAAACCTTTAATTCATTCATTGAAATTCATCCTTCCTACTGTTTGCTCGCTTCTGCTAATGCATCTTTGAGAATCGCTAAACCCTTAGCCAATTCTTCATCAGTGATGGTCAAAGGTGACAAGAAGCGAATGACATTGCCGTGTAAGCCTGCTGATAATAACAATAATCCATTATCGTTCGCATATTTTGTGATGATGCTCGTGCGTTTTGAGTCCGCTAAACCTGTGGCAGGATCTGTTAACTCTGCCGCAACCATCGCACCTAAACGGCGAATGTCCCCAATGAATGAATAATCTTTTTGCATCTCAACCAAAAAGGCTTCAAGCTTCGCACCCAATGCTTCTGATTTGTCATTCAATGACTCTTCTTCCACAATGTCCATCACAGCAAGGGCAGCTGCACAGGCAATCGGGTTACCGGCAAATGTGCCGCCTAATTGACCCGCTGTCGGTTCATTGATGATTTCAGCGCGCCCAACCACAGCACTCAAAGGCATGCCTGCCGCTAAGGATTTAGACGTGGTCATTAAATCTGGCACAATGCCAAAGTGTTCCATCGCAAAGAGTTTACCGGTGCGGCAAAAACCGGCTTGAATTTCATCGGCCACAAACACAATGCCATGTTCTTGACAGAAGTTATACACGAACTCCACAAAGCGTTTCGGTGGAATGATGAAGCCACCTTCGCCTTGTACAGGTTCCATCACAACACATGCGATCATGCTTGGGCACACTGTGCCTTTAAAGAACTCTTTAAAACGTGCGATCACTTCATCGATGTACTCATCTTCCGTCATGCTGCTTGGGCGTTCGTAGACAAATGGGAACGGTGCTTGGAAAACATCAGAGTTAAATGGACCAAAACCTTCTTTATAAGGCTTCACCTTACTCGTCATGCCCATCGTTAAGTTTGTGCGACCGTGGAATGCGCGATTAAAGACCACAACGCCGCTTCTGCCTGTGTATTTACGAGAAATTTTCACCGCATTTTCAACCGCTTCCGCGCCTGAGTTTAATAACAATGCTTTTTTCTTGTGATCCCCTGCGGTGATTTCACACAAACGGCGGCACACTTCCACATAACCTTCATACATGATGACGTTAAAACCAGGATGCGTAAAGTGTTCCACTTGTGCTTTGATCGCCTCGATCACTTTAGGATGGCTGTGACCGACGTTCATCACGCCAATGGCGCCTGCAAAGTCAATGAACTCTTTGCCATCTTTCGTGATGATGGTTGAATTTTTAGCACTTTTCGCCACATTTAAGTTACCAGTGCTGACACCGCGAGCCACATATTCTTCGCGCAATTCAGGTAAAGTACTCATTTGAAACTCCTTAAAATTTAAATCAATTCAATAAAATGGTTGTCGTGTCGATCGTTATTATTTTGGGATGAACACATTAAGGCTCACGAGCATCTCTTCTACTGGGGTTGGCAATAGATTGATGTTATAGAGCAAATCACTGACGGCGTAGAGCGCCGCAAAAACATAAAGGGTCACGATGATCGTTTGCACAGGCACGCTTGTGATCAAACGATTGCACTGCCAATCGGGCTGAATGTCTCCATTTTTACGAGCATTTTTCAACATAATGATGGGTAAAATGGCTAAAATCACACCGCCCACTGCACCAGCAAATTCAAGCGCACGACCAAATGAGACCATTTCACGATATGCCAAAATAAAGGGTGGCACACAGATCACAGCAAGCACAGTTAAACGACGAAGCTTATGCGTTTCTGAGCCCAATTTAAATTGATCAAAAATGTTGGTAAAGTAGCTGCCTGCCAAACCCCAATAGGAGGTGAGCATCGCACACAGTGCAAAGAAGTTGGCAATCAGCGCCGCCCATGCCCCTAAATATTTACCCCAAGTGATGGTGGCAATTTCATCCACGCCTTCAATGCCAGCTAATGAAATCACAGACAATGCCACGGTTGTCAATAAGATGAATGTGCACGCCATGCCGATCATGATGGCTTTTGGCAACTCCTTCGGCTTATGGGCAAGGCCGCGGGCAATCTCTGGCACAATGTATTGCGCAGAATAGCTGAACACCACTAAATAGATGATGGGGATCATGTAAGACCAGCGCCCTTCCATCAAATGCTCAATTTTTGTATTCACATTAAAAATGGTGGAAAAAGAGAGCACTAAAATGAGTGCCACCATCGTAATGCTGATGTATTTCTCGCCTTTACCAATGGCTTTGAGCCCTGCATATAAAATGCCAACCGCCGGAATGGCAAACAAAATGCTGCCGAGCTGATTCGGAATGCCAAACAACACATTCATTAATCGGCCACTGCCCGCCATATAAGCAATCAATGCGCCCGTTGTATTGGCAAAAATTGAGATAAAAATGAGCCATGAACCCACTTTACCCACATATTTACGTGCAAGTCCACTCAACTGATGATGCGCTTTGGTGCGAAGCGAAGATTCTGCCACATAAAGCATCGTGATCGTGGTGATGATGCCAATGATGATGAGCCACAAAAAGAGTGGTAAAAAGCCTGAATTGCGCGATGCATAAGGGATGGCCAATACACCTGCGCCAATGTTCGTGCCCACAATCATGGCCACGCCTTCTAGCAATGTTAATTTTTTGGTGACTAATGTCTCCATCTCCTGTCCTTCAACGCTGTCTGCGCTGATCTCTCGGCTTGAAGGCTTTGCTAATCCTTCCATACTCACAGTCCTCATATTTTCTCCTCGTTCCCCTGTAACTTTGATGAGCTTCTTGATTATTATTTGCCATTTGTAGCTGTTCTGAAGTCTCACAATACATTTATGAATAAAAAATTTTACATATTTTCAAATCACTATAGCCATTCCATCCTTTCAAAACTCAGTTCTCATCACTGATTCGATAGTATTGTGTTCTTCATTTCATAACAATTAGATAAAAATAATGAAATGTATGATAAATTCATACGATCGTATGATCAACTTTAAAGGCGTAACATGCAACTCACCATTCGTGATTTAATCGACAAACCAGAGCTTAAGATCGTATTAATGGGCGGTCACAAGGGCACACATCGTAAAATTGTTTGGGCGCACACCTCAGAATTAGAAAACCCCAGCGAATGGGTTTTGCCCAACCACTTAATCATGACCACCGGTCTTGGCATCCCCAAAAATGGTTTAAAACAAAAAGACTACATCATGCGATTGATCAACGCGAACTTAGCCGGCTTAATGATTTCCACTGAAATGAGCGCGCCTAAAGACCTCAAAATGCTGATTGAAGTGGCGGATCAATATGATTTCCCTGTGCTATTCATTGATTATCACGTGCCCTTTATTGAGATCGCCAAAATCATCATTGAGGCCAATAAAGACAAAAAAGAGGTGATCAACAATCAGTTGGTCAAATTATTATATGAGCACTCCAAAGAATTGATTCGTGAGCACAATGTGCAAGAACTCACCGCACGCGTCACTGCCCTTTTAAACATGCCCATTGATTTGGTCAATAGCATCAATCCGAAAGAGACATTGTTCAGCTTTGAGCCATTGAGTGAAACGCGCTTAAAGCTTTTATCCACCCTTGATCTGCACAGCGATGTGCCACAAAAGATTTACCAAAAAACTGCCCCCACGCTGAATATCATCCCATTAAAATCCCATGGCATTAGCCTTGTGATTGAGGACAGCAATATCAGCAGCGAATTATTGCAAAGCTTAACCCTGCTCTTTAGCTTATACATCGAGATGCGTAAAGAGAACTCCTATCAGCGCAGTTTGCTCTCGAGCGAGTTTTTAGACGACATTTTAAATGAGCGCATCGGTGATGCGTATATTGAGAAAAAGCTGCCAAATTACAATGTGAGCATTGATAATTGCATTGCCATCATTGCTAAACCGAAGCCTGACATTAATTATCAAAAAGTCTTTTTTAAATTTGCCATCCGCGGTTTGTGCCTCTTTCAAAAGCAGCGCGTATTTTTACTGACAGAAGCGCACAATGTTGAAAAGCTCGCCAATCTTTTTGAGCACATGGGCATCAGTGATCCCATTAAATCCATCCATCGCATCAATGATGCCTTTGCAGAAGCAAAGCTTGCATATAAAAACACGACAGATGCACTGCCTGTGCAGCATTATGCCAAGCAAAATTACAGTCGTTATACATTGCCCAGAAATTTACAAGATGCTGAGCGCATTTTTGAACTCAATTTAGGGGCGCTGTATCAACAAGATCTGCAGAAAAATACGCGCTATGTACACACGTTAAAGATCTTTTTAGAAAATGATCGCGCTTGGGAGAAAACCGCTAAGCAGCTGCACATTCATAAACAAACCCTAGTGTATCGCATGCAAAAGATTCAGGAGATTACAACGCGCGCCATCAATTCAACGGCAGATATTGTCGAGCTCTGGATTGCCATTAAAGCTGGCGAGATTTTAGGCTACATTGAAGAGAGTCATTAAAGCACACATATAAAAACGGCGCCCACTCAACATCAGCGCCGTTTGCTTTTTTTAATTTTTAACTATTGTAAAGGATACAACGTGATCTCTACACGGCGATTTTGAGCGCGCCCTTCTGGCGTTGCATTTGAGGCAATCGGATCACTAGGTCCTGCCCCATATGTGGTTAAACGTGCTGCACTGATGCCTTGCAATACCAACGCATTGGCAACACTTTGTGCACGCTCATTTGATAAACGCTGATTGATGGCCATTGTGCCGGTAGAATCCGTATAACCCACAATGCGTGCGCCCGTTTTGTTGTACTCTTTTAGCACAGCTGCCACGCTTTTTAGGGTTTGTACGCCAAAGGGTTTAAGGACAGAACTGCTGGTGTCAAACGTTAAACTGTTCGGCATATTCAATACAATGCGATCCGGATAACGCGTGACGCTCACGCCTGTCCCTTCTAAGCTTTGGCGCAATTTCGCTTCCTGCTGATCTAAATAATAACCAATGCCTCCGCCCACAGCAGCGCCGCCTGCGGCACCAATTAAAGCGCCGCGTCCTGGTTTACCTTTATCTGATAAAGCTCCAATGCCTGCCCCCACAATTGCACCGATGGCGGCACCTACGCCACTGTCGGCTGCTTGCTCTTGTCCTGTGTAAGGATTTGTTGTACACCCTGCGAGCACCAATGCAGACATCGAAAGTGCCATCACAATTTTTTTCATAGTTCTTCCATTCTAATGATGATGAATCAATTAATAAGTGCGTTGTGTTGCCACAGCACCTGTCGTCGCCCCTGCCGCTGCCCCAATGCCTGCGCCAATCGCTGCATTGCGACCACGATGTTTTTTGCTCGACAATGCGCCAACGCCAGCACCCACCGCCGTCCCAATCAACGCACCTGACACCACATTTTCACGGGTGCCACGATCACGATAAGGATCATTCGATGCACACGCAGCCACAAGGCTCATCACCCCTAAAGAAATTAACACTTTTTTGATATGGTTCATGATTCTGTCTCCTTGATCAATTTTACATTTTTTATGGATAAGCCCTTAAACAATCTACACAATTTTTACAAAATTGTTCGAAAACACGACAAAATAAAAGTTTTTTTATAGAAAGCCTCCCCCTATTCTATAAAAATATCCTATAATGTTGGCCCTCCCCCACTGTAAATTAAAGGTTCAAAAATGGAACTAGATCCAACCGTACTGGCACGGATACAATTTGCCATTAATATTACATTTCACATCATCTTCCCAAGCATTAACATCGCGTTGGCATGGATGCTTTTATTTTTTAAACTACGTTATCAGAAAACGCAAGATCAGTCTTGGTTAAATGCGTATAACTTCTGGGTTAAAATCTTTGCGTTGAGCTTCGCCATTGGTGTGGTGACAGGCGTGACCATGAGCTTCCAATTTGGTACAAACTGGCCGGGCTTTATGGAAACCGTGGGTAATATTGCAGGGCCGTTATTGGGCTATGAAGTATTGACTGCGTTCTTCTTAGAGGCCACATTCTTAGGTGTGATGCTCTTTGGTCAAAACCGCGTCTCTGATCGCACACACAACATCGCGACGGTTTTAGTGGCGGTGGGTACATCGTTCTCAGCTTTCTGGATCATTGCATTGAACTCTTGGATGCAAACCCCAGCCGGTTATGAAATGATCGATGGCGTTGCCCATGTCACAAGCTGGTGGGAAGTGATCTTCAACCCAAGCTTCTTGACTCGCTTAGCGCACATGTTATTGGCCTCTGGCTTAACAGCAGCCTTCATCGTTGCGGGTATCTCTGCATACCGTATGCTTAAAGGCGACCGCGCTGCGGGCACTCGTCACGCGATGCATTTAGGTGTGGTTGTGGCTGCCATTTTGATCCCTGTACAAATCTTCGTGGGTGACATGTCTGGTTTATTGGTGTTAAAACATCAACCGGATAAATTAGCCGCCATCGAAGCCATCTGGGAAACAGAAGCACCCGCTGCATTAAACCTCATTGCATTCCCTGATGAAGCGACCCGTTCAAATAAATTTGACCTTGCGGTGCCTCATTTAGGCAGCTTGATTTTAACCCATACATGGGATGGCGAAATCCGTGGTTTAAACACATTCGCAGAACATCCACCTGTGGCAAAAGTCTTCTGGAGCTTTAGAATCATGGTGGGCATTGGCTTCTTAATGCTCTTTGCTTCATGGATTGCAGCTTTCCAATTGTGGCGCAAAAAAGAAGTGTCTAACTGGATGTTAAAAGGCCTAGTGGCCATGACATTCTCAGGCTGGATCGCTGTCATTGCCGGTTGGTATGTGACAGAAATTGGTCGTCAACCTTGGTTAGTGTATGGCGTGCTTAAAACAGCAGATGCCGCAGCACCTCACGGCATGACAGTGATGATCTCTTCATTGTTAATGTACGGCTTACTTTATGCCTTCATCTTAGTGAGCTACTTATCTGTATTGTTTTATATGACACACAAAGCAATCAAAAATAACACTGCGAAACAAGGAGCATAATCATGGTCATGGATGCAGCAACAATTCTACCCGTCATATTTGCCTTTTTAATGGCAGCGGCGGTCTTCTTTTACATCATTTTCGATGGTTATGACTTAGGCGTGGGCTTACTGTTCCCATTTGTGAAAAATCGTGCGGATCGCGATTCTATGGTGGCAACGATTGACCCATTTTGGGATGCGAACGAAACTTGGATCGTCCTTGGGATTGGCGTCATCTTCATTGCTTTCCCTAAAGCTTATGGCGACATTTTAGTGACCCTTTACATTCCGACCGTGTTGATGCTTGGTGGCTTAATTTTACGCGGTGCAGCATTTGACTTCCGTAATACAGCCAAAGAACATCACAGAGGTTTATGGGATGCATTGTTCTCCATCGGTTCATACGTTGCGACCTTGTCACAAGGTGTGATGGTGGGTTTATATGCCACAGGTTTAGACACCTCTTTAGGTGGTTGGGCATTCGCCATTTTAGTGGGCATTTCTGTTTGCTTTGGTTATGCATTGTTAGGCTCTGCATGGTTGATCTTTAAATCTAAAGATCACATCCGTCAAATGGCGATTAAAACTGTCAGAAACAGCATTTTCTTAGCCTTCTTAGCGATCGTATTGATCTCTGCGGCAACGCCACTTGTGAGCACAACTGTGTACAATAAATGGTTCACATTCCCGAACATCATTTATTTAGCACCTGTGCCATTGGCCTGTGTGATTTTAGCCTTCATCATCTTCCGTATGTTGCCTAAAATCGCTGTGGACAATACCTTCCAATATGACTGGGTGCCTTACTTATGTGCGGTATTGATTGTATTGTGTGCCTTCATTGGTTTCTCATACAGCATCTTCCCTGACATCATCTTAGGTAAATTGACCATCTGGGAAGCAAGTGCAGCCCCTGCGTCATTAGAATTCACCTTATGGGGTGTTGCGATTGTATTGCCAATGATCCTTGCATATACATTCTATGTACATCGCATCTTTAAAGGTAAAATTGAGCATGATCATCACGTCGGTTACTAATTAACTGATCCTGATGAATAAAATCCCGCCTCGTGCGGGATTTTTTATGCATGGCGTGTGGACCATAAACAGATGATCGACCCTAAACACACCAACACAACACCCATCCAGAAGGAAAAAGACAACGGCGCACTTAATAAAATCGCCGCCAACACAGCAGACAAAACTGGCACAAAGTAAGATGCGGTGGCCAGTAGTGTCACATTGCCATGTAAAATGCCCACATTCCATGCGGCATAACCAAATCCCATCGCTGCCCCTGCCATCAATAAATAACCTGCACCCATCCAACTGAACGCTATGCTTGATTGCCCCGTCAATCCATATTGCAACCATAAGGTGATCGCCACTAATAAGAAAAAGAGCGTAATGCCATTTTGTCCTTTTGCAAGCCTTGCCGTCACAATGCAATAGGCTGCCCAAATTACAGCACCCACAAAGGCTAAACCATAACTTAAGGGATTATCACTGATGTTATCTAACATCATCGATACACTGATGCCAGCTTCACCCCCTAAAATCCACACAATGCCCGCACACGACACAATGAATCCCGGAATGATCCAAAGATTACTTTTTTGATGATTGAATAAAATCGCCGCCACAATGGTAAAGGTTGGCCACAGATAATTGACCATGCCCACTTCAATGGCTTGCTCTGCCGTATTTGCATAACCAATGGCGAGCGAAAAACAGACTTCATACGCCACAAATAAGAGGCTGCCCCAAATGAGATACGTTTTACTAAAGGCTTTGATGCTTGGGCGTGCGAGCGTGATGAGCAAAAAAACAGTCGCCACTGAATATGTTAACGCCGCACCGCCCACTGCCCCAAAATGCACCGCCACTTGGCGAAGCAATCCCACATTCGCACTCCACAGCACAATCGCGCTGAGCCCAACCCATGTTGCTGTTTGTCGATTCATAAATCCTCCTCTTGGCATCAATATAAGCCACAAAGCCAGAAGACACAAAAAAGCCTCCCGAAGGAGGCTCTCTATCATCTCAAAAACTTAATGCTTAGAACGGTGCATCAATGTCCACGATGTCCACTAATTTTTGGTTCACGAACTCTTTTAAGCCTAAATCGATCAATTCACGACCAAAGCCTGAGCGACGTACACCGCCAAATGGTAAGTCTGCTTTCACCATGGTTGGGTGATTCACAAACACCATACCTGTTGAGATTTGATGTGCCACTTTACGACCACGTTCATTGTCAGATGTAAAGACAGAACCACCTAAACCGAAAGGTGAGTCGTTGGCAATGCGAATGGCATCGGCTTCATCTTTCGCTTTAAAGATCATGGACACAGGGCCAAAGAACTCTTGATAGTACGCAGGGTTATCTGGCGTCACATTTGTTAAAATGGTGGGTTGAACAAAGCATCCTTGAGCTGGAACTTTTTCGCCCACTTCAATGGCTGTTGCGCCGTGTTTAACAGCTTCTTCGATCTGTTTTAACAAACCATCTTTCGCGCGTTGTGAAGACAATGGTGCCAATTGTGTGGCAGGATCCATCGGATCACCCGCTTTCAATGCCGCCACGCCTGCTGTATATTTTTCTAAATATTCATCATACACTTTAGCATCCACAATCATGCGTTTAGAAGATACACACACTTGACCACCATTCCAATGACGGCCAAACACGCCCCATTTGGCAGTTTTTTCAATGTCCGCATCATCTAATACCACAAATGCATCCGCACCGCCTAATTCCATGATGGATTTTTTAAGGTGTTTACCCGCAACTTGTGCAACGGCAGAACCTGCAAATTCAGAACCTGTCAATGCAACGCCACACACGCGTGGATCTTGTAAAATGGTTTCCACATGATGATGCTCAGCAAATAAGTTGATGAACACGCCTTCAGGTAAGCCCACTTCTAACATCATTTTTTCAAACGCCGCAGCACATTGTGGTACGTTTGAAGCATGTTTTAAAATCAATGTGTTACCCGCTGACAATTGTGGTGCCAAAATACGCGCCACTTGATAATACGGGAAGTTCCAAGGTTCGATGGCAAGCAATACGCCTAAAGGCTCGTACACTAAAGAGGCTTCGCCTTCCGCAGGATCCATCACAGGAAGTTTACGCGGTTGTAATTGTTCTTCTGCGTGTTTTACGTAGTATTCTAAAATTTGTGCAGACAATTCCACTTCTGCTTTAGACTCAGCAAACACTTTACCCATTTCTAAAGTGATGAGTTTGGCATGTTCATCGATGTTGTCACGCAAATGTTTAGCCGCTTTGCCTAAAATGCTCACACGTTCTGCAACGGGTAAGTTTTTCCAGCTTTGGAATGCTGCATCCGCTTTGTCGATGGCAGAAACAATCTCTGCTTCTGTCGCGCTTGGGAATTCTTTAACGAGCTCATTGGTGTAAGGATTAACTGTTGCGAATGCCATGATTGACTCCTATCAATAGAAAAGATACTTGACTATACTTCTTCGCCGAATGATTTAAAAAGTTAATCTTTAAATCAGGTCGAGAAGTAAATTAAATCTTCAAATTAAGACCCCCCTCCATTTTATTGAAGCTTTCTTCATAAAACGCTGTGGGGAAATCGGCTAAATTACCGACCCCCTACAAGAGAGTCGAGTCATTATAGCGCCACAAGTTACCCGATGTATACCAATTATTCATTTAATTAATATAAATCAATTATTTATTATATAAATTTTGCTATGATTTTTTTAAATAATTCAAAGGACTTTTATCCATTTCAATGATTCATCCCCTTTATTTAAGGATCTGTGTTACCGTTAGGTAACCCTTTGCGTGAGTCAAAATTGCCCATGATCCGTCTATTACTGCTTGCCGCTGGCCACAGTCGCCGTTTTAAAGCTCTGCACAATGGGCATAAATTATGCCATGTATTGCCGCCCTTTGAGCGCCCAATTTTAACTGTGACACATCAAGCCGCGTTAAAATCCTTCAATGCTGATGACATTTTGATTGTGGTCAATCAAGAAGAAGCGGATGTCATTGCATTGGCACAAACGCTGGGCAGCCCCATTCAAATCATCGAAAGCGATGGCATGGGCGAGAGCATTCGCCAAGGCATTCAAGCCTTGCCTAACAATACAACAGGCATCCTGATTTTACCGGCGGATTTACCCTACATTCAGCCCGTGACCCTCACAAAGGTTAAACATGCCCTGACTAAATACCCCATTACCCGCCCAATCCATCAAGGCCAAGCGGGACATCCTGTGGGGTTTGATCACAGTTTTTTTCCTGAATTAAAGCAACTGACAGGCGATCAAGGGGCAAGTGCGTTGGTCAAAGCACACACTTGCCATTTGATCGACACGGATGATTTTGGCGCCATTTATGACATCGACCACCCTAACGATCTACTTTGCTTGTAGCACGCGCTTAATCTTCTCTGCAGTGATCGGAAATTCATAAAAGCGATGCCCTGTTGCATGGGCAATTGCATTGCCAATGGCGGGCAAAATCGGAATCATGCCAAGTTCCGCCATTCCTTTTGGTGGTGATGTTTCTGACAATGGCGGCAAAAAGTCTGTGCTTTGTTGCCACACCGCCACATCTTTAGCACGCGGTAAAATATACCGGTTAAAGTTCCATGTGCCATTACCAGGACCATCATCATACAAGGGCAATTCTTCCATCAATGCATGCCCAATGCCCATCGCTGTCCCACCTTGAATCTGCCCAGAAACCAACTGTGGCACAATCATCTTCCCAGGACTCATGAGCATATGATGACGCAAAATTTGCACTGCCCCCGTGCCTTGATTAATGGCAAGCGCCACCAAACATGCTGCAGGTGTCACGGTTGTGGGATCCGCACCGCCACGATCTGTAGGCGGGAAAAATGCCTCTTTACGGGCAATGAAATGAAAACCGCCTGTGGTCATTTGATCCCGTAAATGCTTAGGTGCACCTTCCCCATATTGCACAGCCAACGCATCTAACGGTAGATGACAAGCACCCACCGTTGGGATGTCAAAATCAGCCCGCGCCCATTGCCAACTTGAATAAGCATGCACAGCAACGCCTGTAATCAACCCCATTTCATGGGCTTTTTTCGCCAATACTTCAAAGGGAATGGGCTTCATGCCGCCACCGCCAATGCCAAGATCTGTGACACGTAAATCAGATAACGATAGATTCAAGCTGTTCATTGATCCACCGCCCACACCTTGACTCCAAATGGCTTTCGCGGCTGGCCATAAACTATTTTCCAATAAGAATTTACCCGCTTGACGCGTGCCAAAGCCAATGTAATACACGCCGCTTGAGGAACTCATGTCCGGAATTAGGCCCGGCGTCCAATAAGGATCATGTTTGGCCAACTCATCTTGTTTCTTTTGATCTGCCCAGCTTGTGTGTAAAGGTAATTCAGGGAATTCTGTCACCCCAAACTCCACCACATCAGGTGCTTTACTGAGCGCCTGCCACACCATCACTTGTTGAGCAGTTGTGCCGCCCGTCCCAATCTCTTGCATACAATGGCGCATGGTGATGTTGCCTTGAGCATCAAATGATAAGGACAAAATGGTAGGCACACCACTTGAGCCATACACCTGCTGCACCTGTGCAAAACCCACACCATATAAAAATCCTGGATGATTGGCTTCATAACGAATTTTATCGCGCACGCGATTTTGCCACATTGGATGCTGTTCTGCTAAATTGAGCATCTCCACATTGCGTGGATCACCAGCAATGATGCCCCCTTGCGTATTTGGATACCCTTCGAGCATCGCATTGTTGCGACGCAGCGTCATGGAATCGATCTTTAAGATCTCGGACAATTCATCCACCATCATTTCTGTAATGGCCATCGATTGCAATGAACCAAAGCCGCGCATCGATCCTGCTTCCACCGCAGGCGTTGCCATCGCTAACGCAGTGAGGTCAGATTTTGGAAAATAATAGATGGACTGCGCTCCGCGCACCGCCACATGGGACACCGCCACAGATAAATTCTCGCGCCCGCCGCCATTGCAGCTGTAGGTGCCTTTGAGAATCTCAAATTTTCCTGTGGTTTTATCTCCCACAATGGTGACATCCATCTCCACTGCGTGGCGCTTCATGCCCATTTGAAATTGATCATAGCGATTATTGGCCATGCGAACCGGCAACCCGTCGCTGTAAAAGCTCGCTGCCATCGCATAAATGGGGAACACAGAGTAATCTTTAGAGCCATAACCCACCGTTGAACCAGTGAGCAGGACAATGTTTTTCACATCCACTGTTGTATTATGCTTCACCAAATCGGCAGCCATGTTCGCAACCCCAGCTGGAGATTGCGTGGCGGTTAAAATGTGCAATGTTTTTGTTTGTTCATCAAACCAAGCATTGCAGTTATCGGGCTCTAACGCACAAGGATCAATGGATTGAGAAAAACCGTGGCGCTCTAACACAAATTTATTCGGATCATTTTTCGCAGCCTTAACCATTTGCGAAATTTCCTGTGCATGCTCCATCCCTTTATTTTGCGTCTCAGGTTTTTGATGGGCTTGTTGCAAGGCATGTAAAAAACCGCCGCCCCGATCCTTATGGAAAAAGCTTGGCACCATCGTATCATCCGGCTTTGCCTCAGGCAGCCAAATCACGGTATTGCCCTTAAATTTGCCTTTAATGGCAGCATCTTGATACGGCGAAAACACTGATGGATCATACGGTGTTGCCCCGCCAATGCGCACATAACGCGCTGCTCCATAGTTATTAAAAGGTCGAATGCCCGTCACTTCACCATATTGAATGACTCTGTCATCAAATTGCAATAGGCGCTCAGCAGCATTGAAGCGTGGGAAATCCTTATAAATTAAAATTGCCACAGGATGGCCTAAAATGGGCGACGTCATGCCTTTTGGCAGTAAAATATTTTGCCCATAAAAGCCTTTACCCATGCTCGTGTCTTGCGGAATGTTAAAGCCATCGCGCACCAAATCCTCTTGCAGGATCAAACGATCAGGCTGAAGATCTCCTAGCACAGATAAATCCACCCCTTCAAAGGTGCGATCTGCTTTGGTGACTTTGAGCATCAATGCATAGCACTGCTGATCTGGCCAACCCTCTAAATCACGGGCACGATAATCACGCGCAAAGTTCTTTTGTCCCGTAACTTTGCGAATGCCATCCCATCTGAATTTTGCTTGACCATTTTTGCCCATCCAATCGGTGGATGAGGGTCCTGAATTGACTTGTGTGGCATTTGCCGTTGGCAAGCGCCCAATCATCAAGGTGATGCCGGCGACGGTGCCCAATTTTATGAAGCCACGCCGAGAAATATCCAAAACCATAACGCCCCTCCTAATGAATGATGTGCATTCAGTATAGAAGAGGCTTGATTGAGTTGCTAGATAATTCCGTTAATGTTGATGTTTCTCAAAGAGCATCTCAGCAATGTTGTGGGCGTGATCGCCAATGCGCTCGAGATTTGAGATTAAATCTGTATACGTTAAACCAGATTTTGGCGTACATTCCCCATGATTGAGGCGGCGAATGTGTTGCTTACGCAAATAACGCTCCATATCATCGATCTCATCTTCTAACTCATACACGCAGCGCGCTTTTGATAAATCGGTCTTATCTAACGCCGTGATGGCAAGCTCAACCGAGCGAATGGTGAGTTCAAACATCTCAAAGACCTCATTTTTCGCATCGTCACTCAAGGTAATATTGTGCTCGCCCATGTAATCGATCTGCTCGATGATGTTTTCAAAGTGATCGCCAATGCGCTCGATGTCACACACTAAGTTGAGCATCGCTTGTAGATCATTTGAATCTTGGGGCGTGATTGAATGAGGGAAAATTTTCACCAAATAGCGGGTGATCTCTTCATCCAATATATTGATATTCTTCTCTAAAATGCGTCCAAATGCCGCATCATCCATGTTGTTGGTTTTTAGGTATTCAAGGGAACGTTTTAAACCATCGATGCTTAAATTCCCCATATGAATGAGCTCTTTTTTCGCTTGCCCAATGGCAATGCTTGGGGATTTTTCAATGATGGTTTCATCTAAATAGAGCGCCACTTTCTCATGGGGTTTTTCGCGCTCTGGCAAAAGTTTTGTCACCAAATAAGCCCAAAGGCCAATGAATGGCAATTGAATCAATGTATTGACTAAGTTAAATGTCCCGTGTGCAAAGGCGATCTGCATTTTAGGTTCAAGCGCCAATTGCCCGGTAACCCACATGATAAAATGCGTGTAAGGCCCCAAAAAAATGAGGAAAATCACGGCGCCAAGCACATTAAATAACACATGAATGGCTGCGGCACGCTTTGCAATCACAGTCGCGCCAATTGCTGCCAATACCGCTGTAATCGTCGTCCCAATGTTATCCCCAAAGAGCACAGGCAATGCGCCTTGCAGTGAAATCAAGTTCTCAGCATACAAGCCTTGCAAAATCCCGATGGTGGCACTTGAAGATTGCACAATCAAGGTAAACACGGTGCCCACAAAAACGCTTAAAATCGGGCTGTGGCTCATCTGTAAAATGAGTTGCGTAAAGAGCGGCAATTCACGCAGTGGCGCCAATCCACTACTCATCAGGTCAAGTCCGATGAACAATCCACCAAAGCCAAAAAAGATTTGCCCTAAATTTTGCACACTCGTTTTTTTGAAGAAAAAGAGCATCACCGAACCCATCAATAAAATCGGATAGGCGTATTCACCAATGTCGATCCCGATGATGAATGCCGTCACCGTGGTGCCAATGTTTGCCCCCATGATGACGCCAATCGCTTGACGTAATGTCATTAATCCTGCGCTCACAAGCCCCACCGTAATCACCGTGGTGCCAGAGCTTGATTGAATGAGTACTGTGACAAAAATACCTGCCAAAATCCCCATAAATGGGTTTGTGGTAAAGCGATCTAAAATGGTGCGAAGGCGGTTACCCGCTGACTTTTGAAGCCCATCGCCCATAAATTTGATTGCAAAAAGAAACAGGCCCAGTCCACCTAGAAATTGGAAGAGTATTTGTTGCCAATCCATGCATTACCTCAAAAATGAATGCTTAAGTACAATAGAAAGTTCGCTATTCTAAGCTATTATGCAAAAATTGCGTACATATTCCGTATACTTCAATCAAATATTATGCAGATCAGGACAAAATATTGACTTTTATGTCAAGCGCTTTGGCATAGTATGGCGCTGTGGTCACCAAGCCATCCACCCCTGTTTGCGCGTAAGCTTCAATGTTGCTTAAGTTAATGCCACCGGCACCTAATAATGTCAATTGAGGATGGTGCGCACGCATGTGCATGACGGCTGCACTCAATTGCTCTGGTGTTAATTTATCAAACTGAATGGCATCGATGGGCATTTTTGCAAAGCGAATGGCTTCTTCTAAATGATCCGCCTCAATGACGATCTTTTTCTCGCAGGTCAAATGGCGAATCTCCGACAATCGCTGACTGAGCGCTGCATCATCTTTAAAAAATTGACGGTGCTGCTTAAAGATCAAAATGGTTTCTGATAAACCCAAACGATGTGGCACAGCGCCTCCTGCCACAATGCCATGGATGGCAAGCGCTTTTGTCCCGGGAATGCTTTTACGCGTGGTCAACAGTGCCACTTTTTGAGGCGCGTGTTGGCAAATGTCCACCATTTTACGCGTCGTGCTCGCAACGCCAGAGGTGTAATCTAAAATGTTTTGCCCAACTTTCCAGAGCGTATGAATGGCATCGCCCCGCCCTTTGGCCGTCAATAACTGATCACAGGCATGAATGCGCGTGCCTGACGATTTCATGCTCAACACTTCAATGCCTAAACGCTCACACAGTTTTGCCACAATCTCAGTGCCCGCCACAACACCACCACTGCGTGTCATGTATTGAATCTCTGTTGGGGTCTGCTCAATCCCGAGTAGTGTTGAGGTTAAATCAATGTATGGCACATCTTCACGAATGAAGCGCTCCATCTCTTCGGTGGTCATGAACATCATCACTCCTTTTTTAAGTCAATTGCTCAAATAATCGTGCCTCGCCGTCTGCTTTTGAGGCATCGGTGAGGGGATAAAAATGGATCAAACGCCCATTTTTCATCACGCCAATGTGTGTGGCCAACGCCAGCGCCTCGCTGATGTCATGAGTGACATGCACAATGATGGGCGAAGTTGTGCGATGAATGTGATGCAACACGCGGCGCATTTCATGGCGCGTCACATAATCAAGGGCGCTGGTGGGCTCATCTAACAGTAAAAGCTCAGGTTCAAAAATCAGTGCCCGCGCCAAGGCAACGCGCTGACGCTCACCACCACTTAAATGTGTGATGGCTGAATTTAACAAATGGGCAATGCCCAATTCATTTGCAATCTTAAGGGTGCAATTCTGTTGCCGTGCCATTGGCACTTTGCGCATTTTTAAGGGAAAGGCAATGTTTTCTTGCACAGTTAAATGGTTAAAAAGCTCAAAATGCTGATACACAAAGCCAATGTTGCGTGCTTCCACGGACATTTTTGATAAAGATTGATCATTGAGCGTGATTGATCCTGTCAATTGAGAATAACGCCCTGCGATCGATTCTAACAATAATGTTTTGCCTGACCCTGTGCGCCCTAAAATGACGCAATAATCGCCTGGTTTTAATGCCAGCGAGATATTGTCTAAGGTAAATGCCCCGACATTGAGGCAAATTTTATCGAGCGTCAGCACGGTGCCCCCTAAAAATATATTCAAAGGTTAAAGAGCATGTCAAAGAGATCATCATTAAAATCACCGCGATCGCCATTGCTAAATCAAGCTCACCGGTTGATAGATTCAGCATGATGGATGTGGGTAAAATCTCTGTTTTCATACGCGTTGCGCCCGCCACCATAATCACTGCGCCAAATTCGCCAAGGGCGCGTGACCATGTCAAAATCACCGTGGCAATCAACGTACTTTTGAGTAGTGGTAATGTGACATGATAAAAGCATTGCCATTTTGATGCACCAAGGGTGCGCGCCACAAAAATTTGTCGCCCATTGAGCCGTTCAAGCCCCACCACTAACAACTGAATGGCGAAAGGCAAATTCACAAAAACTTGTGCAAGGATGATGCCGTGCTGTGTAAAGACAAACGAGAGATTAAAATGGCGCTCTAACAATCCGCCAATGCCCAAGTGGCCAAAAAAAAGGAGCAAAGCCACACCGGAAACAATGTGTGGCAATGCCAATGGCAAATAAAGAAAGGGCATCACATAATGTTTAATGGCACTATGATGCAAAAATTGGGCAATCGGTGCCGCTAACATGAGGCAAATGATGGTGGAGATGATCGAGGTTTTTAAACTCAATGCGATGGCAAACTGCACCTCTTTTGACTGAATCGCTGTGGGCAATTGTGCCATGCCCTCTTTCATCAACATCAAAAGTGGCGCCACAATAAAGAGCGCCACCAACATGACAAATAGATAAAAGAGTGACCGAATCATTCCGTCACAGGGGCAAAACCATGACGCGCAAAAATCTCACGGCCTTCAGGGGAATCGGTTAAATCCATAAATGCTTTAGACAACTCAGGGGATTGTGTTGACGTCACAATGCCGCCCGTGACAATTTGATCAATGTTTTGTTCAGCCGGAATCTCAATGATCTCAACTTTTGGGTTGTTATACACTGCATCAATGGTGGCAATCATGGCATCTGCCGTGCCTAAAGTGAGTTGCACTGCCATTTCATTGACTGTATTTGCCGTCGATACCACATTGTCATTGATCTTTTCTAAATGATTTTTCTTTAAAATCTCTTGTGCCGTTTTACCAATGGCATTGGCTTTTGGCTCACCTAGAATCACTTTCACACCTTCGCGACTTAAATCTTCGAGGCTTTGGATGTTTTTAGGATTGCCCTTTAACACCACAATGGCAGGCGTATGATGGGCAATGCCATAAGCGTTCCCAACTAAACCTTTTTTCTCAGCGGCTTCATAAGAGACTTCTGAACCCACAATGAATAAATCGCCCTTGCCTGTTGTGGCAAGCTGCGCAAGCAATTGCCCTGAACCTGCAAAGTTAAATTCCACCGTCGCATCATGATTTTTTTCAAAGACCGATGCAATCTCTTCCATAGGCTTTTTAAGGCCTGCGCCTGAATAGACAAATAATGACTCTGCAAATGCTGCACTCAATGTTGTCGCCAACAATGCTGTCAGCGCCAAAGTTTTATGAAAACGCTTCATATTGACCCCTTTGATCTCAATCATTGCGCGAAGTATATCACAATACATAACGTTTATCCGCCAATTAAGTGCTATACTCCCATCATGTTTTGATTGAGATCATAAAGACCCACCATGACCACCAATACAACGCCAAAAACGGGCTTAGAAACCTTTAAAATGATTGCCCGCAAAATCCTCTATCTCTTTGCCATCTTTGCATCCATTGTGTTGATCATTGACATCACGCTTGTGGACATTCCGAACATCCAAAACAACACATTGATTCGCAATAACAATCTACAATTTTGGATCTGCATCTACTTTTTATTGGACTTATTATCAGGCTTTTTTCTCTCTGATCATCGCTTAGAGTATTTTCGCCGCTATCTCTTTTTGATTTTGGTCTCCATTCCTTATATCAATGTGTTGAACCATTTTCATTTAGAGCTCTCTACACAAGCCTTTTATTTACTGAAATTTTTACCGATTTTTCGTGGCGTCATTGCCCTCTTTTTATTGGTTAAACTCCTCATCAGTGACCGCATTACTGGGCTCTTTGTCTCCTATTTAACCCTATTTTTCTCCATTGCTTATCTGCAAACTTTGCTCTTTTATCTCTTTGAGATCTCCGTCAATCCACAAGTGAAAACCTATGGCGATGTGCTTTGGTGGGCATCGATGACGGCAACCACTTTAGGGTCAAACATCATCCCCGTCACCACCGCGGGCAAAATCAGCACCGCCATTTTAGCGGTGGCAGGCATCACGATCTTCCCCATTTTTACGGTTTACATCACCACCATGATCCAAAATTTGAGCAAAAAGCACACAGACGAATCGTCTAAATGATGCCCATTTTCATTGACCACCTTGAAATTGAAAAATCCATCCTCATTTTAATAAGACGTCAATGAAACATGAACAAGGAGTTCAAATGGAACAATATCGTGGTACCACGATCTGCGCAGTTAGACGTGGCAATGAAGTTGTCATCGGTGGCGATGGCCAAGTCTCGTTAGGCAATACCGTCATGAAGGGCAATGCCAGAAAAGTGCGTCGTTTATACAATGGAAAAGTGATTGCCGGATTTGCAGGTGGTACAGCCGATGCCTTTACTTTGTTTGAACGCTTTGAAGCGAAACTCGAGCAACACAATGGCCAATTGACCCGTGCAGCCGTGGAATTGGCCAAAGATTGGCGAACAGATCAGCAACTTCGTCGCCTAGAGGCGCTATTGATTGTGGCGGATGAAACGGCCATTTTAGTGATCTCAGGCAATGGCGATGTGATCGAGCCTGAACACAATATGGCCACCATCGGTTCTGGCGGTGCCTTTGCACAAAGTGCAGCCCTTGCCCTTTTAGACAATACAGATTTAGATGCAGAAAGTATCGTACGCAAAAGCTTGAGCATTGCCGCGGACATCTGTATCTACACCAATCACAATCAAACGATTGAAAAGTTAACATTTTAGGAAGACATCATGAGTGAAATGACACCAAGAGAGATCGTTCAAGAACTCGATCGCTACATTGTGGGACAAAACGATGCAAAACGCGCCGTGGCCATTGCTTTACGTAACCGTTGGAGACGCCAACAAGTCACCGGCGACATGCGTAAAGAGATCACACCGAAAAACATCTTAATGATTGGGCCAACGGGTGTTGGTAAAACTGAAATTGCTCGCCGTTTAGCCAATTTAGCAAACGCGCCATTCATTAAAGTGGAAGCCACAAAATTCACGGAAGTGGGTTATGTGGGTCGTGAAGTGGATTCCATCATTCGTGATTTAGTGGAAGCTGCCATCACGAAAGCCCGTGAAGATGCTGTGAAACTCGCGCACCCGAAAGCTGAAGACGCCGCCATTGAACGCATTTTAGATGTGCTCATTCCCCGCCCTAAATCTGTGGGTTTTGACAATGAGCCAAGCGCCCCAAGCACAGATAACTCTGCCACGCGTCAAAAATTCCGTGAAAAAATCATTCGCGGTGAATTAGACGATAAAGAGATTGAAATTGAATTGACGCAGCAACATGCATCAAGCATGAACATCATGACGCCTCCTGGCATGGAAGAGATGGCAGAACAATTGCAATCCCTCTTCAATCAAACAGGCAACACGCCAAAACATAAGCAAAAGATGAAAATCAAAGATGCTTTAAAAGCGGCGCAAGATGAAGAAGCCCGCCGTTTGGTCAATGAAGAAGATGTGAAAAAACAAGCCATTGCTGCTGCTGAAAATACTGGCATTGTTTTCATTGATGAGATCGATAAAGTGTGCCGCCGCGGTGAAAGCTCTGGCACGGATGTCTCTCGTGAAGGTGTGCAACGTGATTTATTGCCCATCATTGAAGGCAGCACCGTCTCCACTAAATATGGCCCTGTGAAAACTGATCACATTTTATTCATCGCATCAGGCGCTTTCCATGTTGCACGCCCTTCTGACTTGATTCCTGAATTGCAAGGTCGTTTACCGATTCGCGTTGAACTCAATGCATTGACGGCAGAAGATTTTGAACGCATCTTAAAAGAGCCATCCTCTGCCCTCATCAAGCAATACACGGCTTTATTGAAAACTGAAGAAGTGGAACTTGCCTTTACCGATGGCGCGATTGCTGAGATTGCTAAGATCGCTTACAACGTCAATGAAAAAACAGAAAACATTGGTGCGCGTCGTTTACACACGATTTTAGAGCACTTGTTAGAAGAGATTTCATTCACAGCCTCTGATCGTAGTGGCGAAACCGTCACCATTGATGAAGCGATGGTGAAAAATTCTCTTGGTGAATTGTCTGACAATGAAGATTTAAGCCGCTTCATTCTCTAATCACATTAGAATCAAAAAGCCCTCACAGTGTGGGGGCTTTTTTTAATCTAAAATCCGCGAGTATTGCTTAAATATTTTGCTGTATAGCCCGGAATGCTCTCTTCCCAGAAAGAATCTGTGCTCTGCCCAACATTACCTAAGCCCTTAAACTCAAATTGTAAATAGGCTTTCCAACTCTTTTTATCATCGAGTAAATTACTGCGATAATAACGGGCTGCCACACGTGTTGCCACACAGCAATCACTGTATTCAAAGCCCATATAAGAATCATTCATGCGGCGCTCTTCTAATGAATAGTTATAACGCCCCACCACTGCCCAGTTATTATTCACCTCCCAGAAGGATGTGATGTCAATTTGGTTCGTCACCCAATCTTTTTGCGTACCCGTCAAGGTGCGATCATAGCGCTGTGCAATGTTAATGATTTTACGAGGTTCTGGTTGATAGCGTAAATCATACGATAAACGCGTGGTGCGTTTAGCATCCGGTGACCATTGCCAAATGACGCGAGAACTGAAGTCACTGGAAAATACAATGTGATTTTCCACAAACCATTCTGAATGACGGCCACTTTGGCATTTAATTGCCCCAATGCCTGGTCGATGGTTATTTTCATAATCTTTCAAGCACTCATTTTTCGGCAATAAATCTTGGTTAATGGTGATGCGTGGTTGATCAAAATAATAAATTTGCCCCAAAGACAATCTAAAGTGCTCCACACCCGTTTCATCATTAATAAAACGTGTGGTGAGCGCCGTTGTGAGCTGATTGGCATTGCTTTGACGATCTGCTCCCGTAAATTGGTTGGTGGCAAATAGATTGTCATAACTTGGCGTAATGTTGCCGGTGTCAAAAATTGGAATGTCTGATTGACGACGATACGGCACATTCAAGTAAAATAAACGAGGTTCTAATGTTTGAATGAAGTTCCCGCCACCAAATAAACTGCTAAAGCTCACATCACGCTCTAAGGCAATTCCTGTATCAATACTGAAAATAGAGGTGCCGCGGTGCAAATTATGGGGTTTATTCGGTGCAACGCCATTGATGTCTTGATAATCTAAATCATAATGAGTGTAGCGATAGGCCAATTTTGGCTCAAAAAAGCCCCAGGAATTTTCTAAACGAAAGCCCACATAAGGCAATAAATCAATGCGCGTCGCAGATTTTGGGCGCGCTTTATTACGATCATTTGGCTTAATGTGGGTTCTAAATTGTACAGCCTCCACATTCGCACCATAAATGATGCCATTTTGTTCCCATTCGCCACTTAATAACCATTGTGGCATGCGCGCATAAGGCGCATCAGGAATGATCACCTTATCAAGCACTTGATAGTGCTGCACACGCAATGTGCTCTGCCAATTGCGATCTGAATAGGTGAGTTCTGCCACGCGCTCTAAGTTTGTTTCTGTCAATAAGCCGACGGCATCTTGAATGTCTTCCACATAGCGATGATCAGACACTTGTTGAAATAAGATGCGCCCACGCAATTTAGGCATCAAATTCAACTGCTGATTGAAAAACACTGACCAACGTGTTGAATGCAGTTTTTTGCTATAGGGATCTTTCGGATCATTGGCAGCAATGCGGGCACGCTCTTGATTTTTAAACCGGCGATCATCCGGCAAAAAATCAAAACGGAACACTGAATTTTGCCATGTGTTTAAATAACGAGCTTCTGCCCCTAAAATCAAACCGCGGCGCGTATAAAATCCGGGATTTAACGTCACGTCATAATTCGGCGCTAAATTTAAATAGTAAGGTACACGGACGGCTAAACCACCATCACGATCATAAGAGATTGTGGGGAATAAAAAGCCCGTTTGTCGACGATCATCAATGGGGAATGAAAAATATGGCGTGTATAAAATCGGGACGCCAAAGAGTGAAAATTTGGCATGTTTGGCAGTGCCGCGCCCTGTGTTTTCATCTAAATGAAGATCGGCTGCGGACAACTGCCACACCTCTTCATCTGTTGGGCACGTTGAATAGGTTACCCCTTGGAAATCTGCTGTTTTTTCAATCTGACGGCTGATGGCATATTTCGCGCGCCCTTGCGCTTCGGCTTGGTGTAAATAATAGGTGACATCATCGCCTTCGTACTCTTTATCATTAAGGCGCGAGGTGAAGCTTTTAGACTCAAGCACCACAGAATCAGAGGCATAACGAATGTTTTGATCACGGCCAGATAAGACATTGGTGGTACGATCTAGCGTGATGCGACTGGCATCAACACGGCTGTTGCCATAATACGCCACAATATCGCCTTCGACATTGGCATAACGCTCATCACTGTCAGCAGCATTCCCTGAGAGATAAACCGTGCCATCCTCAATCACTTGATCAGTCGGCTGTAAATATTGCTTCAACGGGCTGATGCGGCAAACGCCTAAAGCACCCGTTTGCGGTGTTTGAGCCATCAAAGGCGCTTGCATTAACCCAATCACAAGGGCAATGTATAATTTATTTCGCTGACGTATTGTTTTCAAGGGCGTAACCTAAATCTTCTTCAATCCATTGGCCAAAATCTGACTAAAATTCCATCAAAGTCAACGTATCATACTGCTTGATCTTCTCGCGACCATTGAGCTCTGTCAGTTCCACTAAAAATGCACAACCCACCACGATGCCGCCAAGCTTTTCAACCAACTCAATCACCGCAGCAATCGTACCGCCTGTGGCGAGTAAATCATCACAGATCAATACTTTTTCACCGGGTTTAATGGCATCTTTATGCAGTTCAATGAGGGCAGTGCCATATTCTAAAGCATATTCCACACACTCTGTTTCACGGGGTAATTTGCCTTTTTTACGGGCAGGCACAAAACCTACATCCATGGCATACGCCACAGGACAACCCACAATGAAACCACGTGCTTCTGGCCCAACGATCTTTTGCACGCCTTTTGCTTTGGCATACTCAACGATTTGATTGGTGGCACAACGATACGCTTCACCATTGCCAAGCAGTGGCGAGATGTCTCTAAAAATGATCCCCGGTAACGGATGATCTGGAATGCTGATGATATAATCTTTTAAATTCATATGATTGCCATTAACCTGGAGGCCAGTTCAAACGACGGCCTGCTAAAATGTGCATGTGAATGTGATGCACTGTTTGACCGCCATCTTCATTGCAGTTCATCACCAAACGGTAACCATTGTCCGCAAAGCCGAGCTCTTTGGCGATCTTTTTCGCCGCTAAAAACAGCTGCCCCACGAGCGCGGCATCGGCTTCGTCAATGTCATTGACGGTTGGAATCTCTTTTTTAGGGATCACCAAAATGTGTTCAGGTGCTTTTGGATCAATGTCACGAAACGCCAACACTTGATCATCTTCATAGACGATGGTGGCCGGAATCTCTTTATTAATAATTTTGGTAAAAATGGTACTCATGATTCACCTCCTTAAAATCTTTGTCTTGCTCTGAATGCATGGGACAATGTGCCACTGTCTAAATATTCAAGTTCGCCGCCCATTGGCACGCCATGTGCAATGCGGGTGACGGTCACTTGATAGGGTTTAGCCATTTCATCAATGTAAAACGCCGTCGCTTCACCTTCAACCGTTGGATTGGTGGCTAAAATGAGTTCTTTGATCACTCCTTCACGCAAGCGCGCTTCAAGCAGATCAAGCCCCACTTCTTCAGGACCAATGCCATCTAACGGTGATAAATTACCCATAAGCACAAAGTAACGACCTTTATAATCCACCGATTGGGAGAGTGCAAACACATCCATCGGGTTTTCCACCACACACAACAATGACGCATCGCGCTTTGGATCTTGGCAGATCGAACACACAGCCTCATCAGATAAATTGCGGCAAATGCTACATTTTTGTATGTGATTCAATGCACCCGTAATGGCATTGCTCAGCTGCAAAGCACCCGTTCGATTGCGCTCAAGCAAATGCAGCGCCATTCTCAGCGCTGACTTTTGCCCCACACCAGGCAAAACCCTTAAGGCATCCACCAATGCTTTAAGGGCTTTCGGATACAGTGTATGGCTCATTAAAAACCAGGTAATTTCATGCCCGCTGGCAATTCAAAGCCACCGGTCACAGATTTCATTTTTTCTTGAGAAGCCACTTCAACTTTTGCCAATGCATCGTTAAACGCTGCACCGATTAAATCTTCAAGCATCTCTTTATCATCTGATAACAATGAATCATCAATTTCAATTTTACGCACAACGTGGCGGCAAGACATTTCGATTTTCACTAAACCTGCGCCAGATTCACCCGTCACAGAGATGTCCGCCAATTCTTCTTGTGCTTTCACCATATCTTCTTGCATTTTCTGGGCTTTTTTCATCATCCCAGCAATTCCGCCTTTCATCATCATAATCGTTTTCCTTGATTAAAAAATTGTATTATACACTATTCGTGTTTGAGCTTAAGGGTTGAATCTAACACTTCTGCATCACACGTATTGACCAAAAATTGCACAACAGGATCCGCATGAATGTCAGCCAACACTTGCACTTTACGCGCCTCTAACTCTTTTTCGGCCCGATGATTAAAATCATCCTCTTCAATCACTTGTTCTGTGGCCACAATGGAGCAGCGAATATCGCGACCAAGAAGCTCACTCACAGCTTTTGCAATGTTTGCTTCGGCATCCGGAATGTTAAAGGCATGATCTTCTCTTGAGCGTTTTAGCACCAACCAATCATCGGAAAATCGTTCGAGCACTAAGTTACGAACAATGCCAAGCGTCAATCCTGAAATGGATAGATTGCGTACAATCTCAAGCCAATCTTCATTATTATTTAAAGGATAATCGGCTTGAGTTGAAGCAACGACTGATTCAGCAGGTATCGATGCCACAGGCGCTGCAATTTCCGGCTCAATGGGTGCTGGTACCGCTGCGATGGATTCATATTGCTCAGCATCAATCCACGGCGGCACATCATCATAGATGGGCGCATCCATAACAGGTGAATCATTCATAGGAATGATTTCAGGCTCAGGTTCCATCTCGGGCGTTGGCTCTGCTATTTTTATTTCTTCAACCACAGGCGGCTCTGCAACAGGCTCAACTTTAGTAACCTCTGGCGCAGCTTGTACCTCATCTAACAATGTCGCCAATGAAACTGTCGGTTCATTGTGCGTTTGCGGTGCATGGACAATCGGCGTTGTAGATGGCTGCGTTTTGACTGAAGGCACGGCTGATTTTTTCGGCGCACCTTTGGGTGTAAAGAGCAACATGCGCAGCAATGTCATCTCAAGCCCAATCAATGGCTCAGGATGCATTTCTAAATCTTTGCGGCCATGCAGCGCAATTTGATAATACAATTGCAGATCTTCTGCACTCATCGCCGTTGCCAGCGCTTGCCATGCGTCTTGATGCGTATCATCTAAATCAATAAAGCTTGCATCAATTTGTAATAGCGTCAATTGATGGAAAGCCTCAATCAAAGCTTCTAATAATGCATAAGGATCTGCACCTGAATCCATCACTTGCTTAGATGCCGCAAGCAATGCAGACTGGTCAAGGGTTGCTAAGGCACGCAGAATCAGCAGCGCATATTGATCATCAATGAGCCCAAGCATGGTTTGAATGGGTTCAAATGCCACATGACCATTGGTGTATGCAATGCCTTGATCTAATAGAGATAAACTGTCACGCATGCTCCCTGCCCCAGCTTTAGCAATCAGTTCTAACGCTTTATTTTGATAATCGATGCCTTCAGCATCCATGATGTGCGTTAAGTAGCTGGTGATTTCAGGGGATGGGATTTTCTTTAAATGAAACCGTAAACAGCGCGATAAAACCGTCACCGGTAATTTTTGTGGATCGGTGGTGGCTAAAATGAATTTAACATGCTCTGGCGGCTCTTCTAATGTTTTTAATAAGGCATTGAAGCTGCTGTTAGAGAGCATGTGCACCTCATCGATGAGGTAAACTTTATAGCGACCACGCGTTGGCGCATATTGGACATTGTCTAAAATTTCGCGAGTATCTTCCACTTTTGTGCGCGATGCGGCATCAATTTCGATCAGATCCACAAAGCGACCTTGATCGACTTCCTGACAAATGCTACACACACCGCAAGGATGAGAGCTGACCCCTTGTTCACAGTTTAAGGATTTCGCTAGAATGCGCGCAAGCGTTGTTTTACCGACACCGCGAGTACCGGTGAGTAAAAAGGCATGATGAAGACGATTATTATCGAGACCGTTTGTTAAGGCAGTGACAACGTGCTTTTGACCAACAACTTCGTGAAAGTTTTTCGGGCGCCATTTACGCGCTAAGGCTTGAGTTGCCATGGGGATGAACTCCTAATATTTTTCCTGCCCAAAATGGAGATGACCCACACCAGCTCGCCCTCTGCACGCAAACCTAATACGTGTGCTGCTTCCTTCCGGACCTGACACGGTGCGTAATAATTCACTGCGAGGAAACCAATGTGGGTCACCATAATATTTTTTGGAGGCTGAAGCCAGAATCGAACTGGCGTACACGGTTTTGCAAACCGGTGCATTACCCCTATGCTATTCAGCCATTTTTTGGAGCGGGAAACGAGACTCGAACTCGCGACCCCAACCTTGGCAAGGTTGTGCTCTACCAACTGAGCTATTCCCGCACTGCAAATCAGAAGCGTATTATAAGCGATTAAAACGATTAATCAAGATGAATTATTATACAATTCTTGTTTTGCGCACTTTCTATACAAAACCGCCTAAATACTGACCTTATTAATATAACACATCAAATTAAAACTGCAATGGATCGGTTTTGGTGAAATGTTGCCCAGAATCCATCAGATGGATAAAAATAGTTGAAGTTAGTCTATACCTCAGGGCACATTACCTTTATAATGAAGCGAATTTTTTAAAATGACTTTATCATATAGAGGTACTTGTTATGGGTTCATTTAGCATTTGGCACTGGATCATTGTATTAATCGTTGTATTGGCAATTTTTGGTACAAAAAAACTGCGCAACATGGGCGGTGATTTAGGCACAGCGTTAAAAGGCTTCAAAGACGCCATGAAAGAAGATGAGAAAAAAGAGGGTGACAAAGACGGTAAAGTTGAATCCGTTGAGCACAAATCTACTGAAGCTGCACCTAAAGTAGATGCTTCTGAAACGAAAAAAGACAACGTACAGTAAAGTCAATCAATGTTTGGTATTAGTTTTAGCGAATTTCTGATTGTCTTTATTGTCGCATTGATCGTCATTGGCCCACAAAAGTTGCCAGAGACCATTCGTGCGGTGGGCAGTATCGTCAATAAAATCCGTTCTTTTGCAGATCAAGTGAAAAACGAAGTCTCAAAAGAGTTCGAAACCGATGAGCTCAAGCGCTCCATAGAGGAGACAAAGCAGAGTTTTACAAAGCAGATCAATGACACCACTCAATTAGATGAGGTCAAACAGTCATTGCGTGAAGCGCGTCACTCCACGGAGGACACCCTTCGCAACTCTCGCTCCATCATCGACCAAACATTGAAATCTGATTCATCGAGTGCTGCAACGCCAGAGATGGAACATTTTTATGATGACTACCATTATGAAGATGCCCCGCTCATTACCGCACCTCCTAAAGGTTATCAGGCTGCATTGACAGACATCACGGTTGCCGCAGAGCCTGAAGATGCCTTGATTCATCAGTGTCGGGCGCGCCAACTTGAGCTGTTCTTAGCAGGCGAAACAGCACCTTATACTGCTTATCGATTAAAGTATGCCAAAACGCGTCATTTAGAATCTTTACCGAATCTTGTTGATCGCTATCATGACACTTTAGTTGAACTCAATCAATCATGATGCCTGTTGATACCATTTTCTCTGAGAAACGCAAAAAAACTGACTTTGTCTTCAATGAAGAAGTGGTCAATGTTTTCTCAGACATGATCAAACGCTCTGCACCGGGTTACCCGATGATCGTTGAGCAAATTGGTCGCTTTGCCCCACTCTTTGCAGAGGACAATGCCACCATTTATGACCTTGGCTGCTCGCTTGGGGCGGTATCTAATGCCCTTCGCCATTCGATTCGTACAGAAAATACGAAAATCATCGCTGTCGATAACTCAGCACCCATGATCGAAAAAGCCACACAATTTTTTAAATTGCAAGATCAAGTGCACGATGGCCTCATTCCCATTGAGCTCAAACAAGCAGACATTCGTCATATTGACTTTGATCCCGCGGCCATTGTTGTGTTGAATTTAACCCTACAATTCATTGAGCCTGCTGAGCGTTTAGCCTTACTCACCAAAATTCGCAAAGCATTGCTGCCAACAGGCGCCCTATTTTTATCAGAAAAAATCTATTTTGATGATGCTGATGAACAATCCGTGCTTGATGATATGCATTTAGCCTTCAAACGCGCGAATGGCTACTCAGAGTTAGAGATTGCCCAAAAGCGCGAAGCCATTGAAAATGTGATGCGCATTGACTCCTTTGCCATCCATAAAGCGCGCCTACATGAAGCAGGTTTTACGCGTGTTTATCAGTGGTTTCAGTGTCTCAACTTCATCTCCATCGTCGCTTTACCTTAAATACATTATTCTAAGAATCCTATGATTGATTACGCAGCTATTGCCGAGTTTTATCGCCCCACGGGCTTGCGTCAATGGACGCAAAATCTTCAAACGTGGTTACCTGAATACATTCAAGAACACATTCATGGCAATTTTGATGACTGGCAAGCGGTGCTAGATCAATTGCCTGCGATTGACAATTGCACTTTAGATTTGGTCAATGGTGCCATTTTACAAGGCACTACCGATTCAGCGCAATTAGAAGCCTCTTTGCGAAAGCTCATGCCTTGGCGCAAAGGTCCTTGGCAATTTTGTGACACGCACATTGATACAGAATGGCATTCTGACTGGAAATGGGCGCGCGTGGCACCGCACATCGATCTTCATCATAAAAATGTGCTCGATGTGGGCTGCGGCAATGGTTATTATGGCATGCGCATGCTCGGTGCGGGCGCAAAATCCGTCATTGGGATTGATCCGAATTGGCTATTTTTGGCGCAATTTAAAGCCTTTAAACATTATGCCCCAGATTTACCCATTTGGCAGTTGCCCATTGGGCTAGAAGCCATCACGGATGAATTGGCATGGTTTGATACGGTGTTTTCGATGGGTGTCCTTTATCATCGCCGCTCGCCGATTGATCATTTAACTGATCTTAAACGCTTATTGAATAAAAAAGGCACCTTAGTGCTCGAAACCATGGTGATTGAAGGCGATGAGCATGCATGCCTCATTCCGCATGATCGCTATGCACAAATGCGCAATGTGTGGTTCATTCCATCTGTCAAAATGCTTGAGATTTTCTTAAAGCGCGTGGGCTTTAAACATGTCAGATGCGTGGATCTCAACCAAACAAGCATTGAAGAGCAGCGCAAAACGGATTGGATGACTTATCTCTCCCTTGAGGATTTCTTAGATCCAAATAATCACAATAAAACCATTGAAGGCTATCCTGCCCCACTGCGTGCTGTGATCATTGCTGAACAATGATTCAATACATTCAAAAAGCCTGAACATTCAGGCTTTTTTATTGCGCTTTTTTCAGGCAATAAAAAAACCTCATCAAAGATGAGGTTTTAAAATTTGGAGCGGGAAACGAGACTCGAACTCGCGACCCCAACCTTGGCAAGGTTGTGCTCTACCAACTGAGCTATTCCCGCAGAAAGTGAAGTAATTATAGCGCCTAAAATTTTTAGGTCAAGTATAGAATTTAGTCATTTTAGTTTTTTATGAGATAATTGCCCATTCGTGACTCATTAACTCGGAAAGGTGCTGTTTTGAAACATCTCTCGATTAGACAAATCGCCCCCTTAGTGTGGCTCTTTTTCGCCTTAATTACCTTTAGTAATCAAAGTGTTGCCCAAAGTTTTTCCCAATCTTTATTGAACAAACAAGCAGATGCGCCTTCATTGCCTGCCGCTGCCCGCCAAGATTTCTTACCGCCTGAGCAAGTCTTTAAACCTGAGATTTTTAAAGCTTCTGAGTCAGAAATCAACCTCATTTGGGAGATCAATCCTGACTATTATTTATACAAAGATAAAATTCACATCACGCCGCTCAATCAAAATGTCGACATCGCCGAAATCATTTGGCCAGACGCTGTGATGCATGATGATGAATTCTTTGGCCGCCAACCCATCTATAATCACACCATGGAAATGACACTGCGCTTTAAACAGCCTTTAGTCAATGTCCATACGCTTCATTTAGAGATTGAAGCCCAAGGCTGTGCGAAAGCTGGCTTATGTTTTCCGCCCCATCAATGGTCTCGCACATTGGTGGTGAATCCTGATGTGACAACGATAGATCAGCTCAAAACAGAAACGGCTGCCCCCCTTTTAAATGAGCATGATCGCTTGGCTTCATTTCTATTAGAAAAGCAGTATCTCGCGCTCCCACTCTTTTTCTTACTCGGCATTTTATTGACCTTTACGCCGTGTGTTTTACCAATGTTGCCAATTTTATCGGGCATTTTAACGGGTGAAAAAAACCTCACAAAACGCCGCGGCTTTATGATCTCTTTTTCCTATGTCATCGCGATGGCGCTTGTGTATACCACCATTGGCATTGTCGCTGCGATGCTAGGCAGTGGTTTAGCGGCAGCATTTCAAAATAAATATGTCTTAATGGGCTTTGCTGCCCTCTTTGTGATTTTGTCATTGAGCATGTTTGGCGTATATCAAATTCAAACGCCCGTTTTCATCCAAAATTATCTCAATCGCTTTGCAAGTCAATCAAAAAGTGGCACATACATTGGCGCAATGATCATGGGCGCACTCTCTGCCCTCATTGTGGGTCCTTGCGTCACAGCGCCGCTCATTGGCATCATCACCTTAATTGCCCAAACGCAAGATTATGTTTTAGGCGGCTTTGCCCTCTTTGCCATGAGCTTAGGTATGGGCGTACCGTTGATGATCCTTGGCGTGTCTTCTGGTTATCTATTGCCGAAAGCTGGGGCATGGATGAACGCCATTAAAGAGTTCTTTGGCTTTATCCTCTTAGCTGTTGCCGCCTATTTCTTAGGGCGCATTTTACCGCTCTTTTGGGAAAACATGCTCTATGCCTTCATCGCGCTCTCGCTTGCCCTTTGGTTTGTGATCAAAATCTTTAAAATGCATCAATTGCCCAAGTTCTTTATGCTCCCTGCCCTTTTATCCCTCACATTTTCAGGTTACTTTGTGTATGAAAGCTTAAAAACCCATGAAAGCTTAGCGGCCACACCCATTGTGGGCTTAAAAGGACTCAATGAAGCCTTACAGAACAATCATGGCAAAATCACTTTGCTTGAGTTCAATGCAGATTGGTGCGTTGCGTGTAAAGAGATGGAAAAATATGTGTTCAGTGATCCTGAAGTGAAAGCGCGTTTAGCTGAACTCAACTTCATCACAGCAGATGTCACTGAGAACAACAAAGTGGATCAGCAATTGCAAAAGCACTTTAATCTCTTTGGACCACCTGCGATGCTCTTTTTTGATGCCGCCGGCAATGAGATTCCGCAATACCGCGTGATGGGTGCTGTGCCTGCAGATCAATTCATTGAACATCTTGATTATATTTTAAAAAATAATTAAGCGCCGACTATGGCCTCTCCCCTAAAGCTCATCTATAATGATGAGCTTTATCTCTTCCTAGTTAAAGTTCTTTAACTTCGCATGAATCGATCACTCACAAACATCTACCGTTTCTTCTTCAGCTATGATTTCACAATAGGTTTATACAAAGGCATCGGTGTGTTTCTCCCGGTCTTCATTGTCTATTTATTGGGTGGAGAGACGAAAAATCTCATTACGGTGGGCTATGCCAGTTTAACCATTGGCATTGCGGACCAAATTGGCTCATTCAAACATAAACGCAATGAGCTGCTCATTACGCTTGTGGGTACATTACTCATCACCATCTATTTTGCGCAATTTATGGGCACAATGCCCTTTTTGTTCATCATTTCCCTATCGATTGTGGTGTTTTTCAGTAATTTCATGAGCTGCTTTGGCCCTAAAGCTGGCACCATTGGCTTTACCTTCATCTTCATTGCGATGATCACTGGGCGAAATACTTATAATGTCACCGAATACATCATCGATTTTTCCATTGGTGCCATCTTTTATGTGATCTATGCACTGCTGTTTTCTAAAGTCTTTGCCAACTACATCATTCGTCAAACGCTCTCTTCTTGTTATGTGCATTTAGCACGCTATTTACAAGCCATCTCAGAGTGTTATCGTCAAAATAGTGATTTAGAAAAGTCTTTTGCCAATTTGATTGAAACTCAAACCACTTTGATTGCTGAGTTTCAGCAAACCCGTGATTTACTTTATCGCACCACAAATAAAGCAGACATCAAAATTCAGAAAATGGCTGGCGAATTGACGCTGCTCACCGATGTGTATGACCGCATGGTGGCACCGTTTCAAGACTTCACCACCATTCGTCAATCGTATGAGAATTCAGACATTCAGATTTTCCTGCGGGATCTTTATCGTAAGGCTGCCAATAATTTAGAAGAGATGAGCCTACATACATTAGGTGGTGGCGAGATGATTCGCCGTTTAGGCTTTAAAGCAGAACTCAGAGCCCTTGAGTTTGAGCTTGAGATTCTCAAAAATACAGAGTTAGATGAAGCGGCTTCAGAAGCCTATGGTGTATTGGCTGCCCATTATCGAAAAGCGTGGGTGATGAATCGTCAATTAGATAAAGTGCGTGAATTGCTCCTTGGGCAAACTGAGATCCCCACCCTTGGTGATCACTTTAAAAAGCACATCTCCCACAGCCATTGGTCCTGGAACATTGTCAAAGAGAATTTGACCTTCTCTTCTGATTTCATGCGTTTTTCCATTCGCACCGCAGTGGCTATGTTCGCCACCCTCTCCTTTATCAGCTTGGTGCTCGATCAAAAGCAGATTCTCGCCCACAGCTTTTGGATTGCCTTTACGTTGGTCACCTTAATGCGCCCCGGATTTAGCATTACGCGTGAACGCAGTCAAGCGCGCATCATTGGCACGGTGCTCGGGTGCATCATCGTTGGCATCATTGTCTCCTTTGAGCCGAGCCTCTCTTACATTGTGATGTATATTATGGTGTCCATCATCCTCAGCAATGCTTTGGTGAATCTTGACTATAAACTATGCGTGATGTTTGTGACGATCTATGTATTGCTGACCCTAAATATGACCGATGATCTCTCAGGGGCTTCGATTGCCATTGAACGGGTGATTGATACCGCTGTCGCTGCCGTCATTGCCATTTTCTTCACCATCTACTTTTTACCCTCTTGGGAAAAACGCGAGGCGCCGCGCTTAGCCGAACGCATTCGCTATCATATTTATGATGTGTTAGAAACCTTAGAGGCTGTTTGGATCAAAAAGAGTGTGGAGCCTTCTGAGTTTTACATCAAGCTCAAAGACACGCAATCTTTAATCATTCAGCTGTCAAACTCTTTAACCCGCATGCAAAAAGAGCCACAAAAATTCCATGGGGACTTTCATTATTACAATGAATTCATGATTCGCCAGCAATCGGTGCTCTCACAATTGGCAATTTTAGGGTATTCTCTTGAGCAATTACATAAAGATCCGAGCAGCATTCCTGAATTCAGTGAGCTCATCATGCTGACAAAATTGCGTCTCGATCCCACCATTCCAAGCAGTGAAAAAACCAAACCCTTTACTGGTCAAGAGCTCAAACCGCTCATTTGGATGGTGGAAGCGAATACTTAAAGCTGATCCACATCAACAATTGTGTGATTGATGCAAAATATTTTTAACCACACACCCATAAAAAAAGAGGCCATTGGCCTCTTTTTTTGATCAATTGAGGACAAAGCCCCATTTTGTTAGTTTAATGTAGCGCCCACTGAGAATAACACCGCAGCAATGCGCACAGAGGATTGGATCGCTTGTGTGGTGACACCATGATCACGTAAGTTTTTCTCATGTGAATCTAAGCACATACCACAACCGTTCACCGCAGAAACTGCCATAGAGGCCAATTCAAATGTCACTTTATCAATGCCAGGATTTGCCATGCTGTTCATGCGTAAACGTGCAGGAATTGTTGCATATTCTTGATTGCTAGTTAAGTGAACAAAGCGGTAGTAAATGTTGTTCATGCTCATGATACTGAACGCAATTTTTGCACCGTTTAACTCTTCTTCCGTTAAAATTGGCGCTGCAAATGCTTCGATGTTTTCAATCAAAGCTTTTGAGCGTGTGCTCAAAGAGACCGCCACTGCAATCGCTGCGATTTGCTTTTCAGTCAAGCCTTCTGCGCCCGCTTCGCTCAAAACGTTGCTTAAATTCAAACGCATATCTTTAGCATACGCAGGTAACATATCTTTTAATGCATCAATTGACATCTCAATCTCCTTAAAAATGTTGTAAAAATTGTGTGTGTTTCCACTTGATGGAACCATTATTCATAATTTTTATCAACTTGTCATATTAATAATCTTGATCAGGTTGATAAATAACTTCAAATATCAACATTACCTCAAATAGGATTGTATTAGCCCAAGGTTCACCTATAATAAACCAAGATTATTGAGTCTTGAAAAAATTACTTTTTGACAACATATTGTGGTTGGCATCCGTAATCTTTCCAAGATAAAGATTTTAGGTTAGTCATTCATACGTACTATAAGGAGTGGAGCATGAGTCATATCGACAGTTTGAAGTCTAAAGCAACGCTAAAAGTTGGGGATAAAGAGTATCTCTATCACTCAATCGCACAAGCGGCAGAAACATTAGGGGATGTTTCTCAATTACCAAAATCCATGAAGGTTTTATTAGAAAACCTTTTACGTTACGAAGATAACAAAACTGTGAATCTTCAAGACATCGAAGCGATCCGCGATTGGTTGAAAGATCGTAAATCTGACCGCGAAATCCAATACCGCCCTGCACGTGTATTGATGCAAGACTTCACAGGTGTACCTGCGGTTGTTGACTTAGCTGCCATGCGTGATGCAATGGTTAAAGCGGGCGAAAACCCAGAAAACATCAACCCATTGTCCCCTGTTGACTTAGTGATCGACCACTCTGTAATGATCGACCATTTCGGTACAAACAATGCGTTTACTGAAAACGTAGACATGGAAATGGAACGCAACGGTGAGCGTTATGCATTCTTACGTTGGGGCCAAAAAGCCTTTGATAACTTCAGCGTTGTGCCTCCTGGCACAGGCATTTGTCACCAAGTGAACTTAGAATTCTTAGCGAAAACTGCTTGGGTGTCTAAAGTAGACGGTGAAGAGTGGGTGATTCCTGACACTTGCGTGGGTACAGACTCACACACACCAATGGTGAACGGTTTATCTGTTTTAGGTTGGGGCGTCGGTGGTATTGAAGCGGAAGCTGCCATTTTAGGCCAACCCATCTCCATGTTGATCCCTGAAGTTGTGGGCTTTAAATTAACAGGTAAATTGCGCAGCCACGTGACTGCAACAGACTTAGTCTTAACAATCGTACAAATGCTTCGTAAAAAAGGCGTGGTGGGTAAATTCGTTGAATACTTTGGCGATGGCTTAGCGGAATTGCCTTTAGCAGACCGTGCAACCATCTCTAACATGGCACCTGAATACGGCGCAACTGTTGGCTTCTTCCCTGTCGATGAAATCACATTAGATTACATGCGCTTAACTGGCCGCTCTGATGACACGGTTAAACGTGTTGAAGCATACGCTAAAGCACAAGGTTTATGGCGCAATGAAGGTGACGAACCTGTCTTTACAGATGTTTTAGAATTAGATTTAGGCACTGTAGAAACCAGTATTGCAGGCCCAAGCCGTCCACAAGATCGCGTTGTATTAGGTGATTTACCTGCAACAAGCAAAAAATTCATCGCAGACAGCGTTGAAAACCCTGATTTAGCGGTAGACATCAACATCGATGGTCAAGCAGAAAAATTGCACCACGGTGATGTTGTGTTTGCAGCGATTACATCTTGTACAAATACATCTAACCCAAGCGTGATGATGGCGGCAGGTTTAGTGGCGAAAAAAGCCGCAGCACTTGGCTTAACTCGTAAACCATGGGTGAAAACATCTTTAGCCCCTGGCTCTAAAGTGGCCAGCGAATACTTAGAAAAAGCTGGCCTCATGAAGTATTTAGAAGACATCGGTTTCTACTTAACCGGTTATGGTTGTACAGCTTGTATTGGTAACTCAGGTCCATTAATTCCTGCCGTTGCCAAAGCCATTGATGAAAACAACATGACAGTCTCTGGCGTATTGTCTGGTAACCGTAACTTTGAAGGCCGCATCCATCCACAAATCCGCGGCAGCTGGTTAGCCTCTCCACCATTGGTTGTGGCTTACGCAATTGCAGGTTCAACCAACATTGACTTGACCAAAGATCCAATTGCACAAGATGCCAACGGTAAAGATGTATTCTTAAAAGACATCTGGCCTTCAAACGAAGAGATCGCTAAAGAAGTCTTAATGATCACAAGCAACATGTTTGCCAAAGGTTATGAAGGCGTATTTGATGGTGATGAGCAATGGCAATCCATCGCTGTGACTGACAGCGAAACGTATGAATGGGATCCAAACTCCACATACGTTCAACATCCACCATACTTTGAACACATTGATCAGCCGATTGAAGCATTGAAAGCGATTGATAAAGCACGCGTATTGGCAGTGTTTGGCGATTCCATCACAACGGATCACATCTCACCTGCCGGTTCAATCAAGAAAGATTCCCCAGCGGGTCGTTACTTGATGGAGCATGGTGTGAAACCTGAAGACTTCAACTCATACGGTTCTCGTCGTGGTAACCACGAAGTGATGATGCGCGGTACATTCGCAAACATCCGTATCCGTAACAAAATGATCCCTGGCATCGAAGGTGGTTTGACTAAATACTTACCTTCTGGCGAAGTGATGGCGATTTATGATGCGGCGATGAAGTATAAAGAAGATCAAACACCATTGATCATCTTAGCGGGTAAAGAGTACGGTTCAGGTTCAAGCCGTGACTGGGCAGCAAAAGGTCCTAACTTATTGGGCGTAAAAGCTGTGATCGCAGAGAGCTATGAGCGTATTCACCGTTCTAACTTGATCGGTATGGGCATTTTAGCGCTTCAATATAAAAATGGTGACAATGCTGAATCTTTAGGTTTAGATGGTACAGAAAGCTTCCACATCGAATTTAATGATGACATTAAACCGCATCAAGACATCGTTGTGACGGCAACTCATCCTGAAACAGGTAAAGAAACTCAGTTCACAGTGCTTTGCCGCATTGATACATTGAACGAAGTGGATTACTTCAAAGCAGGCGGTATCTTACATTACGTATTGCGTGACTTGATCGCAAAACAAAAAGCGGCTAAATAATCATATTTTTCCCGTGATCTAAAAAAGCCCGACAAATGTCGGGCTTTTTTTATGGTCATGATTAAGCTTAAAGATATTTTTTCGGGGAAATGCCCGTCATGTTCTTAAAGAACGTTGAGAAAGCGCTGTAACTGCCAAAGCCTAAGGATAATGCAATCTCCATCATCGGTTGATGCTCACTCAATAACTCAATGGCTTTAAGTAAGCGCCACTGCTGGCGCCACGATTGATAGTTCATGCCCGTCTCTTTTTGAAAAATGCGCGTAATCGTGCGTTCACTTGCGCCAACATGCAAGGCCAATTCTGACAAAGGCGGCGCTTGTGCCAATAAGTCATATTTTTGCAGACGATAATCCTCAGGATAATCCAAATACATGTGCTCACGTTTTGCGCTGACCAACTCATCCCAGAGCACCAATAACCAATGATACCCACGCGATGGCAATTGCCAATCGGTGTCCCACGGCGCAGAAGCGATGGTTTCTAACACCGCGCGCATCAAACTGGTGGCCACCCAAATGGTGGGATGATCCGGTAAACGAATACTTTCGCGCGCATCTAAATAGATGGAGCGATAACCCACCACTTCTGTAAAAAAGACGCGATGAGGCATATTTGCAGGTATCCACAATAAACGCTGAGGCGGCACGACATACAATTGTCGATTCATCATCACGCGCATACTGCCCTTTTGAGCAAACAGAAATTGTCCCTTTTGATGCATGTGTTCACCCGAATCATGTTTCATCAACTCAGAGGCAATGCCAATGATGGGTTGATCCATTTCATCTGGGTTAAATTCTGTTTTTGCATCTATCCATGCCACTTGTTCACCTTTTCATCCTATTGCTCAACAAACATGAGCAAAAACAAACATTAATAATAATCATTTGCATTTAATAACAATATACAGCAAGATACCCCCATTCGTCAGATAGGAGGATCTTCATTGATGCAAGTTCATAGAACCGTTGTTCGCGTTGCTCGTAAAGAGTTCATCACCCCAAATTTTCTACGCGTTATTCTAAAGTGTGATGACGCTGAGCGCTACAAAGATGTGCCAATTGGCGTAAATAATAAGCTATTTATCCCCCCAATCGGGCAATCTACCGTACAAATGCCTACTTTTAATGCACAATTGAAGCAATGGGAAGTCGCCGATGAAGCGTTGCGCCCAACGGTGCGCACTTATACACATCGTGCTTTTGATTTAGATGCCAAAGAATTGAGTGTGGATTTTGCGGTGCATGAAGGGGATTCTGTGGCTTGCCAATGGGCGCTCAATGCCAAAATTGGCGATGAAGTGGGTTTAGCCATGAAATTGACGGAGCAAACCCTCATCCAACCAGCAAAGGATTATCTATTTGTGACAGATATGACGGGCATTCCTGTGGTGGCAGCTTTAGTTTCACAACTGCCGAAAGATGTGAATGTCACAGTCTTAACAGAAGTTTTAGGCGAAGTGGACATTCATCCTGAGCATTATCAAACCGATGCCAATTTAACCCTGCATTGGCGCACTAACTTTTATCCACAAAATGGCAGTACGCTGTTTGAAGATGCATTGCCCATGATTGAGGATTTAAATAGCCATCACTTTGTGCATGTGACGGCTGAATTCAATACCGTCAAAAAATTCAGAGACCATTTACGCAAAACATTGGGCTACACCAAAGATGAGTTTTATGGCTGTGCGTATTGGCAAATTGGCAAAAAAGAGCATGAAGAACGCACCAAACGTTTAGAATAATTCCATCCTTGAAAGATTGACTGATTTTATAATAAATCAGTCATATTTTATAAAACATCACATTTGACTTTTCATTATCCTAGCGGTTTTCCTTGAGAACCGAAGATCATGACACAAAGTACACGCCTTTTATTGATGGCTTTACTGATGTTCCCCCAAATTGTGGAAACCCTCTACAGCCCAATTTTACCGGCTTTGAGCTCGGCATTTGCTGTCTCTGAAGCGGCAGCTGGGCAAACCTTATCCCTCTATTTTATGGCATTTGCCTTTGGCATTGTCTTATGGGGCCATTTATGTGATCGCCTCGGGCGGCGCATCACCTTCATTCTTGCACTGTCTGTGTATACGGTGGGCGCGATAACGGCTTTATGGGTGATGGACTTTTCTGCCCTTTTGATCTGCCGCATGGTGATGGCACTAGGTGCTGCGATTGGCTCAATTGGCACACAAACCGTGATGCGTGATGCTTATTCCGGCGAAGCACTTCGCAAAACCTTTGCCATTGTGGGCATTTTAATGGCCATCAGCCCCATGTTGGGCATTTTTATGGGCACCCTCCTTGAGATGCATTTGGGTTATCGTGCCATTTTTATGGCATTGGTGCTCTTTGCCCTCATGTTACTGCTGTGGACGATTCTGAGCCTACCAGAAACACGACCACACAACATGCAGCGAGTGGCATTACTACCAATTGCCCGCGCGATGCTTAAAGATGGTGTTTTACTGCGTCACATGGTGATGATTGCGGGCTTTAATCTGATGCTCTTTAGTTATTATCAATTGGCACCCTTTTGGCTCACCGATTTAGGTTATCCGATGACACTCTTCAGCTATACAGGATTATTATTGGGGGCAGGCTCATTGCTTGGCGCCCTCATCAATCGCCGCTGTACTCAAGCACACGTGCCGGCACGCACATTAATCAGAATCGCCACCATGGTTCTGCTCATCAGCGCTTTGATGGCTTTTAGCTTACGTCATTCCCTGTGGTTACTATTGCCAATGGGCATCATGACCCTCTGCTATGGCATCGCCATCCCAAATATTCTGGCACATGTGCTCGATGATTATCACAACGCACGGGGCACTGCCGGCGCATTATTGGGTTTAGGGTACTATTTACTCTTAGGGCTTGGGTTGATGCTGAGCGCCATCAGTGGACATCTTGCAGGCACGTTATTGGTCACCGCCCTTTTCATGCTGTGCATAAATCTTTCTGAATGATTTTGCACTAAGGATTATAATGGGGCACGATTATTTTTTATTATAGATTAAGGTCAAATGTCTCATTCTCCATTTACACCCAAAGTTGGACACATCAATCGCTTAACCATCGAACAACAAACCTCCCGCGGCTTAATGCTTGCGGGCAATGTCTTTTTGCCCAACCGCGCCATTCCTGAAGATTTAGTGGTCACAATTGGTGAGCCACTCGAAGTCTTTGTGTATGTGGACAACCAAGAAGAGTTGATTGCCACCACAGATAAACCTTACACAGAAGTGGGTAAATTTGCGGATCTACAAGTGGTGGAAGTGGCGAGTTTTGGTTACTTTTTAGATTGGGGATTGCCAAAGGATCTCTTATTGCCTTTTCGTGAGTCATTGGTGGATTTAGAAGTGGATGATTTTGTCATCGTGTACACTTACATTGATCCTGTGACGCACAAAATCACCGCCACCACGAAATATGAGCGCCATGTACAAGCCACCGCACCCAACTACAAAACAGGTGATAAAGTGTCTGTATTGGTAGAAAGCAAAACACCGCTTGGTTTAAAAGTGATTGTGGATCATGCGTATTGGGGCGTTGTCTATCAAAGTGACATCGTGGGTGAAATGCACATTGGCGATGAGTTCACAGGCTACATTAAACCTGTACGCGAAGATGGTAAACTCGATGTCTCCATGATTCCCATCATCAAAACCAATGAAGCGCGCCACGGCTTAGAGGGCGCCATTTTAAAGGCACTTAAAGCGAATAAAGAGGGTCGTTTACCCGTGAGCGATAAAAGTGATCCGGATGTGATCATGTCCCATTTTGGCGTCAGTAAAGCGGCGTTTAAACGTGCCATTGGCGCCCTTTATAAAAACAAGAAAATCATCATCCATAAAGATGCCATTGAGTTACAAAAATAATCCATGAGCACCAAAGCGCGCGGCCATTTATTGGCGCTCTTGACGATTGTGTTGTGGGGGACAACCTTTGTCTCCACCAAAATTTTATTACAGCACGATCTCTCGCCTTTAGAGATTCTCGGGGCGCGCTTTTTATTGGGTGCTTGCTTTTTGATGCTCTTGTATCCAAAGCGTTTAAAAGGCACCACATGGCGCGAAGAGCTCTGTTTTGCCCTTGCTGGCTTATGTGGTACCACCTTCTATTTTTGGTTTGAGAATCATGCATTGCTCTATACGCTTGCGGCAAATGCGGCCCTCATCTCCTCCACCTCCCCATTTTTTACGGTGCTGCTTGCCCGCTTCTTTTTAAAAGAAGAACACATCCATCCCATATTTTATGTGGGCATGTTGCTCTCATTTGTGGGCGTGGGACTCATGAGTTTCAGTGGCTTACAATCCTTTGAATTGAGCTTAAAAGTTGATGCATTGGCACTTGGCGCCGCCTTCATTTGGTCGATTTATGCCATTGTCTCCAAAAAAATGGGCAGTTTTGGTTACAACACCATTCAAACCACGCGTCGCACATTTTGGTACGGCTTACTCTTTATGTTGCCCATGATCTCTTGGCAAAACGTAGATTTCTCTTATGATGCTCTCTTAAACGATACGCATAAATATGCATCGCCTGTGGTGATGTTCAACCTTCTATTTTTAGGCTTAGGGGCATCCGCCCTCTGCTTTGTGACATGGAATCTGGCCGTTAAAATTCTTGGCGCCATTAAAACAAGCCTCTACATCAACGCTGTGCCCATGGTGACGGTGATCTTCTCAACCCTCATTCTCCATGAGCACATTACCTTATTGTCTGCCCTTGGCATTCTCTTAGTGCTCATCGGACTATTTGTGTCGCAATTTAAGCGTGCTTAATCATTTTAAGAATTGATTAAAATCAATCATTCACCATGATTAACAATAAAGATAAATATCAATATAATTAAAATAATAAATATTTATATAATAAATTAGATTAATAATGTATTAGCTGATATAAATATTATGATAATTAAAAACGATAGCACTTAGCTACCCACCATGTTTAAACGGCTGAGTGATGTGATTACCCTTTCATGATTGAATCAGTCAATATAAGAGAGATTATTATGAAAACGATTAACTTACAACGGCGTCGCCTCATTGGTGTTGGCGGTCTTCTCCTATCCGCTGCACTCTTCCCCCCAATGGGGCGTTTCGCCTTTGCTGCAATCAAACCCACCGAATCGCAACTGACATCTTTCATCAGCCTTTCAGAACAGCTCACTGGTTATGGAGATTTAAATTCCATCTTAGCAGAGCGTTATCTGACGGCAATGCTTAACCTTTACCCGGACTTTTCGACGCACTTATCTGCCCTTGGCGATGGCGAAACTGTCATGAGCCGCATTGCTCACAATAAAAGCAACACTGAATGGGCGATGCGCATCACTCATGCATGGTACACAGGCACGGTGGGTCCTAATCAGGACGATGCCGTAGAAGTCATTGCCTATAAAGATGCCTTGATGTATCGCCCAACGGCCGATGGTTTACCCGTGCCCACCTACTGTTTTAGAGGTGAATTATGGTTCAGCGCATTGCCACCTGGCATCACGCGCGAACCCACTGTACCGGCAACATTTTAGGGAGCAATCATGAATCAAGCAAAACAATTGGCCAACGGAGATTGGCAAGCAGACGTTGTCATTGTCGGAAGCGGCATTGTGGGCGCAATGATGGCCACAGAGATTTCAGCAAAAGGCTACAGCGTCTTAATGTTAGATGCAGGTTTACGCGTTGAGCGCGGACAAATTGTGGAAAATTCCCGCAATATGCCAGAAAAAAACCGTGCAGGCATCGATTATCAAAGCCTGTATCCTCAATCGCCCTTAGCGCCCTTCCCACTCTATTTCCCGAACAATGGTTATTTAGGATTATCGGGCCCAAATGCCGCCGCCTATGCGCAAGACTATTTGAAAACCGTCGGCGGCACCACATGGCACTGGGCAGCCTCTTCATGGCGCCATGCACCGAATGATTTTAAAATGCACACACTATACGGCGTTGGGCGCGATTGGCCGATCACGTATGATGAGATGGAACCATATTATACGCGCGCAGAATATGCCATTGGCGTGGCAGGCCCAAGGGATAAAAGCATGCAATCGCCCCCTGAACGCAGCAAGCCTTATCCGATGGATATGGTGCCATGGTCATACTTTGAGCGCACCGTCTATGACACCACCAAAGATTTTGGCTGCCACTTAGTGCCGATCCCTCAAGGACGCAGCACACGCGTGTGGGAAAAGCGCCCCATCTGTTGTGGCAATAACAACTGTATGCCCATCTGCCCAATTGGCGCGATGTATAATGGCATTCATCATGTGGAAAAAGCAGAACGCAATGGCACGATTGTTGTGTCTGAAGCAGTGGTTTATAAAGTGGACACCGATGAGAAAAACAATCTCTCTGCCATCCATTTTTATGACAAAGAACGCAAATCCCATAAAGTGACGGCACAAAAATTTGTCTTTGCCTGCAATGGCATCGAAACGCCGCGTTTATTATTAATGGCGGCCAATGAGCAAAATCCCCGTGGGATCGCTAATAACACCTCTGATTGCGTTGGGCGCAACATGATGGATCACTCAGGCATTCACTGTTCATTCACGTCGAAAAAACCGATGTGGGTTGGTCGTGGCCCTGCACAAAGTGCAGCCATGGTAGGCTATCGTGATGGTTCTTTTAGAAAAGATCACGCAGCATTCCTCATCATCATGAACAACTTAAATCGAAACCTCGCCCAAACCCAAAAAGTGTTGGCCGATGGCACAATGGGCGAACATTTGCCTGAAGCGGTGCGTGAGAGCACCATTCACTCAGTGTATTGGGACATCATGCTTGAAGTCCTCCCTGAAGAGAGCAATCGCCTCACCTTAAGTAAAACCCGTAAAGATGCACTGGGCTTACCGTGCCCGGATGTCTATTATGATGTGGGTGATTATGTGCGCCGTGGCCGCACCGCAGCACAAGAAAAATTGCGTGAGATTGCCCATCTCTTTGGTGGCACAGATGTAGATGTCACCTCAGAATTTGTGCCGAATAACCACATCATGGGCGGCTGCATCATGGGTGATGATCCCAAAAATAGCGTCGTCAACAGCCATTGCCGCGCGCATGATCATGAAAACTTATGGTTACCCGGTGGCGGTGCAATTCCCTCTTCAAGTGTCGTCAATTCCACATTAACCATGGCTGCTTTAGGTTTGCGTGCAGCCGATGACGTGTTAAGGAGCTTAGCGAAATGAAAATCATTCGAACCCTCTTAACAGCGGCGCTCCTCAGTACACCAATGATGAGTGCAGCACTTGCCGATGATGGCAATGCGGCGCGCGGTGAAACATTAGCCATTTTAGGCGACTGCCAAGCGTGCCATACTGATAAAGCAGGGGATGGCGAACCGTTTGCCGGCGGCTATCCCATCAGCTCACCGATGGGCGACATTTACTCATCAAACATTACGCCCTCTAAAACATACGGGATTGGCAGCTACTCTCTTGAGGATTTTACCCGTGCACTGCGCGATGGGATTCGTAAAGATGGTGCGCATCTCTATCCTGCGATGCCTTATCCATCGTATGCAAAACTCACCGATGCGGACATTAAAGATCTCTATGCGTATTTCATGACATCTGTTCAACCTGTCGATGAGCCGCCTAAGCACACCACAGAATTGCCCTTTCCTTTTGGCATGCGCTCTGTGATGGCAGTTTGGAATGCATTATATTTGGACAATACACCTTTTAAAGCAGATCCAAATCAAAGTGATGAGTGGAATCGTGGTGCGTATATTGTCGAAGCCCTTGCCCACTGTAGCACGTGCCACACACCGCGTAACTTTATGATGGCAGAAGAGAAAGACCATTATTTAGGCGGCAGTAGCCTAGGTCCTTGGTTTGCACCAAACATTACCTCAAGCATCAATGGCGGGATTGGTTCATGGCAAAATGCTGATTTGATCACTTATCTACAAAAAGGTCACCTCAAAGGTAAAGCACAAGCCGCTGGCCCAATGGGTGAAGCAGTGGAAGACAGCTTCCAACATGTTGATGCCAAAGATCTTGAAGCAATCGCCACCTATATTCGCTCTGTGCCTGCTTTAGACAATCCTGCTCAAAGTGCACCACGCGATACATATGGCGAACCGTTTGATGTAGATCTCTTATTGAGAGGCGCAGCACCGGTGGATGCGTATCAAAATCTGAAAAGTGGCGAAGCGCTGTACAGTGCTTACTGTTCAAGTTGCCATCAAAATACGGGTTCAGGCACTGAAGATCAATTCTATCCATCGCTCTTTCACAACACCGCAACAGGTGATGTGAATCCAAGCAATGCCATTGCCGCAGTTTTATATGGCGTCAATAAGAAAGTGGATGGCAAAGAGATCTACATGCCAAGCTTTGGCCCACAGTCCGCCACACAAGCACTGTCTGATGAACAGATTGCCAAAATTGTGCAATTTGTCTATCAACAATATGGCAACCCAACGGTGGGCGTAACAGCGGATATGGTCAAAGAGATTCGTGCAGGGGGTACTGCGCCCGCATTGATGAAGCTGCAACCTTATCTATTGCCCGGCATGATTTTCTTGATTGCCGTTGTGCTCGGTGGCATCATCGCTGTGGTCAGCCGTAAAAAACGAGGAGGCAAAGATGATCACTAAACAGACGCAATTGTGCATGTCACTTGCCGCACGCCCCGGCAACTTTGGGACGCTTTTTCACAACTATTTGTATGATCAGCTTAAGCTCGATTACATTTATAAAGCGTTCACCACATCTGATCTACCCGCAGCAATTGGTGGCGTGCGTGCCCTTGGCATACGGGGCTGCGCCATCTCGATGCCCTTTAAGGAAGCGGTGATTGAGCTTGTGGATGAATTAGATCAATCCGCCGCCGCAATTGAATCTGTCAATACCATCGTCAATACCGATGGGCATTTGACCGCTTACAATACAGATTACATCGCTGTGGCAAATTTATTGCAAGATTATGCCATTGATCCTGCCACACCTTTTTTACTCAAAGGCAGCGGCGGCATGGCCAAAGCGGTGGCAGGTGCTTTGTATGATCAAGGCTTTAAGCACGGCACCATCATTGCGCGCAATGCTGTTAAAGGCAAAGCCTTGGCAGATTTGTATGGCTATGAATGGATGGATGATGAAGAGATCATTGCCTCCACAGAAGGGATGATGCTCATCAATGTGACACCGCTCGGCATGCAAGGTGGCAAAGAAGCCGATGCTTTAGCCTTTAGCCCCATCCACATTGAAACCGCCGAAACGATTTTTGATGTGGTGGCATTGCCGGTGGAAACGCCGATGATTCAATTGGCGCGCACCCTTAATAAAACCATCATCAGCGGTGCGGATGTGGCTGTGATTCAAGCCCTTGAACAATTTGTGCTTTATACGGGCGTTCGTCCATCAATCGATTTGATTAAAGAGGCATCAAGCTTTGCAAGAAGCCATGCTTAAATCTTAAATCATCCTTTAAAGATCATGCCCGAATCATCGGGCATTTTTTATGGGACGGGTATAAAATCTAAACCGATGTCCACCGAGCGTACGCTGTGTGTCAATGCACCGATGGCAATGAAGTCCACGCCAGTTTTAGCCACATTCAATACATTCTCCTGCGTAATGCCGCCCGATGCTTCTGTTTGGCACTTGCCTTCACATAAGCGCACCGCTTGCGTTAATGTTGCCGTGTCCATATTATCTAACAAAACTAAATGCACGCCTGCTGCCAATGCCTCTTCTAATTGAGCTAAGGTATCCACTTCCACTTCAATCGGAATCAGATGCCCTGCATAGGCTTTTGCATCCATAATTGCTTTTGTGAGACTGCCTGCGATCGCAATGTGATTATCCTTAATCAAAATGGCATCATCTAATCCCATACGATGATTGCGCCCACCGCCAACGCGCACCGCATATTTTTGTAATGTCCGTAAGCCTGGCAATGTCTTACGCGTACAGGTGATTTGCGCTTTTTCATCCTTCACCATCGTCACAATGTTATTGACTTGTGTCGCAATGCCGCTTAAATGCGTCATAAAGTTCAGCGCCGTACGTTCTGCTGCCAATAATGAACGCGCAGCGCCTGTCACTGTGGCTAAACACATGCTTGGCGTCATGGTATCACCATCTTTGACATGCGGCGTATAGCGGATATTTTCATCAAAACGCAACCAAGCTAAGCGTGCTAAATCCATACCTGCAACGATGCCCTCTTCCCTGGCAATCACATGCAATGTGGCTTGTTGATCTTCACCAATGGTGGCTAAACTTGTGACATCACCGCGGCGGCCTAAATCCTCGGCCAATGCTGCATCTACACAAGGTGCTAACAATACATCTGGCAATGGGGCAATCATTTTTCATCCTCCCTAATTATTTATACTCATTTTGAGTATATATTTTTAACCGTTGAATCACAACAAAATAAATCAACGTAAAAGGGATTGCCAAGGCAGAATAAAAAAGTTATGCTCAAAATGAGTATAATAAAACCCACAGAGGATAGGAGTGATTGTGATTGAGAGAATCAAGGCGCAATTGGCCGCACATGATGCTGTGCTGATTGCCCATTACTACACTGACCCTGCCATTCAAGCATTGGCAGAAGCAACAGGCGGCTGCGTGGCAGATTCATTAGAGATGGCGCGATTTGGTCGTGATGCCAAAGCACAAACCCTCATCGTCGCTGGCGTACGCTTCATGGGGGAAACGGCAAAAATTCTCAGCCCACATAAACGCGTCTTAATGGCAGATTTAGAGGCAACGTGCTCGTTAGATTTAAGCTGCCCGATTGATGAATTTTCTAACTTTTGTGATCAACATCCGGATCGCACCGTTGTGGTGTATGCCAACACCAGCGCAGCCGTTAAAGCGCGGGCAGATTATGTGGTGACCTCAGCCATCGGCGTTGATATTGTGCGCATGCTCCATCAACAAGGGCATTCCATCATCTGGGGGCCTGATCGTCATTTAGGGGCTTACATCAAAGCGCAAACAGGTGCAGATATGCTGCTCTGGCAAGGTCATTGCATTGTACACGATGAATTTAAAGCCTTTGAACTGCAAGCGCTTAAAGCTCAACATCCGAATGCCAAAGTGCTTGTGCACCCTGAATCGAGTGAAGCGGTGATTTTAGAGGCGGACATTGTGGGCTCAACCTCACAGCTCGTTGCAGCCGCCAAACAGTTAGAAGCACCCACGCTGATTGTCGCCACAGATCAAGGCATTTTTTATAAGCTCTCGCAAGCTGTACCCGATAAAACATTGATCATCGCGCCCACAGCCGGCAACAGCGCCACTTGTAAAAGCTGCGCCCTTTGCCCATGGATGGCGATGAATACTTTAGAGAAAATAGAGGCTGCCCTGACCGATTTTAAACATGAAATCATGGTCGATCCAATGATTGCTCAACAAGCAAAACGTGGCATTGATCGCATGCTTGACTTTGCAGAGCAGCACAAAGTGAATCTACAAGTGCAAGGCGATACGCAAAAATATACAGCGCTCTTCAATCATGTTGGGCCTGCGTAATCAACGAGCAATCGGTAATTTACTGCCGGATAATGAGCGTTCTAGGAGCACATCATCCCTAAATTGATACAAACGCGCCGGTCGCCCTTGCCCGTTATGATCGAGGGTGCCTGTTTCTTCAATGAGGGCTTGCTGCAATATAAAGCGGCGAAAATTCTGCTTATGGAGCACAATACCACCGAGCGCCTCAATGCTTTGTTGTAGTTGTAGTAATGTAAACGCTGGCGGCAACAGCTCAAAAATTACGGGGCGATATTTGATTTTCGCGCGTAAACGCGCCATCGCAGAGGCCAATACACGGCGATGATCATGGTGCATCGGCTGCCCTGAATATTGGGGCGGCAATGGTGCATCCGATGCCGTCGATTCAGGAATCATGCCCACTTCGTACATCAACTCATAGCGCTGAAGCACATACTCTTCATTCCATGTGAACGGAGCAATGCCCCAACATAATTTGACATGCTCCTCACGAAAGCGCTGCTCTGAAAGACTATTACCCCCATTGATCCAATGGCGAAACAGTGGCAACAGATGCTGATCAATAAAGCTTGGTCGCCCTTCTCGATGATCTTCCCACGGAAAATAATCATACCAATTGCGCCAAATGGCGCCGGTTTCTAGATGATTGTGCTCTTCACGCACCAATCCTAGATAGCTGATATAAATCAGATAATGCCCGGAGGACGTTTTACGTTGGGTATCCACAAAGGTATAAAGCTGCTCAACATAGCCAAGCGGTTGATGCGTTTGCGTTTCCACCCATTGGCGCACACCGGCCTGCAAAGAGCGATGAATGGGCGACAAAGGGCCACAAGGCAACGAATTGCCATCTGCCACCGTCAGCACTTTTGCTTGTGACTCGGTGACGGCAATCAGAACGGCTGCGAGCTCTGTTGTCCCCTCTTCGTGCGTGTTGATCGGTGTTTGCATAGTATCCTAGTGATGATTAAAGCGGCATTATAGAGGAAAGATCACTCAAAGCTCAACAAATAGGCTTGCAACCCCTCCTCAAGTTCTGTTTGCAAACCCTCAGGCGAGAGAATTTTGACATTGGGAATCCAATAACGCACCAACGCTAAGATCTCTTGGGCACTGACATGTTCACTCATCACCACCAAATCACCATTGTTTTTCTCTTCAATGATCGATTGATTGGGCAATAATTTACGCCGCTTAAAATAGATCGCCACTTCACCACGGACGAACACTGTCACTGCTTTGATCTGATTGCCATAATAGACGCTGTCAATGTTTTTGAGGTCCTCTAAAATGGCTTGATCCAACGTAAAATGCTCATTTTGTACACTGATGCCTTCAATGCGTGAGAAACAAAAGGTTTTGATCTGCCCTTGATCATCGGCCATCAAATACCAAATCCCCGAGCGGTTGATCAAAATATAAGGCGCCACGCGATAGCTCTTATGGCTTTTTGACTGATTTTTATAATAACTAAAACACAATAGCTTTTGTGACTCAATCGCCGCTTTAATGAGGTCAAAATCCCCTTTTTTATGAGAAATGTCCTCATAATTGTGCCCTTTGACACACACGCTTTGCGTCAACTTTTGTTGGAAAAACTCGCGATCAAGTTTTGGAAATAGGTTTTGAATGCTCGCAAAATGGGCAAAGCGATCCACATCCTCAGGATACAATTGCCCCAATGAAGACTTTGACAGACTATAGTACTTTGGCCCTTGCTCTTCCCAATCGAGAAAAACAAGGCGCTCTTTTAAATCGCGAATGATCGTGCGTTCTGTGACATTAAACTCTTCAGCCAACATCGCCACTTCTAAGCGATCCCCAAGGTTGAGTTTCGCTAAAATCTCCCCTAGACGATAGGCCAATTGTGTATTTTTAGTTTTCATGGTTCATCTCTTCATTTGCCAATCATTCGCGCCACATTTTGGGCATTGATGGGGAAAACTTAAATCATCACCGATGATTTTAAAGGTAAAGTGACAATTTTGGCACTCGAGAACAGTGGGATTTTTTAATGGAATGGGCATGGTTTTCCTTATCATTATTGGATTTATGTTTCTTATTATATAACCAATGGATGAAAATAAAAAACCCTAATCTTAATCCGATTAGGGCTCATTGATTCCAATATATTCACTTTATTATTTTCTTATATTCATTCATTAATTACATTATGAATAGATAATACCATTTATCTTTGCACGGTTGTGTCATTTAGTAAACAACGAATCAAGATTTTGATAATTTTTATACAATTGATCATAAATCGTTCCATAATGGCGCTTCCATTGACCATGACGGGTGATGATCCCACTGCAATCGATGTTGGCAATCTTCGGATGTTGTGTTGCAATCGGCGCATAGCCAATCGGTGCACTGAGCCAGGCCATCGAGGTTCGATAGGAATATTTAAGTACATCATCATGCATTGAATGGCAATTATAAATCCGTCCATTCACCATACGTGCAGCATTCTCCCAATCTTGACTCTGATTACCAACGGCGCCGCCCAGCAAAATCACATCATCAACCGCGCACTTCGTATGTCGAAGTGCATAATAAATCACGCGGCACCCTAAAGAATGCCCCACCAACGTCACTGGCAATGTCCTCTGTGACAATGCAGCCCCAAGCGCATGCCCTGCCTTCTCTGCGTTCTTCATCGCGCGATGCCAAGGATTTTTCAATAATGCATCCCATTTGCGTTGCAATAATGCATTCATCATCTCGCTGATGTCCGCCATCGATTGAGACGGCCACTGAACGCCATACACATTTGATGTGGCATCTAATGCCGATTCGCTTGCCAGCCATTCGGTAAAATCAGCATGGGTTTCATTTAAAAAGCCATTGATGAAAATGACATTGCGCATTGCAGGTAATGTTGCGGTGTGAAGGTGTTCGATGGAAAAATTTTTCATAAAGTCATAAAGGTTAAGGAATTCGCAAATTCTTGTCATCAAGTGCATGGCTAAACCAACATTATAACGAACAAAAAAGCCCCTGCAATGCTCTGCAAGGGCTTTGAGCAGTCAATCTCAATTAATCCACTGTGGGCGCTGGCTTAATCGCCACTGTTTCTGCTTGTAGATACGTATGCTGCACCGGTTTTAACTCACCTTTGAGCCCCTTATATGTGGAGATACAGATCACCAACATCATCACCGCTAAAGGCACAGACATCGCCACCAATGCCGATTGTAAACCTGCTAAACCACCTGACACAATCAATACCGTGGAAATCGCACCGATCACCACACCCCAAATGATCTTCACGCGATTTGTCGGATTCGGATTACCATTTTCACTCACCATACCCAACACGAATAATGCTGAGTTTGCCGATGTGATGAAGAAGATCATCACCAATACAATGGTTAAAATGCTGGTAAAAACAGGATATGGGAAGTTCTCCAAAAAGACAAAGAAGGCAGAGGTCACATCTTCTGCCACCACAGACGCCAATGCCGTTTGCCCAAGATTTTGGATGATGTGAATGGCACTGCCGCCCATCACCGCAAACCAGAAAAACGAGCCCAACACAGGAATGAACACCGCGCCCACCATAAATTCACGAATGGTTCTGCCTTTTGAGATGCGTGCCACAAAACTACCCACCAACGGTGACCATGCAATCCACCAACCAAAATAGAAGAGCGTCCAATTTGCAATCCAATCGCCATTGCCATAAGGCTCCGTCCGCAAAGACATATTGATGAAGTTTTGCGCATAATCGCCGATGCCTTGGAACAAAACTTTAAAAATGGTTTGCGTAGGCCCTAAAAACAGCACAAAACCCAGCATCGCAAATGCTAATAACATGTTTAAATTAGATAAATGCTTAATCGCCCCTTGCAAACCTGAAATGGTGGAAGCGATGTAAATGATGGAAACCACGGCAATGATAAAAAACTGTACCTGCGTTGACACCGGAATGTCCCATAAAATATTGAGTCCACTGTTCACCTGTAGTGTCCCAAAACCTAAGGATGTGGCAATGCCGATCACCACAGAGAAAATCACCAGAATGTTGATCCATTTGCCAAATGTGCCATAAATGCGATCACCCACCAATGGATAAAAAACAGAGCTCAAAGAGGCTGGCAATTTTTTTCTAAATTGAAAATATGCCAACGACACACCCACTAAAGCGTAACATGCCCATGCAGAGACCCCCCAATGGAGATACACATATTGCATGGCTGTTTTTGCTGCTTCCTCTGTGTGCCCCTCACCGACAGGGGGTGAAATGTAATAAGAAACCGGTTCTGCCACGCCCCAAAATACTAAGCTGATGCCAATCGATGCGCTGAACAACATCGCCACCCATGTCAATGTGCTGTATTCCGGCCGGTCGTCGTCATCTCCTAATCGAATGTGACCAAAACGTGTAATGGCCAAATACATACAAAATAGGAAAAACACCAAGACTGAACCTAAGATGAACCACCCAAGATTGTTATAGATGAATCCTAAAGATCCCTTTGAAAATGCCTCCACCTGCTCTGGTATGATGACCCCTAGGGCGATCACAATTAAGCTCAACCCTAACGAGACATAAAATACCGCATTCTTACTCCGCATCATTCACACTCCTCCATTATATTTTCTTATTCTGAGCATCAATTTGACACCCAAGGTTTACACTTTTAACTCATGATCAACCTCGACGTCAATAGTTATGTTTGTCATATGTAGTCCTTCTTACATTGATTTTGATCAAAAATTTCCTGGTAAATTAACCACTAACCTATGATACCAATCAAAATTTAGTGATTTTATTCACTTGCAAAAATATTTTAAAGAATTTTCAAAAGAGCATTGACCCCTTAGAAATCTTGTTATAGGATCATCAAAAGTAAACCTAAAGTTTACATTTAAACTACAGAGGAGAGGCGAGAGTATGACAATGACAAAAAAAAACATATCCATTCAAGATCATATTGACTTAGACAACGCATGGACAATTCCTGCGCAGTACTACACATCTGAGGAGATTTTTGAAACGGAAAAAGAACGCATCTTTGCGAATTCTTGGATTTGTGTGGCACACATCAGCGAATTGGCAGAGAAAAATGCCTACATCATCCGAGAAATCATCGGAGAGAGCTTAATTTTAGTCCGCGGCCGTGACAATGTATTGCGCGGCTTTTACAATGTTTGCCCCCATCGTGGCCATCAATTATTGAGTGGCGAAGGCGGTAAAGCAAAAAATGTCATCACGTGCCCGTATCATGCGTGGGCATTTAAATTAGATGGTGAATTAGCCCATGCAACCAACTGTGAAAACGTTGCGAACTTTGATGCCTCTGCCATGAGTTTAAGTGGCTTTCATGTCACAGAGTATGCAGGCTTTGTTTACATCAATCTCACACAAGGTGAGCCTGAACCCATCGAAGCGCAACTACCTGGCTTAAAAGCGCAAATGGAAAATGCTTGCCCATCGATCAAAGATTTGAAATTAGCCGCACGCTTTGTCAATCCTACGGCGGCCAACTGGAAAACCATCGTCGATAACTACATTGAGTGCTACCACTGCCCCACGAATCATGTGAGCTTTGCAAGCTCTGTGGATGTGAATGTGTATGAACACAATCTGTATGACAATTGGACGGTACAAATCGGGCAAGCAAAACCATCAGAATCCTCTTATCAATTTGATGAATCTGTCAAAGATCCTAAATTCTACGGTTTTTGGATCTGGCCATGCACCATGTTCAACATGCCTCCAGGTGGTGATTTTATGACGGTCATTTATGAATTCCCGGTCAGCGCAGGTGAAACACTACAATTTTACGACATCTATTTCCTCAATGAGGAGCTCACCGAATATCAAAAGAACTTGATCGAATGGTATCGCACTGTGTTCCGTCCTGAAGATTTACGTTTAGTCGAAGGGGTGCAAAAAGGTTTAACCTCAAGGGGTTATCGTGGTCAAGGTCGAATCATGGCGGATCGTCAGCGCAGTGGCATCAGCGAACATGGCGTTGCCCACTTCCATCAGCACGTTGCCCGTGCCCACGAACAATAAATATTCAACTGAAAAGGGCGAGTGAGCCATCCTCACTCGCGGCTTAATCATCACAATCATCGAGATAAAGAGGCTTTTATGGTTTCCGCTAAAATCCCCGTCAAAGTTGGCAAAATTGTGCCGTTGACCCCAACCATTAAACAATTTGAATTTCATCCCATCGATGCACCGTTGCTGCCCTTTAGCGCGGGCAGCCATATTCGTCTGCATTTAGATGCCATTGAGATGACCAAAGCCTATTCCCTCATCAGTGATCCGAACAATCCTGAGCATTATCAAATTGCGGTGCTACATGCAGAACAATCGGCAGGTGGCTCACACCATATGCATCACGGTGTGCAAGAAGGTGACATCATTGAGATTTCACCTGCGGATAACTTCTTTCCTTTAAATGAAGATCCCACAGCAAAACATCTTTTCATTGCAGGTGGCATCGGCATCACGCCCTTTCTTTCCTATTTATATACCGTCAAATCCTTAGGGCTACCCTTTGAGCTCCATTACACTTTTCGTGATGGTCAAAATGCCGCTTTTATTGACCACCTCAAAACGGCACTGAAGGATCAGCTCTTTATTTATGACAATTCTCAAGATCAACAACTCAATGTGCAAACATTGATCGAGCAGCAGCCTAAACACAGCCATGTGTATGTGTGTGGCCCGCAATCTCTGATTGATGCCGTCATTGACGCTGGCACATCGATCCTTGGGGCAGACCATGTGCATTTTGAGAATTTTACTGAAACAGGCAGCACGGGCGATGCCTTCGAAGTGGTGTTTAATCGCTCAGGCTTTAGTTTAATGGTGGATGAAAAGACCTCCATTTTACAAGCAATCGAGGCAGATAAACGCATCAATGTAGAGTGTCTGTGTCGCAATGGCGTCTGTGGCACGTGTGAAACTGCCATTTTAGAAGGCGAGGCGGATCATCGTGACCTTTATCTCGATGAAGATGAACAAGCCGAACAAAAAACCATGATGATCTGTGTCTCCCGCGCTAAAGGCAAACGCCTTGTGCTCGACTTATAATTTTTGTGAATCATCCTAGCCCTTCGGGAGGCGAATGCCTCCCATTTTTTTAGGGTCTAAGATTCGCGCCAAGCATCGGGCAAGCTTTTGAGCATTAAAAAATGTCGGCCACTGTCATCACACCCTACGCTTAACTGCAATGATTTGCCCTGATACTCAAGGGTGCCTTGCCCCATTGAAACAATGTCTGCCAATGCTTGTGCCGCATCCATCGCCCATTGATACAAAAAGGCTTGCAGCTTTAAAAAATCTAATTGATGCGCCGCACAGTTGCTTGCCATAATGCCGCCCTTTTGATCCATGAACACCACCAATTCCGTTTGCTGCTGTAAAAAAAACTCAAAAAAACAGTGTTGCTGACGCAGTGCAATCTCTTCTTTCTTTTGCTTGGTGTAATCTAAACTGATGCCCACAATCTTGGTGATTTTACCATTTGGGCCTTTTACGCCGGCCGCCCTTGATTTAATCCAGCGCGACTCACCATTTTGGTGAATTTTAAAATCAAGCTCATGCGCACCGCCATTTTGAATGATTTTGGTGTAACCGGCCAACAATCTGTCGCGGGATTTTTCTGTCATCAAGGATAAAAAGTCATCATTGCTGTGAATCGCCATGCCATACACTTGTTCAACGTTATCAGAATAGCGCACCTCATCGGTGAGAATGTCCCAATCCCATGTCACAATCTGATTTGATTCATGTAGATAAAAATCATTGATATGACGCGCTAACAGCTGTTGATTCTCATCTTTTTCCGCGCTGCCATAATACTCACCATATTTGAGCCAAATTTTATCCACATCCAAAAATGCGGCCAAGCGTTCTAAATTTGCATCATCGATCATGCCGCCTTTGGTCCATTTATTCACGGCTGTTCTCGAGATGCCTAAAGCTTCAGACACTTTACGCTGGCTCCAGCGCTTATGTTTTAATAACTGAAGCAATCGATCTCCAAATGTCTCTTTATTCATGAAATGTTTCCCATTGCGTCCTGATCCATTCAATCCTCACGCAGTGAAGATTGCCCTGTCCTCCATTGAGGATCTGATGATTTTACCATCTCTGATGCATCCATGTCTTTTAAATGCAGATAATTCTCATTCTCAATTGTAATGATGAATGCCCGCCCATTCTACCGTGTTCATGGCCAGGAAAAAATCACCCCCATCAAAAAAGCCCTGAAAAAGGCTTCCTCTTTCAGGGCAATGACAACGATTCATCACTATGCGTGGGCTTCTATGATGCGCACGATGGCATCCCCCATAGATTGCGTGGACTCATTGCCGCCCATGTCTTTTGTATAGGGACCTGTGGCGAGCACTTGCTCAATGGCTTGCAAGATCGCATCATGCGCCGCTTGATAACGCTCACAGCCCTCTAAATCACCAAAGAAATTGAGCATCATCGCCCCCGACCAAATCATGGCGATCGGGTTGGCAATGTTTTGCCCATAGATGTCTGGCGCAGAACCATGCACAGGTTCAAACAAGGATGGGAAATTGCGCTCAGGATTGATATTTGCAGAAGGTGCAAGCCCCATTGTGCCAGTGCAAGCGGGCCCTAAGTCAGATAAAATGTCACCAAATAGATTCGATGCCACCACCACATCAAACTGCTCAGGACGCATCACAAAGCGGGCACATAAAATATCAATGTGCTGCTTATCCCATGTAATCTCAGGATAATTCGCTGCCATGGCCTCAACGCGCTCATCCCAATAAGGCATGCTTAACGCTAAGCCATTGGATTTTGTGGCACTCGTCAATTGCTTGCGCTCACGTTTTTTTGCAAAGTCAAACGCATAACGCAAAATGCGATCAATCCCACGCTTACTGAATACAGATTCCTGCAAGACAAATTCATGCTCTGTGCCTTCGAACACTTTGCCACCGATGGCTGAATACTCCCCTTCTGTATTTTCACGGATCACGTAAAAATCAATGTCCCCAGGTGCTTTGTTCGCCAAAGGTGACGTCACGCCCGGAAACAATCGCACAGGACGAAGATTCACGTATTGATCAAATCGGCGTCTAAATTGCAATAAAGAGCCCCACAATGAGATGTGATCGGGCACCAATTCTGGCCAACCGACGGCACCATAATAAATGGCATCAAATGATTGTAAGGTTTCAAACCAATCTTCTGGCATCATCGAGCCATGCTGCGCATAATAGTCGCAGTTTGCCCAATCAAACACTTCAAACGATAGATGAAGATCATACAGTGCCATCACGCGCTCTAGTACTTTTAATCCTTCAGGCATTACCTCTTTACCAATGCCATCTCCTGCCAATACTGCAATTTTAAATGTGCGGCTCATGCCTTTCTCCTTAAATGGGTGATTATATTGTCTGTTGTGTATGAATCATGACAGAAAAAATCACACTCATCAGTCACATTTTAGAAACTGACTCTCTCCATAATGGAAACAATCCGTGACAATGCCTGAAAAACTCGTTAAGTTAATGGCCATCCATTTTTGAGAAAACTGCCCATGAATCATTTTCAAAATTTTCCACAAACCAATGATTTATATATCTTCCTCATGGTAGTGAAAAACCGCAGCTTCATACAAACTGCCGATGCTCTTGGCGTCTCTCGCGCTTACATCTCTAAACGCATTCAAACATTGGAAACAAATTTAGGGTATCAATTGCTGCACCGCACCACGCGCACACTCGCCCTCACACCGCAGGGAGAAAAAGCCCATCAATGGGCACAAGAGATTTTACTCAATGTGCAGCAAATGGCTGAAGATCTGACCGAAAACAGCCATCAGCCTCAAGGACATTTAACCATCACCAGCAGCTTAGGCTTTGGGCGACGCTATGTTGCGCCACTGTTGTCCGACTTTGTCACACAATACCCTAACATCACACTGCGTTTTGACACCATTGACCAATTGCAAGATTTGATTGCTGAACATGTGGATTTAGACATTCACATCGGCAACCACATTGCCCCAGACATGATCGCAAAGCGCTTAGCACACAATCGCCGCATTTTGTGCGCATCTCCACAATATTTTGAGCGCTGCGGGAAACCTGAGCATCTGACAGATTTGCTGAACCACGATTGCCTCATCATCGAAGAGCGTGATGCACCCTATGCTCTTTGGAAATTCACATCCGCAATGGGTGAGCAACAGATCAAAGTGAGCGGAAAATTGTCCTCAAACAATGGCGAACTCATTCGACAATGGGCACTCGATGGCCATGGCATTATGCTGCGCTCACAGTGGGATATTCATGGGGATTTGTGTCAAGGTTCACTCATCCGCGTATTGGACGATTACTGGCAAGATGCCGACATCTGGGCCGTTTACCCCACGCGTCTGAATCACTCGGCAAAGCTCAAAAGTTGCGTCAACTTTTTGGCAGCACACCTGCCTGATCGACTGAAGCAAAGTGATTGAGGGTACTGAACCATTTGAAATAAACTTTAAGTTTACATTTAATAATTTTGTAAACTACAATTGAACATTCTATAAAAAAATGGTATCAAAATAGAAAGATCACAAAAACAACGACACCTAAGGAGAATATATGAATGAATTATTAACCGTGACCAATCCAGCCACCGGTGATGTGCTGGCGAATATCGAATTAGACAACGAATCCACCATTGAGCGTAAACTCAAAGCGGGACACGAGGCCTTTAAAACCTTCAGTAAAACCAACGCATATGCACGTGCTGCCCTATTGAATCGTTGGGCTGAACTGGTGCTAGAAAATCAAGAATCCCTGGCCACATTGATGACACAAGAAAATGGTAAACCCCTCGCTGAATCCCGCGGTGAAGTGGCATATGCCGCCAGTTACCTGACATGGTTTGCAGAAGAAGCCAAACGCCTATATGGTCGCACCGTGCCCGCTAATGGCACAGACAAACGCCTCATTGTTACGCGTCAAGCCATTGGCCTTGTGGCGGCGATTACACCTTGGAACTTTCCGGCAGCCATGATGACGCGAAAAGCAGGGCCTGCTTTGGCCGCGGGCTGTACCTTCATTGTCAAACCTGCTGAAGATACACCACTGACCATGATCCGCTTAGTCGAGCTCGCCCATGAAGCCGGCATTCCCGAAGATGTGGTGCAAATCGTCAATGGGCGCGGCGCCGATGTGGGCCCACTTTTCACAAAAAGCCCATACGTGCGCAAAATCACCTTCACTGGCTCAACGCCCGTAGGTAAATTGTTGATCAAAGAGTCCGCGGAGACGGTTAAAGGTGTTTCAATGGAATTAGGCGGTCATGCACCTTTCATTATCTGTGAAGATGCGGATATTGATGCGGCCGTCAGTGCAGCCTTAGCCTCTAAGTTTCGCAATGCTGGCCAAACCTGCGTATGCGCCAATCGTTTTTTAGTGCATGAAGCAATCGTAGATGTATTCAGCGAAAAATTTGCCAATGCAGCAAAAAATCTTAAAGTGGGCAATGGTTTACTGCCCGATGTAGATGTCGGTCCTGTCATCAATCAAAAGGGCTTTGATAAAATTGTGGCACAAATTGAAGATGCCAAACGTAAAGGTGCAACGGTCTTAGCAGGCGGCACCACGCATCATGATGCGGACAAAGGCTTTTTCTTCATTCACCCAACTGTACTTGGCAATGTCACCCTTGAGATGGACATCATGCATGAAGAAACCTTCGGGCCAGTGGCACCCATCATGACGTTTAAAGATGATCAAGAAGCCGTGGACATTGCCAATGGTACTCCCTTTGGCTTAGCCGCTTACTTTTTTACACAAGATTATCGCCGCGGCATCCATTTCCAAGAGAATCTTGACTTTGGCATTTTGGGGTGGAACGATGGTTTGCCGAGCACTGCACAAGCGCCATTTGGCGGCATGAAAGAGAGCGGCATTGGCAGCGAAGGTGGCTCAGAAGGCATTGAACCTTATCTTGAAACCAAATATCTCTCCATTGGGGGATTATGACATCTCTATTTCATCCCCGTGACTGCATTGACAATCGCTGTCACAACTTTGCATGATCTTGGCGTATATTTTTCGCCATTTCTCCAGTGACAATATTGATAATGGCCAATGATGAAAAGGACGCCCACACACATCAATAAGCCAATGAGTTTAAGGGGCGTCCATTCTTCATCTAAAATATCTTTCTGTTTCATTGATCATCTCTTGGTAAATATTGCTGACACATCAAAAATACCCCAAGGTTTAACTCACTTTGGGGTGTTTTGATCTCAATGATGCTTAGAATTGGTATTTAAAACCAATGTTAAAGTTGTAATTTTTATGCTTATGTTTGCCTTGACGATAATTGATCTCAGAATTGATCGTAAAATTCTCACTCATCTTAGCTTGTACGCCAAGTTTTGCCTCGTAGAATAAGCCCGGTTTACCGGAAGATAGACTTCGATCATCGTAGCTCACCTTAGAGGCAATGTCGTCATACCAAAGGTTAAACGCTGCATAAGGTTTGACATCACCTGTTTTGGGGTAAACATATGCCCCCACTCTTGAAATCACATGACCTTTTTGCTGTTCACGGATGTCAGTGCCATTAAAATCACGATAATTATCTACTTTGTAATCGATATAGCTGATTTGTGCTTGCGGCTCCACCACCAAATTCTCACCAATGGCCATCGGATAACCGCCCTGCACACTCACCGTCCACAATCGTGAATCATACGAACTTGAATCATTATTGAGGGTTTTCACCGTATTATCATATTTGCCATATGAAATCGTGTAATCAATGAAGGGACTTAATGCATCATCCGCATTCTTAAACCAGCTGCCATATAAGCCGATGCTTTGCCCTGAGATAGAACCTGTGCTGCGTGATTCTGTGATGCGATTCCAGCCTTTAGAATCCATCGAGCTTGTTGAGATCATCCCACCAATAATCACCAAGCCATCCCCTGTTCTAAAGCCAGTGTCTGCCCCTAATACTGAGGCAAACCCTTTATAAGTGTAATGGATCTGATCACCTGCAATGTTGCCTTTATCATGGGTGCCCGTTTCATTGAACCAAACCGAGCCGAGATATTGGCCATCTGCCGTCATGTTTCGATCTAAAGCACGCAAGCCACCAGAACCAGCCGCCAGTGCGCCTGAAATGTGTGAACCATAACCCGGCAATTGAGATCGAATGGTCCCCATGCTATTTGCCATGGTGCTGCCCACATCCGGGCGATATAAATCTCGATACGAGGTTAAATACCAGTCTTGATCCTCTGCATTTCTCGATAAAACATACTCGTTGATGCCTTTGACCACGGTATTTTGTAATTCAAAAGCATTGTCATCCGATGAACCTGCATCAATGATTTTGATGCCCAAAGGCGATGTCATGCCGCCTGAAACATTGCCAATGTCAGTCACATATAACTTTGTTTTGCCTGAAATATTACCAGAGACAATCAACTGATCCGCTAAACTCGTCGTTTGATTGCCAAGGTCTGTATTCATATACAGCACAGCATTGTCACCCGCTGCATAGTTCCCGTTAATGATCAAACGATTGCCTGCTGTCGTATTGGCATTGCCGATATAAATCTTGTTGTAGTTATTCACATCATGATTCATTGTTAATGTGGCATTGCCTTGTGCATAATCTCGATCAGGGCTCTGTCTGACATCTCGTAAATTCACATCGATGGTGCCATAGTTATTGACAGTTTGATTCACTGTACCGGTTCCTGCCAATGTACTGCCTTGAGCAATGTTTAAAGTGCCTGCCATGCTTGCACGTGACTTCTGATTGGTGCCACCTAATACGGCGCCTTTTTCTAAGAACACTGCCCCGGCCTTAATCTCAGTATTGCCCGTATGTAATAGCTGACTCGCAACCCTTAACGTGCCGTTGCCTGATTTAATGAAATCACCGGTGCCCGTCATCTGATTCACCCATCGACCATCGACCAATAGATTCAGATCAACAGTGCCATGATTGACAATCTTCGCGGTGCCGAGCTGTTTTTCAGAAGTGACTGACAATGTTTTGTCATTGATATTCAAAGTCCCAGAAAATGTATTGGCATCCGCGGTTAAAGCGACATTGTCATTAATATTGATCTTACCTGAACCTGACAATCCATTTTTAAAATTCGCGTGTCCATTGTTAATGTCTAATGTGCCGCTGACATCAATGGCGCCATTGCCTAACGACCCCGTTTCAGACAACTGAATTGCAGCCCCTGAATGAATCGCAACATTGGCCATTAAATCCGTGTTGGCTGTTGTGATGTTTAAATCACCACCAGAGATGATCAAATCCCCTGCGCCCATTAATGCGCCTGAAGAGGTGGATCCTTTTTCCGTCATGGTCAATGAGCCACCAGCAAGATCAAATTTACCCTCATTCTTTAGGCTGCCAACAGTTTGAGTTTTACCGTTTAAATCAACAGTTGTGCCGGCTGCTAAATTTAATTGGGACGTTTGACCAAAGGCATTGTCACTGCCAGCTTTTACTAAGCCTGCTGTTACATTCGTTACCCCCGTATAAGCATTGTGACTATTGTCTACAATCATGCCTTGATCATCACTCGTTAAGGTTAAATTCCCTTGACCCGTGATTTTAGCCGTCATTTTATTGTTGCCACGGCTAATGGTCGTAGAATCGAGCGTTAATGTTTTACCATCGAGAATATCAATCGCAACCAAGCCATACGTCACGCCTAGACCTTTATTTTCTACCAAGTGATAGTTGTATGTCGAATCTGCGATTTTCTCGCTGTTTAGCACAATATCATGATGCACATTATCAAGGAGCTCTTTGCCATGTTGATCCTTAAGGGTTAAATCGTTCACATTCAAGCCACTTGAATCCTTCGCTGTAATAATGTTTGTCACCAAGCCGGTTAATTGATCAAATAAGTTTGGCGACTCATTCACATCAACACGCGGGATATATTCAGTGTTGATCGTGACAATACTATTACCCGTCGAACTTAAAGTGCCTGCAGCAATCTTTTCTTTGTCACTATTGAATAACAAATGACCACCATTCAATGTTAAGCTGCCGATGGTTTGAGTACCTGCACCCACGGTTGTAACATTGCCAGCACCTAAAGATAAATTGGCATTTTGCAATGCTTGGGCATTATCACCTGATAGATTAAATTGCGTATTCTCTAGATTCACAGTGCCCGCAAAATCACTGCCCACATCTTTACCAAAATCAAAGCTATTACCGGCTGTTTGAACGTTTAATAAGCCTGATCCCACTAAATTATTATTAAAGCTAAAATTACCACTTGAATTCACGGTAACACTGTCGCCAATTGCGGCAATATTAACTTTAGCTGCATCATTTAATTGACCATTTTCAGCCAATGTTAGATTCGAACCTGTAGTGAGATTTATTGCACCTGTTAAATCCTTAAGATTAGTGTTGCCTGCATTCAATGACAAATTAGAGTTGGATAAATTCAGGTTTCCTGCGCCACTGATTGAATTGGTGAGTTCGCCAGTAATCTTATTGAGATTCACAGCACTTGATTCAGCAACTGTCACACTTCCTGAGCCCAATTGGCTAAATGCTGTGGCTGTTAAAGTGCTTGTGCCATCGACTGCAAATATTCCCGCAAACTCTTTGTTGTCGCTACTAAAGCTCACGAAAGATTGATCAGAAATATTCACCATACCAGAACCATGTAACACATTTTGAACCGCTGAAGTAACGCCATTTAAGTTTAATTTTGAATCAGTCGTTTCAAAATTAATTTGCCCTAATCCTAAAGCAGCTTGATTATTTACAGTAAGTGATGCTAAGTCACCAATATTTTGTGCACCCGTAAAGCTTGAGTTATCGCCAACTAATGCAATGTCTGCATGAGTATTGACTGCGCCTGTGCCTGTGAATTGATTTGCCAATGTTGCACTCGCATTTAAATTCAATGCGCCATCGATAGCAACCTGGCTAGTACCTAAAGTGCCTACATCTGATAACGAAATTGAAGCACCTGAATGAATATCTATACTAGCGTCTAAATCATTGTTTACCGATGTGATGCTTAAATCACCCGCTGAAATGATTAAATTACCTATGCCAGACAATTCACCTGATGATGTTGATGCAGCACCACCTACATTCATGATGGTTAATGTACCGCCTGCTAGGTCAACTTTGCCGTAATTCATTAGGTTGCCAACGGCTTGTTTGTTACCGTTTAAATCTACAGTTGTGCCAGTCGCTAAATTTAACATGGAAGTTTGACCAAAAGCATTATCACTACCTGCTTTCACCAAACTAGCTGTAACATTTGTAGCACCTGTATACGCATTTTTGTCATTTGTGAGTGTCAAGCCCTGATCATCACTGATTAAGGTTAAGTTACCTGCGCCAGTCAAAGTTGCTGTCATATTTTTATTGGCAGCACTTGTTGAATCTAAAGTAAGCGTTTGCCCATCTACAATATTCAAGGCGCTCAAGCCATAGTTAATACCCAAACCATCGGTTTTGTTGAGCGCATAATTGTAGGTACCTTCAGCAACTTTTTGGCCATTTTGGTCAACATTTCTGATGGTGCTTTCGCCTACCGCATTGCCATTGAGCCCTTGCAAAGTTAAATCAGAAAGTTTCAGACCATCATTATTGTTAGCCGTGATTAACTGATGATTCTGGCCATGATTTTGATCAAACAAGTTCGCAGCTGTCCCATCTGTTGGTGCAATCGCATCTAAATCCACCTGAATTATACTTGTGCCATTACTTGCCAAAGTATCTGTGATAATGGAACCCTTGTCCCTAAATACAGTTTGCCCACCTTGTAACATCAAACTGCCAATGGTTTGATTCTCTGTATCAACTGTAGTTGTATTGCCCTTGCCAATGACTAATGTTGCATTTTTTAATGCTGCTGTATTATTACCAGTTAAATGAAAAGTGCTATTTGCTAAATTCACAGTGCCCGCAAAATCACTGCCCACATTTTTGCCAAAGTTAAAACCGTTACCAGCTGTTTGAACGTCTAATAAGCCTGATCCCACTAAATTATTATTAAAGCTAAAATCACCCGTTGAGTTCACCGTGATGCTGTCGCCTTTGGATGAAATATTAACTTTAGCAGCATCATTTAATTGACCATTTTCCGCCAATGTTAGATTAGAACCCGTTGCAATGTTGAGGGTACCTGTTAGATCTTTGAGGTGAATATTAGCGGTATTCAATGACAAATCTGTACCAGCTAAATTTAAATTCCCTGCGCCATTAATTACATTCGTTAGATCACCAGTCATCTTATCTAAATTAACGGTACCACCTTGCATAAGGCTCACTGAACCTTTACCCAATTGGCTAAAATCTGTGGTTGTTAAGTGACTCGTGCCATCGACTGCAAATGTCCCTGTAAAGTCTTTATTATCCGCACTAAAATTGACAGTAGCATTATCTGTAATATTCACAATCCCAGAACCATGTAAGACATTCTGAACGGCTGAAGCAACTCCATTTAAATTTAGTTTTGAATCCGTGGTTGCGAAATTCACTTGCCCTAAACCTAATGCAGATTGATTCCTAACGGTTAAAGAAGCTTGATTCCCAATATTTTGTGCACCCGTAAAGCCTGAATTATCCCCGCTTAATGTCACATTTGCTTGGGTATTGACTGCGCCTTTACCAATTAAAGTGTTATTAAGCACAGTATCTGCACGTAAATTTAACGCACCATCAATGGCAACTGTACTAGAACCTAAAGTGCCTGTCTCTGATAACGAAACTGAAGCACCTGAATGAATGCCTATGTTAGCAGCCAACTCATTGTTTACAGATGTGATACTTAAATCACCTTTAGCAATGGTTAAATTACCCTTTCCGGTCAATTCGCCTAAAGAAGCTGAAGCAGCACCATCCGCATTCGTAATGGTTAATGATCCCGCTGCAAGATCAAATATACCCTCATTCTTTAGGCTGCCAACAGTTTGAGTTTTGCCGTTTAAATCAACAGTTGTGCTAGCTGCTAAATTTAATTGGGACGTTTGACCAAAGGCATTGTCACTGCCAGCGGTTACTAAACCTTTTGTAACATTTGTGGCACCTGTATACGCATTCTTGTCATTTGTGAGTGTCAACCCCTGATCATCACTGATTAAGGTTAAGTTCCCTGCGCCAGTCAGGGTTGCTGTCATATTTTTATTGGCGGCACTTGTTGAATCTAATGTCAGCGTTTGACCATCCACAATATTTAAGGCACTCAAGCCATAACTAATGCCCAAACCACCTGCATTATTGAGCGCATAATTGTAGGTACCTTCAGCAACTTTTTGATCATTTTGATCAATATTTCTGATGGTACCTTCGCCTACTGCACTGCCATTGAGCCCTTGCAAAGTTAAATCAGAGAGTTTCAGGCCATCATTATTGTTAGCCATGATTAATTGTTGATGTTGGCCACTGTTTTGGTCAAACAAATTCGCAGCAGTGCCATCTGTTGGCGCAATCGCATCTAAATCAACTTGGATGATACTTTTGCCATTACTTGCCAAAGTATCTGTGGCAATGGAGCCTTTGCCTTTAAATACTGCTTGGCCACCATCCAATCTTAAGTTCCCAATGGTTTGATTTTCTGTATCAACTGTCGTTGTATTGCCCTTGCCGATGACTAATGTTGCATTTTTTAGTGCTGCTGTATTATCGCTAATTAAATGAAAGGTGCTGTTTGCTAAATTCACAGTACCTGCAAAGTCACTGCCAACATCTTTGCCAAAGTTAAAGCTATTGCCGGCTGTTCGGACATCTAATAAGCCTGATCCAACTAAATTATTCTTAAAGCTAAAGTCACCCGTTGAGTTCACCGTGATGCTGTCACCAACTGTGGCTATGTTAACTTTAGCAGCATCATTTAATTGACCATTTTCAGCCAATGTTAGATTAGAACCCGTTGCAAGGTTGATGGCACCTGTTAAATCTTTCAGGTGAGTATTAGCGGTATTCAATGACAAATCTGTACCAGATAAATTCAGGTTTCCATCACCGCTGATTGTATTGGCGAGTTCGCCAGTGATCTTATTGAGATTCACAATACCTGATTCAGCAACTGCCACACTTCCTGAGCCCAATTGGCTAAAATCTGTGGTTGTTAAGTGACTCGTGCCATCAATAGCAAATATCCCTGTGAACCCTGTATTGTCCGCAGTCACACTCACATCAGAATGGTCAGACACATTGATTGAGCCTGCGCCGCTCATGGTATTGCTTAAAGCTGTATCCATCGCCTGGAGCTTTAAAGCACCGGCAATTGCAATGTGACCGCTGCCCACAGTCGCATTTTTAATGAGCGTTAATGCCGAACCAGATGCAATCGAGACATTCGCACTTAAATGGGCATTCTCAGCTGAAACAGATAAATCGCCCCCAGCAATATTTAACTGACCGGCACCACGCAAACCATCCTTAGCACTTGATGTTCCGTTGCCTGTGAGCGTTAAACTCCCGCCTGCAATGTCTAAACTGCCCGCATTCGTTAAGCCACCAATGGTTTGTGTGTGACCACTTAAATCAACAGTTGTGCCAGTTGCTAAATTTAAATGAGCGGTTTGACCCAAAGCATGATCACTGCCCAACGTCACCATGCCTGCGGTGACATTCGTGGCACCTTGATAATCATTGAGTGCATTATCAATCGTCAATCCTGCGGCAGTACTCATTAAATTAATGCCGCCAAGCCCAGTTAACTGCGCATTCATCACTCGACTGGTTGAAGTCGTTGAGTTTAATTCTAAGATTTCATCCTCATGGATATCTATTTTGCTCAAGCCATAATTCAAAGCTAAACCATGATGCTCTTTTAATGTGTAGTGATAAGTGCCCTCAGCAACTGCATGACCATTTTGCTTAATTTCAAGTTCCGTACCCGCGCCAAGCACTTGCCCCGTAAAATCTTGTAATGATAAATGATCAAGATTAATCGCACTGGTGTTAGCCGTAATCAACTGCTTACCCACACCTGAGTTTTGATCAATGACGTTCACAGATTCTGTATCTGTCACATCCACTTGAATCACACTATTCTTTGTAGTATTTGACAAATGATCAGTGACAATGCTGCCTGCATCCTTGAATACCAGCGTTGCGCCATCTAATTCTAAATTTTTAACTGCCTGATTTTGCTCTTCAACTGTCGTGGTGTTGCCGGTGCTTAAAGATAACGTACTATTGGCTAAAGTATCGGTATTTGTTCCACTTAAATTAAACGTATTATTCTGTAAACGCACGTTGCCTGTGAAATCTGAACCCACATTATCATCAAAATTAAATGCAGACTGATCACCCGTTAAATTGAGTTGTCCTGCACCCGTCAAATGTGTTTGCAAAGAATTCGCTGTGTGATTCAACGTACCGGCGACCTCAGTGGTGCCAGAACCGAATTGATTGAGATGATTGGTATTTAAAGTGCCACCCGCTGCCACAGTTAAATTGCCTGTGAGCCCAGTGTTTGTCCCTGTGAATGTGACTGTCGCACCTTTATCAATTGTAACCGTGCCATCCCCAACCACAGAGGCTGAAAAATCACCCGTATATTGATCGCCTAAAGTGAGTGCGCTTAACTGATCAATATGAACAGTGCCCGTTGCAATATTGTTTGATGCGACTAAAGTGAGCGCTGTTTTGTCTAAATGAATATTTGCAAAATTTTCAAATTTTGTATCGGCTTGGGCTTTAAAAATGGAATCTTTCACATTCAGCGTGTTTGTGCCTGCCCCGGCATCTAATTGATTAATAATCACAGCATGGTTATTTGAATCAATGTTGCTTAATTCAAAGAGATCATCACCGCTGCCAGTCGTCACGCCATGAATCTGGCTCGGATTATTGATATAAACTTTATTTTGACCCTCGCCTAAATTCGCCACACCCAATAGTGATGCGCCACTTTCAATCGTTAAGGTATCATCACCGCCATGGGTGATGAGGTGATCAATCGTCCCTGTATTGGTGATGGTATTGTTCACATCACCATTGTCAAAACGTATATATCCTGTGATCACGCCTTGATTGACGAGTTCTCTTTCAACCGTGCCCAAGATTTTAAGAGCAGTCGCCCCAGTGGCATTAATGTTGACGCCATCCTCAACCTTAATGACATCTGCAACGGTGCCCCCCGTGATTTCTACGCCGACACCCGTGCCCGTTGTGCCCACAACACCTGTATGATCCGTCACATTAATGTTCAAATGTGCACCCGCTAATTGTGAAAGATCCTTAGCTAAACGCAGCGCTGTGCCTGTGCCTTTCACAGTCATTTGATTAGTTCCGCCCGTATCGCCTTTTGCAAAGGTCTTATTGTTGAGGTCACTAAAACCGATGCCATCTTCAATATTGATGTGTATATCTTTAAACGTAATGTGCGAGTTGACATTATTATGTTTGATTGCCGTGCTCGTTGTGCCATTTGCATTGATGGTTGTACCGGTGATTGTATGTGCATTGGCCGTATTGCCATTGAATTCTATGCCCGTTGCGCCCTCTGAGACATTAATTTCACCCCCCATCAGATTGAGGTTTAGATTGCCATTTTTCTCCACGGTACCCACTTGGATACCCGCACCACTTAAGGCTGCAATGCTGCCAGATGTGCCATCAAGCTTCATTGTTTTATTGGCCGTGGACAATAGCTGAATGCCTGCTGTTTGACTTGTAATGTTCCCTTGGTTGGCGAGTACAACCTCACCATCTGTCCCATTATTATGTTCAATGTGCATGCCGATATCCGCATCAATTTTCCCAGCATTTCGAACGTAAATACCACCAGAACCGGTTGTCTTACTTGCACTAATGCCTGTGCCCGTCACCCTTAAATCTGTTTCATCACCTAAGTTAAAGACGACATGATCTGTGCCTGTTGCATTATGGTTAATGCCTGTCGTATTGGTGGTGGCATTATCAATACCATTTGCATAGGCAGCACCTGTATGTGTTTTATTCAGAATAATGCTTGCCCCAGTGCCAAAACCCTTAGCATCATAGGTACCGATGCGAAAACCGCGGTTTGTATTGGTGCCCAATAAAATATTTTGAGCCGCAATCAATTCAAACTTAGCACCATCCTCAAAAGTATAAGCAAAAGCACGATTGTTGATATTCGTGATGTTAGCTGTTGTGCCTGTGCGATCAATCTTAACATCCGCACCTTTTTTAAAATCCATCGTGGCGGTATTAATCACCGCGCTATTATTTTGAAACGAAATCGATGAATTTGAATGAACCACATGATATTGACCCGTAAAAATCATTTTATTGATCTCGCCAATTTCTTGACGTGTCACTGGGGCAACAACGCCCATATTCCCCATCGTTGCAATGGCGTTTGAATTACCACCACCGCCACGCATGAATGTATGCTGGGATGCAGAAAAATTTTTAATATTGTCATACACAACATTGATGTTAGGATCTGTGCTTTCTACCCTCACCATACTGTAATAGTTCTCAGTATCAATGGACATGTTTTGTAACGTGATGGTGCCACCACCATTATTAATTCTTAAACCATTGCTACTGCCACTGGTGACTTTCAATTCATACTGATGATTACCATCAATGACGATATTATTTTTTTGAGAAAAGTTAACGGCAATATCTCGCGTCAGCGTAATGTTACTGCCTAAAGTAATGTGATCATAAGCGCCACCTTCAACAGCAGTGCGAAATTCAGCGGCTGTATTGACTGTGATCGACTGCGCGCTAACACCTGAAAGGGCACTCAATAACGCCATGCATATAAAACCTTTCTTAAAAAAATTGAATGGGTTGTCATCGACACGCGCCACAGATGTCGATGCATTTTGCATCCCTTTTGCCAATTCACTGGCCACAACCCATTGATTAATTTTTTTATTCCAAACAATTTTATATACTTTATTCATAGTCAGCCCTTAATAATCTTGCAATGTTTTCAGGTATTTACAAAACTTATGTGCAGCCCAATCAACTCTTTGTAAATCAATATTTTATATTAACATATATCTCATGAGTTAATTTTATAATCAAGTTTTTAAAAATCAATAAGTAAAATATAATAATTTGATTTAGATAATCAAATTATAATTTAATGTATGATTGGAGATTTAGGCGCTAAAAAATACGCTCAACAATCAAAATAATGCATTTGCAGGGATGGAATGCATCGAATTTTTCTGCTTTTGAGTTGATTGTTTTAGGGAACAAAGTGCAATGACTGCAGCTAAAAAATGCAGCGCCAACATTAATGAGTACAGTAATGAGTATTTCTAAACGCTAAATATGCAAAAGCCCCATAAAATGGGGCTTTTGACAGTCTAACTGGCGGAGAAGGAGGGATTCGAACCCTCGATACGCTATTAACGTATACGCCCTTAGCAGGGGCGCGCCTTCAGCCTCTCGGCCACTTCTCCGTAATCAGGAAGCATGTATTATAAGGGACTTTTTCAAAAAGTAAAGGCAAAAACTGATTAATTAATGATCGTTTTTGCCTTTTGCGCATTACTTCATCAATCGATTGAGGCGATTGACGAATTCTGATGGATTTTCAAGCTGTGATCCCTCTAATAATAATGCCTCTTCATAGATCAGCATCGCCAAATCATCGGCAATTGCATTGTCTGTCTCTCTTGCGATGCGTTCAACGAGCGGATGCTTCACATTCACCTCTAACCAAGGCTTCATGTTTGGCACATCATGCCCAGCTTCTTTGAGCATTTTTTCAAAGTGACTGCTCAATGCATATTCATTACGCACAAGCACGGAGGCTGAATTGGTCAAGCGTTTAGACACCTTCACTTTTTCCACATGGTTGCCTAACACATGAGTCAATTTATCAATGATGGCCTTCTCTTCATGATCTAATTGAGGTTCTTCATCCTCTTTTTTCTCATCATTGTCTAAATGCACATCACCTTTGGCGATATTGACGAATTTTTTACCGTCAAATTCAGATAAATAACCCATCATCCAATCATCGATCACATCCGTCATGAGGATCACTTCATAACCTTTTTCACGATAAATCTCTAAGTGCGGGCTGTTTTTCGCTGTATTGAGATTATCAGTGGTGATGAAGTAAATGTTCTCCTGCCCTTCTTTCATGCGGCTGATGTAATCGGCAAAAGAAACCTGCTCTTCATCCGTTTGCGTGGAAGCAAAGCGCAATAAACCGGCAATTTTCTCTTTATTACCATGATCTTCGCCAATGCCCTCTTTTAAAATACGGCTGAAGGCTTGATAAAACTGTGTGAATTTCTCTTGCTCCGTATTTGCCAATGCTTCAATCATCGACAATACGCGACGCGTCACACCTTGCTTGATGGCATCTAAGGTTGAAGAGGATTGTAAAATCTCACGCGACACATTCAGCGGTAAATCAGCAGTATCCACCACACCTTTGACAAAGCGTAAATAACGGGGCAATAATTTCTCATTCGCATTCATAATGAATACGCGGCGCACATACAACTGTAAGCCATATTCACTGTTTTGTTCCCACATGTTCTGCGCAGAATGGCTTGGAATATACAATAAAGATGTGTAAGAGACTTTCCCTTCCACCTTATTGCGTGACCATGTCAAAGGCTTGTCATAATCATGGCTGATGTGTTGATAAAATGCTTCATAATCCGCATCTGGCACATCTTTTTTATCACGCTGCCAAATGGATGTGGCAGAGTTCACTTGTTCAATGGCAACTGTTGTTGTCGTTGTGGGTTCTTCGCCCTCTTTTTCTGCGGGCACCGTTTCCACTTTTTCCACTTCCATCATCACAGGATAGGCAATGTGGTCAGAATATTTGGTGATGATCTGTTTTAAAGACCATTCATTCAATAAGTTACTGTGCTCATCGCGCATGTGTAACACAATCTCTGTCCCTGCGCGCGCTTTTGTGGTGGCTTCTAACGAGAACTCCCCTTCCCCAGCCGATGACCAAATCACCGCGCTGTTTTCAGGCTCACCCGCTTTACGCGTGGTTAAAGTCACGTGATCGGCCACAATGAAGGCAGAATAAAAACCCACACCAAATTGACCAATCAATTGGGAAGCATCTTTATCTTCATCGGTTAATTGCTCTAAAAAAGCTTTTGTGCCAGATTTTGCGATGGTGCCGATGTTTTCAATCACCTCATCGCGCGTCATGCCAATGCCGTTATCGCTGATGGTTAGAGTTTTCGCGGCTTTATCCATCTGAATTAAAATCTCAGGGTTGCCTTGATTTTCGATCAATGCAGCATTGGTCAATCCTTCAAAGCGGCGCTTATCTAATGCATCGGAGGCATTTGAAATCAGTTCGCGCAAAAAAATCTCATGATTCGAATAAAGGGAATGGATCATGAGTTTGAGTAATTGGTTGACTTCTGTTTGAAATTGTAAGGTCTCTTTTTGGCTCATAATGTCTCCAAGTGTCCAATAAATTGAATGTCGATAATTTAACGTCTATCAATATGGGTCGGCTTCTCTTTTTTTCAAGCGAAAAAATTATACATTATGGGCAAAATCCCGTTGCCATGCGCCTTTTGCCTTGTTATTTTTATAACTTTAAATTATATTGATAACTTCACAAGGAGAGTCTATATGCAAAACATTGCCGATCGCATCAATTTATTGATTGATGAACGTAAAATTTCTCAAGAAATTCTCGCCCATGATGTGGGAATTTCTCAAGCTGCCATCTCAAAAATTTGTCAAGGCAGAACCAAGCGCAGCCGCTATTTACCACAGATTGCCAACTATTTTAATGTGCCAGAACATTGGTTATTGTTTGGGGAAGAACAATTCAGCAGCAAAGCCCCAACAGAAGATGATGACGATGTACTCATTCCGTTTTATAAAGATGTGCAATTGTCCGCAGGACATGGCGCCACTGAACTTGATGACTATGAAGGGCGCACCATTCGCTTTTCTCGCAGCATGCTCAGAGAAGGCAATGTTTCCCCAAAAGATGCCATTTGCGTCACGGTCAAAGGCGATAGCATGGAGCCTGTGTTTAAAAATGGCTCAACGGTGGGCATTGATTTAACCCATCAAAAAATCATCGATGGTGATGTTTACGCCATTAACAATGATGGTTTATTACAAATGAAAAAACTCAAACACAAAACCGGTAGCCTCATTACAGTTGAATCCTACAACCGCGAGGAATATCCCGCCTTTGATGTGCCGTTAGAACAGATCACCGTCATTGGCCGTGTGTTTTGGTACGCGACATTGTTATAACATTCAGGACTCTCCATCCTATTCATTGCCCTCTCATCTCATTGATCAGAGGGTTTTTATTATGTGCTTTGTTGCAATTTTATTGACTTCCTCATAACCAAAGTTATAATTAAGTTATATTTTATAACCCATAAGCTCGAGGTGATTCGATGATTAAGCAAGAACGTTTTTATCAACTTTTTAACTCACTGCCTCAAACTGAGAAAGATAACATTGTGCGCACCGCCATTGAATTGAGTGTGCAATTTCAAAATAGCAGCGTGAGCGATCTCATGCGTGCTTGTCACTATCATGCCACAGAAGCAATGCGCACCTTTCGCTTGAAAAAACAGCGCATTCATCATGCCACACGTTATGCCGCACTGCGTTATGCCATGATGTCTCACCTCTCTCGCACGCTGCATGCAGCATAAAATCAACCCCTCACAAAGGGCAATCTCTGCCCTTTTGCTTTTATCGCGCGCAATGCTTATCCCTTTGCCGGCATCGTGTTACAATATTCGGCTTTAACGATCAAATTCACAAGGATTTTCATGCGCTTTGTCCACCTCAATCTACATACGGAGTTCTCCATCAGCGATGGTTTGATCCGCATTAAACCATTATTTGGTCAGCTGAAAGAACAACATGTGGAGTGTGTTGCCTTAACGGACATGGGCAATGCCTTTGCCGCCATTAAGTTTTATGAAACTGCCCTTAAAAATGGCATCAAACCCATCATTGGCGCAGAGTGCCACCTCAAAAATGGGCATGAATACTTAGGACGCATGACGCTCCTTGCGCAAAACTATACGGGTTATTTGAATCTCTCTAAATTATTGAGTGAAGGCTATCGTCACGGGCAGGAGCGCGGCGTGCCGCACATCACCTATGAATGGCTCAATGAATTCAATGAAGGTTTAATCCTCATTGCGGGTAAAGAGAGCCCGATTGGCACAACGCTCCTCACCCTTAAAGAAGAAGATTGGGGCAAATCTTTAGCGCCCTTTGCCGCCTTTAAAGATCGTTTATATTTAGGCTTATCCCGCACAGAACAAGACAATGATGAAGCCTTCATACTTGCAGCAAAGCGCTTAGCAATCAGCCATCAATTGCCACTTGTGGCGGTGAATAATGTGCGCTTTTTACACAAAAGTGACTTTGATGCACATGAAATTCGCACATGTATCCAGGCTGGCAATGTCATCTCTGACAATAAACGCCCCCGTTTATACAGCCCTGAGCAATATTTAAAGTCCCCTGAAGAGATGATTGCGCTCTTTTCAGACATCCCTGAAGCCATTGAAAATACGGTGGAGATCGCCAAACGTTGCACCGTTGAGCTCTCTTTAGGTAAACCTTGTTTGCCCAATTTCCCCGTGCCTGAAGGCATGACGATGGATGATTATTTCCGTCATCTTTCTTATGAAGGGCTTAAATACCGCATTGGGGAGAATCACCCACAACAAAAAGCTTATGAAGAGCGCCTTAAAATTGAGCTCGATGTGATCATCAACATGGGCTTCCCAGGTTACTTCTTAATCGTTGCGGACTTCATTCAATGGTCAAAAGATCATGACATTCCTGTGGGACCCGGCCGTGGTTCAGGTGCAGGCTCATTGGTGGCATGGGCACTGAAAATCACAGATTTAGATCCGCTCCCTTATGATTTACTCTTTGAGCGTTTCTTGAATCCTGAACGTGTTTCAATGCCGGACTTTGACGTGGACTTTTGCATGGAAGGCCGCGACCGCGTGATTGAATATGTGGCAGAAAAATATGGCCGCGATGCCGTCTCCCAAATTGCCACACATGGCACCATGGCAGCAAAAGCGGTGATTCGTGATGTGGGGCGCGCCTTAGGGCATCCTTATGGCTTTGTGGATCGCATTGCTAAACTCATTCCTTTTGATCTTGGCATCACTTTAGATAAGGCCTTGATGCAAGAGCCTGAGCTCCATGATCTTTATGAAAAAGATGAAGAAGTCAAAGAACTCATTGATTATGCCAAACAATTAGAAGGCTTAACCAAATCCGTCGGACGCCATGCCGGTGGCGTTGTGATTTCCCCCACCACCATCACGGACTTCTCCCCATTGTATTGTGAAGAAGGCAGCGAAGCTTTAGTGGCGCAATATGATAAAAGTGATGTGGAATCGGCAGGGCTTGTGAAGTTTGACTTCTTGGGATTACGTACGCTCACCATCATCAACTGGGCCATTCAAAACATCCAAAAAACCCATGGCCTTGAGATCAACATTCTCGACATTCCGCTGGATGATAAAGCGGCCTTTGATCTTTTAAAATCCTGTAAAACAACTGCCGTTTTCCAACTAGAATCCCGCGGCATGAAGGATTTGATCCGTCGTTTACAACCGGATACCTTTGAGGACATCATCGCCCTTGTGGCGCTCTTTAGACCGGGCCCGCTAGAATCTGGCATGGTGGAAGACTTCATCAACCGTAAACATGGCCGCGCAGAAATTGAATATCCCTTCCCTGAGCTTGAAACGGTGCTGGCGCCCACTTATGGCGTCATCGTGTATCAAGAGCAAGTGATGCAGATTTCCCAAGTCATCGGTAATTACACCTTAGGCGGCGCGGATTTATTGCGCCGTGCGATGGGTAAAAAGTTGCCTGAAGAGATGGAAAAACAGCGTGGATTATTCATGCAAGGGGCAGAAGAATTGGGCTTTGATAAAGAAAAAGCCGGTGCCCTCTTTGATTTGATGGAAAAATTCGCAGGCTACGGCTTTAACAAATCCCACTCTGCTGCGTATGCGTTGGTCTCTTATCAAACGGCGTATCTCAAAGCCCATTATCCGGCTGAATTCATGGCGGCTGTTTTATCTTCTGACATGGACAACACCGAAAAAGTGGTGACCTTCATTGAAGAGTGCGAAGACATGGGGCTCAAAATTTTACCGCCAGATGTCAATCGCTCCCATTATAAATTCACCGTCAGCGATAAAGGCGAAATCATCTATGGCCTTGGCGCCATTAAGGGCGTTGGTGAGGCGGCTGCATTACAAGCCATTGATGAAAGACAAAACAATGGTCGCTTTGTGGATCTGTTTGATTTTTGTCGCCGCATTGATTTATCCAAAATGAATCGCCGCGTTGTGGAAACTTTGATCAAAGCAGGCGCATTAGATGGTTTAGATCCTGCCGTTCAATCGGTGGAGGCGCGCTGTCAATTCCGTGCCGATCTTTTAGAAACCTTGCCCGATGCCATTCATTCAGCAGAGCAGCATCACCGCAATCAAAACTCAGGGCAAGAAGATCTCTTTGGTTTATTTGGCGATGATGCAGGCAGTACTGTGACCATCACAACACCGCTCAAACGTGGTGATGCATGGTCTGAACGCATGTTACTCGAGCATGAAAGTGCCACCTTAGGCTTTTATCTCACCACACACCCTATTAACCGCTACCGCCATGAGATCAAAGCCATCACGAGCCACTCCATCGGTGAAGTGCTCACTATGACACAGCCCGGTTACCGTATCGCGCGTGCCGCTGAGCCTGAATGCACCATTGCTGGCATCGTGATTCAAATGCGCACAAAAATCAATCAAAAGGGTCAAAAGATGACATTTGTCACTTTAGATGACCGCACAGGACGTATGGAACTGCGTCTTTATGATGAGCATTTAGAAAATTTAAATGAGCCCTTATCGACAAAAAGCATCTTAGTGGTCAAAGGCTCTTTAATGTGGGATGAATTCAACAATGGCATGCGCACCCGCCCATTGAGCATCGAAACCATTGAAAGCACGAGAAATACAATGGCGCGCGCCTTGATTTTGCACAATAAAACCTCCATTGATGTGGCACGCATCGAACAACTGATCGAAATGGTGACTAATTTTAGAGCGGCAGAGGGCAAACCCATTTATTTAAAATTTCAAAACCATGACGCCAATATCTTGATAAAATTAGGACCCTCTTGGACAGTGCGCCTCAGTGATGATTTATTGGAAAATGTCACTCGCGCGTTCCATGATGTCTCTGTTAAAGTTAAGTATTAAATAGGATCACGCGTCAATGATAGACCTCAACCAGCTATATTATTTTGCCAAAATCGTAGAACATGGCGGCATTAGCGAGGCGAGTAAACATTTGCGCGTGCCTAAGTCTAAACTCAGCCGTCATTTGGCTGCTTTAGAAGAGGAGTTAGGCGTGCGCCTCATTCATCGCACCACGCGCCATTTTTCTGTCACAGACATTGGGCAAACCTATTACGCCCACTGTCAATCGATGCTCGATAAAGCAGAAATTGCCCAAGCCTCCATCATGGAAGCCCAAGCAAAGCCGCGTGGCTTGATCCGCATCACCTGCCCCATCACATTGCTACATCTTTCTGTGGAAGAGATGATCACAAGCTTTTTAAAGAACAATCCAGAAGTGGACATGATTGTCGATGCCACCAACCGACGCATTGATCTGGTACATGAAGGCATTGACATCGCTTTAAGGGTCTCAACCCCACCTTTTAAAGACAGTGAATATGTCATGAAGCGCTTAAGTATGCGCCAACAATTATTGGTGGCCAGCCCCGATCTCATCGAAGAGATCGGCGTGATCAACCACCCAAAAGATCTCTTTCGTTATCCATCAATGGTGCACAGTCAATATCGGGATCGCAATCAATGGGAACTGTTAGACAACCACAATGTTTCTACCCTCATTCCCTTCACGCCTAAATTCATGACCACAGATCTCTCTTTATTGAAAAAAGCCGCCGTCAATGGCATTGGTGCCGTCAAACTGCCTGCAATGATCATTCAAGAAGAGCTGGCGGCGGGTCAATTGGTGCAATTGTTGCCAAACTGGCGCTTTGAAGATGAAGTGGTGCATGCGGTGTATCCATCGCGCCGCGGTGTGATTCCAGCAGTGCGCAGTTTCCTAGACCATTTAGAAAATGAATTCACCGAGCTTGACAAAAACCAACACTGATGCAATTCAATCATTGATTTTAAATATTTTTTCTATATTTTTCAGTTAATTAATAAATAATTCACGCAATGTGTTATTTATTGTAAATTTGTATGTATAATGAAGTCATATATTATATTTATGTAAAGTTGATGAGTATGGCCATGCAAAAATTACACACACTGACACTGCCGGAAAAGATTATGATCGCGATGTTGATCACGATTGTGTGCCTATATGCCACAATTGCCCATCAAAATCGCGAACGCCATTTAGATTTTGAGCACACGATTCGCCAATTGTCCATCGAAGCGCGCGCCCATCATCATTGATCCATTAGGCAGGATAAATCGAGTACTGATAATTAAATGGCAGCGCCTGACAAATGCGCTGCCCATCCACATAAGGCGCTTTGCTCATCAAGCCATGATGTGCCTCTTCCGTAAACGTTGGCAACGGTAAGCGATGATCCACGGCAATGCGCGTATAATACTCATAACGTGTCGGATGAATCGGAGAGACCACATTATAAATGGTACGATTCGGCTCAGCCTCAATGATGGCACAAATGGCGGCAACGGCATCTTTGCGATCCACTAAATTGACACATTGATGCGGACGATCAAACGTATCTTTACGTGCCATCCATGCCATTGGCGTGCGTTCACCGCCTAATAATCCCCCTAAACGCACAATGGTGACGGGAATTTTGACGGCCGCCAAAATGGCTTGCTCTGCCTTTAACACTGCTTTGGCGGACTCTGTGATGGGTAATGTCATGGAAAATTCATTGACCACATCCATATATTGACCATACACAGATGTTGAACTGGTAAAGATGATCTGTTTTGCACCGCAATATTCAGCTGTTTTTGCCAAAGCTGCCATAATCATTGGATATTTTGCATGCCCATGATGCCCCGTGGGTGGCAACGTGAGCACGAGTGTATCAACACTGAAGAGAGATTTAACCTTAGGATTGCGCAATGAAAAATCAAGGGTTGTGTTGAACAATTGACACTCAACACCTTCACTTTGGGCTTGCTCTACCCCTTCACTTGAGCTCTTTGAACCTTGCACCTGATGCCCATTTGCCAATAATGATTGCGCTAAGGGCAATCCTAACCAACCTAAACCCACCACAGAAATTTTTTTCATGCCATGTACTCATCAATTCAAAGGGCGAATTATACACAACTTCAACGCATGCCGCCCGGTGTATTGCGGATCAATTGCACAGTCAATCAGCAATTCGTATAAATTTCTCTCAATTGTCTATCGCAAAATCGGCGGGGGTATAGTACAATGCAATCCCTGATATATATACATTTTCATCCAAATCAGGAACTATTTCATGACTCGTTTTATCTTTGTGACTGGTGGTGTTGTTTCATCACTCGGTAAAGGCATTGCTGCTGCCTCTCTTGGCGCTATTTTAGAATCGCGCAAACTTAAAGTAACCATGATGAAATTGGATCCATACATCAACGTGGATCCTGGAACAATGAGCCCATTTCAACATGGTGAAGTTTATGTGACAGAAGATGGCGCAGAAACTGACTTAGACCTCGGTCACTATGAGCGCTTCATTCGCATGACTGCGACGCGCAAAAACAGTGTCAGTGCAGGTCGTGTGTATTTAAATGTGATCCAACGCGAACGCCGTGGTGACTACTTAGGTGGCACTGTGCAAGTGATTCCACACATCACCAACGAAATCAAAACCTGTATTCGTCAAGCGGCGGGCGATGCTGATGTTGCCTTGATCGAAATTGGCGGCACTGTAGGTGACATCGAATCTTTACCTTTCTTAGAAGCGATTCGTCAATTGCGCTCTGAATTGGGTCGTGATCAATCCTTATTCATGCACTTAACATTGGTGCCTTATTTGCGTGCCTCTGGCGAGCTTAAAACTAAGCCCACACAACATTCTGTTAAAGAGCTACGCTCCATTGGCATTCAACCAGATATTTTGATCTGTCGCTCTGAAGCCCCCATTCCTGAAGATGAAAGAAGCAAGATTGCCCTCTTTACGAACGTTTCTAAAGATGCCGTGATCCAATGTTTAGATGCACGCACCATTTATGAATTGCCACGCATTTTGCATGAAGAAGGCTTAGATCGCATCGTTTTAGATTATTTAAAACTGTCTGCACCAGCGGCAGATTTATCTGAATGGGATCATGTGGTTGAAAAAATCTTGGCCCCAACGGCACAAATCAATGTGCTCATGGTGGGTAAATACATTGAATTGGCGGATGCTTATAAATCTGTCAATGAAGCATTGTTCCATGCAGGCATTCAAAACTCAGTCAAAGTCAACATTCAGTATTTAGACTCTGAAACATTAGAGACGGCTGAAAATGATGAGCAATTGGCACAATACTTTGAAAACATTGATGCCATCTTAGTGCCCGGCGGTTTTGGTTCACGCGGTACAGAAGGTAAGATCAAAGCTGTGCGTTATGCCCGTGAAAACAAAGTGCCTTATTTAGGCATCTGTTTAGGCATGCAAATGGCGGTGATTGAATATGCACGTAATGTGGCCGGTTTAACAGATGCAAACAGCACAGAAATCCGTTCAGATACGCCGCATCCTGTGATTGGTTTAATCACTGAATTCACCAATGCTGCTGGCCAAACTGAACACAGAACCGCTAAATCTGACATCGGTGGCACCATGCGTTTAGGTGCACAAACGTGTGTGTTAGAGCAAGATTCAAAAGTGTACAGCATCTATCAAAAAGATGAGATCTCTGAGCGCCATAGACACCGTTATGAGTTCAACAATGATTATCTCAATGTGTTAAAACAAGCGGGCCTTCGCTTTGCCGGTTGGTCTAAAGATAAAGAATTGGCTGAATTCATCGAGATCCCTGAGCATCCTTGGTTCATCGCATGTCAAGCACATCCTGAGTTCAACTCAAGCCCACGTGATGGCCATCCATTGTTCAACAGCTTCATTGAAGCAGCTGTTAAGCATCACAATAAGGCATCACACTAATTCATAGGACTTTTTATGTTTAAACCCTTCGGAATCACACTGGCGATCATTTGTTTAGCGGGCTGTGCCACACAGAGCAAAGCACCGCCTTCTACAGTGGATTCCGAGGCCTTAAAAACCCTTTGGGAGATGGAAGGCCGTGGACCTGAATGGCACATCAGCATCAATGGTGAGCGTTTCCATGGCTCTTTTCCCGGGCGTTATGAAGGCCGTATAATGGGTTGGTCAGTCACTGAAAAAGGTAACAAAACCACTTTAGTATCTGACAATAAACAAGCAAACATTGTCCTTAAAGAAGAAGCATGTACGGTTGCAGGTAAAGAGTTTACTCACACAGCCACCGCAAAAATCAATCAGCAAACCTATCGGGGTTGCGCAAAACATAAGTCATTATAATGAGTCGTTTATCCATCATTTTATTTGAGCCTGAAATTCCACCGAATACAGGCAACATCATCCGTTTGTGCGCCAATACTGGAGCAAAACTTCATTTAATTAAACCTTTAGGCTTTGAGCTTGAAGATAAAGCACTGCGCCGCGCGGGTCTTGATTACCATGAATGGGCAGATCTTAAAACATGGGACAGCTTAGATGAGTGCTTAGCCTTCATTCAGCCTAACAATGCTTATGCAATGACCACAAAAGGTACGCGTTCATTTTTTGATGTGAAATTTTCAGACAATGATGCCTTAATCTTTGGCCCTGAAACCCGTGGCTTGCCCATGAGTTTTTTAGAAAGTCGCCCACATGAAACCCTCTGCCGATTACCGATGAGCGGCAATGGCAGAAGTCTCAATTTATCTAATAGCGTTGCCATCTCCATTTATGAAGCTTGGCGTCAGCTCGATTTTACTTCGCTGAGTTAAGACGCTTTTTGCGCTCTGCCCTAATTTTACGGGCTGTTTTCGGATCAATCTGCAATGGGCGATACACTTCAATGCGATCGCCTGCTTGCAGAACATAATCTAAATCCACAATCTGATTAAAAATCCCATACACTGGCGCTTCAATCAATGCTTTTGCCTTCTGATCTAATGCAAAATATGGCAAGGCGGCCCCTAATGTCGTCCCTTCACTCAAGATTTGATACTCTTGCGACTGCATCTCTGGCAAAGCAAGCACATACTCAATTTTAATGCTCGCCATAAATCACCTTCGCACGATCTGAAAAGGCTTTAATCATCGAGCCATACATGTTTTCAAAAATGGGACTCAGCATTCCGGACAATAAGCCGATGGCTAAGGTAAAGTCGAGCTCAAATTCAATGCGGCACTCGTTCTCATTGATCGCAACAAAGCGCCACTCACCATTGAGCTTTTTAAACGGCCCATTGAGCAATGACATCTCGATGCTTTCATGATTCACCATGCGATTGCGCGTGGTGAAGGTTTTATTCACGGGTCCCATCAATACCCCCACAGAGACATCCATCTCTGTGGTTGCATTGCGTAAAATCCGCACGGTTTTGCACCATGGCAGATATTCTGGGTATTTTTCCACATCATTGACCAGATCAAACATCTGTGCTGCTGAATATGGCACGACTTTACTTTTACGAATAATTGGCAAAGAAAACTCCTGTTACTTCTTCTGTTGTGCTGCCTGCACTGCGGTGATCGCAATTGTGTAGACAATATCTTCCACTAATGCACCACGAGAAAGATCATTCACAGGTTTTGCCAATCCTTGTAAAACAGGACCAATACTGATGAGATTTGCACTGCGCTGCACCGCTTTATAGGTGGTATTGCCCGTATTTAAATCGGGGAAAATAAACACCGTGGCGCGCCCTGCAACTGGACTGTTCGGTAATTTTTGTTTACCCACAGATGGCACATATGCTGCATCAAATTGGATCGGTCCGTCAATCATCAAATCGGGCGCTTGTGTTTGAGCGATTTTTGTGGCTTCTGCCACCGCTTCTACATCCACACCTGAGCCTGAGCTTCCCGTCGAGTACGAAATCATAGCAACCCGTGGCTCAATGTCAAAGGCTTTTGCAGAGTTTGCCGATTGAATGGCAATATTGGCCAACTGTTCAGGCGTTGGATTCGGGTTCACAGCACAATCGCCGTACACATGCGCACCTTCTGGCATCAGCATAAAAAAGATGCTCGAGACGATGGAGGAGTTTTGATCTGTGCCCAACAATTGCAATGCCGGGCGAATGGTATCCGCCGTTGTGTGCACAGCGCCAGAGACCAAACCATCGACATCATCATTTGCCAACATTAGTGTGCCAAGCACCACGCTGTCTTTAACCTGCGCTTTTGCCTTCTCTTCGGTCATGCCTTTGTGCTGACGGAGTTTCACCAGTGTATCCACATAGTGATCACACACATTGAGTGGTTCAACAATCTCTAAACTTTCAGGCAAGGTTAAACCTTCACTTGCAGCCACAGCTTCAATTTTTGCACGCTCGCCCAATAACACACATTGAGCCAATTGACGTTCATGACAAATCAAGGCCGCTTTTAATGTGCGCGGCTCATCGCCTTCTGGCAATACAATGCGTTGATTGGCTTCACGGGCTTTTTCCATGAGGCGATATTTGAAAAATGCCGGCGTTGTGATCGGATGCTCTACCATCGCATTTAAATGGGCAATCACTGAATGCAATTGTAAATGCCCTTCAATGAAACGCACCACATCTTTGACATCAGTGAGCGCAGGATTATCCTCAATCAAACCAAGGCAAGCAATGCTTTGATCTGTCAGGATTTGGCACGCCATCTCTTCTGTGGTCAACACTTGATCCGCCATTTTGTTGGCGATGTAACCGGCAATCCAATTTTTCAGTGGCGCAAAGCGCTTAATGTAGAGATTCAAATACTCACCGATTTCACATAAAGAATTGTGCCCTGCATTGCCTGCAAAAATCACACCCGATTGAAAGGTTGAGGCTAAATCTAGGTTGAGCTTCTCTGTAAATGGATTGCGTGCATTGAATTCCACCCCTTCGATCACCACAACATCATGATTTTTCTGAGCATCCACCACAAGTTCAATGGATTTTTCTAAAATGGTGTCATAATCATCTTTTAAAATGAGGGCTTCCACTTCACTCATATTCAATGAGATGGGCGCGGTTTCATCAAAAACATATTTATACAACACAGCTGTGTCATGATGGGTTTGACTGATGGGCTTGATGTACCCCACTTTTAAACCTTCAGCCCGCAAAGCTTTGACCAAAGCAAAAGTGATGGGATACAAATGGGTAATTTGTCCAATTGGGCTTACAAATAAAGTTTTCATCAATCTATCCTCAAATCTTATGAATCATGGATCAAACGACTTATAGGCACGCAATCACATCTAATGTGTCGCGCACAATCATTAATTCTTCATCGGTGCATAATACAAGTGCTTGACCGAATGTCTCACTGGTGGCGATCACGCCTTCAGCACCGCCGACGGTGGCTTCGTTCGCTGCTTCATCTAGGTGATAACCTAAAAAGCCTAAATGTTCGATCACTTTTTTACGGCTCATAAAGTCATTTTGCCCAATGCCACCTGTAAAGACCAATGCATCTAAACGGCCAAGGGGCACGATGTAGGAAACAATTTTCTTCGCTAAACGGTAATTCATCATCTCTAATGCCACTTGCGCACCATGATGCCCTTCTTTAGCCGCTGCCCACAATGTGCGGCAATCATTCGACAACTCAGAGACGCCAAGCAACCCACTTTTGGTGTTTAAAATGTGATCAATCTCATAACTGTCGATGTTTAAAATGGTGGAGAGATATTTGACAATCCCCGGATCCACATCACCTGAGCGCGTGCCCATCACCAAACCTTCTAAAGGTGTAAATCCCATGGTGGTGTCCATCGACTGACCATTTTTAATGGAAGCCAAAGATGAACCATTGCCTAAATGCGCACTGATGATGCAGTGATCATTTGGATCTAAACCCAATGTATCGATGGTTTTTTCTGCAATGAAACGATGGCTTGTACCATGAAAACCATAACGGCGCACATTGTGATCACGGTATAACTCCATCGGAATGGCATATAAATAAGCCGTCTCTGGCATCGTTTGATGGAATGCCGTGTCAAACACCGCCACTTGCGGTAAATGTGGAAATGCCACTTGTGCAGTCTTAATGCCGATTAAGTTTGCAGGGTTATGCAGTGGCGCTAAAGGCACACATGCTTCGATTTGATCTAACACTTCTTGATCAATCAAGGCGGACGATTTAAATTTATTGCCACCATGCACCACGCGATGCCCAATGGCTTGGATTTGTTCTAAATAACCTTTCTCTTTTAAGAAGGCTAAAATGTATTCAACGGCTTCTTGATGTCCACTCCCATTGCCAAGAGACGCCACGATTTTATCACCATGATATTTTGTGGTGATTTCCGCGCCATTGCCGCCTAAGCGTTCGGCTAAACCTGAGAGCTCTACTTTTTCACTGTCTGCATCCATCAATGAGAATTTGAGTGATGAACTGCCGCAGTTGAAAATCAGAATGTAGGACATAAAAACTCCTTTAAATTGTCATCATATTTATTGAATCATTCGTTATTAACATGATACTTAGCTGATTACCTGCGTCAGTATATCAAACCTAAATATCTTCCCCGTCATTTTGTGCAGCGAATGGGCTATAAATCAGAGTCATTTTTGACACACATCCATTATTTTGGGAAAAAGGGTTGTCCGCAACAGTCACTGTCAGCCAAATCCCCCAATCTCTGTCTGGCAATTGCCAAAAAATTTCCTCTTCAGAATCCTCTAGAGTCGGATGATTTAACTTTTTAGTCAAATATTTTTTGTAAGCATTTTGTTGTTTTTGACAGTTTTCTACCTTGCCTGAATAATAATTAAAGCTTGCATCATTGAACATCCATTGATCAGACAGCTTTAAAAAGCTTGCATCTAACGTGTTTGGCTGACGATTTGCTTGCAACAAAAGCTCCTCATCATTTTCCATCATGATGACAAATTTTTCTGCCAAAATATTTTCATTTGCCATGATTTGTTGTGGTGATGTTGCCACTAACTGTTCATCTAATAAGTAGTCGCTGATCTCTTTTAATGTCAACCCATGAGCGGTCATTGATAACCACATCACCCCAATCACACTCATTTGACTTGCGCTTTTTATCTGCATAACCGAACCTAAACTGTGCCATGAATCCTCAAAGTCACCATCTTAACAACAAAAACGCCGCCCTTCGAGTTTGATGCATTTATGAACAATATTTATTTTAAATAAAGCGTTTGGTTTTCGAAAATATATCGGTTATACTTGCTTTTCAGACTTTTTAGGAGCCAATCTCAATGAAGAATCATTCTCATATAAAAACAATCGGTCTCACAGCATTGGTCGCTTTCTCTACGCTCTTTAGCACAGCGTTTGCTAAAGAACCATTTAAAGTGGCCACCACCTTCACCATCATTCAAGATATGGCGCAAAATGTGGCAGGCGATGCCGCAATTGTCGAATCCATCACAAAGCATGGCGCAGAGATCCATAACTATCAACCCACGCCAAAAGACATCATTCGCACACAATCGGCCGACCTCATTTTATGGAATGGCTTATATTTAGAAAATTGGTTCGAGCGCTTTTTTGAAAACATGAAAGATGTGCCCTCCGTTGTGGTGAGCGATGGCATTGAGCCTTTATCCATCACAGAAGGTGAATACAATGGCATGCCCAATCCACATGCATGGATGAGCCCAACCAATGCCCTCATTTATGTGGACAATATCCGTGATGCTTTTGTCAAATATGATCCTGACAATGCAGACACCTACACAAAAAATGCGGAAGATTATAAAGCAAAAATCAAAGCCCTTGATCAACCTTTACGTGATCGCTTAGCGAACATCCCTGAGGATCAACGCTGGCTCGTTACCAGTGAAGGCGCATTTAGTTATCTTGCCAAAGATTATGACTTTAAAGAGCTCTATTTATGGGCCATCAATGCAGAACAACAAGGCACGCCGCAACAAGTGCGTAAAGTGATCGATACAGTGCGCGCAAACAACATTCCTGTAGTGTTCAGTGAAAGTACGGTGTCTGATAAACCTGCTAAACAAATCAGCAAAGAAACCAACGCTGATTATGGTGGCGTTTTGTATGTGGACTCCCTCTCTGAGCCCAATGGTCCTGTACCTACGTACATTGATCTATTGAATGTGACGGTGGAAACCATCGCTAAAGGGTTCAAACAATGAGTGAGCCCTTCTCTTTATGCGTTGAGAATCTAACGGTGACCTACAACAATGGTCACACTGCCATTCGCGATGTCAATTTCACCTTAAAAGGTGGCACCATTTGCGCCCTTGTGGGCGTCAATGGCGGCGGTAAATCCACGCTTTTTAAAAGCATCATGGGCATGGTTAAACCCACAAAAGGTTCTGTCACCATCAATGGTGAGAGCGTCAAAGCTGCATTAAAACAGAACATTGTGGCTTATGTACCACAAACTGAAGAGGTGGATTGGAGCTTTCCGGTTTTGGTGTCCGATGTGGTGATGATGGGTCGCTATGGCAAAATGAACTTTTTGCGCATCCCATCAACCCATGATAAACAAAAAGTGATCGAAGCCTTAACCCGCGTCAGCATGGAGAGTTTAGCCCATCGTCAAATCGGCGAGCTTTCCGGTGGGCAAAAAAAACGCGTCTTTCTAGCCCGTGCATTGGCTCAAGAGGGCAAAATCATTTTGCTCGATGAACCCTTTACAGGTGTGGATGTGAAAACAGAAAACGCCATTGTGGCACTGCTTCGCACCTTGCGAGAAGAGGGGCATTTGATTTTAGTATCCACACATAACCTTGGCAGCGTGCCTGAATTTTGTGATCAAACCCTATTCATCAATCGCACCATCATTGCCGCGGGCCCGACAGAAACCACCTTTAACCATCATAACTTAGAGAAAACCTTTGGCGGCGTATTGCGCCACATTCACATTGATGGCGATGAACTCCATGATGATGAAGATCCGCGCCGCGTGACTGTGCTCACCGATGATGAGCGCCCTGCCGTCTTCTACGGCACGCATAAAAATGAGCCTGCGCGTAAAAGTAAAAGTTTGCCGTGCCAAAAGGAGCGTTATTAGTATGTGGGAACTCTTAACTGAACCCTTCACCTATGAATACATGCGTAAAGCCATTTGGGTCAGCGGATTGGTGGGGGCAACCTGCGCATTTTTATCAGCGTATTTAATGCTCAAAGGCTGGTCCTTAATGGGCGATGCCCTTTCCCATTCAGTGGTGCCGGGCGTCGCTGGCGCATATGCGCTGGGCTTACCTTATTCGATTGGCGCATTTTTCTCAGGTTTATTGGCGGCATTTTCCATCACCATCATTCGCCATTTTACGCGCTTAAAAGAGGATGCCATCATTGGCTTTATCTTCTCCACGTTCTTTGCCATTGGCTTATTCATTGTGTCACTCAATCCCACTTCTGTGGATGTGCAATCCATCATTTTTGGGAACATTTTGGCCATTGCCGACAGCGATATTTTACAAGTGAACATCATCATTGCCGTCTCACTTTTGGTGTTACTCGTGATCTGGAAAGACTTATTGGCCGTCTTTTTTGATGAAACCCATGCTCGTTCTGTAGGGCTATCACCGTTAAAACTTAAAATCATCTTTTTTACGCTCTTAAGTGCATGCACAATTGCCGCCCTACAAACGGTGGGTGCCATTTTAGTGATCGCAATGGTGATCACGCCCGGTGCAACGGCCTATTTATTGAGTGATAAGTTTTCCCACATCATCATCATTTCCATGATCATTGGCACCGTGAGCAGCGTTGTCGGTGCTTGGCTCAGTTACTATTTAAATGGTGCAACGGGCGGCGTGATTGTTTCCTTACAAACGGCGCTTTTTTTACTTGCCTTTGTGTTTGCGCCAAAATATGGCTTCATCGCAACGCGCCTTAAAATCCGCAAAGGAGGTCAATGATGGACAGCTTCATCACCTTCTTCACTGAGCCCTTTCAATTAGAATTGATGCGCCGCGCGCTGTATGCGGCCATTGTGATTGCCATCATCTGTGCGCTCTTTTCCTGCTTTTTGGTGTTAAAAGGTTGGTCTTTGATTGGCGATGCCATCTCACACGCCGTATTGCCGGGCGTGGTCATCTCATTCATCATCGGCATTCCCTTCATCGTTGGCGCCTTTTTCTCAGGCATTTTTTGTGCCTTTGCCACAGGCTTCATTAAAAATAATTCCCGCATTAAGGAAGATACCGTCATGGGCATTCTTTTCTCGGGGATGTTTGCCATTGGTTTAGTGATGATCACAAAAGTGGAGAGCAACATTCACCTTTCCCACATTTTGTTTGGGAACATTTTGGGCATCACACACGCTGAATTTATTTTTACATTAGTGATGAGCGGCATCATTGGCATCATTTTGTTAATGAAGGTCAAAGACCTCATTCTCTTTTGTTTTGATCCGATTCAAGCAAAAGTTGTGGGTTTACCCGTAACATTGATGCATTATCTCCTATTATCCATGCTCTCTTTAACGATTGTCACCGCGCTACAAGCGGCAGGCATCGTGCTTGTGATTGCAATGTTAATTGCCCCTGGCATCACTGCATTTTTACTCACCAAACGTTTTGAGTATATGTTATTGATCGCGGTGCTCGCCTCTGTCAGTGCTTCAGTGATTGGCACCATCATCAGTTATCATTTAGATGCGGATACAGGACCATCGATTGTGATTGTGCAAGCCATTCTCTTTGCTTTAGCTTATGGCGTGAGTTTACTCCTTCGCCCTTCAGCAACAAAAACGCCGCATCAAGCTTGATGCGGCGCTGCCGTTGAATCTAGATTCAACCGTTAAACTAATACTAACCCACTTGTTCAGCCGCCTGTACTAAAAGATCACTCAAGAACCAATACGCAAATGAGAAGTAAATCACCACGCCTAAAAAGTCCATGATGGATGTGAGCATCGGTGAACTCAATGTGGCTGGGTCAATGTTAAAGCGTTTGGCAATGAAGGGCAGCAAAATACCGATCAAACCGCCCACAAATGTCACAGTAATCATGGACAATGCCAAAATCATCAACACTTGAATACTGATGCCATCTTTAAAGAAGTATGCCAAAATCACTTCCACCGTTGCCACCGTCACACCGAGCATCAAGGCGACCGGAATCTCTTTTTTGAAGATGAACCACACATCTTCCCATTTCAGCTTAATGTCACCGAGCGCCATTGAACGAATCACAAGCGTTGCTGATTGACTGCCCGTATTCCCGCCCATGTCCACAATCGGTGCTAAGAAAGCTGCTAAAATGATCACTTCAGATAAAATTTCCTCTTGTTTGGCCACAAAGCTACTGGTGAAGACGCCAAAAATCGTCAAAATGATCAACCAGAAACCACGCACGGTGAGCATGCGCCAAAAACCTGAATATTGATAATCCAGCTCTGGCCCACTCATCGGTACGTTACCCCCAAGCTTGGCAAAGGAGTCCGCGGCGGATTCACGTAAACGCTCCATCGCATCATCAACTGTGACAATCCCGATCAAATGCCCATAGTTATCCGTCACAGGTAACGCATCAAAGTCATAGCGCTCAATCAGTTCAACCGCCACCGTATCTTTATCTGAAGCGCGCGCTTGAATGATGTCACTCACCATGATGTCCTTCATGCACACATCATCATCGCGCAGCAATAGATCCTGAAAGGAGAGCACACCCACTAAATGGCGAAACTCATCGGTTACATAGATCATGGAGAGTGAATCTTTATTGCGCGCTTCACGGCGGATTTGTTGCCAAACATCGCTAACGGTGGCATTGGCAGAAACATTCACATAGTCCGCACTGGTCATCGCGCCCACCGTGCCTTCAGGATATGATGAAAGTTCTAAAATGGCATCGCGCTCACCTTTATCTAACGATGGAATGATGGAGTTACGCTGCACTTGGCTCAGCATCACAAACAGGCTCACCTGCTCATCTGATGGCAATGCCTCAAACAAACGCTTTAATGCTGCGATGGATAGATGTGGTACAAAGCGCACCTTCTCCTCCTCTTCAAACTCCTCAAAAAGATAGGCTAAATTCTCGGCATCTAATTGTTCAAGGAGGGCGACGACATCTTCTGTGGCAAACGCTTCGACAGCGTCCGCTAAGTCAATGGCTTTGGTATTTTGAATCAGTTCAATAAAACGCTCAACATCACGCGCTTGAATGATGGGTTCTAAATGAAAATAAAGATTAGATTTATGATAAACACTCATTAAGTTGCTCCCTTTTTTAATGATGAATTAGGAGAACCATGGTTTCAGACCATTGCAATCTTCAGCTGCCCTGAAGATTGTGGATTTCAGGACTCAGCTTATTGTATTGTGGTGTAAGATCGCCATATCGGCACGATCGAGTCATCATCCATGGAAAGTTTCCCTCTGTTAAAATTGTCGCCATTATACATGTTCAGTAAACAGTTGAATGTTAAATTATCTAAATGATAACCTCTGTCCTTTAAAAAATTGCTAACTTTTTAATTATTAAGCACTTTTTTATTTGTGCATTTGATCATATAATGCCAAATCGCAGGAGAGTGAGTTTAATCTCTGCCGAAGGCGCAAACTCCCATAAACGCTCAGGCTCATGGACTGCGAACAACGATATCAATCGCCAACTGGAGAGAGAGATGTGAATCTCCACCGAAGGGGCAAGCAATTTAGGTTGCGTAAACTCTCAGGTAAAAAGGACAGAGGGAGTGGCAAAACTCAATCAATTAGGAGTTTTTGTGCTTTTTTACATCTATATTGTGGCCATTACGGCTGAAGCCATGTCGGGCGCACTTGCTGCGGGACGCCGTAACATGGACATGTTTGGCGTGGCGCTCATTGCCTTTTTAACGGCCCTTGGCGGCGGTACCATCCGCGACATCATTTTGGGTAACTATCCCATTTCTTGGACACAGCACCCAACATACATCTATCTCACCATTTCCGCAGGTTTATTGACCATGTTGGTGGCGCGCTTCATGCACCGCTTAAATCGCATTTTCTTGATTTTAGATGCAATGGGGCTCATTGCATTTACCATCATTGGTTGCAATGTGGCGCTGCGTTTAGAGCCGCAATTTCATTACAGCACCATTGTGGTGATCATGGCAGGGATGATTACGGGCGTGGGCGGCGGCATTTTACGCGATGTGCTCTGCAATCGCACGCCACAAGTTTTGCGCCATGAGTTATACGCGAGTGTCTCTTTATTGGTCGCCCTGCTCTATTTGGGGTTAAAATACTTTCATGTGGATGAAAACATTAATATGAGCCTCTCCTTTGTGGTGGGTTTGAGCATTCGCTTAGCCGCCATTCATTGGAATTTGTCTTTGCCTGTTTTCTCCTATTCACCCAATAAATGGAAATGATCCCATGAATAAGGAGTTATTATGATCCGTTCGTTGATACTCTCAACCCTCTTACTGTTGCCAAGCGCTGCGTTTGCTGTGGATGCACAATCTTCTGACCGCTGCGTCCTGCTTGAAGATGGCGCAGAGTTGTGTTTAAAATCCCCCAAACAATCCACAAATGCTAAACCTAACCCAAAAGCGGTGGCAGAAGCCTTAACGCAATTATTGGCACTACCCGCGGATTATGAGCCTTCGTTACAAGCAGGCTTAAATTTATTGTCTAAAAAAGATCCCTCTGAAATCGATGTGGTGACGCTTGTCAATCAACTGCTCACAGCAAACGATGTGCCAAGCGAAATTGGCAACACATTGCAAAGTTACGTCAGCATGATTACGCAAGATTCCCCAGAAGCTGAGGATCAATTTTTAAAAGCGGGGACAGGACTATTAAAACTCATCATTCAAGCTTCTAAAGAAACGGATGAGGAATAAAAAAAGCGCCCTAGGGCGCTTTTTCATCTTAATTACGGCGTAACTTCTGCTGCTTTCGCGCCGCCTTCATCGGGCAGCGTCACAAAGCCAATGTTGCCAAGCCCTACTTTACTCAATGCAGTGATGGTTTTGGCCACCACTTCATAAGGCACCTTCACATCCACATGCAATTGCACCAGCGGATTGTGTTCAGGATTATTTGCGGTGGCATCTGCCTTTAATTTTTCAAGGGTTGCGAGCACCTCTTCATCATTTGGCATCAAGGCTTCATTGATGTGCACCTCTGATTGCTCATTGATGGCAATGATGATGGGCTGATTTTCTGCCTGATCTTGCTTCGGCTGCTCTTTAATGTCCACTGCTTCGGGCAATTTCAACTTCACCGATTGCGTGACTAAAGGCGCCGTGAGGATGAAAATCACCAGCAGCACCAACATCACATCGATGAGTGGCACCATGTTGATCTCTGCCCGAGCCCGAGAATTTGTCCCACGTAAACGTCCAAAGGCCATGCTTATGCTCCCTGTTTTTTCGCTTTATCGTGGCAATCGTTGTTGCAGCCTGAGCAATCGCCGCCCAATAAGTTCAATAATTCAAAGGCAAAAGAGTCAAGCGCACCCATGGTCACTTGATTGCGACGCGTCACCCAGCTGTGCGCTAAAACTGCAGGAATCGCCACCGCTAAACCCACGCCCGTCATGATCAAAGCCTCACCCACAGGACCGGCCACTTTATCAATGGTGCCAGCGCCTGTTGAGCCAATTTCAATCAATGCATGATAAATGCCCCAAACGGTTCCAAATAAACCCACAAATGGCGCAGTTGCTGACACTGCGGCCAATGCAGTGACGCCATTTTCACAACGCAAATGGATTTCATCCAATTTCGTGCTCAAAGCACGCGTGATCACTTCACTGAGTGAGCCACTGTCACGCAATGAATTGCCATGTGTTTTTTGATAACGCTGCACGGCGTGTACGCCTGCATCTGTTAAAATTTCATGATAATTGTTTGGTGTATGTTCAGCTAAATAGCCATCAATGTCTTCAACGGATTTAGCACTCCAAAACATTTTTAAGAATTTTTTCGTGCGCACGCGCTCTGATAAACCTTGCAGCGCCTTTAAAATGATGATGAGCCAAGACACCACCGACATTAAAATCAAGATGCAAAAGAGCACCTTACTCACCATGTCGGCTTGCCCAATAAAATGTTCAAATCCCATACTCGAAACTTCTGGTTGCATTGTCTTTCCTTTTCTTAATTGAGGCTTAAAATTTTAATTGATATGGAATGCGAACGGAAAAGCTTTGTGCTTGTCCATTGACCACATACGGCTTGAGGCGAACTTTATAGCCAGCTTTTTCAGCGGCTTTGTCGATCTGTTCATTGCCCGAGGATTTTTCAATCTTAACAGACACCGCATGCCCTTTTTCGTTAATTTTGATGAGCAATACGGTTGTGCCACCGACGCGGCGCATGATGACAGAACGCGGATATTGTGGTGAGGGTTTTGCGAGCACAGACACTTCCTGCATATTGAGCACACGATGATCAACGCGCTTAGATTGACGTTTATTTTCAGGTTTCGCCTCTTGCTTCTTAGGTTTAGGCTGTGGCTTTTTCACCTCTTTTTTCGGCTGCTGAATTTTTGGCGCATCAGGCGTTGGCTTTTTCACCGCAACAATCTCTTCTTTAGGCGGCTCAATGACAGGCTCAGGCTCAACCACTGGTTCTTCGATTTTTTCTGGCGTCTCCTCAATCGGCTCAGATTGCTCCACCACAGCTTCAACCGCTTCAGAGGGCTGATCCTCATCATCGTGTTGATTCGTCACCTCTTTTGCCGTATCGACCCCGGCTAAGGTGATCTGACTCATGGTCATGGTGGGCTCAACAAACTCAATGTGCATCTCCTGGCCGCGCCCGCCATGGGTAATGGCGTAAATCAGGCCACCATGAAGTAAAAACACCCCGATCAATGCAGTCACAAAGATCATAAAATTTGTTTTGTCATGCAATAGTGGCACAGCGCTTTCCCAATTGATTGATGTGTAAATAAAAGATGTACGGAGCAGTAACCGTCAACAGCGGCCTTCTTCCTTGGAATTATTCCTATTTCCGGTTGAAATGTCAATACAAATGCTATTTATTCTCATTTGATAAATCAAAGCAAATGCTTGTGACTCGGGTTAAGCTGATCTTTATCCACAAAAAAAGAGAGCCGAAGCTCTCTTTTTGATGTATGATCAATGATGATTAATGGCCTGCCGTTCCTGCCCCACGACTCGATTCATACAAGAACCAAGTGCGACGTTCGGCTTGATCAATCCACTCATCGAGTAAACTGGTGGTGGCAAAATCATCGTACTCATCACACACGGTGTGCACCGCGCGCAATTCTCGCACCAATTGTTTATTGTCTTCCACCAATTCCGCGAGCATGTCTGCGGCTTCCACATAATCTGCGGTGTTTTCGGCCAAACGGGATTTTGCGGCAATCTCACCAATTGAGCGCAAGGTCGTGTGACCAAGCTTACGCACACGCTCCGCGCAATCATCCACCATGGTCAACAGCTCTGTGGCTTGTTCATCTAATAATAAGTGATAATCACGAAAATGTGGGCCACTGACATGCCAATGGAAGTTTTTCGTTTTCATATATAGGGTAAAAATGTCTGCCAATAAGGCATTCATACCACCGGCAATCTCGGCTGCACCTTTCGCATCAATGTCTGTAGGGGTTAATAAAGCGCTTTTACGGATTTCTTTAATTTTAGCTGGCATAATGAACTCCTTTGCATATTTATGCATTTAGTGTGTTGATTTCATAGAATATTTCCAAACAACACATTCATTATAGCAACTCTATTTTTAAAATCCATTGAATCCTAGTTATGTGGATCATTGTGAATTTTTATGGCATCCATCTTTTAATTGCGCAATTTTAATGCACATTAAATTACCAAAAGTAACATTTATTGCAAAAAGGCGTTATAATGAATGTCTCCTACTACTGTTGTTTCACATTTGTTGAATTTTATTAATTGAGGAACTCAAAATGACTGATTACAAATTAGCCGCAAAGCAACTCAAAGAAGAACGCGCATTTTTAATGAAAGAGAATAAAGCCATTGGCCAATCAATGTATGCATTGCACACAACGGCCATTAAAGACGGCGTGATCTCTGCTAAAAATAAAGAATTGATTGCCCTTGGCATTGCCATCAGCACTCAGTGCGAAGGCTGCATGCTTGCACACATTGAAGGTTTGATCTCTATGGGTGCAACCTTAGAAGAGATCTCAGAAACTGTGGACGTGGCCATTTTAATGGGCGGCGGTCCGGCAGTGACGTATGGCGGTAAAGCCATCGCGATGTATAAAGCTCTAAGCGCATAATTCACCCTCCCCCGAATTTATGCCAATAAAAAACCCTCTCATTTGAGAGGGTTTTTACTGTTTGTATCAGTCGATCTATAAGCCGGGTTCTGTCGAGAATTATCATTCATCTAGGAGTGGAATCACTTCCACCCTCAAGCAACCTACCCGAACACAGCGCGGATCACGCTATCAGTGTTCCTATTTGGTCTTGCTCCAAGTGGGGTTTACCTCAGCTACACGAAGTCACCTTGTGTACGGTGCGCTCTTACCGCACCTTCTCACCCTTACCGAGACTTGCGTCTTTAGGCGGTTTAATTTCTTCAGCACTTTCCATCGGCTCGCGCCGTCTAGACGTTATCTAGCACTTTGATCCGTGGAGCCCGGACTTTCCTCGAATGATTGCTCACTCGCGATAATCCAATCAACTGATGCATGGATTATCCCGATTTTAAGAAAAATAACAAGCTTTTTCGTGAATTTCTTTATAAGAAGAAGATCAACGTGAGCAAAATATACACCGGCACTAAAATCAGCATAGACCACTTCATATAACCAAAGAAGCTTGGCATATTCACACCGGCTTGCGTTGCAATGCTTTTAACCATAAAGTTTGGTGCATTCCCAATGTACGTCATCGCGCCCATGAACACAGAACCCATGGAGATTGCCAATAACGTCGGGCTTAAATCACCCATTAAATGGTGCGCATCGCCTGAGGCTAAGTTAAAGAAGACTAAATAAGTCGGCGCATTGTCTAAGAAGGCAGAAAGTGCACCGGTCATCCAAAAGTACATGGCATTAATCGGTGCGCCTTGTGTGTCATGCACCATTGTCACAACGCCAGACATTGAACCCATTGAGCCGGCTTTTAAAATCTCTAGCACAGGCGCAATTGTGATGAAAATACCCGCAAAGAGTTTGGCCACTTCTAATACTGGATCCCAACCGAATTCATTTTTCTGATGAATCTCTTTAGCCGTCACTTTTAAAGATAAAAATGCCATCACCAATAAAATCACATCACGCACAATGTTTTGTAACTCAACTGGCGTGCCTAAAACGGTAAAGGAGATGCCAGGCTTCCAGAAACCTGAAATCAATACGCCCACAATGATGCCGGCTAAGAAGATAAAGTTCACCTTGCCATCAATTCTAAACGGTACTTTCTCTTCGCTGGCATCCATTGTAATGCCCTCTTTTTTATAGCAATAGCTGTCTAACACAAAGAAAATACCAAGCACGATCACGGTTGTGATGAGCAAAGGCAATAACATGTGTTTCATGGTCCAGAAGAAATCTACACCTTTTAAGAAGCCCAAGAATAAGGGTGGATCACCCAATGGCGTTAAACTGCCGCCAACGTTGGCCACTAAGAAGATAAAGAAAATCACAATGTGCACGCGAGATTTACGATTTTCATTCGCACGCAATAATGGACGAATGAGGAGCATTGCCGCCCCCGTTGTGCCCATAAAAGAGGCTAAAAACGTCCCGATCAATAAAATGGTCGTGTTGAGTAACGGCGTACCTTTTAAGCTGCCTTCTAGATAAATCCCGCCTGAAACAGTGAACAGGGAGAAAATCAACACAATGAACGGAATGTATTCTAACAGCATCGCATGGGCGATCACTTCTGTCATCTCACCGATGCCAAAGACGATGACGAATGGGATCATGAATCCTAAACACCACAGCGCGGTGATCTTACCAAAATGATGGTGCCAGATGTTCACGGCCACCAGTGGAAAAATGGCGATGGACAATAAAATCCCTGCAAAAGGAATGATCCACAGTAAACTTGCATTAGCGCCATCAAAACCAGCGGAAAAAGCTGCTGTCGATAGACTCAGCGCCACTAGCAATAAAGATGTTAACTTCTTCATATCTACTCTTTAAGTTTATTCAAACAAGGATAGATACTACAATAATCAAATGGCCAAAGCTACAAAAAATCTACCTCTTTGCCCATTTTTCCTTGAGTTTATGCCCATAAAAAAGCCAAATTTCCTGAAAAATTTGGCTGGATGTTCCACTAAAGTACTGTACTACGATCGTATTTAAGCACCAAAGACTCTAAAACGCTCACTGTCTAACATATGCGCTTTTTCTGCTGGCATCCCTTCAATGGAACCAAAAGGCATTTGTCCAAGCAATTGCCATGACTCAGGCAATTGCCACGCTTGTTGCACGGCTTCATTGATGAGGGGATTGTAATGCTGAATGCTTGCGCCAAGGTTATGTTCTGTCAACATGAGCCACACAGCATATTGTGCAATTGCCGTGGATTCTTGTGCCCATTTCGGAAAATTATCCGCATACAACGGAAAGCGTTCTTGCAGTTCTTTGACCACATTTTGATCTTCAAAGAATAAAATGGTGCCAAATGCCGCCCGAAAACCATCTAAACGCTGTTGTGTGGCAGTAAATTGTTCCGAGGGCACGATTTGACGCAAGGCGTCTTCGGCAATCGACCACACGCGCTGATGGGCTTGACCATAAAGCACCACAACGCGCGAACTTTGTGAATGGAAGGCAGAAGGCGCTTCTCTCACGGCATGCTGAATCATGTTTGTTAATGCTTCTGTTGCGATCTCAACGCGATCACCTAATTGATAAATGGTGCGACGCTTTGCCAATAATGCTTGAATTTGACTCATAAAATCCTCGACTCATTCGATAAAATGGATGGTGTATGAAGAATTATAAGGACTTATTGGCCAAATGCGAATGATTTTCCTTTAACAAACTATTCTAAAAATAGAACAATAAAAGCATTGAAATAAAAAATTTAGAACAATTGTAACTCCGTGTGATTTCTCCCACCATTTTCAGTATAATGTGCGGACCATTTCTCCAACATTCATTTAAGGAATTAAAATGTCATCAATTGAGCAAAAAAGCGCCAATGCCATTCGTTTTTTAAGCATGGACGCGGTACAAAAAGCGAACTCAGGTCACCCGGGTGCACCAATGGGTATGGCCGAGATGGCTTATGCGCTCTGGCACAACCATTTATCTCATAACCCAAGCAATCCTAACTTCTTTAACCGTGACCGTTTCATCTTATCGAACGGCCATGCGTCTATGTTGTTGTATTCATTGCTTCATTTAACCGGTTATGATGTATCGATTGATGATTTGAAAAACTTCCGTCAATTGCACTCAAAAACAGCGGGTCACCCTGAACATGGCTACATTGCCGGCATTGAAACCACCACAGGTCCTTTAGGTCAAGGCATCAGCAATGCGGTGGGTTTTGCATTGGCAGAAAAAATGTTAGCCGCGCAATTTAACAAAGATGATTTAGCGATTGTGGATCACCACACGTATGCATTTTTAGGCGATGGCTGCATGATGGAAGGCGTTTCTCATGAAGCGTGTTCATTGGCAGGTACGTTAAAACTCAATAAATTGATCGCATTGTATGATGACAATGAAATCTCCATCGATGGCAATGTCACCGGTTGGTTCACTGACAACACTAAACAACGCTTTGAAGCGTATCAATGGCATGTGATTGGCCCAATTGATGGTCATGACATTGATGCAGTCTCTCAAGCGATTGCAGATGCAAAAGCGCAAACTGAAAAACCAACATTGATCATCTGTAAAACTAAAATTGGTAAAGGTTCTGTGTCTAAAGAAGGCTCAGAAGCCACACATGGCTCACCACTTGGCCATGACGAAATTGCAGCCATCCGTGAAAAAATGGGTTGGACTGCAGGTGCATTTGAAGTGCCTGAAGATGTGGCAAGCCATTGGGATGCCAAAGCAAAAGGTTTGACCACAGAACAAAACTGGGCTGCCCTTTTTGCACAATATGAAAGCAAATATCCTCAATTGGCTAAAGAATTCTTACGCCGCATGCATGGTGATTTACCACAAAACTTTGATGAAATCATCAAAACTGCCATGACAGACGTTGTGGCCAAAGGTGAAAGCATTGCAACACGCGTTGCCAGTAAAAATGCATTGGATGCATTGGCATCTCATTTGCCTGAAATCGTGGGCGGTTCTGCGGACTTAACGCCATCAAACAACACATTCTTTAAAGCAAGTGTTGATTTAAACATCACCACCGGCGAAGGCAACTATGTGCATTATGGCGTGCGTGAATTTGGTATGAGCGCCATCATGAATGGTTTAGCATTGCATGGCGGTTTCATCCCTTATGGTGCAACCTTCTTAGTGTTCAGTGATTATGCACGCAACGCAATCCGCATGAGCGCATTGATGGAACAAAAAGTGATCTACGTGATGACGCATGACTCCATCGGCTTAGGCGAAGATGGCCCAACCCATCAACCTGTTGAACACGTTGAATCATTACGTTTGATTCCTAACTTACGCGTATGGCGCCCTGCCGATACGGTGGAAACCATGGCAGCATGGGCAGCCGGTTTAACCTCTAGCAAAAACCCAACATTGTTGGCATTGTCTCGTCAAAAACTCCCATTTTTAACCCGTGATGAAGCAACGGTTGCTGACATCAATAAAGGTGGTTATGTATTGAAAGAAAATGACAATGCAAAAGTGACATTGATCGCCACTGGTTCAGAAGTTGAATTGGCGATGAAAGTGGCCGCAACACGTGATGATGTGCGTGTTGTCTCCATGCCTTGCGTTGAAATCTTCCGTGAAAATGACAAAGCTTATAAAAATGGCGTATTAGGTGATGCACCTGTATTGGCCATTGAGGCAGGCACAACACGCGGTTGGTATGAATTTGCAGATGACGTTGTGGGCATTAACACCTTTGGTGCTTCTGCGCCTGCCGAACAATTATTTGTTGAATTTGGCTTCACTGTGGACAATGTGAATCAACACATTGAGCAATTAATTCAAAAATAATGCAAAATTAGTGCTTCAGTGCGATTGAATTTTGAACATTCAGTCGCATTATGAGATAACATCTTTTTATTTTGGAGTTACAAATGTTAAGAACTTTACTTTTATCCTTGGCAGCAATCACTTCTTTATCTGTGGCAAATGCACAGGCTCAACCTGCAGCAGGCGGCGACATGACAAGTACATTCATCTTGATTGCCATTATGGGTGCAATGATGTATTTCATGATCATTCGTCCACAAAAGAAACGTCAAAAAGAGCATCAACAATTGATGGCTTCATTAAAAGTTGGCACAGAAGTGATCTCAACTGCAGGCATCGTGGGTAAAGTGACTAAATTAGAAGACAACTTTGTACACGTTGAAATTGCCCCAAATGTTGTGATCAAATTCCAACGCGCAGCCATCGTGAACATGGTACCTAAAGGCACCATCCAAGACGGCAGCGACAAAAAGGGTAAGAAAGACGACAAAAAAGACGACGTTGTCAAAACTGAAGGTTAATCCCGCACACTTTATGTAACGAAATCGATGGCAAGTGATTCACTTGCCTTTTCGCTTTTCATCAACAACGAAGAAATAATTATGCTAAATCGTTATCCACTCTGGAAAAACTTACTGATCATTTTGGTGTTGGCGATCTGTACATTATTAGCGCTGCCCAATTTATATGGTGAGGATCCTTCTGTTCAAATCTCCCCGACACGCACAACGCAAGTGGATGATCAACTCATCAATAATCTTGAAGGTTTGCTCAAAGAACAGAACGTGCCCTATAAGCGCATCGAGCGCCTAGATGATCAAGTGTTGGTGCGTTTCAACGATACCGAAACACAATTGAAGGCAAAAGATCTCATCGCGCGCGATCTTGGCAATGGCTACATGACCGCCTTAAACTTAGCGCCAGATATGCCACAATGGTTAGAAGACCTTGGCATTCGCCCCATGTATTTAGGGCTTGATTTACGTGGCGGCGTGCATTTCTTATTAGAAATTGACATGCAATCGCTCATCACGCAGCTCACAGAAAGTTATGCCGATGAAATCAAAGCGGCTTTGAGCGAACACAAAACACCGTATCAATCTGTCACTGTCAATGGCGAAACCATTGAAGTGCGCTTTAAAACCGATGCAGAAGCGGCCAATGCCCGCAACTCCATCACCATCAATAAGCCGAATTTGATGCAGCTCAATTGGAGCATCAACGGCAATCAATTGATTGCAAAACTGTCATCTTCTGAAATCACTGAGCGTAAAAACAATGTGGTGGCACAAAACATCGTCACATTGCGTAACCGTGTCAATGAGCTAGGCGTCGCTGAGCCTGTGATCCAACGCCAAGGTGCTGAACGCATCGTGGTGCAATTGCCAGGCGTGCAAGACACTGCCCAAGCCAAAGAAATTTTAGGCACAACCGCCACATTAGAGTTCCACATCGTTTATGAAAACAGCGCGATGGAAGCACCACAAGTGGCACAAGGCTTGAAAAAAGCCCCCCTTGGCACAAAGCTCTATCATTGGCGTGACTCTGATCAACCGATTCTCTTAAAGCGTCAAGTGATGCTAACGGGTGAATCGATTGTCAATGCTGTGGCGCAAATTGACCCAGAAAATCGCCGTCCTTTAGTGGCCATCACGTTAGATTCACAAGGCGCGGATAAGTTCTCTGTGGCCACAAAAGCCAACGTTGGCAAACCGATGGCAACAGTGTTCATTGAGCATAAAACTGAAACCGTGATGGAAAATGGCAAAGAAGTGAAGCGCAACATTGTGACCGAAGAAGTGGCCAATGCAGCCACCATTCAGCAGCAGCTCTTTAAGAACTTCGTCATCACCGGTTTAGATTCATTAGATGAAGCCAATAAATTGGCCATCACATTGCGTTCAGGCGCCCTAGCCGCTCCGATCCAAATCATTGAAGAGCGCACCATTGGCCCAAGCGCGGGTAAAGACAACATCCAAAAAGGGATGAATGCTGCCCTTTATGGCTTAATCGCTGTGATGGCATTCATGCTCATTCGCTACAGCGCCTTTGGTTTGATTGCCAACATTGCATTGTTTGCGAACTTAGTGCTCATCATTGCCTGTTTATCTTTATTGCAAGCCACTTTAACATTGCCAGGGATCGCAGGGATCGTGCTCTCTCTTGGGATGAGTGTGGATGCGAACGTCTTGATCAATGAGCGCATTCGTGAGCTCTTACGTAAAGGCGTGAGCCCGCAAAATGCCATCAACGATGGTTTTAACCGCGCATTTGCCACCATTATGGATGCGAACTTAACGAGCTTGTTTGCAGCCGTTGTGCTCTTCCTCATCGGTTCAGGTGCCATCAAAGGCTTTGCGGTGACATTGACCATCGGGATCATCACTTCTGTCTTTACTGCGGTCTTTATGAACCGTGCAATTGTGAACGCCATTTGGGGCGGCCGTCGCCTTAAATCGATTCCGATTGGTGGTAAAGAATTGCTCCATATTTTCAGTGGTGACACCACCTATGACTTTATGAAGTATGCCAAAGCATGGGTCATCTTCTGTGTGTTTGTGATTGTGGCTGCCATTGGTTCTGTGGGTGTGTTTGGCTTTAAATATGGCCTAGACTTCACAGGCGGTACAGAAGTGGAAGCGGTGTATCAAAACAGCATCGAAACAGATGATGTGCGTAGCGCCATTGAACACGCGGACCTTAAAGATGCAGAAGTGCAACACTTTGGCTCAAGCCGTAATGTGCTCATCACTTTGCCAATCATTGAAGGCATGAATGAGGCTTCAATTTCCACCAATGTTCTCAATGCGTTAGAAACTTTAGATCCCAATGTGGAAATCAAACGCGTGGACTTCATTGGCTCAAAAGTGGGCGATGAATTGGTCACCGGCGGTGTTCTTGCCTCTGCCATTGCCATTTTGATGATTCTTGCCTACATCTGGATGCGCTTTGAGTGGAAATTGGCCGTCAGCACCATTTTGTCCACCTTACATGATGCGGCATTTATCCTAGCGGTCTTTGCCATTTTAGGCATGTACGGACACCTGCAATTTGATCTGACCTCACTGGCCGCGATTTTAGCCGTCATCGGTTACTCGGTGAATGATACGGTGGTTGTGCTCGATCGCATCCGTGAGAACTTCCGCGCATCTCGCACAGGTACGCCAAAAGAGATCATTGATCAAGCGATCAATCAGACATTGTCGCGCACCATCATGACATCAGTGACCACATTGTTGGCCTGTTTATCCTTGTACTTATTTGGCGGTGAAGCCATTCACACCTTCTCCTTCATCATGTTGATCGGTATTTTAGTGGGTACATACTCTTCGATTTTCATTGCCTCCTCATGCGCATTGTTGCTTGGCCTCAAGCGCGAAGACCTCTTACCTCCTAAAAAAGAGAAAGAAGATCAACCAGAACAAGAGTCCATGACTTATTTCTAAATAGTCAAAGGTAATCAACTCTCTACAAGCCCCACTTCCCGTGGGGCTTTTTAGATTTTGCGGTTTATGTGATAATATCATCTCCCTCGTTGATCAGATTTTAGGTATAACATTTTGAAACAAGCCATTCGCAGGCAGCCTATCGAAAACATTACGCAAGATGCGCCGCATAAAGTCACCTCTATGATTCACTTAGTGATCGTGGGTGTTGTCGTTTTTATTGCATTGTTGATGCTCTTAAGCTTAGTCTCTCATCATCCGGATGATGCAGCATGGAGTAAAACCATGGGAGATTTGCACGTCAATAACTGGCTTGGTGCAAAGGGTGCATATTTTTCTGACATTTTATTCAATGCCATTGGTCGCGCGGCGTGGTTATTACCGCCAGCGATGGTTGCTTATGCATATGTCACCTTGATCAAAAACGATTGCACCTCCATTGACATCGAAAACTTTGTCTTTAAAGCGTTGGGCGTCATCATTTTTTTAATGGCCGCAGCGACCTTGTTAAACTTTTATCACCCCGATGCCAGCATCCTAAAACGTGGCGGTGTGATTGGGCAAACATTGGCCTCACTTCTCAATGCCACCTTAACCTATTTGCCAGGCATTGAAGCAGGTTCTGCCCTTTGTGCCACACTCAGCAAAGGCATTTTGCTCACATTACTGGTGATCACTGGCAGCTTAGCCACAGGCACAAGCCCCCTTTCATGGATTGATGGCTTAGGCGCCATGATTCTTTCAGTCATTGGACGTGCTCGCGGTTTTTTCTTCAATCGCGATGAGGACCAAATTGCCCCACAAGCCGTAGAATCTGAGCTTGCTTCTGTGGCACATTTGATGGAGCCCGATCCGCGTGACAAAGATCCTCGTCCGAATCTTTTATCCATGATTAAGGATAAATTGACAACCTTACGCAGCGAAGTATTCGCGAAAAAAAGCGAACCTAACATTGATGCCACCGCTGATGAATACTACTTCAACGAGCAACCTGATCTCATTGAAGCGCTCGACACCGATGCACACATCGAACCCACTTTTGAGCCTAAGCCTAAAAAAATCGCCAAAAGTGATGAGAAAATTGAGCCTTCCTTGACGCTCCCACCCATTTCGGACATTGCGCCATTCACCACACCGAAAGCAGCCCCGATTGACATTCCGCCAAAAGCGGTTGCACCTAAAGCTGCATCTTCTGAAACGCGCATTGAGCCTGCGTTTGAAGAAGCCATCAATCCTCATGCGCCCATTCGTGGACAAAATGGCGAAATGCTGACGCCAAAATTTGAACCAAAATTTGATAAAAATGGGCAGCTGAAAATCCCCACCATCTTCAGAAAACCCTCCACAAAAATGTTGCCCACCGATGATGAGGACAATGTCATTGATGACAGCATTGAAAAACTCAAAGCCTGGGTCAATGAAGATGCTGCCTTAACGCCACAAGCGGCCAACATCGTCAATCCTGTTATCAATGCCATCAAAGCACCGATGGCAGCAGCAAAAGAAGATGCGAAGGCAGCTGTCAGCTCCCTCTTTCACAGTGAACCTGTCACCGCAGGCAGTGAGGCTGCCCTAAAAGCAGAGGCAACAGAAGATTATGATGCATTGATCGAAACATTAGAAAAATACAATGCACCGAAATATTCCATTGATGCATTGCCCACCGCCCTTTCAGAGGCCGTCACAACAGCCACAGAATCTGCAAGTGAAGCCATAGAGAGTGTCAAAGAAGCGGTCAGAGAGGTCATTGAGCCCATCGAAGACCCTTTTGTGAACCTGCCAAAAGTTGAAATCCTCAGCGAGCCCATGCTCCCTGAGATTGAAAGCATTGTGCCAGAACCTGTGATGGCTGCACCTGTTGTGGCAACGCCTGCCATCGAAGCGCCCATCATTGAAGCGCCCAGCATTGAAACACCCACTTGGCAATGGGTGCCAGACCCGACACCTGAACCTGTCATCATTCCAAAGACGCCCGAGGTTCATATTGAGCCGGCACCGGTTGAAGCAATTGCGCCAGTCATGCCCAGCATGCCAACTGAACCCGCTGTTCCGATCGAGCCTACCCTAACATATGATGATTTTGAGGACAATGCCCCTGAGATTCTCCCGCCGGATGATCTCATTGTGCCAACGCCCAACATCATCATGCCAAAAGTGGCCGTGCCAGAAGAAGATCCGAATCGCCGCGCAGAACTCTTAAAACATTTTCCGATGGCCGGACAATTGCCAAGCTTAGACCTCCTAGCCGATCCCCCCACCGTGGTGGATCAATACAATGATGAAGAGCTCGATTACCTTGCCCTATTGATTGAAGAGCAACTCAGCCATTTCTCCATTAAAGTTGCCGTGGCAAACATTGAACCGGGCCCCGTCATTACGCGCTTCTCATTAGAGTTGGCGCCCGGCGTTAAAGTCTCTCAAATCAATAACTTAGAGAAAGACATTGCCCGTGGATTATCCGTCACCAGCGTGCGTGTGGTGGAGATCATTCCCGGCACCAGCTATGTGGGGCTTGAAATTCCGAACCGTAAGCGTGAAATCGTTTACTTTAAATCTGGCTTAGAGTCTCAAGAGTATCAAGACGAAGCGCATCCATTGACGCTGATCCTCGGGAAAGACATCTCCGGCAATACAGTCACCGCTAATCTTGGTAAAATGCCTCATGTATTGGTGGCAGGGACGACAGGTTCTGGTAAATCTGTGGGCGTCAATACCATGCTTTTGAGTATGCTCTTTAAAGCGCTGCCTGAAGATTTACGCCTCATCTTAATTGATCCGAAAATGCTCGAACTTTCGGTTTATAATGACATCCCGCATCTATTGACCCCTGTGGTGACGGACATGAAAGAGTCCGCAAATGCCCTGCGCTGGTGCGTTGCGGAAATGGAACGCCGCTATCAGCTCATGAGTCAATTAAAAGTGCGCAACATTGCAGGCTTTAACCAAAAGATTGAAGAAGCGATTGCTGCCGGTGAACCCATCATTGATCCTTTATGGCGAAGAAGTGCGCATGTTTCGGATACAGAGCGCCCACCTTTGTTAGAAAAATTACCCTTCATTGTGGTGGTGATTGATGAATTTGCCGACATGATGATGCTCGTGGGTAAAAAATGTGAAGAGCTCATTGCACGCCTTGCACAAAAAGCGCGAGCTTCCGGCATTCACTTAATTTTAGCCACACAGCGCCCATCGGTTGATGTGATCACTGGCCTCATCAAAGCCAACATCCCAACGCGCATTGCTTTTCAGGTATCGAGTAAAATTGACTCACGCACCATCATTGATCAACAAGGGGCGGAAACCCTCTTAGGTCATGGCGACATGCTTTATATGCCACCTGGCAATGGTTTACCAATCCGTGTGCACGGCGCATTTGTGGAAGATGCAGAAGTCAATAAAGTGGTGGAATTTTTAAAACTCACAGGTGAACCTGATTATGTGGAAGACATTTTGCATGAACCCACCGAAGCCATCCCAGGCTTAACGCCAGAAGCCGCTGGCGTAGCCGCAACACCTGCTGAAGAACAAGACCCATTATTTGATGAAGCGGTGAAAATTGTCGTAGAATCTAGACGAGCAAGCATCTCCTACATTCAACGCAAATTGCGTGTTGGCTATCAAAGGGCAGCGCGCTTAATGGAAGAGATGGAAGAGTTACGCATCGTCACGCCGCCTCAAGCGAATGGCAACCGAGAGGTGATCCTTGCGGCTGACAAAGACGATTATTGATGATTCACAAAGGAGAACAACATATGATTCATGAATTACTGATCAACGCCCCGGCCTCTGTGAAAACTGTGCCGATCTATTTGTATCATCAGTTGTCTGACGTGGATTTGACACCCTTTGAACACAATTGGGTGCATCAAGCCGCCAGTCGCCAACCCGATGTCTTGCCCATTCCTGATGAAACAGGCGCCCTCAGTAAAGTTTTGGTGCGCTTTGATGCACATGAAGAGATGTTCTCCCTTGGCAGTTTTTACACCACAGCCCCGCAAGGCATTTATTACATCGCCAATGATGATCTATCCGATGAAGCGATCTATCAATTATTGCTAGGTTTTGCTTTAGGGGCTTATCAATACAATGAGTTCAAAGCATCCACGACGCCAAATGTACAACTGCTCTTCCCTAAAACACTCGATCGTCAAAAGCTGCTCAATGAGATTGAAGCCCATTACATCACGCGCACCTTGATCAATCGCCCACCGAATCATTTGAATCCTGTGGGTTTGACGCAATACATTCAAACGCTGTTTGACAATCAACCAGTCACTGTTAAAGTGATCGAGGGTGATGATTTATTGACAGAAAATTTCCCATTGATTCATCATGTTGGCAATGGCAGTGACGCTGCACCACGTTTAGTGGAGATCACCTATGGCGATCCGATGCATAAAAGCTTAACGCTCATCGGTAAAGGTGTGACGTTCGACAGTGGTGGCCTTGATTTAAAACCCGCCAATGGCATGCGTTTGATGAAAAAAGACATGGGCGGCGCCGCACATGCCATTGCACTGGCCCAATGGATCATTAAATCAAAATGGCACATCCATTTACGTGTGTTGTTGCCGATTGTGGAAAACTCTGTTTCAAGCACTGCAATGCGCCCGGGTGATGTCATCAAAGCGCGCAATGGCTTGACTGTAGAAATTGACAACACAGATGCAGAAGGCCGCCTAATTTTAGCCGATGCCATCAGCTACGCAAGCGAAGTACCCACAGATGCAATTGTCAACTTTGCCACCTTAACGGGTGCTGCACGCGTTGCCCTTGGCCCTGAAGTGCCTGCCTTATTTGCCACAGATGATTCGTTAGCAAATGCCATTTTAGAAGATGGACAAACGCATGATGATGCCCTTTGGCGCATGCCTTTGCACACGCCATACAATGAGTGGATTGAATCGAAATATGCTGATATCTTAAACTCATCAACACAACCCTACGGTGGATCAATTACTGCGGCTCTTTTCTTAACGCACTTTTTAAGTGATAATGTGCCGTTTGCTCACATTGATGTAATGGCATGGAATGTTCGTAATCGCAAAGGTCGCCCGATGGGTGGTGAAGCTATGGGACTGCGCGCAACCTACTATGGGTTAGCGCATCACTTTGGAATGAATGTATGACTATGATACAAAAAATTATGATGTTGGTAATGCTCTCGATCCTCACAAGCATCGGTAGCACTGCCTTTGCATACACGGGCTTTTCCGCATTGGTCATTGAACCAAAAACGGGAAAAGTGATCTATGAGCACAATGCCACAGAGCGTCGCTACCCGGCTTCATTGACAAAAATTATGACGCTGTACATTCTCTTTGAAGATCTCTCTAAAGGGAAAATCAAGATGAATCAGCGCATGCCGATTTCTCAGCGTGCGGTTAAAGCTGAATGCTCTTGCCTACGCCCAAAGGCTGGCACATCCATTACCGTGGAAACGGCTGTTAAGGCATTGATTGTACAATCAGCGAATGACGTTTCCATCGCGGTGGCTGAATTCATTGGCGGCACGGAAGCAAAATTTGTGGAACGCATGAATAAAACTGCTAAACGTTTAGGCATGACCAACACTCATTTTGTGAATCCCAATGGTTTGCCAAATGACAATCAATACACAACTGCACGTGACATGGCAACCCTTGGCGTCGCTATTTACAATCATTTCCCCAAATATTATCCGCTCTTTCAAACGGAGAGTTTTTACTTCGATGGCAGACTGATCAAAGGTCATAACCGCGTCAACAGTATGCTTGCAGGTGCTGATGGCATCAAAACCGGTTATATCCGTAAATCAGGTTCGAACTTAGTGACCAGCGCTCAGCGCGGGAACACCCGTTTGTTTGGCGTCGTGATTGGCGGTCGCAACACCCAATCTCGCGATAATATTATGGTGGACATCATGGAGCAATCTTTTGAAGCATTGCAGCGCAATCATCGCAATCCTTCAATTTCGCCCATCATCACAGAAGATTTGCTGGTGGGTTATGACCCTCAGAAAAACCCTAAACCCAAGCAAATTGTTGCCACTAACCACAAAAACAAAGTCAACATTGTCTCTAATGACGCGCCTCAAACCATTCCAACCATTAAACTCATTTCTAATCATAAAACCATTGCCAGCACAACGAATTCTAAAAAAGCCGCGGCAATACAAGTGGGCGCCTATAAAAGTCGCAAATCTGCACAAGACAGAGCGCGCATGGCACATCGTAAATTACAACAAGGCAAAATTGATGTCGTCTTAATCGACAACTTATACCGCGCGCGTTTATCAGGCTTTAGCTACGAAAAAGCAACCTTAGCCTGTCATCAGTTAAAACAAAGCGGCAATGACTGTATTGTGATTGCTAAATAAGACGCGTGTTTTCTAAAACAAACCGATTAAACCGCGCAAAGCCACGTGATGCAGTGGCTTGCGCGCTTAATTTAAGGAGATTATGGGGGTTATTACTAATTTAAAAAATGACGTTTTTTACACACCATTTTTACGGTAACTGTTTGGAGTGATTAACCCTTTTGCGTTAAGCACATGTTTGATGCGTCAAACATTCCAAATAATCGTGTTATCATTGAAGCAATTTTTCTGCTCAGCAGATCAATTTTGTAATAATCAAAATCAACAATTATTACGATCACATTATTTCAAATAGGTGAAAATATGAGCGATTTAAATACTATTCAAGATATCGATCCAATCGAAACCCAAGATTGGATTGCCTCCATTGAAAGTGTCATCAAAACTGAAGGCAAGGAACGTGCGCGTTATTTGCTTGAACGTGTCATTGAGCGTACTCATCGCGATGGCATTGAAGTGCCTTTCTCTGGTACAACGGAATACATCAATACCATTCCTGTTCACGAGCAACCGCCATACCCTGGCAACTCCGATATCGAACATAGAATCCGTGCATATAACCGCTGGAATGCCATGGCAATGATTGTGAAAACCAATCTAGCAGACTCATCCCTCGGCGGCCATATCGCAAGTTATGCCTCCCTTGCCACGATGTGGGAAGTGGGCTTTAACCATTTTTGGCATGGTCCTGATGGTGATGACCATGGCGGCGACTTAATTTTCTTCCAAGGCCACTCAAGCCCTGGCATCTACGCGCGTGCATTTTTAGAAGGCCGCATCACAGAAGAACAAATGCTCAACTTCCGTCGTGAAGTTGATGGCAAAGGTTTACCATCGTATCCACATCCTTGGTTACAAAATGACTTCTGGCAATTCCCAACGGTTTCCATGGGCTTAGGTCCAATGCAAGCCATCTACCAAGCGCGTTTCTTAAAATATTTACATGCGCGTGGTTTAGCAGACACCTCTAAACGTAAAGTTTGGTGCTTCTGTGGGGATGGCGAGATGGATGAACCAGAATCTTTAGGTGCCATCTCTTTAGCCGGTCGTGAAAAACTCGACAACTTGATCTTCATCGTCAACTGTAACTTACAGCGCTTAGATGGTCCGGTACGTGGTAACGGCAAAATCATCCAAGAATTAGAATCTAACTTCCGTGGTAACCACTGGAATGTGATCAAATTGATCTGGGGCAATGGTTGGGATGCACTCTTAGCACAAGATCACAACGGCATTTTACGTAAGCGCATGATGGAAGCGATTGATGGTGATTATCAAACCTATAAATCGAAAAATGGCGCGTATGTGCGTGAACACTTCTTTAACACGCCTGAATTGCGTCAAATGGTGGCTCATTTATCTGACAATGATATTTGGCGCCTCAACCGCGGTGGCCATGATGAAAACAAAATCTACGCTGCGTATGATGCTGCCGTTAAGCATGAAGGTCAGCCTTCTGTGCTCTTGGTTAAAACCATCAAAGGTTACGGCATGGGTCAAGAAGGTGAAGCACAAAACACCTCTCACCAACAGAAGAAAATCAGTATTGATGCCCTTCGTCAATTCCGCGATCGCTTTGAAGTGCCTGTCACAGATGAAGAGATTGAAGAATTAAAATTCATTCGCCCAGCGGAAGATTCACCTGAGATGAAATATCTCCGTGAACGCCGCGAAGCATTGCATGGCTATTTACCAAAACGCCGCCTTAAAACGGACAATCCATTGCCAGCACCGCAATTAGATGCCTTTAAAGCACAATTGTCTGCCACGCAAGAAGGCCGTGAAATCTCCACAACCATGGCATTTGTGCGCATGCTCAATACGATCTTAAAAGACAAAGCCATTGGTAAAAATGTGGTGCCAATCGTGGTGGATGAATCCCGTACATTTGGTATGGAAGGTTTATTCAGACAATTGGGCATTTGGTCACAAGCGGGACAAAACTACATCCCACAAGATGCTGATCAATTGATGTACTACAAAGAAGCGAAAGATGGCCAAGTGTTACAAGAAGGCATCAATGAAGCCGGTGCTGTGAGTTCATGGATTGCTGCGGCAACTTCTTACTCTGTGAGCAACGTGCCGATGATTCCATTTTTCGTGTGCTACTCCATGTTCCAATTGCAACGTTGTCTTGACTTAGTGTGGGCAGCAGGCGATCAACGCGCACGTGGTTTCTTAATGGGTGGGACCGCGGGTCGCACAACATTGAACGGTGAAGGCTTACAACATGAAGATGGCCACAGCCACATCTTAGCGCAAGTGATTCCAAACTGTGTCTCGTATGACCCAACGTTCCAATATGAATTGGCCGTGATCATGCAAGATGGTTTAAAACGCATGTATCAAGATCAAGAAGATGTGTTCTACTACATCACCATCATGAACGAAAACTACAGCCATCCTCAAATGCCTGTGGGTGCAGAACAAGACATCCTTAAAGGTATGTACTTGTTCCAAAAAGGTGAAAATGCAGAATCTAAAAAACGTGTGCGTTTATTGGGTTCAGGCACCATTTTCCGTGAAGTGATTGCAGCGGCTGATCTATTGAAAGAAGATTGGGGCGTGGATGCAGACATCTACGGTTGCCCAAGCTTTAACATCTTAGCGCGCGATGTTCAGGACACTGAACGCCACAACATGCTTCATCCACTTGAAAAACCACGTGTGTCTCATGTGGCAGAATTGCTCAATGATTCTGAAGCGCCTGTGGTTGCTGCAAGTGACTATATCCGTTTATTTGGTGATCAAATCCGTGCCGCCATTAAAGCCCCTTACAAAGTATTGGGAACCGATGGTTTTGGTCGTTCAGATACCCGCGGTAAATTGCGTGAATTCTTTGAAGTGAACCGTTATTACGTCACTGTGGCAGCTTTAAAAGAGCTTGCTGATCAAGGCGTGATTGAACCAAGTGTTGTTGTGGACGCCATCAACAAATATGGCATCGATGTACACAAGAAAAACCCCATCACACTTTAATTTTGACTGAATAAAGAAAGGATAAAAGATTATGGCATTGACAGATATTAAACTGCCTGACATCGGAAACTTTGATGAAGTGGATGTGATTGACATTGCTGTAGCGGTCGGTGATACCGTCGCTAAGGATGACTCTTTGATGACCCTTGAGTCAGACAAAGCCTCCATGGATGTGCCTGCCGAAATGGCAGGTGTGATCAAAGAAATTTTGGTTAAAGTCGGCGATAAAGTAAAAGAAGGCGATTTGGTCTTTCGCATCGAAGCCTCTGAAGCTGCAGCACCGGCTGCACCTAAAGAAGCACCTAAAGCAGCTGAAAAGCCTGCAGATGCCCCTAAAGTTGAAGCGCCAAAAGCAGCACCTACACCAGCACCTGCTCAGCCTGTGCCAGCTGCCAATATAGCCAATCAAGCGGCATTGGATTTTTCAGGGGCACACGCTTCCCCATCTGTACGCGCATTTGCCCGTGAATTAGGCGCTGACCTCAATCAAGTGAAAGGTTCTGGCCCTAAATTACGCATCATGCGTGAAGACGTTGTGGCTTATGTCAAAGGCATGATGACAGGCGCTGGCAGCGTCGGCGCAGTGGGCACCACCAATGGTGGCGGCTTAAGCTTATTGCCTTGGCCAAAAGTGGATTTTGCCAAATTTGGTGAGATCACTCGTGAGCCAATGTCCCGCATTAAGAAAATCTCTGGGGCAAACTTAGCGCGCAACTGGGCGATGATTCCTCATGTGACTCAATTTGATGAAAGTGATGTCACTGAGCTTGAAGCATTCCGTAAGCAGCTCAATAAAGAGAATGAGAAATCTGGTAAAAAAGTGACCATGCTCGCGTTTTTAGTTAAAGCGTGTGTACATGCACTGAAAAAATTCCCAGAGTTCAACAGCTCATTAGATGGCGATGATTTGATCCTCAAAAATTACTACCACATCGGCTTTGCGGCAGATACGCCCAATGGTCTTGTGGTGCCTGTGATTCGTGATTGTGATCAAAAAAGTGTATTGGAAATTGCTGCAGAAATGGGCGAGCTTGCCAAATTAGCGCGTGAAGGCAAATTAAAGCCCGATCAAATGCAAGGCGGCTGCTTTACCATCTCCTCATTAGGTGGCATTGGCGGCACAGCCTTTACGCCGATCATCAATGCCCCTGAAGTTGCGATTTTAGGCGTGTCTCGCACAGACATGAAACCTGTGTGGAATGGTTCAAGCTTTGAGCCGCGCTTAATGTTGCCACTGTCATTGTCCTACGATCACCGTGTGATTGATGGCGCAGCCGGTGCACGCTTCATTGTGCATTTGAATCAGTGTTTAACTGATATGCGTCGCATTTTAGTGTAAGGAGAATTCATGGCGATTGAAATAAAAATTCCCAACATTGGTAATTTTGACGCCGTTGATGTCATTGACGTTCTTGTGAACGTCGGTGACGTTGTCAGCGTTGATCAAAACCTTTTGACCTTAGAGTCTGATAAAGCCTCGATGGATGTGCCTTCGGATCAAGCCGGTAAAATCACTGAAATCCTCGTGAAAGTGGGCGATCAAGTCAAAGAAGGTGACACCATTGCAATGATTGAGCCGGCCTCTTCTGAAGATGCACCAAAAGCTCAAGACACTGCAGCATCTGCCGCACCTGAAGCTGCACCAAGCACTTCAACAAATGTGATTGACATCATCATTCCTAACATCGGTAACTTTGAAGCTGTCGATGTGATTGATGTGGCCATTAACGTAGGGGATGCCATTCACAAAGATCAAAACTTAGTGACGTTAGAGTCTGATAAAGCCTCGATGGATGTGCCTTCTGAAATTGATGGCACCATCACAGAAGTGTTGATCAAAGTCGGTGATCAAGTTAAAGAAGGCGTGGTGATTGCCAGAGCTCAAGTGGGCGCTGCGCCAACAACAGCACAAGCGGCACCGAAAGCTGAACCTAAGGCCGAAACCATCGTTGAACCTGCCGCAGCAACGGCAGCCCCAAGCAATGTAGATTGCGATGTGGTGGTCATTGGTGCAGGTCCTGGCGGTTATTCTGCAGCCTTTAGAGCGGCAGATCTTGGCTTGAAAGTGGCATTGATCGAACGTTATTCCACCCTTGGCGGCGTGTGTTTGAACGTGGGTTGTATCCCATCAAAAGCGCTCTTACATGTGGTTAAAGCAAAAGAAGAGGCAGAAAAGCATTTAAAACATGCCGGCATCTACTTTGATGCACCGCGCATTGAATTGGATGAAATTCGCAATTACAAATCCTCTGTGGTGAGTAAATTAACGGGCGGCTTAGCAGCGATGGCAAAAATGCGTAAAGTGGACGTGATTCAAGGCGTGGCAACGTTTAAAGATGATCACCATTTAACCATTCAATTGAGTGAAGGCGGCGAGCGCACTTTATCTTTTGATAAAGCGATCATTGCCGCAGGTTCACGCGCCATTCATTTACCATTTATGCCAGAAGATCCACGCATCATTGATTCAACCGGTGCTTTAGAGCTTCGCGAAATCCCTAAACGCATGTTGGTGATTGGCGGCGGCATCATTGGTTTAGAGATGGCAACGGTTTACTCTAACCTTGGCGCGAATGTGGAAATCGTTGAATTTACTGAAGGCTTCATTCCAGGGGCGGATCGTGATTTAACGAAGATCTTTGAAAAATATAACAAAGATCGTTTCACGAAAACCATGTTCAAAACCAAAGTGGTGGGCGCAGAAGCATTACCAGAAGGCATTAAAGTGAGCTTTGAAGGTGACAATGCCCCAAGCGAACCACAAGTGTATGACTATGTGCTCGTCGCCATTGGCCGTGCACCGAATGGTTTGACGCTCAATGCTGAAAATGCTGGCGTGAATGTGACAGACCGCGGCTTTATTAATGTTGATAAGCAAATGCGCACCAATGTTGGCAATATTTTTGCCATCGGTGACATTGTCGGTCAGCCAATGCTTGCCCATAAAGCGGTGCATGAAGCCCATGTGGCTGCTGAAGTGTGCGCCGGTCACAAGCGCTTCTTTGACATCAAACAAATCCCATCTGTGGCATACACAGACCCTGAAATTTCATGGGCGGGCTTGACGGAAACGGAAGCAAAAGCACAAGGCATTGCGTATGAAAAAGCTGTCTTCCCATGGAGTGCAAGCGGTAAAGCGTTGGCCAGCTCACGCGAAGAAGGCATGACGAAGCTCATCTTTGATCCTGAAAGCAAAACCATTTTAGGGGGTGCTGTTGTGGGGATCAATGCCGGTGACTTAATTGGTGAAATTGCCTTAGCGGTTGAAATGTGTGCAGATGTGACAGACATCGCCCACACCATTCACCCACATCCGACTTTAATTGAGTCTGTGGGCATGGCGGCAGAAGTGGCGGAAGGTGCCTGTACCGATCTTCCCCCTGCTAAGAAAAAATAGATCATTCATCTTGATTCAATGAGCAGCCTTCGGGCTGCTTTTTTATGCGGGTCATTTAGGCAATCGATGTTAAGTATCAGATCCCATTGAAGATATGATTCGGCACTCGTCAAAAGGCTTTGATCATGCTAGAATTCCGTAGTTTATCGATAAGTTTTATCTACAAAGGGATACCATGTCAGAAGAAGTGATTCGTACCAACTTTATTCGTCAAATTATTGACAATGACTTAAGTACAGGTAAGTACAAAAGCCCATCAGATGTCCACACTCGCTTCCCACCCGAACCGAATGGTTATCTGCACATTGGGCACGCTAAGTCCATCTGCTTAAACTTTGGTATCGCAAGAGATTATCAGGGCAAATGTAACTTACGCTTTGACGATACGAATCCATGCAAAGAAGAACAAGAATTCGTTTCTGCCATCAAAGCTGACGTTGAGTGGTTAGGTTTTGAGTGGAATGAAGAGTGCTATGCCTCTGACTATTTCCAACGTTTTTATGAATGCGCTGTGTTGTTGATCAAAAAAGGCTTAGCGTATGTTGATGATTCCACCGCAGAAGAGATCCGTGCGATGCGTGGCTCTTTAACAGAAGCCGGTCAAAACTCCCCATATCGTGCGCGCTCAATTGAAGAGAACTTAGCACTGTTTGAACGCATGAAAAATGGCGAATTTGGCGATGGTGAAAAAATCCTGCGTGCAAAAATCGACATGGCATCCCCAAACATGAACTTACGTGATCCTGCCCTTTATCGCATTCGTCACGTTGAACACCATCAAACGGGGAATGAATGGTGCATTTACCCAATGTATGACTTTGCGCATGCCTTAGGTGATGCATTTGAAGGCATCACACATTCCATTTGTACCTTAGAATTTGAAGATCACCGCCCATTGTATGATTGGTGCGTTGAGCATTGCGGCATTGAACAAAAACCGCATCAATATGAATTCTCTCGCTTAAGCTTACAATACGCCATCACCTCTAAGCGTAAATTAACGCAATTGGTGACCTCTGGCACAGTCACAGGTTGGGATGATCCACGCATGCCCACCATTTCAGGCTTGCGCCGCCGTGGTTGCCCACCTGAAGCGTTGCATTTATTCTGTGAACGCATTGGCGTGACAAAATCAGAAAACTCCATCGAAATGGAGCAATTTGATCAATGCATGCGCGATGTGTTAGATGATAAAGCGTCTCGCCGCATGGCAGTGCTTGATCCAATTTTAGTGACCCTCACAAACTTTGATGAGCGCGTTGAATTAGAATTGCCAAATCATCCAAAAAATGAAGATGCTGGCAAACGCATTGTACCCTTTGCAAAAGCACTCTACATTGATCGCAATGACTTTGTATTAAGCACAGAAGATAAAAAATTCAAGCGCTTAATCTTAGGCAATTACGTGCGTTTACGCGGTGCTTACATCATCAAAGCAACGGATTATAAAGCGGACAATGATGGCAACATCACAGAAGTGATTGCAGAAATCGTGCCTGATACTTTAGGCAAAAATGCAGAAGGCATCAAAGCAAAAGGCGTGATTCACTGGGTTGCGGCAAAAGATGCCGTGGATGCACAAGTCAATTGCTATGAGCGTTTATTCACTGTGCCTCATCCTGATCGTGAAGAGGGTGAAATTTTTGACTACGTCAATCCTGATTCCCTCATCATCAAACAGGCGAAAGTGGAACCTGCTTTGCTAGATGCCCCTGCTGAAGTGGCGTATCAATTTGAGCGTGAAGGTTACTTCGCCCGTGATCGCAAAGAAGATGGCTTAGTCTTCAATCGTGTTGTAACTTTAAAAGACAGCTTCGGAAAGTAACCCATGTCATTTTTTAATGCAGTTGCAGAGCAGTTCGATTTAGTGCTGCTCTATAAAAACATATTGTGGGATGGCTTTATGCTCACAATTGAACTGGGGTTATGCTCGTTGATGGTGGCCATTGTTTTGGGCACCTTCGCGGCGTTAGGCTCTTTTAGTGAATCTAGATTTGTGCGCGGCACGGTGACCGCGTACACCACCATCATTCGCGGCATTCCAGACATTGTGCTCATCTTTTTGTTCTACTACGGGATGCAAACCCTGCTGAACAAAACCATGGAGGCCATGGGGCTTGAGATCTATCACATCAATCCATTTGTGGCAGGTGTCATCACCATTGGCTTTATGTTTGGCGCCTTTATGGCGGAAAGTTTCCGCGGGGCTTTATTAGCCGTGCCTAAGGGTCAAAAAGAGTCTGCCCTTGCCCTTGGCATGTCCCCTGCCCGTGTATATTTTAAAATTGTGATTCCCCAGGCGATGCGCTTTGCACTTCCTGGCTTGAATAACAACTGGCTCGTTTTATTAAAAGCCACCGCATTGGTCTCTTTAATCAACTTGCAAGACTTTTTGGCGATTGCGGTCAAAAGTGGACAATCGACTCGCGCGCCCTTCACCTTTTTGATCACTGTTGCCATTGGTTATTTACTGTTAACGACAGTGTCCATCATTGTGGTGAAATGGTTAGAAAAACGCTTCTCAAAAGGCGTCGTACGAGGAGCATTTTATGAATAATTTATGGGCCGAATACACGCCACTCTTTGCCAATGGCGTATGGGTGACATTGCAGCTCACCTTCATTTCTTCCTTTATTGGTTTAGCCTTTGCCTTGCCGTTAGCCTTTGCAGCTTTATCAAGAAACCCGCTCTTTTCTGCGCCCGTTTCGGCGTTTAGCTACTTCTTTCGTGGCACGCCGCTCTTGGTGCAAATTTACCTACTCTATTATGGTTTAGGGCAATTTTCCGCTGAATTGCGCCAAATCCCTTGGCTTTGGAACATTGTGAAGCAGCCGTATTGGTGTGCGATCATCGCCTTTAGCTTAAACACATGTGCTTACACCATAGAGATTTTTAAAGGTTCATTTAGAAACACCGCCAAAGGTGAGATTGAAGCGGCCATTGCCATGGGCATGAGCCAATGGCAAATCTTTTACCGCATCATTTTCCCATCGGGCTTTCGCCGTGCGCTGCCTGCTTATAGTAATGAAGTGATCTTCATGCTCCATGGTACCGCTCAAGTCTTTGTGATCGCACTTGTGAACTTAGACATTTTAGGGGTTGCCCGCAAAATGCAGCGCGCCACCTTTTATGACTTTACACCGTATTTAATCGCCGCCTGTTTGTACTTATTGATCACCTTCTTACTCGTCTTCATTTTCAAAAAATGCGAGAAAAGATGGCTCTCCTATTTACAAACTGCCCATTAGCGCGATAATACAGTCATTGATAAACCACCAAAGGACACTGACATGATGAATCTTCCAAATTTATTGACACTTTTTAGAATTTTTGTCATTCCGGTGTTGGTGTTGGTCTACTTTTTGAAGATTGACACCATGGTTTACCATGTGCCATTGAAGAATATTTTGCTCTGCTCGCTCTTTGCGCTTGCGGGCATTACCGATTATTTTGATGGCTACTTGGCGAGAAAACTCAAAGTTTCCTCCCCTTTTGGTGCGTTTTTAGATCCTGTGGCAGATAAATTGGTGGTGGCTGTGGCTTTAGTGATCATCGCTGTGAGTCAGCCACACTCTGCCATCATCACCTTATGTACGATCGTCATCATTTGCCGTGAAATTACCATCAGCGCACTGCGTGAATGGATGGCATCTTTAGGGCGCCGCAATTCTGTGGCAGTCTCATGGATTGGCAAATGGAAAACCACCTTTCAAATGGGTGCGATCGGCTGCTTATTGTTTGAATCTGACTTCATTGGCTTACCGATCTTTCTCATTGGCGAGATTGGTTTGATCATCGCATCGGCATTAACGCTCTACTCGATGATCGATTACCTATTGCTCGCCTATCACAGTGAGAAAAAGCACCAAAACGAAAACCGTTAAGCGCTTAAACTTTGTCCGCTCTCGCGGATGAATGTTTCAATGACCATCACCAAACGCAACTCATTTTGAGGGGCGTTTTTTGTTTCCATCACATCTGTCATTCTAAAGTTTTCCCATGCACTCACATCATTGCCACGCAAATGGGCCGCCGCTTCATTCATGAACCATAAAATAAATGGCGTGGCTTGTAATTTAATGGATAGATGCGTCACCTTTGAACCATCATGCTTTAAGTCTAACCCGATCACCACATCATTGCGATCTAAATCAAAAGAATGCGTAGGGGTAAAATCCTGCGGGTGCAGAAGTTTTAGATGAATGTCACTGCCCTTTTGATGCACCACAGGCAACACAGTCGCACAGCGCTCGCCCCTAGCAATGTGCTGAAGCTGGGCAATGGCTGTACCAAGATCATTGAGCGCACGCTGAAAATCAAAGGCCAAAAGATAACGACCTAAACTGATGCGCACACTTTCTCGGGCATGCTTTGTGTCATAACCTAGCTCTGTGAGGACATGTGATGGCAAGGTTTCATCGCTATTGCATGCCGACCCCCTCGAAAAACAGAGCTGAGACACTGCCGCCATCAACGTTTCCCCATAAATATTCGGCACATGTAAATTGATGATGGCTGGCGTTAATTTCGCTTCCTTGCCATTACGCGTCACGCCATACGGCGCAAGATGATCAAGCAATGCCGCTAAGCGCTGCTCACTGTGTTGATGTTCTGTGGCATAATGACCCGGCAATAACTGCACCGCGCGCGCTAATCCCATGATTTGATGATTCGCCAACGTACCCACATGATGCCCAAGCTCTGTTTTTGCGCCATCGATCACCGCCACCATCGGAATTTTAGGAAAATCCCGCTGATACAATACGCCAATACCTTTTGGCCCATAAATCTTATGGGCTGTAAAGCTTGCCAAATCCACCCAAGAAAAATCCGGTTTAAAGTGCGGCATCGCTTGCGTGGCATCTACATGCAATAACACTTTATGACGGCGCGCCACTTCGCTAAAGCCCTCAATGTCATAAATCTCGCCCGTTTCATTGTTCACCCATAAAGATGTGATGATGGCAGTTTCCTCATGAATGGCCGCTTCCACCATCTCTTTGGTGATTTGTCCAGCTTCATTTGGGGCGAGAAATGTCGCTTGATAGCCCTCTTTCACCAACGCTTGCACCGTGTTTAACGTGGCTTTGTGCTCCGTTGTGATGGCAATGATGTGCTTTTTACGCTGCGCACGCATCACACCTTTTAATGCCAGGTTAATGGACTCTGTGGCGCCACTGGTTAAGGTTAAGGTGCTTTGTTCAACATTGAGAAATTTTGCCACCACAGACAAAGCCTCATCAATATGACGATGGGCAGCATGACCTAAAATGTGCTCACTGCTTGCATTGCCCCAGATTTGAGACAATCCTAAGGTCATCTGTTCAACCACCTCAGGTGCGGGCGGTGTTGTTGCCGCATAATCTAAATAGATAATTTTTTTATTCATACTTTTCCTCGTTCGATGAACAGATGGGACAGGTGGGATTTTTGCTGAATTTGAAGGTTTGCCATTCACACGTTGCCCCATTGTAAACACGCAAACGATTGATCATCACAGGCATCCCCACAAGAATCTTTAAAGCCTCTTGCGCTTGCATCGCGCCAATGATCTGTAAAATGGGGGCAAATACCCCAAGGAGTGCACAATTGCCATCATCGCTGTGGGCACCGTCAAATAGGCAGTGATAACAACCACTTTCGGGCGATCTAAAATCATACACCGCCAATTGCCCTTCCATGCGCACTGCAGAACCTGAGATGAGTGGAATGCGATAATGATGCGCAATGCGATTGTTCGCTTGGCGAATGGTGAAATTGTCCGTGCAATCGATGATCATGTCCACATCTTTAGCGAGCGTCATTAACAGTGCATCATCCGCCTTTTGTGCGATGGCATCTATCCGCACTTCAGGGTTCAGTGCCTGCATGTGCGCTTTTAATGCATGAGCTTTTGAATGGTTTAAATCTGCTGTTGTGAAATGAATTTGGCGCTGCAAATTTGAAAGGTCCACCACATCGTGATCCACAATGGTCAAATGCCCAACGCCCGCCGCCACTAATAACGGAATCACCGCATTGCCTAAGCCACCACAACCGATCACTAATATTTTTGCAGACTTGATGGCAAGTTGCCCCTCTAAATCAATTTCAGACAACAGGATGTGGCGCGAATAGCGCAGCAATTCATGATCAGTTAGCATCGATAGGAATATTCAGCAAAAGAAAGATCCATTATAATCTTATGACCCAAAAAATGGTAGAATGCTTCATTTATTGGCTTTTAATCCTTTGTTGTTTTAGGTAGATCATGACTCAATCAGTTCCGGTTTCACAGAAAAAATTAGAAAAACGTTTACGCCGCTTAGTGGGCACCGCCATTATGGATTATCAGATGATCGAAGATGGCGATCGCATCATGGTGTGCTTATCTGGGGGCAAGGACTCGTATGCGATGCTTGATCTCCTCTTAAAACTTAAAGAGAAAGCACCTGTGAATTTTGAAGTCTTTGCGGTGAATTTAGATCAAAAGCAGCCGGGCTTTCCTGATCATGTATTGCCAGAGTATTTAAGTGCCCTTGGCGTGCCCTTTGACATCATCACGCAAGATACTTATTCAGTGGTTAAAGAGTTGGTGCCAGAAGGCAAAACCACATGTAGCCTCTGCTCACGCCTTCGTCGTGGGATTTTATACCGTTATGCCAAAGAAAATGGCTTTAATAAAATTGCCCTTGGCCATCACCGTGATGACATTGTGGAAACTTTGTTCATGAACATGTTCTTTGGCTCGACACTTAAAGCGATGCCACCAAAATTACAAAGCGATGATGGGGACAACATCCTCATTCGTCCATTGGCGTATTGTGCGGAAAGTGATTTACAGAAATATGCAGACATCAAAGAATTCCCTATCATTCCGTGCAATTTATGTGGCTCACAAGATGGTTTACAAAGACAAACCACCAAAATGATGCTACAAGAGTGGGAGGAGAAATATCCCGGACGCATTGAGAACATTTTCCGCGCCATTAAAAATGTGCGCCCTTCTCAACTTGCTGACACAGAGCTCTTTGACTTTGTGAACTTCACCGTCAAAGAGGATCAAAAGACCGAAAACGCCACCCCGAATTGGTTGGCATCATAATGACACAATAACCCTAAGGAGACAGCCCATGAAAGCAATGGTGATTACAGAATTTGGTGACTCTTCAGTCCTTAAAATCGAATCGCGCCCCATCCCCGATGTCAAAGCCGATGAAGTGTTGATTAAAGTGAAAGCTGCCGGCATTAACCGTTTAGATGTCAGTCAGCGCAAGGGCAATTATCCTGTTCCTGAAGGCATCATTGCAGACATTTTGGGCTTAGAAGTCTCTGGCATCATTGAAGCGGTGGGCAGCAATGTCACCGATTGGCAAGTGGGCGATGCTGTGTTTACCTTATTGACAGGTGGCGGCTATGCTGAATATGTCACAGCGCCAAGCGTGATGTGCATCCGTAAACCAGATAATCTCTCTTTCATTGAGGCGGCCTCTTTACCAGAAACGTTATACACCGTGTGGAGCAATGTGTTTGACCGCGGACAACTTAAAGCCGGTGAAACCTTTATGGTACACGGCGGCACCAGCGGCATTGGCATCACCGCCATTCAATTGGCGCGTTTATTTGGTGCCAAAGATGTCTTCACAACTGTGGGCAGTGATGCTAAAAAAGCCTTTTGTGAATCTTTAGGTGCAAAAGCTGTGAATTATAAAACGGAAGATTTTGAAGCTGTCTTCAATCATGTGGATGTGATGCTTGACATCATTGGCGGTGATTACTTTAATAAAAACCTCAATGTGCTCAATGTTGAAGGACGTTTGGTCTACATCAATGCCATGAAGGGCTTTAAGGTTGAATGTAATTTACTCAAAATCATGGGTAAACGTTTAACTTTAACGGGCAGTCAATTGCGTGCCCGCGACATTCCTTTTAAATCAGCGATCACCGAGGCATTAAAAGAAAAAGTGATGCCACTGGTGGCAAACGGTGAATTTAAACCCGTCATTCATGCCGTTTTCCCATTAGAAGAAGCCGGAAAAGCCCATGATTTAATGGAATCGAGCGAGCATATTGGCAAAATTATGCTAGAGATTCAATGAACTAACAGATATGGCTAATTAATGTGCGATTTAAAAGCTTGCTACTTTGAAAAGTAACCGATATAATCACACCCCTATTTACTCATAGGCATATAGCTCAGTTGGTTAGAGCACCACCTTGACATGGTGGGGGTCGATGGTTCGAATCCATTTATGCCTACCATATCTCTTGGGCCTTTAGCTCAGTTGGTTAGAGCGCTCGACTCATAATCGAGTGGTCGTTGGTTCAAGTCCAACAAGGCCCACCATCTTGAGTCGCCCTGACAATACATGCTGCAATCTCCCTCATTTATGTTTATAATGCCTTTCCTTTAGGTCACGAACATTAAGGAATAGAATGCAGCTACGTCAATCTCTCATCCCCTTATTATCCCTCACCCTTCTGTTGACATCTGCCCATGCGCAAAACAATGTCAAATATGTGACGGATCAATTACAAGCACCTATTCGCTCTGCGGCTAATGAAACCAGCCGCATTGTTAAAATGCTCACTGCCGGCGAAAAACTCACCATTGTGGGGGAAAATCGTCAGCACTATGATGTCATTTATGGTGACAACAAATCCCGCGGATGGATTCATAAAAGCTTTGTGATGGATGAACCGGCCGCGCGTGAATTTGTGGAGATGGCCAAAGAAGAGTTTGAACCCCTACAAAAAAAGATCAATGCCCTACAAAAAGAGACCGAAGAGAAAGATCATCTGATCAATGCCCTCAAAGAGAATCAAAAGAAACTGGAGCAAGCCTTAGATGTGCAAACCAATCGCGTCACTTATTTAGAGCAGATCAATAAAAATGCCGTGGACATCGACAATGACAATCAAGTGCTCACCGAACGCAACATGCAACAAGCCCTTGAATTAAAACAACTCAAAAGCGAAAACTTTACCCTCAAAGAAAACAAACGCAGCGATGAATGGTTAAAAGGCGCGAGCATCTTATTTGCGGGCATTGTCCTTGGCACCTCCATTTTGCCGCGCCTATTGCGCTATCGTAACCAAAAACGCAAATGGAGCCGTTACTAATTCACTTTAAGGAAGCCGTATGAGCAACAATCTTCGCATTCGTCCTTTAGAAAAAGAGGACCTTCGTTTCATCCATCATTTAGACAATAACGCCTCCATCATGCGTTATTGGTTTGAAGAGCCCTATGAATCATTTTTAGAGCTCTCTGACCTGTATGATAAGCACATTCATGACAAAAGTGAGCGCCGCTTTATTTTACAATTGGCCGATGAAGAGTCACGCATTGGCTTGGTTGAATTGGTGGAAATTGACTACACCCATCGCCGCGCAGAATTTCAAATCATCATTGCCCCAGGACATCAAGGCAAAGGTTATGCGCGCCATGCCACAAAATTGGCCATGGATTACGCATTTTTCACCCTCAATTTATACAAGCTCTATTTAGTAGTGGATGAGGCGAACGAAAAAGCCATTCACATCTACTCAAAATTGGGTTTTAGTATCGAGGGTACATTGCGCCATGAGTTTTTCTCAGCCGGCGCCTATCGCAATGCCATTCGCATGTGTATTTTCCAAGATGAATACCGTAAATTGGGGCTATAACGCATGAATGCACTGATGCAAGGACTCAAACCCTATCTATCCTCTAAAATTTTAACGGTGGGATTTTTAAGCTTTGCATCAGGCTTGCCGATCTTGATGACGCTGTCGACTTTGACCTATTGGCTCTCCGTCTATGGCATCGACAAAAAAAGCATTGGGCTGATGAGCCTCACGGGCTTGCCTTATGTGTTTAAATTCATCTGGGCGCCGTGGCTGGATCAAAAACGCCCTTGGCTACTTAAACATTTAGGCCGCAGAAAGAGCTGGATTGTCCTTTTTCAAGCCCTATTGACCCTCATTTTCATCGCCCTTGCCTTTGTGAATCCTAAAGAACACATCGGCATCATCTCCCTCTTAATCTTTTTATTGGCCAGTGCTTCAGCCAGTCAAGACATTGTGATTGATGCTTACCGCATTGATTATTTAACAGCACAAGAGCAATCTTACGGCTCTGGCTTATCGCAAGTGACATACCGCATTGCCATGCTGCTGATGGGTGCGGCGGTTTTATATGCCGCAGATTTCGTTCCTTGGCACACGATTTTTATGCTGATTGCAACCCTCTTTGGCATCATTACGCTCATCACGCTATTCTTTGTTAAAGAGACCAGTCAAGCCACCGTCGTCAATGCCATTCAAACGCAGCGTACAGCCTTAGAAACCGTTTTACAATACATCATTGTGCCTTTACAGAATTTTCTCAGCCGCCCACAAGCGGCATGGATTTTACTGTTCATCATTTTATTTAAAATGCCTGATGCCATTGCTGGCGTTCTCATCTCAGCCTTTTATAATGAAATGGGATACACAGGTGCACAAATTGGCTTGATCAGTAAGGTATACGGGCTCATTGCCACATTGATTGGTGCACTATTATCCGCGCAAATCATCAGCCGCATCAGCTTATATCAAGCGTTGGTTGCCTCTGCGATTTTAATGGGGCTCACCAATTTGGGGTATTTATTGATTCTCCATCATCCCACTTCATTGTCTTTAACATTGGCCATTTCACTCGAAAACTTCATTGGCGGCTTTGCAAGTGCTGTATTCATCACGTATTTGAGTTTATTGTGCAATCAATCCTACTCTGCCACACAATACGCCATGTTAAGTGCCCTAGCGGCCTTTGCTTTACGCATCTTTGGCTCGTTTTCAGGCTTTGCAGTGGAAGATTATGGCTGGCAAAACTTCTTTATTTTCACCGCATTTTTATTTGTGCCAGCATTATTTGTGTTAATCGGCATTCGCAGCAGTGTGCGGGATTTAACAAATACAGCGCCATAAAAAAATCCACCTCAAACTTTGAGGTGGATCGCTCCATTGAGTGACATCAAGGCATTATTTTGCCACAATGTTCACCAATTTTTTAGGCACCACGATCACTTTTAGAACGTTTAAGCCTTCTAAATGGCGCTGAGCAGCTTCATTCGCTAAAGCCATTGCTTCCACTTCTTCTTTCGGTGCAGAGGCTGCAATCACAAACTCACCGCGCAATTTACCATTGACTTGCACAACATAATTGATTTCATCTAACACCAATACTGATTCATCCACAGTTGGTAATGCTTGATCTTCAATTTTGCTGTGATAAATGTTCGTCCACAACTCATGCACAATGTGCGGCACAATCGGGTACAACAAACGAAGCATGATGGAGAAGCCTTCATTGCGCACATACATCGCTTCTTCTGAATCATCTAACTCGCCAAGGGCATTTAACATCTTCATACATGCAGAAATCACAGTGTTGTACTGATGACGATCATAGTCAAACAATGCTTTTTTCAATTCAGCATGCACCACGCGACGAATGTCTTTAGATGCTTTGTGCGAAGGTGCAAATTCAACCACTTTAGCCAATGAATCTTGCCATTCGTAGCCAAATGTCCATAAGCGTTTTAAGAAGCGCTGCGCCCCTTCTACACCAGAGACTGACCATTCTAAAGATTGCTCTGGCGGTGCACTGAACATCATGAATAAGCGCGCAGTATCTGCACCAAATTCATTGATGATGGATTCAGGATCCACACCATTGTTTTTCGACTTACTCATTTTTTGTACGCCGCCAAACGTCACAGGTTGGCCATCGGCTTTTAAGATGTAAGTGGTTTGACCATCTTCCACCACAGGCGTCACATCATCTAAGTTGTACCAAGTGTAACCAGAAGCCGTATGACGATAGAATGAAGGTGAAATTACCATGCCTTGCGTCAATAAAGCTTTGAATGGCTCTTTTGGTGCTTTTGCAGGATCGCCAAGCAAACCTTCATCGCGCATCAATTTATGGAAGAAACGTGAATACAACAAATGTAAAATTGCATGCTCAATACCGCCGATGTATTGATCCACTGGCAACCATTTTTCCGCACGTTCATCTAACATCGCGGTTTGGCAATCGTAAGATGCAAAGCGCGCATAATACCAAGAAGAATCCATAAAGGTGTCCATGGTATCTGTTTCACGGCGGGCAGGTGCACCACATTTTGGACACGTTGTATTGACAAAACTGTCCAATTTATTCAATGGGTTACCAGAACCATCCGGAATCAAATCATTGGGCAACACCACCGGTAAATCTTGCTCAGGCACTGGCACATCGCCACAACATTCACAATGAATGATTGGAATTGGGCAACCCCAATAACGCTGCCGAGAAATCCCCCAGTCACGTAAACGATATTGCGTTTTGATCTCACCCAATTGTTTTGCTTCTAAACATTTGGCAATCGCCGCAATCGCATCATCAAACGTTAAACCATCAAACTCACCTGAATTGATGAGTGCGCCGTGCTCTGCATATTCTGCATGCCATGTGCTGTAGCTTTGATCATCTGCATTGTTTGCAATCACAGGTTTGATGGGTAAACCATATTTTGTGGCAAATTCAAAGTCACGTTCATCGTGCGCAGGCACCGCCATCACCGCACCTTCACCGTATGTGATGATCACATAGTTCGCCACCCAAACCGGTAAATCTTCGCCTGTAATAGGATGCTGAACAAATGCGCCCGTGGCCATGCCTTTTTTCTCTTGTGTGGCAATGTCCGCTTCGTTGGTGCCACCTTTTTTACACTCTTCAATGAAGGCTTGTAATTGTGGATTGTTTTGTGCCGCTTTTTGGGCAATCGGATGCTCTGGCGCAACGGCAACATAGCTCACGCCCATCAATGTATCGGGGCGCGTTGTGAAGACTTTCATCACGCCATCTTCATACGGGAAGCCAATTTCCATCCCTTGAGATTTACCGATCCAGTTTTTTTGCATGATTTTGACTTGCAACGGCCAATCAGTCAGAGTTTCTAAATCATCCAATAACTCTTCAGCATAATCGGTGATTCTAAAGTAATACATCGGAATTTCGCGGCGCTCAATGTCTGCCCCTGAACGCCAACCTTTACCATCGATCACTTGCTCATTTGCCAATACGGTTTGATCAATCGGATCCCAGTTCACAATGCCGTTTTTACGATAAATGATGCCTTTTTCATACAATTTAGTGAACAACCATTGTTCCCAACCATAATAAGAAGGCTCACAAGTGGTAATTTCACGACTCCAGTCAAAACCAAAACCCAATAATTTCAATTGGTTTTTCATGTAGTCAATGTTCTTTTTCGTCCATTCATATGGCGAGACTTTATTGTCAATCGCCGCATTTTCAGCAGGCATACCAAACGCATCCCAACCCATAGGCTGAAGCACATTATAACCCTTCATGCTCATGTAACGGCTCATCACATCGCCAATTGTATAGTTGCGAACATGCCCCATGTGCAGTCTGCCAGATGGATATGGGAACATGGACAGACAATAATAGTTCTCTTTTCCTTCCACATGGTCGGCAACTTTAAATGTTTGGTGATTGTCCCAATAGGATTGGGCACTCTTTTCAACATCGCTATGATGATACGCAGGTTTCATACGGCATTCTTCCAATTGATTTAATTAAACAAAGAAAAACATTCATTCTACCCTATTTTGTCAATAGTTCTAGTTTTTATCCTGGATAATTCTTAGCATTTTAACAATATTTTTTCTCTTTAAAAAACAAATAATTATACTGAATAAACAAGGGTAAAAAATGATCTTATATGAGAATAATTACTATTTATTAATGATTGCTATTCACATATAAGATTTTTATTGCTACAATCAATTTTATCAATTTTCCCACCCACATGAACATGGAACTTGACACATGCAATCCAATGAATTTAACGTAGAAGTGATTGATAACAAAGGCGCTGAATTGTTTGCCCAAATCGCACCTGAACTCAATCGCTTACATGATGAGAACCTCACCTTATTAATGGCGACAATGGACAGCGACAACATTCCGCATGCCAGTTACACACCTTTTGCACATGTCGATGGTGCGTATTACATCTTCATTGCGGACATCGCTGCCCATACACAACACGTTAAAAATCACCCTACATTTAACATTATGATTGTTGATGATGAGAGTAAAACTCGTAACATCTACGGTCGTAAGCGCGTCAGCTATCAAGTGAATGCCACAGAAATCGAGCGCGACCATCCTGAGTTTGACAAAGGCATTGAAGCATTGACTTTGCGTGCAGGCAAAACCGTCAATGTTTTAAAAGAGATGGGCGATTTTCGTCTCTTTCGTTTAACGCCCACAAAAGGCACATTGGTGACAGGTTTTGGTAAAGCGTTCCGCTTAGATCCACAAAACCCTGAAAACATCCAACACTTAACAGGCAATGGTGGCAAAGGTCACGTGCGCGAAGCAGACTATGAAAGAATGCAAAATCGCGGCCACGGCCAAGCTCACTCTGCTTAACTGAACATATATGCAAGCGATCTCAATCATCACCGCTCCCTGATGGTTGATTGTCCTAAAGCTCCCCCTCGCTGATGGATACATAGTTTGATGACAACCTCTTTATCACACTACCCCCTTTCGGTCGCTTGCATATATTCTTAACACAAAGGAAGATTCATGACCCCTGAACAAATCACCGCCCTTAAAGCACAATTGGCCGAAAATCCTGGCGTATTATTTGAATCCTTAGCTGAAGAACACAATGCCTCAGAAGCTCAAATGATCGAATGCTTACCCGAAGACTTTTGGACAAAAATTGACGGCGCACACTTTCAAACCTTACTGAAAGAAGTGGCCACATGGGGCAAAGTCACCACCATTATCCATTCATCGGGCTCCATTTTTGAATTCTCAGGCCCATTTCCTGAAGGCTCAGTGGCACACGGTTACTATAATCTCAGCCATGAATCAGGTTTAAGTGGCCATTTAAAGTTTGATAACTGTGGCGCCATTTATTTTATCGAACGTCCATTTAGAGGCTCAGCCACATACAGCATGTTATTGACGGACTTAAAAGGCCGCATCATGTTTAAAATCTTTTTAGGCCGTGATGAAAACCGCGTGATTTTCCCGGATCAAATCGAGAAATTCCACGCATTGGCCAAAGCCTTCAACTAAAAGTTTATTTCACTCAAGTCCTAAGCGTTTGGCCTCTTTATGGGGCCTTTTTTTATGGTGTAGATAAAGGTTCAATGCCACAAATCTCTGGATGATCTTCCACCCATCGAAAGCGCACATTCCACTGCCCTAAACTGACGCCATACACACGATCTTCATTTTTATGGTACACAGGGCGCGGATTCTGGCTGATGACATCTTTAATAAAATCTTGTGTTGCCACAGGTAACGACACAAATTTTTCAGCAATGTCATCATGAATTTTCACTTCATACACCATAGGCGGTGCCGGTGCAAATGTGGTACTCGCCGTTAAAATGGCATCGGTAAAGGGTATGTAGGGCTTGATGTCATAAATGGGTGTGCCATTGATCAAATCGTGCCCGGCGATCTCAATGGCAACTTCATCTGCGTCAATTTTCACAATTTCAACGGCCGATAGCCCCAAACCATTTGGACGATAAGGGCTGCGCGTTGCCAATACACCCATTTTTTGATTGCCACCCAATCGTTGCGGACGCACCTTTGCATCCCCCTGCCATTCATTTTGATGAAAACCAAACACCAACCAAATGTGGCTAAATTGCAATAACCCGTCGATAAAATCCATCGAACGATAAGGCGGCACCAAGCGCACCCATGCGGTGGCACTGGTGACTAAACGCGGCTGACGAGGCACGCCAAATTTCTCAGGATAACAGCCATCAATGATGGCAATGGGCGAAATCTCCATCACTCAGGATACTGTGCTAAAAACTCATCTTCACTCATCACCATCACGCCGAGCTCTTGAGCCTTGGCAAGCTTTGAGCCTGCTTTTTCACCGGCCAATAATGCGGTGGTATTTTTTGAGATGGCACCTGACACTTTTGCCCCTAAACTCAACAAACGCTCTTTAATGCTCTCACGGGTAAAATGGTGCAATGTGCCCGTCACCACCCATGTTTGATCCAATAATGGCAACTCCGTGACATCTTTAGGTGCCATCACGGGATATTCAATGGTGATGTGCGTCAATAATCGCTCAAGCAATTCACAGCTTTGGGGTTGCTTGAAAAACTCCACCAAATGATTTGCCATGACTGGGCCAATGTCATCAATCTTTTGGAAATTCTCTGCCGTTTCTGCGCGCAATGCTGCTAAGGAGGAATATTCGCTCGCCAATACGCGCGCGGTGGCTTCCCCTGTTTCACGAATGCCTAGAGCATAAATGAAAGGTGCAAAGCGTGGCGTGCGGCTCTTTTCGATGCTTGCCAACACGTTATCGGCCGATTTCTCCCCCATGCGTGGCAGTTCTAACAATTGCGCTTTCGTTAAGGTGTATAAATCCGCCGGATCTTCCACCAAACCTTCATTGACAAAGATTTCTAGCCACTTTTCCCCAAGGCCATCAATGTCCATCGCTTTACGGGAAACAAAATGCTTTAAACGCTCAATGCGCTGTGCTTTACAGCTAAAGCTGCCTGTACAACGCAAGGCGGCTTCCCCTTCGACGCGCTCCACGGGTGAATCACACACAGGACACGTTTTAGGAAATATAATGGCGCGTACTTTCTCCTCATCACGGTGCTCGAGCGCCACGCGAATCACCTGCGGAATCACATCCCCCGCGCGGCGAATCATCACTTCATCACCAATCATCACTTGTAGACGATTGATCTCATCTTCATTGTGCAGCGTGGCATTTGACACCATCACGCCTGCGACATTGACAGGCTCTAAACGTGCCACCGGTGTAATCACACCCGTTCTACCCACTTGAAAATCCACATCAAGCACCGTGGTACGTGCTTCCATCGCCACAAATTTGTGAGCAATGGCAAAACGTGGCGCACGGGAAACAAAGCCTAATTTCTCTTGTAAATCATATTGATCCACTTTGTACACCACGCCATCAATTTCATAGGGCAATTGATCACGCGATGCCAAAATTTTCGCTTGATAGGCCAATAAATCCGCAACCGATGCAGCGTGCTCATTCAATGGACAAATCGGTAAACCATACGAGGCTAAACCTGCTAGGGCTTCAGAATGCGCTGAAAAAGGCTTCGGGTTATTTTCAATGATGCCAATGCTGTAAGCATAAAAACTCAATTGGCGCTCCGCAGCAATTTTAGAATCTAACTGGCGAATGCTGCCTGCTGCGGCATTTCTTGGATTGGCAAAGGGTTTTTCATGCTTTTTTAAACGGGCAGCATTCAATGAATCAAAGACTGAACGGCGCATAAATGCCTCACCGCGCACTTCTAAACGGCTTGGAAAATCACCCTTTAAAACAAGGGGAATGCAACGAATGGTTTTCACATTCTCCGTGACATCTTCACCGCGCACCCCATCGCCACGGGTTGCAGCGCGCACCAAAACGCCATTTTCATACAAAATACTGATGGCCAAACCATCTAACTTTGGCTCTGCCCAGTAATTTAAACGCGCCATTTCATCACGCGTGAGTTTTTCGCGGATGCGCTCATCAAATTTCACCACATCTTCTTCTTTAAAAGCATTGTCTAATGAGAGCATCGGCATCTCATGGATCACTTCTGTGAAGCCCTTTAAAATGGTGCCGCCCACTTTTTGAGTGGGAGAGTTGGGCAAAATGTATTGAGGATATTGCCCTTCAAGAGTCTTTAGTTCCTGAAACAATGCATCAAACTCTGAATCAGTCAATTCAATTTGATCAAGCACATGGTAATTGTAATTTTGACGATTAATTTCATCAACGAGTGCACGCATGCGCGCTTCAATGGACTCACTCATGGGATTCCTTTGCAATTTTGCCTAAATTTTTTCGATAAAAAAATGTCCTTAAAAAGCGAGTTTTAAGAACATTTGATCACGCAATGCATCTAGCATTAACGATGTGAACGGTGTTTGGCCCAGATTTTCTTCTCTTCTGCGCGCGCTTGTGCCACTAAATTTTGAACATATTCAGCATCCACCGGACGCTGATGCTCATCAAGCAACGTGCCGCCAATGCTTTGCCCAAAGAAGGCAGCAGCACGAATCAAGTTTTCCACCGTATCCATTTGTGGATCAGGCCCCGGAATGCTTGCAAAAAAGAGCAATCCTGGAATTTCAGCCTCTAAAATATCTGGCGTGTTAAAGCTGCCTGGATGAATCATGTTCGCAATGCTGTACATGGGCTCATCGCCTAAATACGTGGTGACAATTTGCTGTAAAAAGCCATCCGTGCCCACCATCAATTTAAGCTGTTTGGCAGTTTCTAACACTTCATAACCGGAATAAGGCTGATCATCTGGTGCACGCAAAATGAGCGCAACGGTTCGCACCGCTTCAGGGCGCGCCAGTTGAGCCTCATCATTATGGTCATCTTCTGTATTGCTGCTGCCTGCAAACATCTCTTTGATGCGGGTAAAGAAGCTGACTTTAGGGGCGTGATCTTCTGCGTGCTCATCATCTTCCTCAAGCTCATCTTCGAGATCTTCAGAATCTTCTGGCAATTGTTCCGCGGCGCGCTTTTCAGCATGCTCAACTTTTGGTTCAACTGGTGCGCTGCGTACAGCCGCTTTTGGTGCAGGCTCTGCCACAACTTCTGTCGCTTCAACCACGGCTGTTTGTACAGATTCTGTCACAGTGTCATCATCGCCTTCATCTTTTGGCAATGCTTGCTGACTGAATTCAGAAAAACGATGATCAATGTGTGGCTCAATGCGGTCATTGTCTTCTTCATCGTTTTGTCTTTTTAAGATAAACCAATAGATACCACTTGCCACAGCAATGATTATTAACAATAAAGATCCGATTGATCCACTCATGGTTGCTTCCTTATACGCGTTTTATTCTTGATCAAGGGAGAGTTCAAAGCCTTTATGATACTAAAAAAAAGGCCATTGCACTATGGATTGATGTTTTTTCCTTGATCCATGCCCACCATTGTTGCTGTGATGCGGTCATAGATGGTTTGATGTAAGCCTCGTTTGTCATAAAAGCCCATGATGAATGTGCCCAATAAAATCAACAAACCGATGGTGCTCAAAAAAGAGACCAAAAGGAAAAATGCGGTGATGATGCATGTTTGACGCAAAATCGCTTGGCGCAACAATACTTCAGGGCCAATCAATGAATAGACGCGGATTTTAAATAAACGTTTACCAAAAGTGGCTCGGTACTTACTGTCCATGAGCCCAAAGTACAATACCTGAATGGCAAAGGCAAAAAACATCACGCTCATCACTAAATCTGCAAAATTTTCATTGGCCATGTAGCCATTGACCACATTGCGTACATCTTCTTGTGTCACAGCACCATTTAATGCATTTGATAATTCGTATAACAACGATGTGTTGATGATGCCAAGTGGCGCAAGCACCAATTCAAGGAGGATGTTTGATAAAATGACGCAGATCATCATGTCCACAATGAAGGCGCCCGCACGTTTTAACATTGACGCAGGGGCAACTTTAACCACGGTGACATTTTCACGCTGTACATTTTTAATGGTTTTTTGCAGCTCTTCAAATGCCTCTTCTAACAGCTTTTCTGTCTCTTTTGCTTGTTGATCAGCGACAGATAACGGCTCAGCAGACTCAAGCACAGCTACAGGCTCAATCACCACCACTAAGCCAAGCCCTGCTAAATAATCCCGAATGTATTCAGCCTCTTCACGCGTTGCTTCATGTTTGATGATGGTTTTATCAGTGTTAAACCATGAGGCAAAGAAATCATCTTCCTTATGATACGCCCCTGCTAATGCGCGCATGGCCATCTCTTGGCTGTGCCCCGCTTTTAATTCACCATAAAACAGTACCTGATATTTCTCTTGTCCCACTGTATACCCTTATTTGACTGAAGAATCATCGCCCCATTTATTCATGAGGTCATGTTCAATGTTGAGTTGATCTAAAATTCTGGCCACCATGAAATCAATGATGTCATCGACACTCTTTGGCCTATGATAAAAACCCGGATTTGCTGGCATCACAATCGCGCCCGCCTCTGTCAATGTGAGCATGTTTTTAATGTGAATGGCATTAAGTGGTGTTTCTCGAAGCACAATCACTAAAGGCTTACGCTCTTTGAGCATCACATCGGCAGCACGCTCAATGAGATTATTCGATTGCCCCGTTGCCACAGCACTCAATGCGCCTGTCGTTGCTGGTACAATCACCATTGCGCGTGAGGTATTTGAGCCCGATGCCATGGGTGCACTCCAATCTTCCACACCATAAATGCGCAATAAATCGGGTTTATCCACCCCCACAAGTGCAAGCAGACGTTCCTTTTGCACTTGGGGTTGATTGCCAAGTTGTACATCCATCTCCATGGCAAACACGAGCAAAGCTGCCTTACTGATCACCACATTTAACGGATAATCGGCTTTAAGCAGCACTTCAATTAAACGAAGGCTGTATTGCACGCCTGAGGCGCCTGTGATGGCAATGGAGATGCGTTGATGTTCTTTTGGCAAATTTGGCATGTTTAGATCGCTTGCATATCGTCTGCAGTAAAATCGTATGTTTTACCACAAAATTCACATGTCACACTTAAATGACCATCTTCTGCCAAAATTTCATCCACTTCTTCTTTCGACAACTGCTTGAGCATGCTCTCTGAACGCTCACGCGAACATTGGCAATAAAAATGCAATGGCTCTGCATCAAATAAGCGCACATCATCTTCAGAATATAAGCGATACAACAATGTTTGTGTATCTAACTCATTGAGCTCTTCAGCCGTCACCGTTCCGGCTAAATGACAAATGCGGTTAAAGGCATCTTCATCTTCCATTTCACCCGGAATGCGTTGCAGCAATAAACCACCTAATTCATTGTCAGTATTGCGTAAAAATAGCGCGGTGCGAAGTTGCTCAGAGGTTTCAAAGTAGCGTTCAATCGCTGCAGCAATGCTCTCATCAATCAATGGAATCACACCTTGATAGCTGTTGTTTGAGTTGGCATTTTCCACCGTAATCACAACGCGGCCACCTTCTGTGAGTTCTTTGAATGTGGCATGTTCAGGCAAATCATCACGGTAAGTTGCCGTTGCTCTAAAGCCGCCATCATGAGTGATTTGCACCACCAACATTTGCAATGCGCCGGTGGCTTCAATTTGCACCGTCAAACGGCCTTCAATCTTAATTGTGGCGCTCAATAATGCTGTGGTTGCCACCAATTCACCCAAATATTGCTGCACAATGGCAGGATATTCACGGCGCTTTAAAATTTCTTGCCATGCGCTGGTCAATTTGACGCGCTCACCACGGATCGGCAAATTTTCGAATAAAAAGCGTTGAAACATATTCACATTTGATTGCATGTGTTCACCTTGTACGGAAAAATAAAAGATCAATGGTTAAGTATACTACAAGATCCCCAATTTCGGTTTAACCACGTGCACATTGAGGATTCTGCGATCATCCACTTCTTTGACCGTAAAGAGATAGCCTTGCAATTCAAGGGAATCGCCCACGGCAGGCACATTGTCAAAAATGTCCACAAGCATACCGCCAAGGGAGCTGTAATCATCCTGTTCATCCACAAGGCCGCGTACACTCAATGTTTGCTCCACTAAATGAAGATCACAAGAACCTGCCATGATCCACTCATCTTCGCCGATCACTTCAATCGATGCTTTTTCATCTTCATCGGGAAATTCTCCTGCAATCGCTTCGATGATGTCTAACAACGTAATCACACCATGCACTGAGCCAAAATCATCCGTCACAATCACCATGTGCGCATTTGTATGACGGAAAATGTCCATCATTTTCAATACAGTTGTGGAACGATGGGAGAAAATCGCAGGTTTAATGGTATTTTCACGGTCAATTTCACCGGTTGTCATTAAATCAGCAATCACGTCTTTTGCGCGCACAACGCCAATGACTTCATCTAAATGGCCATCACACACCGGGAAATAGTTGTGGGGAATCTCTTTGACTTGGCGTAAGATTTCTTCTTTTGAATCTTGAATATTGATCCAAGAGATGTTGTTGCGCGGCGTCATGATCGAGCGAATCATACGATCACCTAAAGTTAAAACGCCACTCACCATGTTGCGTTCATCTTGCCCGAAGATTTCAGGCTCATCTAAGTGATTGTCATCCTCTTCTTCAGCTTCGCTCTCTTCATGCTTATCATTTGTGCCAAGCATTTTAAGCACCAAATTCGCTGCGCGTTCACGCCTTGAATATTTGCTCTCTTGCTTTAAGAGATTGCGATTGATCAATTGATTGATGAGCTCAATAAAGACAGAAAAACCAATAGCAGCATAGATATAGCCTTTAGGCACTTCAATGCCAAAGCCTTCCATAATAAGGCTTAAACCAATCATCAATAGGAAGCTTAAACACAACACCACAATGGTGGGATGACGATTGACAAAGTCCGTCAATGCTTTAGCAGCAAAGAGCATCAAGCCCATCGAGATGCTCACAGCTGCCACCATCACCCAAAGGTGTTTTGCAATGCTCGTCGCTGTAATGACGGCATCAAAGGAGAACACGGCATCTAAAACAATGATTTGTAAAACAATTGGCCAGAATTTCGCATAGCCTTTTGATTTACCTTCCACAATCATGCCGCCTTCTATGCGCTCATGAAGCTCGCGGGTGGCTTTTTGCAATAGGAAGAAACCGCCAAAGACTAAAATAATGTCCCGAACGGAAAAAGGATGCTGAAAAAATGGATCGGTAAAAAGCGGTTGCGTGAGGGTGATCATCCACGTCATGACGGACAATAAACCAATACGCATGATGAGCGCTAAGCTTAAGCCGGTGATTCTTGCACGATTTCTTTGACGAGGCGGAAGTTTATTAGACAGTATTGCAATGAAGATTAAGTTATCAATACCTAAAACAATTTCTAAAACAATTAGAATGATGAGCGAAACCCATATCGATGGGTCCAGCAGGACTTCCATATATTTCCTCTATATGCAGTAAATAAAGCGTATAATTTGCATCACTTTTCTATTGAACGCAAACTATTTTACAATAATTCACATTTTAACCCAAAATCGGAGATTTCATAGTCACATGGTTACCGCTTCAGCCTCTGCCCACACGCCAATGATGCAACAATATTTTGGCATTAAGTCTGATTATCCTCATATGTTGGTGTTTTACCGCATGGGGGATTTTTATGAGCTGTTTTATGAGGATGCAAAACGGGCAGCAAAGTTGCTAGACATCACCTTAACTGCACGTGGGCAATCTGCTGGTGAGCCCATTCCCATGGCAGGCATTCCCTACCATGCGGCAGAAAGTTATTTAGCCAAACTTGTGCGTCTTGGGGAATCGATCGCCATTTGTGAGCAAGTGGGCGAAGTGCAGGCTAAAGGCCCTGTGAAACGTGAAGTGGTGCGCGTCATTACGCCCGGAACACTCACCGATGAATATCTTTTAGACACCAAGCGTGACAATCAAGTGGCTGCCCTCACCTGCCATCAAGGGCAATGGCTACTATCATGGCTAGATCTTTCAAGTGCACGCTTTAAGCTCACCGATCCTTTAACAGAGTCTGAATTACTCTCTGAGCTCATTCGCATTCAACCCTCTGAAATCATTGTGCCTGAAGATTTAACCCTACCCGATGCAATTGCTAAAATTGCCATCACGCAGCCCTATCCTGCTTGGCACTTTGATTTATCACGCAACAGTGAAAAACTGCGTCAACACTTTAAATTGGCATCTTTGCAAGGTGTGGGGCTCACGGATGATGCATTGCCCATCATGGCAGCCGGTGCGCTCTTAACGTATGCAAAAGAGACTCAAAATAGCGAGCTTAATCACATCACAACACTGCACATCGAACACATCCATGATGCGTTGATTTTAGATACAACAACCCGTAAAAACCTAGAAATTGAACGCACATTAAGCGGTGGCACCGAACACACATTGCGCGCCCTCATTGACCATTGCCAAACGCCGATGGGCTCACGTTTATTATCTCGCTGGCTCAATCGCCCATTGCGTGATCACAATACATTGAACGAGCGCCTTGATCTCATCGAAGCCATCGAGCCTTTGTGTGAAGTGTTAAGCCCACTGTTAAAACAGATGGCAGACATCGAGCGCCTCGCCACACGCATTGCCCTCAAAACTGCGCGCCCGCGTGATTTGATTCAGTTAAAGCAGAGTTTAACGGCATTGCCCACGTTATGTGATCACATTGCCCACAATGATGCCATCGCAACCATTGCCCCATTGTGGCAAGCGGATTTAGTGCCCATGCCTGAACTCCTTGATCTCATCAGCCGCGCGATTGTCGATGAACCGCCCGTATTGATTCGCGATGGTGGCGTCATTCGCATGGGCTATGATGCCGCGCTTGATGAGCTCTTAAACCTCAATCATGAAGGCAAAAATTATCTACTCGAGCTTGAAGAGGCACAAAAACGAACCACTGGCATCACCCATTTAAAAGTCGGTTATAACCGCGTGCATGGTTATTACATTGAAGTGCCAAGCCAATATGCTGACAAAATGCCACCTCAATACGTGCGTCGCCAAACTTTAAAAGGCGTTGAGCGCTACATCACACCAGAATTAAAACAGTTTGAAAATAAAATCCTGCATGCTAAAGAAAATGCCCTTGCCCTAGAAAAGCAACTGTGGGATCAGCTCCTTGAACAAATCATTCCTGAAGTGACGCGCCTTCGTTTACTGAGCGATGCCCTCGCCCATGTGGACATTTTTGCAAACTTTGCCAACCTTAAAAACAGCCTCAATTGGAGTCGTCCACAATTTACACCGGCCGTTGGCATCCATATTACCGAAGGGCGTCATCCGATTGTGGAATCCACCATCACGCACCCTTTTATTGCCAATGATACGACGCTCTCACCTGAGCTGCGCATGCAAATCGTCACAGGGCCGAACATGGGCGGTAAATCCACTTATATGCGCCAAACAGCATTGATCACACTTTTGGCTTATATTGGCTCTTTCGTCCCGGCAAAAGCTGCCACCCTTGGACCTGTGGATCGCATATTTACCCGCATTGGTGCGCAAGATGATCTCTCCTCTGGGCAATCGACTTTTATGGTGGAGATGCTCGAAACCGCCACCATTTTGCATTACGCCACAGAAAAAAGCTTAGTGTTGATGGATGAGGTTGGGCGCGGCACGTCAACCCTTGATGGTTTATCCTTAGCATGGAGCGCCGCGGTGTATTTGGCCACCCGTTTAAATGCCCTCACGATTTTCGCCACCCACTATTTTGAAATGACGGAGCTTGAAAACCTCTATCCACAAATTGTGAATCTGCATTTAGATGCAGTGGAATATAAAGATGAGATCATCTTCATGCATGCCGTGAAAAAAGGCGCTGCTTCTAAAAGTTATGGTTTACAAGTCGCTGCACTTGCGGGCATCCCTCAAGATGTGATCGCCATGGCAAAAGAGAAATTGCAAGAGCTTGAGCACTCCTTTGCCCATGCCACACAAAGCCAACCGATCGAAACACTTAAAACGCCTAACATTGCACCCGCGCCCACAGAGCAATTACCCCTATTTATGGCAGAAGAACATCCTGTTGTAGCTAAGCTTAAAGCCACAAATGTTGATCGACTGACGCCAAGAGAAGCACTGCTGCTGCTTTATGAACTCTCCGATCAACTCTAATGATAAACCTTCCTTCACGGAAGGTTTTTTTTCAAATCAAAGCGTGCTATGTTCGAAGACACATCACCTTTTATTTCGGAGCGCCCATGGACAACGCTGAATTATTCGCCGGCATCGATGCCCTCAAAGATGAGATGATCGCCATTCGTCACCATCTTCATCAATATCCTGAAATCGGTTATGAGGAGCATTTAACCAGTGATCTTGTGGCCGAACGATTGACACAATGGGGCTATACTGTCCACCGCGGGCTTGCTAAAACCGGTGTGGTTGGGCAACTGAAAAATGGCGAAGGGCCGACCATTGCTTTACGCGCAGACATGGATGCCTTACCCCTTCAAGAGCACAATGATCTCCCTTATCAAAGCAAACACACAGGTAAAATGCATGCCTGTGGGCATGATGGACACACAGCGAGTATGCTTACCGCAGCCCGTTATTTGGCAGAGCATCGTCCTTTTCAAGGGACAGTGAACCTTGTGTTTCAACCGGCAGAAGAGGGTTTAGGTGGCGCGCCACGAATGATGCAAGAAGGTTTATTTAAGGCCTTTCCCTGTGATGCCATCTTTGGATTTCACAACATCCCAAATTATCCTGCTGGGCACTTTGGTTTTTGTCATGGACCGGCGATGTCCTCTGCCGATGCCGTCACCATTACCATCACAGGCAAAGGTGGGCACGGTGCACTCCCTCATTTAAGCATTGATCCGATTGTGGTGGCATCCTCGATTGTCATGGCGCTGCAAACCATTGTTGCCCGCAATCTCAATCCCTTAGACACTGCTGTCATCTCTGTGGGATCGATTCATGCAGGCACAGCGACAAACATCATTCCGAATAATGCGGTGATTAAACTGACGGTGCGCACTTTGAATCAAGCGGTGCAAACACAAGTGGCCGAGCGCATCAAAACGATTGCCACCTTACAAGCACAAAGCTATGGCGCAACTGCGACAGTGGATTATCAAAAGGATGTGCCTGTTTTAATCAACACTGAAGCGGAAACGCGCTTGGCAGAAGATGTGGCGCGTGATCTCTTTGGGGATCACGCTGTGATTGATCACTGCCCGCCTATGCTTGCCAGTGAGGATTTTGCCTTTATGTTAGAAGCACGCCCGGGCTGCTATTTATTTGTGGGCAATGGCACAACAGGGGCGCACAGTTGCTCACTCCACAATCCCCATTATGATTTTAATGATGACATTTTACCGATCGTGGCCGCTTATTGGGTCAAATTGGTCTCAACTTTTTGCCCACAATCGCCGAGCATCGGTGAATAAAATTATTGCAGCATTTTGTGATTTTTTTGTGTTATTGTAAGAAAAACAGATTCATTCATACGAGATCAATCACAAATGCTAGAAAATATAACAAATTCACCCATTTTGCTGTACGGCACCAGCGATTGTCATTTATGCGAAACGGCGATGGAAATTTTGGATGAACATCACATTCCTTATGAGTTCATCGACATTGCCCATGACAACAATTTAGTGGAACAATTAGGCTGGTTCATCCCGGTCATTAAAGTTGATGATGAAATGGTCAAGAGCCCATTGAATTGGGATGAGCTCTTGCCAAAATTAAAGGCCAGCCTTTAATTAATGCTCGATGTTCAGGCGCTTTGTTTCCCATTTACGGGATTTCCAGCGCCATGCATTGACAAGCCCGCGAATCCATTCATCGCACAAAAAGCCGATCCAAATGCCGATGAGCCCCATTTCTAACACAAAGCCAAAATAATACCCCACGGGAATGGCAATGCCCCACATAAAAACCAACGCGGCATAAAATGGGAATCGTGCATCCCCCGTTGCGCGCAGTGCATTGACCATCACAATGTTTTGTGTGCGCCCTGGCTCTAACAAAATCGAGAGTAAGAAGAGCGGCAATAACAGCTCTTTGATGATCGGATCCTCCGTAAAGCTGTCCACCACTAAATAACGGGCAAAGTAAAACACCACAACCACCGCAAAGGTCACGAGCATGCCTGTGCGTAAACTTTTCCATGTGCGGGCAGAGGCTGCGTTAAAGTTAGACGCCCCCACCAAATGCCCCACTAAAATTTCATTGCCAATCCCAATGGCTAAGGCAAAAAGCATCAACATATAAGAGAGCTGCAAATAGATGTTGTGTGCCGCCAATGCATCTTCCCCCATTTTGCCCACAAAGGCGAGCATCACGAGCATTTGTGCCGTCCATGAAAGATTTTCCCCTGCCGATGGCAAGCCGATTTTTAAAATCTGTTGTAAAATCTTTTTGTGGAACTGAAAGAACATGCGCCATTCTAAACGCACTTTGATGCCAAAAAATAAGAGATAAAAGAGCAGCGCAACGCCCACAATGCGCCCGAGCAATGTTGAACCTGCCACGCCAGAGAGCCCAAGCGGCGGAAAACCAAACACGCCATAAAGCACAAAGATATTCCCCACCACCGTCACAATGTTCATGATGAGAGACACATACATCGGCGCTTTTGAGTAACCATACACACGTAAGCAAGAGGCTAAAATGATCGCCACCGCTTCAAAAATCAAACAGATGCCGATGATGTGAAAATAGTCATACGCCATGCCTAAAATGTTCTCTGGCGTGTTCATCACAACCAATAAATCACGCCCAAAGAACCAAATGGCCAAAAAGGTGACAAAGCCCAGCATTAAATTTAAGGTGATGGACAAATGGATGGCTTTACGCGTGGTTTCACGATCCCCTGCCCCTAAATATTGCGCCACCACGATGCTGCACCCAACGCCAATAAAATTTAAAATGGCAACGCTGGTTTCAAAAAATTGATTGCTCGCAGCAGTCGCTGCCACCATTTGAATGGAGACATGACTGATCATCCACGTGTTGATCAATAAAGTGACTAAGTGCAAAAAGATATCGATAAAGATCGGCCAGCTGATGGAAAACAGTGACCGTTCACTGACGGCATGGGTTGATGAGGACATAGAACTCTACTTATAGAATGGGGAAGATGATGCGAAAAATGTCCGCATTATATACAGTTATGACGCATTTCAAAAGTAATCTTTATTGCCTGATTAATGCTATAATCAAAGAAGATACCATCATTTTCTACACATTCTATAAGGAATAGACATGAGTGATACCCTACCTAACCGCCCAAACATTTTCCTTTGCATCATTGGTTGGCTTGCGTTGGTGATTTTTGCCTTTTCAGTCTCTTCGCCCTCGCTGCTCTTCCCCATTTCATTTGTGCCGGTGATCCTTGTTTTACTGAGTTATAACTTATACACAGAGCACCCTTCCTTTAGACGCATTGCCATCGCTCAAGGTATCAGCGCGCTATTGTTCTGTCTATTCACCATGATTGCCTCCATCCGTTTAGAACAATTGCCAGGCAATTTATTGGATTTAAAATTCAACTACGGCTTTATGATTGTACTCACCACCTGGCTATTCATTGTGATCAGTCATTTTGTCACCACAGCCTTCATTTTAGTGAAAGTGTTGCACAAACACTCATCTGCGATGTTACTGTTCCTCTTTAACTTTGTGATTTTTATGGCCGCATTTTATGCGCTTCGCTGGGCGATCCCAACATTCCTTGGTGCGCCTTAAATTTTCATTACTTTACACACAAAGCCTTGATTGACATCAAACATCAAGGCTTTTCACACCAGATTTAGCCCATAAAATAAACATAAATTAACACAGTCGATATATAATAGAACCATCAAGCAGCATTACTCTTTTAATCATTCGATCCGGGAGTTTGTTATGAATACGATGAATTTTCAACACGCTTGGCGTGACTTTAAAGGCACTGATTGGCAAGATGCTGTCAATGTGCGTGACTTCATTCAACACAACTACACGCCGTTTGAAGGCGATGACGCCTTCTTGCAAGGCCCAACACCACGCACCGAACAACTTTGGAAAGAGCTCTCTGTCCTACTTTCTAAAGAGCGTGATGCCGTAGGTGGCGTTTTAGATGTGGCCGATGATGTCGGCTCGCGCATTGATGCCTTTAATCCTGGTTACATCAACCGTGATTTAGAAAAAATTGTGGGCGTACAAACCGATGCGCCCTTAAAACGCGCGATCTTCCCAAACAGTGGCTTTCGCTTAGTGGTGAACTCGTTAGAAGAGATCAATCGCACCATTAATCCTGAAATTCAGGACATCTACACTCATTATCGCAAAGATCATAACCAAGCGACATTTGATATTTATAACCCAATGATTCGCGCGTGTCGCTCTTCAGGCGTCATTACAGGTTTACCCGATGCCTATGGTCGCGGACGCATCATTGGTGATTATCGCCGCGTGGCATTGTATGGCGTGGATTATTTGATTCGTGCAAAAGAGGCAGAAAAAGCCGAAACCGATGATTGGGATTTTACCGAAGATACCCTTCGCTTACGTGAAGAGATGTCTGAGCAACTGCGTGCCCTCAATGAATTAAAAATGATGGCGCTTTCCTACGGTTTTGACATCAGCCGCCCTGCGGACAATGCCATTGAAGCCATTCAGTGGACCTATTTTGGTTACCTTGCCGCCACAAAAGAGCAAAATGGTGCTGCCATGTCCTTTGGACGCGTCTCCACCTTCTTAGACATCTACATTGAGCGCGACTTTAAAGAAGGCACATTGACAGAAGTGGAAGCCCAAGAGCTCATTGATGACTTGGTGATCAAATTACGCATCATCCGTTTTTTACGCACAGAAGATTACAATCAACTCTTCTCTGGCGATCCAACATGGGTGACGGAATCCATTGGTGGTATGGGGCTAGATGGCAGAACTTTAGTCACTAAAAATAGTTTTAGATTCCTACATACGTTATACAACTTAGGGCCAGCGCCTGAGCCAAACTTAACAGTGCTATGGTCCACGCAATTGCCTAAAGGCTTTAAAGATTTCTGTTCTAAAGTGTCCATTGAAACGAGCGCCATTCAATATGAGTCTGATGATTTGATGCGTCCACATTGGGGCGATGATTATGGCATTGCCTGCTGCGTTTCTGCGATGGCGATCGGCAAACAGATGCAATTTTTTGGTGCACGTGCGAACTTAGCTAAAGCCCTGCTCTATGCCATCAATGGCGGCGTGGATGAAAAAACCGGTCAATTGGTGGTGCCAAACTTTGAGAAAATCACCAGCGATGTGCTCACGTATGATGAAGTGATGCCGCTGTATGACAAAATGCTCGATTGGCTCGCACAAACCTATGTCAAAGCCCTCAATGCCATCCATTATTCCCATGATAAATACGCTTATGAGCGCATTGAAATGGCACTTCATGATCGTGATGTGATCCGGACGATGGCATGCGGCATCGCCGGTTTATCTGTGGCCGCAGACTCATTATCCGCCATTAAATTTGCCAAAGTGACACCGATTCGTAATGAAGCGGGCATTGCCATCGACTTTACCATTGAAGGCGATTATCCTGCCTTTGGTAACAATGATGAGCGCGTTGATGACATTGCTGTGGCATTGACAGAATCCTTCATGAATAAAGTCAAGGCACAGCCCACTTACCGCAATGCAACGCCGACTCAATCCATTTTAACCATCACATCGAATGTTGTGTACGGTAAAAAAACCGGCAATACACCCGATGGCCGCCGTGATGGCGAACCCTTTGCACCAGGTGCAAATCCCATGAATGGTCGTGATGTGTCAGGCTTTGTGGCGGCAGGTGCTTCTGTGGCAAAATTGCCCTATGATGCCGCATTAGATGGCATCAGCTGGACTGCATCCGCAACGCCAGGCGCCCTTGGCAATACGTTGGCCGATCGCGTCAATAATCTTTCTAATTGTTTAGATGGTTATTGCGGTGCGAATGGTTTTCACATCAATGTGAATGTCTTTAACCGTGACACTTTGATTGATGCCATGAACCATCCTGAAAAATATCCGCAATTAACGGTGCGTGTTTCAGGCTATGCCGTGAACTTCATTAAGCTCACCAAAGAGCAACAAATGGATGTCATTAACCGTACTTTCCATGTAAAAGCCTAACGATTATTGCGCAATTGTGGGGCATATTTCGGTATGCCCTATTTGCGTTATGAGGTCATTATGAGCCACGCGCACAAACACATTCCCACCATTCCCATTGAATCGATTGATGAATTAGACTTTGACCCCATTCGTAAACCGCTTGGCGTCATCGCACCTGCCATCATCAACCATGACAATCAGCTCTCTGGCTTTGTGCACTCTGTGGAAACAGGTGCCGCCGTCGATGGTCCTGGCGTCCGTTTTGTGCTCTTTACATCGGGCTGTCAATTTCGCTGCCTATATTGCCACAATCCGGACACTTGGAAGCTTCACAATGGCAAACTTCGCACTGTGGATGAAATGGTCAAAGAGATTGGTAAATATGCACGCTTTTTAAAATTTGCAGGCGGCGTCACCTTCTCAGGGGGCGAGCCGATGATGCAAGCTCATTTCATTGGGGAGATTGCTTATCGTGTCAAAGAACAATATGGACTACACATCGCTTTAGATACACAAGGATTTTTAGCCAGTCACTTAGATGATGCATGGTTTGACCACATTGATCTTGTGATGCTGGACATTAAGCACATTGATCCCGATAAATATCTCGCCCTCACCTCCCAACCCTTACAACCCACCTTAGATTTTGCCCATCGTTTAGTGCGCATGCATAAACCGATGTGGATTCGTTATGTAATTGTGCCAGGGCTGACGGATGATTTAACAGACGTTGAGAATCATGCCCGTTTTTTACATGAATTAAAAGCGCAAAGCATCGCATTGCATGGACACAATCTCATTGAGCGGGTGGAAATTCTGCCCTTTCATAATTTAGGCGCGCATAAATGGCAAGCCCTTAATTTAACCTACACCTTAAATGAGACTTCAGCCCCGAGTGCTGAATCGTTACACACAATTAAAGAAATCTATAAAAAATATCGCTTACCTGTTGTATAGTTATCCCGCGTTATAACAAAATTAGGATCATCTATGGAAATCATCAATTGGATAACGGGACCTTTTAATAATTTTATTTGGTCTTATATTTTAATCATCGGTTTATTGGGTTTAGGGGTTTACTTTTCGATCCGCACACGTTTTGTGCAAATCCGCTTATTTAAGCAAATGTTAAAAGTCACTGTGGAGAAAAACCCAGGATCTGACGGCGTTTCTGCCTTCCAAGCCTTCACCATCAGTGCGGCAAGCCGCGTTGGTACAGGCAACATTGCAGGCGTGGCGTTAGCGATTGCCATTGGCGGCCCAGGTGCTGTGTTTTGGATGTGGATCATCGCCATCATTGGTATGGCAACCGCCTTCATTGAAAGTACACTCGCCCAAGTCTATAAAGTCAAAGATGGTGACACTTTCCGTGGCGGCCCTGCTTACTATATGGAAAAAGCGTTGGGCTTTAGAAAATTGGGCATCGCCTTTGCCATCTTATTAGCCGTCACTTTCGGCTTTATCTTTAACTCTGTACAATCAAACACCATTGCGCACTCCTTTGCCTCTGCTTTTGGCTTTACGAATGTACAAATTGGTGTGGTGTTGGTGATTTTAACCGCCATCATCATCTTTGGTGGCGTCAAACGCATTGTGAACTTCACACAGGTGATTGTGCCCATTATGGCAGTATTTTACATTGGTTTGGCGATGTATGTGCTTTTCACCAACATCACAAAAGTGCCTGAGATGTTCATGCTCATCATCAGCAATGCCTTTGGTTTAAAAGAAGTTGTGGGCGGCGGCATTGGTGTGGCCATCATGCAAGGCGTGCGCCGTGGTTTATTCTCTAATGAAGCGGGCATGGGCTCTGTGCCAAATGCTGCGGCAGCAGCCAACGTTTCTCACCCAGCTAAGCAAGGCTTGGTGCAAAGTTTAGGTGTATTTTTTGACACTATCATGGTGTGTTCAGCCACCGCCTTCATCATTTTATTGTCTGGCTTATACACCAATGTAGAACCTGGCATGGGCGGCGTTGTCTTAACCCAAAACTCATTGGCGTTACAAATGGGCTCATGGGCACAATATTTTGTGGCCATCGCTGTGATGTTCTTTGCTTTTAGCTCCATCATCGGTAACTATTACTATGGTGAAACGAATATTGAGTTCATCAATGGTAACAAAACAGCCTTATTGATCTATCGCTTAGTGGTGCTTGCGATGGTGATGTGTGGCGCGCTCATGCAAATGGAATTGGCATGGAACCTAGCCGATGTCTTCATGGGCTTGATGACCATTTTAAACTTAATCATCATCATGATGCTCAGTAGAATTGCCATTGCGGTGGGTAATGACTATTATCGTCAGCTCAAAGAGGGCAAAGATCCTGTATTCAAAGCTTCCTCCATCAAAGGGCTAAAAAATACTGAATGCTGGGGCCCAGAGAAAAAAGTTATGGATCCTTGGTATGGCCGCCGCCTTGATTAAAGATACACTCACCCTCGTCAATAAAGTCAAAGAAGTTGACACTTTCCGTGGCAGATCTGCTGACTATATGGAAAAAACTTTGGGCTTTAGAAAATTGGGCATCGCCTTTGCCATTGCGGCGGACAATGACTATTATCGTTAGCTCAAAGAGGGCGAAGATCAAAAATAATGAATCTTTAGCGATCGATATAAAAAAAACCTCAATCAATGATTGAGGTTTTTTTATTGAGATGGGAATGCTTATTCGCGCCCCATGAACTCACCTGTTTCTGTATTGACACGGATTTTGGTACCGTTTTCAATATAATCCGGCACTTGTACATCAATACCCGTGGATAAACGCGCAGGCTTGGTGCGTTTTGTGGCACTGCCGCCTTTTAACTCAGGCGCGGTGTCCACAATTTCAAGCACAATGCTTTGAGGCGGTGACAATGCAATTGGTTGATCATCAATCAAAGAGACATAATAACCTTCAACACCTTCGATGATGTAACCTTTCATGTCAGCCACAATTTTGCTACTTAATACATATTGCGTGTAATTTTCCACATCCATGAAGACATAATCTTCCCCATCCATATAGGAGAAAGTGGCTTCACGTTTGCTTAAATCAACGCTCTCTAAATCATCATCTGCTCGCAAAGACAAATCGACTTTATGTCCATCTGGGATGGAGAACATCTGAATACGGTAAGTGGTATTGCCACCGCGCGCAGTTGGCGCTGACTTCTCCACTTCTCTGACCACATAGTAAAGACCGTTATGAGCGATCACTGTGTGTCTTTTAATCTCATTTGCCTTCATTACATACCCTTTCTAAAGTTATAAACATTTCGCATGAATCAATGTTGCCGCATGCTGATAAGCCTCTTTGACTTGATCAGGACGGCTGACATGGAAATTCAAATCATGCAAGAAGCCATCGGCTAAACCATAAATGCACGCATGCACAGTGCAACGCTGACCGCGTGCCCAAGCATCTTGTACAATTGTGGTTTGCGTCACATTATACGCTTGCTCAATGGCATTGAGCTCACATAAACGATCCGCACGGGATGGAAAATCATCACACAAGTACAAAGAGTGATCTTCATACACATTGCGCACATGCAGCAACCAGTTATCGGCCAAGCCAATACGATTGCCCATGAGCGCAGCTTTCACGCCCGAGCAACCATAATGACCCACCACCATCACATGTTTGACTTTTAAAACATCAATGGCAAATTGCAACACCGATAAACAGTTAAAGTCGCTGTGCACCACAACATTGGCAATGTTGCGATGGACAAATACTTCACCTGGGCCAATCCCTGCAATTTGGTTTGCAGGCACGCGCGAATCAGAACAGCCAATCCACAAATATTCTGGGGCTTGCTGATCCACAAGCGACTCAAAAAATCCGGGGGATTCTTCTTTGATACGTGCCGCCCAAGCTCTGTTCTTCTCGATGATTTTATCAAATGACATGTTAAATTCCTTGGATTGATGAACTAGCCAATTGACTTGGCGTCGATGTCATAATAATCCAATTTCTTTTTCAATGTCGAGCGTGTGATGCCTAAAATCTCTGAAGCCTTAGACTGATTACCGTTGGTGTACTCTAAAACTTTTTCAAACAATGGACGCTCAACTTCTGATAAAACTAAACGATATAAGTTAGGTGGATATTTGCCATCTAACTGCAGAGAAATTTCATTCAATGCGGTTTTCACAGATTCACGCAAAGGGATATGACTTTTGATTCTGCGTTGTGCGATCATTCTTTGTTACTCCTAAAAACTAAATTACGCTTGCAATCGGTTGATTGTTGATTAACGATGTCAAAATATGGTGTTGTTCATCCCTGCTACGCGCAGACATTAAAGTGGTTCGCCAATCTTTCGCATTGTCAAACCAAGATGAATACCATAGAAGATGTTTACGTGCGACTCGAACACCTTTCTCGTCGCCATAAAGTTCATATAGACCATTGAGGTGCGTATTGATCACCTCAAATATCTCATCATGAGAGGGTCGATATTCTTGATCCTCCACTAGGGAGCGAAAAATCCACGGATTACCAAAAGCACCGCGACCAATCATTAAAGCATCGGCACCGGTTGCTTTGAGCACATAACGGGCTTTTTCAACACTGGTGATGTCGCCATTGGCGATCACCGGAATGGAAATTTGGGATTTAATGTGGGCAATGGTTTCATATTCAGCATCCCCTGAAAAACCATCTTGGCGGGTGCGGCCATGAATCGTCAGCGCTTGAATGCCCACGCGCTCGGCAATGCGTGCGATGTTGAGGGCATTTTTATTCTCACGATCCCAGCCGGTGCGAATCTTTAAAGTGACCGGGACATCCACCGCATTGACCACCGCAGTTAAAATCTCTGTCACCAAAGTTTCATCACGCATCAAGGCAGAACCTGCGGCTTTCTTACACACTTTTTTCGCAGGACACCCCATATTGATGTCGATGATGTTCGCACCTAAACCAACATTATAACGCGCCGCATTGGCCATATCTTCGGGCTCAACCCCTAAAATCTGAATGGAAATGGGCAAGGATTCTCCTTCGGTCACCACACGATTTTTACTTTTGTCGGTGTCCCAAAGGTTTTCTTGCGCATTGACCATTTCAGACACGGCCAAACCTGCCCCTTGTGCGCGGCACAATTTACGAAAAGGAAGGTCTGTAATGCCGGCCATCGGCGCCATAATGTAGGGCTGAGTTAACGTCAGCTCGCCAATTTTCATGCGCGTTTGATTCCGTGTACCAACGCCCAACCATCAATGGTGTTAAAGGGCTCAACAAAATCAAACCACGGTGCATAGGCATCTTTGATCATTTGTACGTCAGACAATAAAATGCCCGCTAAAATGATGTTGCCTTGAGGTTTTGTTAAAGATGCTAATTTTTCTGCCAATGCCGTTAAGGGCAAAGCCAAAATGTTTGCCATCACTAAATCAACTGGCTCTGCTGAGAAATCTTTTGACAACACGCAGTGAATGTCGATGTCGTTACGTGCAGCATTGTCATGGGTGGCTTTAATGGCTTGTGGGTCGATGTCTGTGGCATCACAACGCACGGCGCCAAGCATACGCGCTGCAATTCCTAACACACCAGAGCCGCAGCCATAATCCACAGCCGTGTGGCCATTGACTTGATCTTTATGGTTAGAAAGCCACGTTAAGCAAAGGGCTGTTGATGGATGCGTGCCCGTGCCAAAAGCTAAACCTGGGTCAAGCATCACGGTTGCACATTCTGGCTCAGGGGGATCTAAATGGGTTGGGCAAATCCATAAGTTTTCGCCAAACTTCATGGGATGATAATGATCCATCCATGAGCGTTCCCAATCGGTATTTTCTAGGTGATTTTCACGAGCCACTGGCAATGCGTTGATCTCTGTGGCTAACACAGATGCAACACAAGCAAAAATCTCTTTTTCATCACAAGGCTTTTCAAACAAGCCTGTCACCAAGGTCTCTGGCCATAACGGGGTTTCACCTGGTAATGGTTCTAATACTGGATGATCTTCTGCATCACTGTACGTTACAGCGATCGCACCGGCAGTTATAAGCGCCTCATCTAATTGATCTGGTGAGTATTGACCAGATTTTAGCGTGAGCTCGAACCATTCATTCACGATGTCACTCCTGAAGTGTCTAATAAAAAGGCAATGAATACTAGCGGATTTTCAGAAGATGTCAAGAAAACATCTTCTGCCAGCATCCGAAAATTGAATACAAATTATACAATAATTCCCGATGAAAAGAATTATTTTATCGATAGAGCAAAAACTTATCCTAACTGAGGTGTGGATTTATTTTTCTGATTAATGCTTCTTGCTCAGGCGATTGAGGTGGTGCTTTAAGGAGGAGGAGATCAAATAATTCAGGGTCCTGCATTTCAAGTAATGCACTGAACATCGCTTTTTCTTCAGCAGGTGCATCTGCATAATGATGATCAAGGTAATGATCAAATAAACGATCCATTTCACGCATACCACGACGAGCACGCCATCTCAATTTTGGCAACTGATCCATAATAAACTCCTCATCAAAACTTAAGGGCGACATTCTAACACGAATCAAACCATTCTTCCCAGGATTCGACGCACTACATTGTAGATTCAATGTATGTCAAAAAAGCCCTCAAAAAGAGGGCTTTTTCATGCAGTCTTTCACTAACCGCGACACGATACGGACAATACACGCCCTTTACGATACACAATGCGGCATTGCTGATTATTGCGCGCCCCGCCACACATTGCAGCAGAAATACTGATGTTATTAACCTTACAACCCGAGAGTGCACCTTTACTGTTATAAATCATGGTCATGCGCCCAACAATGGCTTGTGGTGGTGCTGTCAATATGCGCTCCGTCTGCGCCCCTTTTGCCCCCATTTTAGGCATCACACCACGCACCACAGCCGTATCTGGCGCAGCTTTCTGTGCCGGTGCAGCGGCAGGGGGTGCACGTCGATTATTGGCAGCAACACGCGTATTGACTTGATTGAGGGTCTCAAGACTCCCTTCCCCTGTCACTTTGTAGCTGTAACGCTTTTGGAAGGTTTCAATGGTTTTTTTCGTGGCCGGCCCCATCATGCCATCTGGCTTGAGTTTATAACCTAATTTGACCAACTGCGACTGAATGGTTTTTAACGTCTCTTTTTCAAGCGCTTTCATTAACTCTGGCGTCAGTTTGTCATTGACAGGTAACTTCTGCTCTTTTTTAAACTTTTCAATGGCAGTATTGGTGGCTTTACCCTGCAAACCATCGACTTTACCATTAAAATGTCCCAGCGCAATCAAGTACTCTTGCACTTTCTTGGTTTGTTCAATCAATGCCTCTTGCTCTTTGAGCACTTTCACATATGTTTTCACATAATTGGCATTGTTCAAATCCCCAAGCACAATCAATAAAATACCAATGTCTAATTCTTGCGGCTCTTTATTGACTGGCAATTTGTGTTGCTCACGCAATGTTTTGACGATGTTGCGGGTTTTCGGTCCAAGGGTGCCCGTAGGCGCATCCGTCATCAAGCCCTTATCTATGAAATAGGTTTGTAGGCGCGTGATCACTGCAGCATTAAGCGCTGCACTGGTATTGCGGCCAATTTTGCCATCCACACCCAATTTTTTCTCTTTCTGGAATGCTTTGATCCCTTCGATCAATGCATTGTTGTACTCACCATCTACTTCTTCTTTATAAAGGCCAAGCATGGCAAGCATCAACTGTAATTTTAATGACTCTTCAGTGCCTTTTGGATTGAAACCTGGCAAACCGACGCCCACAGGTGTCTCTTCCACGATCGTTGCGGTTTCTTCTTCCACCACCGGTTCTGCTTCATCGACTGGGCCTTCGTCATCGCCCTCTTCTTCAATGATGCCATCTTCTTCGGTGTTGTCCGCCTCGATGGGCACATCATCCATTGAGCCATCATTGAACATTTGCCCTTCGTTAAAGAGGGTACTCAATGTTTCTGGTAACAACTGACCTTTCGGAGACAAATTGACGCTCTCTTCATAAGATTTCAATGCATTGACCGTACTTGCACCCGGAATGCCATCGATGTCTTGATCATACAATTTAAGCTGTTTTAACTTCTCTTGTACCTTTTTCCAAATGTTTTTCTCTAATGGAGATTCCCATTTCGCATCTAAGCTGCCTGTGGGCTTTTGCCCAATGGAGGTTTGATACTCTTTAATGGCTTGACGCGTAGATGGCCCCATTTGCCCATCAAGCGTTCCTGCCGGAAAACCTGCAAGCGTTAGCCACACTTGTAAGTTTAAGAGCTTACCTTCTTTGGCATGGCTATCGATCAAAAAGCCCGCCGTTAAAGGCTCTTCAATGGTGGGCTCAGATTTTGCTGCTTTCTCCACCACCGTCTCTACAATTTCTTTTTCCTCAATCGGTGCTTCAATCGCCACTTCCGGGTTTGGCAGCACCACTTTCACATCGGGCGCATTTTTTGAAGATGCTTTGACATCATCACGATATTCCACAAGCTGCACAGAGGCGGTGTCATCAATTTGCGCTTTTTTCAACGCATCACCTTCAGCAATGTTGCCTGCAAATGCCCGCTTAATCGCCACAATGTCCGCAATGGATAAATGACCCGTCACCGGTAATTTAGATTCTGTTTGAAAGGCCTTCAAAGCTCGACTCGATGCACTGTTCCATGTGCCCGTAATGTTTTCTGAGTTTGGCTCAAACAACAATTCTTGCAACAGACGAATGCCCTCTTCTTCTAAATGGGCATACCAATCGGGCGTAATTTTAGGATTTTTCTCAAGCCCACGGGTGGTTTGATAACTTAAAATCGCCTCTTCTAGCCCTTTATCATAAGTGCCTTTTAAATTGAAATTGGTTGAATTGACAGGAATGCCAAGCAGTAAAAACCACAAACGAATGCGCTCAATCATCTCTTTAGAGACGCCAGAGCCCACTTTTTGGGACAATAACCACTTTTGCACCTTCGGATCATCATTGAGCACCGCATAATCGTAGAGGGTAAAGCCATTGTTATCCATCGTTTTTAACAACTCAGGATCTTGCTTCATCTCTGATTTTACGCCATTTAATGATGAGGATGACACCGTGGTGAACACATCTCGCTCTGTCTTTGAAAAGTTCAAAAAGACAGGAATCACCAACAGCACTGCCACCCAACCATATTTCAAATATTTATTCATATTATTCCTTAATTGTCGGAATGAGCCCTTTACGCAATAGTACCAATAACAGAGAAATCGCAGCCGGTGTCACGCCTTGAATGCGCGAGGCTTGCCCGATGGTTTCAGGCTGCTGACGCGTCAATTTTTCGCACTGCTCACGCGATAAACCTTTGATGGCTGCATAATCAACATTGTCTGGTAGTTTTGCTTCCTCAAATTTCTTATTGCGGGCAATCTCTTCGATGCCGCGCTTAATGTAGCCTTCATATTTTGTTTGAATCACCACATCTTCAATGGCAATGCGAGAAATGTCGCTAAACTCTGGGGCATTTGGTAAAGCTTCTAAGGCTTCAAACGTCACTTCCGGGCGTTTTAATAAGGTAATCGCACGCATGTTGTGCGGCATCACCACAGAAGTTTGCGCCTGCAATGCTTGGCCTTGCTCTGAATCTTGCACCACCATCCAATCATTTAAGCGATTTTCTGCCACCGCGCGATCTTCATTTTTACGCACAAAGCGCTGCCATTGATCTTCGCCCACTAAACCTAACTCGTAACCAATCGGCGTTAAGCGTTCATCAGCATTGTCTTCACGCAAAATCAAACGATATTCTGAGCGCGATGTGAACATGCGATACGGTTCTTGCACGCCTTGCGTGATCAAATCATCCAGCATCACGCCAATGTAGGATTCATGGCGCATCGGATACCATTCATCTTTCCCTAAGTAATTGCGACCAGCATTTAAACCTGCAATGAGCCCTTGTGCTGCAGCCTCTTCATAACCCGTTGTCCCGTTGATTTGCCCTGCAAAGTATAAGTTTTTAATGGCTTTGGTTTCTAGGGTGAATTTCAAATCACGCGGATCAAAGAAATCATACTCAATGGCATAACCCGGTCGCGTGATGTGGGCATTTTCAAGCCCAGGAATGCTGTGCACTAAATTAATTTGCACATCAAAGGGTAAACTCGTGGAAATGCCATTTGGATAATATTCATAAGTGGATAAGCCTTCAGGCTCTAAAAACACATGGTGGCGATCTTTATCCGCAAAGCGCATGATCTTATCTTCCACCGATGGACAATAACGCGGGCCAATCCCTTCAATCACACCGGCATACATTGGCGAGCGATCTAAACCGCCACGAATGATGTCGTGGGTGCGTTCATTGGTATAGGTTGTCCAGCAAGAGATTTGGCGCGGATGCGGCAACTCTTCACGCAAATAAGAAAAATATGGCACAGGATCATCGCCCTTTTGTTCTTCCATGCCAGAAAAATCAATGGTGCGACCATCAATGCGTGGTGGCGTCCCTGTTTTTAAGCGATGAATGTTTAAGGGCAATTCACGCAGTTTTTGCGCCAATGTGTTTGAGGGTGGATCGCCCATGCGGCCACCTTCATAATTATTCATGCCCACATGAATGAGACCAGACAAGAAGGTACCGGCTGTTAATACCACACAATGACCATGAAAACGGATGCCCGATTGTGTGACAACACCTACGATTTTATCCCCATCAATGAGGAAGTCATCTGCCGCTTGTTGGAAAATGTAGAGATTTTCTTGATTTTCTACAAAGCTGCGAATCGCCGCGCGATACAAGGCACGGTCAGCTTGCGCACGTGATGAACGCACCGCAGGCCCTTTAGATGCATTTAAAATACGGAACTGAATGCCGCCAAGATCCGTGGCTTTTGCCATCACACCGCCAAGCGCATCGATCTCTTTAACGATCTGCCCTTTCCCAATACCGCCAATGGCAGGGTTACAGCTCATCTGCCCAATGGTCTCAATATTATGTGTTAACAATAAGGTTGGCACGCCCAATCTTGCAGAAGCCATCGCAGCTTCTGTCCCAGCGTGTCCGCCACCGACTACAATTACACCAAAATGTTTAGGAAAGTCCATATTTAATTACATCTAACGTTAAGCAAAGTCGCTATCTTAGCAGTTTTATGCGTAAATCCCAATAAGCTGATCATACATTTACACAATCAAATGCACCGGTGATTATGGCGCAAGGCCAAAATACTTCATCAAATCTTTATACAACATTTTTGCACTGAGCTCATAGCCTTTTGGCGATAAATGCACCAAATCTGGGCGCCCTAAATCATGACTGACCCAACGCTCCATGCTGCATTTTCCGCCCATTGCTTTTTGCCAATCCCAATACAAAACACCTTCGGACTGTGCAACCGCGCGCTGAATTTTCTTCACCTGTGCATAAGAGGGTGGCTGTTTATCCGTACATTCTCGTGTGCCATTGCCATTTTTAATGGAATCTGATGCACCCACCAATAAAATGGCGGCATTCGGTAAGGTTTTGCGCACCGTTTGAATGCTATTGTGGAGATTTTTGCGGTACTCTTTTTCATCAAGCGTATCATTAAACGCTTCATTGGTGCCGTATTCTAAAATCACCAAGTCACTTGTGGTGGCTGCAAGTTCATCTAACCACTGCGGTGACCATTTATTCCAAATCGATTGCTGTGCGCCATTCGTGCCAATCCCTGAAAGAATCACGCCTGGCTTTTGATAGCGCTGTAGCCACATGCCGCCAATTTCGGCAGACTCATCTATGGCATCGATTTTAAAGGGCAGATATGTCAATAAATCGATCATCTGCCAGCCATTTGATGGGCGAGACAATAGACCATCTGAAACGCGGATGCGGTTTTTCATATCTTCCACCGCAATCGCTTCAGGCTTGGTGCTTTTCACCATCAAACGCACATTCCACATGCCACGCGTTAATTCTTCTTGATTGAGGGTGGCCAATAAGCTGCTGCCCTTACGAAGCGGCTTTGCCACATACCCCCCCATCGGGAAATCAAGATGATTGACATTGCGACTGCTCATCACTTCCCAATTCGAGGGCTGCCAAGACATAAGCGCATGGCGTTGTCCTTTGACCTGCATCGGTGTCACCCAGCCAATGCCAGCATTGCCAAATTTATTTTGCATCAATTCACGCAGCGGCCCTGTGAAAAAATCAGCTGCTGTATGGGAATCACCAAATTGCGTCATTGTCACCACAGAGTTTTGATACTGCAATAAATCACGCATTTTTGCCTTCAATGCGCTGCCATTGCGATCGCCAAAGTCCTCAATGCCAGGGCCTTGTTCACGCAAAAAGTTATCATTCGATGCATCGGTGCTTTGACAGCCCAATAAACATCCCACTAATGTTGTCACCAAAAATGCTTTGGTTAAATTCATCATTTCGTTTCCTCTGCAGTTGATTCTATGGTGAGTTCTTCAATGATGCGATCTGCGAGCATCTTTTGACCCCTCACTGTAAAATGGATGCCATCATCCGTTCTTACTTTAGCATTTCCTTGCGCGGTTTTTGCATAGGCACTGTATTTTTCTTCACTGCACCCTAGTAAATCATACGTCGGGATGAAATGCCCATTAAAACGTTTGACCTCATCGGCATACAAGCCATTTAAATAAATCACATCTTTATGGAGCTTCGTTTTACGCATACACGGCACGCCAAGCCACACCACAGGAATGTGTTTACTCTGCGCGGCCTTTAAAATGCGCTGAATGCGCTCACGATACGCCGCTTCCCATGCTTCACTTTTAAAACGCAAGTAATATTTTTGTCCCTTGACCGGAAAATCCCATGGATCATTCGGCCCTAAAAAGACAAACATCGCCTTAATATTGGCATTTTTTTGTAGGGTTTCTTCCACCACTTGCGGCCAGTTAAAGAATTTTGGGTACGATAAACCGGTGCTCTGTTTACTTAAATCAATGCCGCCGATTTTATGCGCTTTGTACAGCGTCTGCTTCACCTTTGGTGCAACGCCTTGCATTAATGAGTCGCCCACAAAAAAGAGTTGATCCCCTGCGCTTAATACAATGTTTTCTGACGTTTTCGGTGGATTTTCGATTGACAGATCAGATTCATGATCCGTTTCATTATCACGGATCAGTTCCTCGCGATCATGCAGGGACTCTAACACAATGGCAGGCGTGTCCATCACTGGGGTTTCTTCAACGGTTTCGATTGTTTCCACCGTTTCTAATGACTCACGTTGTTCTGCGCTTTCAACAATTTCTGCTTGTGTCTCTTGCTCGACGATGGGGTCGATCGTCTCTTCACTCACCTCTGCCACAATCGCAGGTTGTCCACGCCACCATTGCTCTAATTGCACCATTGGAGAATCAGTGTGATGGGTTTGTGTCCAATAAGTGTTGATGGATGCATAATAACAGTAAACCACACCGGCAAGCGTCACCAATAATACATATAATGTTCTCAATATGATCATGGCATCCTCCTAAAAGCTGGCATAAATGAATTGTGGAATGCCAGAAGGCGCCCAGTCAATCACAAGTACGAGCACCACAATCAACACAAAAGGCAACACCGTCCAATGGATCATATGAATGATTTTCTCAATCCATGCAATGCCTTTTAAGAGCCACGGATACGCGTAATAAACCGCAACGCCCGCCACTAAAATGGCCAAGGTCTTAAGATGATTCATCACATCCCCATAATTGCTCACCATTGCCAATGCATAATCACCTGCATCGCTCAATGTGGCGCTTCTGAAAAACAGCCAGCCTAAACAGATGTAATTGAACATCAAAAAGCGCGCCAAAAAGGGTGAAAAACTGCTGATGCCATCTTTTTTCCAAAAGCGATCGCCAATGTTTAAGGCAATTGTCCCCACACCATGAATCACACCCCAGACTAAAAAGGTGAGCGTCTCCCCATGCCAAATGCCAGAGAGCACCATCGCGATCAATACATTGATCTGTGTGCGTGTAAAGCCGCCGCGGCTGCCGCCTAATGGAATGTAAATGTAATCGCGAATCCATGTCGATAAACTGATGTGCCAGCGCTGCCAAAACTCTTTTAAATTATTTGCCATGTACGGCACATTGAAGTTTTGTGGCAAGCGAAAGCCTAACAGGAGCGCAATGCCCGTCACTAAATCTGTGTAACCCGAGAAGTTAAAATAGATCTCAAACGCATACGCCCATAAGCCCAAAATCAAATCAAAGGTGTGATAAGCACTTGGGTTATCAAAAATGGGTTTGACATATTCATAGGATAAAAATGCGCTCAGCCAATAGACTTTAATGACAGCGCTCACAATCAAAATCATCGCACGCGTTGGCTCAAGCACGGTGCGCGGCGTTTGTTGCTGAATTTGGGGTAAAAACAGTTTCGCGCGATTAATCGGCCCTGCGATCACACTTGGGAAAAAGGATAAAAAGAGCGCAAAGTCAAAAAAGCTGACGGGCATTTTCTCTTCTTGATGATACACAGACACCAAATAACTGATGGAATGAAAGGTGTAAAATGAGATGCCAATGGGCAATAAAATCTCGGCAATCGGCATGGAGAGATCAATGTTCCATGCTGCGAGCTGGCGCATGAATTCGGCAATGAAGAAATTATAATATTTAAATACCGCAAGGTTACCAATGGCCGCAATGATGGCAACCGTGAGCCATAATTTGCGATGTGGGCTGTAAGCAATGCCTGTTGATAAGAGATAAATCACCACTGTATATGCCCCAAGAATGAGGGCAAAATCGACATTAAAGAGTGCGATTAATACATAACTGACGATCAATAACAGGGCATTTTGAAGTGCAGGCACAAGGCGCAAACACCAGTACAGCACAAAAAACGGCACAAAAGCCGCCGCAAATTCAATGGATAAATAACTCACTTGGAACCTTAATCTATTTTTGTAATGGCAACGCTATAGCGCCATGAGTATGGCGCTTGGCAATTCTAGCATTTATGTGACAGATTGCACGGTTAATTCGCCCTATTCGTGGATGATCATTGTGCGCACATCATAACCCTGCTCTGTGGCGGTTTTTAAGTAATCCTCAATCACCACAGGATCAATGGTGGGCGTGCGCGCTAAAATCCATAAAAATTCCCGTGATGGTTCGCCCACAAGCGCCACTTGATAATCCTCATCAATGCGCATCACCCAATAATCGCCTTTAGTGAAAGGGATCCAGCGCAGGTATTTTGGTAAAAAGCTCACCTTTAGTTCACTGCCGATGGCATTTTGTGGATAGGCCATCGCTTCTGCAGTTTTCCATTCACCATTATCCATTTGACAGCGGTTGGTCACACCGATATTGTGCGCAACCTTCTCATAATGGGCTTGATTGCCTTTCACGCACGCTTTTTGAAAGCGATTGGGCAAACGCGCGATTTCATACCATGTGCCAAGATAGCGATCAACATCAAACTGCTTCACCGATTGAACAGGTGCAGCATTGTCTGCCCATGCCGTTGAATGATGGATCATCAATAACCCCATCACCCCAAATATTTTTAATAAAGCTCGCATGATTCCTCCAATAGTCATTGTGTGATTCATTTTTTAAATTCATCTGACCATTCATAACACTGATATTGCGCGAGATCAAATCAATCTGATATTCTGCCGCGTTGGCCAGAAAAAAGTCGCTGGCCATACACAACTAAAAAAGGAGTTAATATGGAATCACATCACGACGATCGACTTAAACAACAGGTCATTAAAAAGGCCTTCATCCGCTTAATGCCGGTGTTATTGTTTGCCTATGTTTTGGCCTACTTAGACCGCGTCAATATCAGCTTTGCGGGGCTGACCATGATGGAAGATTTAGGCTTATCCGCTAAATTATTCGGTTATGGCACAGGCATCTTCTTCATCGGTTACTTTTTGTTTGAAGTGCCAAGCAACCTTTTACTCACAAAATTTGGGGCACGCCGCTGGATTTCACGCATCATGATCACATGGGGCTTAGTGTCTGCTTGTATGGCATTTGCTGCAGGCGATGTGAGCTTTTTAATCATGCGCTTTTTATTAGGCGCGGCTGAAGCAGGCTTTTTCCCTGGCATCATTTTATATTTAACCTTCTGGTTTCCACAGGAATACCGTGCGCGCATCATCTCTGTGTTCATGCTCTCCATCCCCCTTTCTCTTGCCGTGGGCGCACCGCTCTCCACAGCATTATTGGGATTAAATGGCATCGGTGGTTTACATGGCTGGCAGTGGTTATTCATCATCGAAGGGATTCCCACTGTGCTTGTGGGTTTGCTCTTCTTATTTGCCATGCCCGATTGCCCAAAAGATGCCAAATGGTTATCCTCTGAAGAAAAAACATATCTACAAGGTGTTTTAGATGCGGAGAGCGCAAGCATCGCGAAAAAAGCAGGCACGCACTTCTCGCTTGCCTTAAAACATCCGATTGTGTGGATTTTGGCCATCATTTACATCTCAAACGTGACGGCAAACATTGGTTTATCAAGCTTTTTACCACGCATCATTAAAGAGCAAGGCACCTTTACAAACATGCAAATTGGCTGGATCACCTCCATTCCCTATTTTGTGGGCGTCCTTGGCAGCTTAGCCTTTGGCTTTTTAACAGATAAATTTAAAGCGCCATTTTTACTATTATTGGTGGCGATTTTATTAACCGGTGTGGGCTTAGTCACCGCAGGTTACCTCTATGCACAAACGGCCGTTGCTATGGCGATCATTGCGGTTTCTGTCGCGGGCATCGGGATTTATGGCTTTAAAGCGCCATTTTGGTCATTGCCCTCCATGTTTTTAACGGGCGCAGCAGCAGCCACTGGTATTGCGATGATCAACTCCATTGGTAACTTAGGCGGCTTCATTGGACCATCTGTCATCGGATTGGTGCGCGATGCCACCGGCAGTTATGCCGCAGGTTTGTACTTCTTAGGTGGTTTAAGCATTTTCGCCTCCCTCCTTTCAATGTTTTTAATGGCTAAATACGCCAAATCCACTGATGCATAATCAGCGATGATACAAAAAAACTCACGCACCGATCATGATGCGTGAGTTTTTTAATGCCAGATTCATTTAATGGGTTTTGACCACCGTGATTGTCCAGGCCGCATCACCAATTTGTGCATAATCTTTGACGGTATAATTTGACTCAGCTGCCCAGCGTGGAATGGCTTCTGTGCCTTGCGTACAATCAAACTCAATTTTAAGCTCATCCCCCACGGATAATGTTTTGATTTTATCTTTCGCTTCCAACAACGGAAATGGGCACACCATACCGAGGGATTTTAATTCATACACTGCCATATATTTCTCCTTAATGTTTCTAAATGGTCATTCAATTGATCATGCCGCAGCGGTTTTAAGCGCCACTTGGCGTGGGCGTACATACACAAAGTAAGCGGCAATCCACACCCCAAAAATAGTAAACAACAATCCTAACCAACCTTGCCACGTCATAATTGAGGTGTTGGTCAATCCATTGCCAATCGTACAGCCCCCGGCAAATCCTGCACCAAAGCCCATCAAAATTCCGCCTAAACAGCTGGTGATGAGAATATTGGCACTGGGCACACGCCATTTAAATTCGCGACTCCCTTTTGCTGCCATCCATGAGCCGATGAAAATACCGAGCACCAAAAAGACACCCCAATCAATCACACTCGCATCCCCCGTCACTAAAAAGCGAACAATGTTTGCAGACGGCGTGGTAATGCCAAGTCCGCCGCTTCTACCGGAGGCGGTGCTCAATGGCCAGGCAATCAAAGCAATCACACCAATGACAGCACCCGCCACAAAGGGATGCCAGCGTTTTTCAAATAACAGATGCGCAATGCCAGTGCGTTGAGCTGGTAAACTTGGCACAATCACTTTCGGGCGGCGCAAATGACGCACCACCAAAATTGTCGTCACCACAACCAATGCTGCAATCAATGCCCACTGTGGTACATGCAAGGTTTCTGCCACCGAGTTATTGATCAATGTAATGCCTTTTGCTTCACCATAAAATTCTTTGAGTGCGCCGTATTTCACAACCGCCGCAGATAACATATAAAAAATCAAGGCAATCCAGCTGCCAATTAAGCCTTCTGCCGCGCGATACCATGTGCCCGTTGCACAGCCACCTGCCAACACAATGCCAATGCCAAAAACCAAGCTGCCACCGATGACGCTGATGAGTGACACATCTTTAATCGCAATCGATAAATGACCACTTTCCACCAATGCATAAACACCCACCGCTTGCACTGAAATCGCGATCAAAAACGCATACAGCAATGTGTGATTGCGCGTTAAATAGATGTCGCGAAAGCCACCTGTCATACAAAATCGGGAACGCTGCAAAATAAAGCCAAACAACGCGCCCACCAACAATCCACTGAACATCCTTTCCTCCTTCATTGATCATCATTTTTATTGAATCGATTCACATCGTTCAAAATTTATAGCACCCCCTGTGACAGATGGCAAGAAATATTTTTATTAACATATATGTATAGTATGTATTTATAATTTGAACGCACATAAAAAAATCCCCAAGCCATGCTCAGGGATTTTCTATTTCAAAGATGTAACCATAATGAATTATGGCTTAATGTAGGCAAATCCTTGATGCTGTAAGCGTGCTAATGTAATTACCGCAGCAGGCACAATGGTGATGCAGCTTGGCAGCATTGATGGACTCATCTCAAAGCCATTCATAGAATTTTGGCAGATGTTCAGTGTCACACCTAAATCAGTCAGATCTACAAATGCTGAGGCATACTCAGCCGCTAAATACCCTTTAACAGCCGCACCATTGGCAACGATGCGAATGTCATACGGCTCATCTAGCCCTTTGATGAGATTATTGACATTGGCCATCACTCGTGGCCATTTTTCCAACTCGTCAATGTGAAAAACCACGTTGAATGGGGTCATGATGACTCCTTACAATAGAAGCATTATTCTGCTGCTTTATTTTTAAAATTAAAAATGCGTTCATCACAGTTTTCACACCAGTGATAATAAACACGTTTTGATTTTGCGTAGAGTTTCAATAGATTTCCGCTATTGCATTTTGGACACGTTGATAAGGTTTTCAAAGTTTCTCGATAGTAACAATCTGCCATAATGCTTGGAAAATATCGATTGAGTAAACTGTATAATGCCTTGCGATCAATCAACATTAAACGATCATCTTCTTCTTTAAGCGCAGGATCAGAAAAATAATGGGTGGTGATGAATAGACCATATTGGTAATTGCTAGATAGCACACACCCCTTAAATGCTTGAACATCTTTTACATTAATCCGTTCAGTTGCCTTTTTAGGATTCCATGCCTTGCATTGTACCGCCACTTCGCGATGATTGTCTTTAAAACCAATCACATCAATGCCTTTATCATGCACACCATCTATGATTTGTGAGTCATACTCAAGTGCTTTTAACAACGCGCATGCCACATAATTGAGTTCATTAGAGCTGCATTCATCAAGTTTTAATATAATCTCTTGTAATTTTTTATCTGTCGCTTGATTCGATAATGCCAATACATCAAATAAATTGACAGATGGCACAGTTTCTGTAGGTGCTTTATCTGCCTTTTTTTTAAAAATTGATAACATAGATCGTCCTTAATTCCTATTTAATCATAATATGAAATGCCACTTTCTCCTCCAGAAAGTATTTTCTACGCAGATTGTAACAAATTTCATGGCAGTCGCGTAGATCCTTGTTGGCAACATTATCGGCCTTTTATGTTGTCATTTTGTAGTTTTTTGTCGAAAAATAACCTTTTTAGACCATCAATACCCTTTTATTTTTCCAAAAATCATTTTAAATGGATTTATTTTCACCATAAATTTCACTTAAACACCCATTATTTTATAAATATAAAAAACAACAAGACCACCTAAAACACAACATAAATAGCCATTAAAGCCAATAAAACACATCATTATTCACAATAAATTTAAACTTGAACATTAAATATTGTTTGACAATTTTTTATATTCTCAGATACTACAAAATAGCTCCATTTTAAAGACAGCGTCACAAATGCCGCCTTTAAATAATCACTATAAATCCAAAGATTACTGGCGCTAACCACCTGAATAACAGGATAACTACATAATGAATGATTGATAACAATGAGGAGGATGCTATGTCTGATAGCACAGATCAACAGCATGACGGTTTGACGTACCAGCAGTTCATCGCCATCGAGGAGATGCCTGAGTTTAATCACTTTGTTCGCCGCAAGAACATCTTTTTATTCTCTGTCACAGGCAGTTTTTTATTCATCTATATTTTGTTGCCCATTTTGGCGTTTCAACCCTTTTTGCAAACCCCAGTTGTGGGCGCAATTACAGGGGTTTGGTTCTATTCTGCCGGTCTATTTTTAATGACGATCGTGTTGTGTACGCTCTATGTGCGTAAAGCGAGTCAATTTGACCGTGAATCTGCAGCTGTTTTACAAAAATTTGAAGAGATGCAAGGAGGTCAGCCATGAATTGGATCTCCATCAGCTTCTTTTTAGCCATTGTGGGGCTCACTTTGGTGGTGACGTACATCGCCGCGCAGCGCATGAGTTCAGCAAAAGACTTCTACACCGCAGGCGGCGGCTTAACCGGCTGGCAAAATGGCTTTGCGATCGCGGGAGATTATCTCTCTGCGGCTGCATTTTTAGGCGTCTCTGGCGCGATCGCTTTAACGGGCTTTGATGGCTTTTTCTTCTCCATCGGTTATGTTGTCGCGAACCTTGTATTGCTCTATGTGATCGCCGAACCGATGCGTAACCTTGGCAAATACACATTGGCAGACATGCTCACGGCGCGCTTTAATGAAAAACGCGTGCGCGGCGTGGCAGCCGGCGGCACCATCATCATCGTGATTTTATACATGATCGCCCAATTGGTGGGTGCGGGCGCATTGATCAAGCTTTTATTTGGCATTGATTATTGGATTGCGGTATTGATCGTGGGCGTGATGATGACAACCTATGTACTCTTTGGCGGCATGACGGCAACCTCATGGGTACAAATCATCAAAGCGGTCTTATTGCTCTTTGGTACAGGCTTATTGGCGGGCTTGGTGTTCCATAAATTTGGCTACTCCATCACGCATATGTTCGACACCATTGCGAAAGACAATGGCGAATCCTTCCTCATCCCCGGCATGAAGTATTCAAGCTCCATTGATTCGATTTCCATGATGATGGCACTGGTGCTCGGGACATCGGGCTTGCCACACATTTTGATGCGATTTTTCACGGTGAAAGATGCCAAAACGGCGCGCGCCTCCATCTCATGGGCAACGTGGATCACCACCATTTTCTTCTCTTTGACCATCTTTTTGGGCTTTGGGGCATTACACTTTGTGGGCATTGAGAGCATTTTAGCCGAAAGCAAAGCGGGCAATACCGCCGCACCGCTCCTTGCTAAATATTTGGGCGGTGAAGTGTTGATGTCTTTCATCAGTGCGGTGGCCTTTGCAACGATTTTAGCGGTGGTTTCAGGGCTTGTGTTGACGGGTGCCTCTGCCATTTCCCATGACATCTATGCCGAGATCATCAAAGATGGCAAACTCAGCGCAGGGCAAGAAGTGGCCGCCGGCCGTTTAGGCTCCATCGCGATTGCCATTCTTTCCATCTTCCTTGCCCTCTTTGCGCAGAATTTAAACGTCTCTTTCTTGGTGTCCTTTGCCTTCTGCATTGGCGCATCGGCAAACTTACCGGTGATTTTATACACCATCTATTGGAAGGACTTTAACTCAACAGGCACGGTCGCTGCGATCGCAACAGGCGTCTTGTCCTGTTTGATCTTAGGGGCGATGGGGCCAAACATCTGGTCAGAGTCTGGGCACGCCATTTTCACAGGTGCGCCATTGGTGGATTTAGCGGTACCCGCCATTATCACCATTCCCCTTGGCTTTTTAGCGGGCTTTATTGGCGCTAAATTGGGCGCAAAGCGACACAATACGGCAGAGGCTGATTCCCTTTACCGCACCATTCGCGTCAAAGCCAATACAGGCGCGCGTATGTGTTAAGTGGCGAGCCCTGCGGCCTGCATTAATAATTTGGTGAGTTTAGCTAAGCCATACATAAATACAGCACCCCCCACCCATAAACCAATCAACCAGAGCCATTGGCTCTTTTTAGAACGGGGTTTAGCGGTGTCGGGGGTGCGGGTATGATCGTCTGTCGTCATTGCGAGCCTTCTTTACCGAATGATTGTCAGGAATGAAAGGCTTTAGTATACATCAATTCAAAAACCAACCGGCGATGCTTTCACGCGTGGTTTGTGTGGGTAAAACTTCATGGGGAAAGGCTTCCGATAGGAAAAACACCATGCGACCAGCCACCGGCTCAAGCGTAATCAGCGGATTGTCTTGCTGATCATACACCACCAATTCGCCACCATCGCCCGCTTGCCAATCTTCATTGAGATACAACACTGTGGTGATTTTGCGGCGGCTTTGAGAACGAGGATTGTCATTGTGCTTTTGGTAAAAAGCCCCTTTCGGATAGCGACAAAAATGGGTTTCAAACTCTTTTAATCCCATATAGAGCGCCGCATTCATGGCTAAACGCACCGCATCCATTTTCATCAGATAGTGTTCGATGGCTTCCCCCATGTCAGGATCTAACCACACGGTTAAATCGCCGCGCACATTTTTATTGTTGTGTAATGAGCTTTGATGGCCGATGCGCGCTGCTTGCAAAGCATCTTCCGGAATGGCAGCTTTAATCTCAGAAATGCTAGATGAGGATAAAAAATCATCCCAGACATACCAACCACACGTTGTTAAAGCATCTAAAAGTTTGTCAATTGTCATGGCATTAATATCCGTCGATGAATGGATTCTTCTTATACTGATAAAAATGACAAAATTACAATTTAAAACTTAAATGAATGGCAAACAGTTATCGATTATTTCATTGAGTTATCACACCTAAAATGCGCAACCATCAGCCTTTGAGAATAGAAAAAATGACCACTTTTAAAAAAGCTTCCGGGATGAATCATCAGGAAGCTTCTGTATATTATTTTTTTTCTTTATGAAACGGGAAAAATCGCATAAATAATCAGCAACTTAAGCGAATAAATTTTACGCAGCCAGCGGTTTATGATTCACTGCTGACAGCCGCCTCTAACAATTTTGGGCAAAAGATCGAATCATCATGATACGTTACCAACAATTTATCCGTCGAACGGGTGATGGCCACGTACAATAATTTTGCCTCATCGGATAATTCACCATTATGTCGATAAGGACGCCCCACCGAAGGAATGCACACAAATGGGAACTCTAACCCTTTTGACGCATGCATGGTGATAAAACGCACGCCCTGCATCCTGTTTTCCTCTGTGGCAATGGGCACACTTTTAAAATAGCAGACCTTTCTGATGGCATCACTGAAAAAAGTATAACGGTGGATCACAGCCATGTCCTGCCACGGACGACCATTTTTATGTTCATTGACCATCGCTTCGACAATGTAATGCGCCTCTTTTTGATAATCATTGTTTTGAATGCGCATCACCAATGGTTTGACACCAATGCGTCCTGCACTTTTAGGCTCTAACAATGGTACGGCATCCTCATCGCCTTCATGGGCAATGTAATTGTCTGAAAAGCGCTTGGCAAAATCCAGCACGGTACAAGGATTGCGGTAATTTGTGCGTAAGATCGTGGTGCGCCCTCTAGCATTGATGCCCACACTCGAGAAAGTTTTAATCTTCTTCTTATCCACCCCATAGATGGATTGGGCATCATCATACAAAATGAGCAATGTTTCAGTGTGATCGAGCATCTGCACCATGATTTTATACCAATCGGCTTCAAAGTCATGCCCCTCATCAATCAACACTGCAGCATATTGCTGCCTTGGCAAGCTTTTATTCTCTAAATGGTTCAGCACCGTCGTCACCAATGATTGGCAATACAGATCGATATTATTTTCCTTTGGGGGCTTTTGACAACCATGCGCCTTTAACTGCGCGCTGCACCAAGCATGAAAGCTATAGACATGCACTTTATCGCTGAGGTTTTTATGCTCAAAATACAGCGTTAAATCTTGCGCCAATGATTTGTTGTAACACACCACTAAAATGGGTTGCGTGGCGCTTTTGGCCAAATACTCAGCGCGATACTTTAAGATCACCGTTTTACCAGAGCCCGCCACACCATGAATGATGCGGTGCCCAACGCCAAGACTGCGGGCGAGTTGCTCTTGCTGAAGATCCATCACCTTTAAAATGCCCATCGATTCGGGCGCTTGAGCCTCGACAATCTCATGACTAAAGAGTTCCGCTTGTTTTAAGGGAATGCAGATCTCAGGGTACAATGTCCCACGGATGCGCTGAATCAAAGCATCATTGAGGGTTGTCTGCATTTGAAAAGGCAACATGCCCCAAAGCTGTGCTGACAATTGCTCGGGCGGGACGCTTTCGTACATCTCATCACTACAAATCACTAAATGCCCTGGCAACACTTCATCAAAGCGTGCCTCACAGTACATTTTGCGCGTAATGTTTGTCAGAACCACACCCTCACCATAGGCAATGCGATGCTGTGCTAGAAAACCTGACCCTAATTGCTTAACGATCTCGCGCCTGCTGCGTTTTGCTTGTTCTAAAGGATTTTCCTTCAAAACCTCCGGCACATTGCGCAGCGCTACATGTAAACGTGAAAAAATCTCGATGTTATCAATTTTCCAATCTTTGACTTCCAGCACCAATAAACCGCGCTGAGGATGAAAAAGCACAAAATCAGGATAATAACCATGAATCGGAATGTTGAACCAACACACTGTGTCGTCATCGAGTTTATCTTGTAAGCGTCTTGCGAAACGATTTTCCCCCGCGGTCATCGACCCTTCTGAGCTTTTAATGGTGGGTATGATAAAGGCCATAATGTCTCTTTTTGTTGTTGTTAGATGAATGCTGTTGTTCCGTATTATAAACATAAAAAAACCATTTCAAACATTTGAAATGGTCTTTGATGCACATTAGGGCTTATTTTTTCTCATTGAACATCTCTTTGACAAAATCCACTTCGCCCGTTTCCACTTTATAAAACGCGCCGACAATGCCAATGTCGCCATGGTCATACATCTCTTTTAACACGGTGCTTTTCTCTAAAATATGATCAATTGTGTATTCCACATTGTGAAATGCCACTTTATCCACGGCTTCTTTTGATGTGATGTCAAGGTCTGCATGATGCACTTTCACGTGCTCAATCGAAGGCTGTACTTTTGCCAAAAGATCGGTCAAATGTCCCAATTTAGCCCCCTTACAAGCGCCCGTAATCGCCCCACAATGGGAATGCCCTAGCACCACGATCAATTTTGAACCCGCCAATTTACAGGCAAACTCCATCGAGCCGATGATGTCATCATTGAGCACATTGCCCGCGATGCGTGCGCTGAAGATGTCGCCAAGCCCTTGGTCAAAGATCAACTCCGCAGAGGTGCGGCTATCAATACAACTTAAAATGATGGCAAATGGAAATTGCCCAGCTTTCGTTTCGTTCACTTGCTCTAACAAGTTGCTGTGGGCTTTAAGGTTCGCGATGAAGCGCTTGTTGCCCTCTTTTAAAAACGACAAAGCCAATTCTGGCGTTAAAGACTTCTGATCTTCTACGTTGTGTAATCTCATGTTTAACTTCTTCCTAGTTGGGGTAATTCAGTACAAATTAGAAAACATCTCAACTGCAATCAATGATCAAACAGTCTACTCTGATTTTTCTATTTGGCGCATGAATGGAAAAAATTCCTACAAATTTTGATTACTTTTTATACAAAAATAAGGATTACCCTATAAAAGATATAGATTATTTTTTGCAAAACAATTAACTAAATTAAAATAGGTCATGAAGCTATATAGACCTCATAACCTAAAATGATTTATATCAAAAATAAATTCACAAAAGTGTTTTATCTATTTTCCTTAGAATTTTTTTAATCTTCTTGGCAAATTTCTTATCTCTGAACCATATAAAAAAGAAATATTTTTTCATAGAAAAAATATTGAATACAAAAAATGCAGCAGAAAATAAACACAACACAATCGCTGCCTTTATAACAAAATAGATAATCCCTTTCATAGGTACCCTTTTTAAAATGTATTAAAAATAATGTTAAGTTGCATCCTAGTGACACAACATAATGCTCTGAATCAATTCAGAAAATATTTTTAATTTTGAGGGTCCTCACCATCATGACAGAAATTACTACAACGATATGCTTGCCTAAATGGTGCAATATAAATATCGATTGTTATCAACAATAAGATTAATTGACAAAGCTTATTAAATAATTTTGAGTAATTATGTCGTAAAATTGCAACCACAATAGGAGATAAGCCACCAAAAGTCTGCTCATCATAAGCAACTAAGTATTCTTGTTCTAATACTTTTCCACATTGCAATTTGTATCTAATCATTAATTCTCTTAAATGTTTTTATTTAAAATATTCATTCAGTAACGTACTTTAACCCATATACTACTAAGAATACTTTATACACATAAAATATATTATTGCAAATGATATTCAACATAACATATTCTCTAAATAGTCATGTACACTGACTTGCTTAAACTGTGATTTTCATGAATAATTGCTCGCATAAATAAAACACAAATGACAACAATAATAAATTAGGAAATCATCATGTCTGAACAACATTTGCAGCACAATCGTCCGCTTTGCCCTAAATGTGAAGAGGTACACATCAAACCTGGGCGCCCATTATGTAATGCATGTTTAAATAATCAGCGAAAAGTCATCAAAGATATTGGTTCAGGGCTCGTATCAATATTTTTTGGGCTATCAATCGCGCTCTATTATTCAATCCTTCCACCCCTTGCCAATCCCCACCCACTCACCACGCCACGTTTAATCCAATACGCTTATTTACTCATTAATCCTGATTTTAACAGTGCACCCATTTATATTTTGTTCGCTTGCCTCATTGCATCTTTATTATTAAGCGCCTATTTGAGCAAGAAAATTTTTGATGCATGGTATTAAATAAAAAACCGCTGACATCAGCGGTTTTTCTTCACTTAACAGCCCACCAATTTTTCAATCGTGGACAATAAGCCTTTAACATGCTCAAAGCGCGTGTGCGGATTTAAGAGTGTCATTTTTAGCGTCACAATGCCATCGCGGCGCGTAATGCCTAGATTGGCATGCCCTTCATCAAACAGAAGCTGAGCAATGTAGCGATGGGTTTTTGTGCTGTCTTTACCGTCTAATGATTCAGGCTTAATTCTAAAGAGCACACTGGCAATCTGTGTGGAATTGACGAGCTCAAAATGCTCAGACTCATCCACATATTTTGCCACTTGTTGCGCTAAATCCACAGAATAATCCACCATGTCACCATATTGCTGAGCCCCGATGCTTCTCAAACTCATCCAGAGTTTGAGGGCATCAAAACGGCGCGTGGTTTGAATGGATTTGCTCACCAAATTTGGCACACCCTCTAACTCATCTTCCACGGGATTGAGATAATCATCATGGCGGCGAATGAGTTCATAATTTGCACCCTCTTTTAAGACAAATGCACCACAGCTGATGGTTTGTAAAAATTGCTTATGAAAATCAAGCGCAATCGAATCTGCGTGCTCAATGCCGGCTAAACGGTCACGATACTGATGAGAAAAGAGCAAAATGCCACCCCATGCCGCATCAACATGCAACCATGTTTGGTGCTGCTGTGCGAGCGTTGCAATACCCGTCAGATCATCAATCGCCCCGGTGTCGGTGGTGCCTGCAGTGGCCACAATGGCAAAGGCTTTACGCCCTTGTGCGGCTAAATCATCTAAGGTGTCCGCGAGCGCTTCCACAATGATGCGCCCGCCATCATCACACGGCACAGACACCACACAGCTCTCTTCAAAGCCAAGGAGCAACACGGATTGCTGCACAGAAAAATGCGCCTGTGCCGAACAGATCACCACCAACAAGCCTTTGCCATATTGTGGAAAGGTTTTCAGGCAATATTCACGGGCTAACAATAAGCCCATAAAGTTGCTTTGCGTGCCACCACTGGTGAAAATACCTGCATCGCCAGAAGGATAACCAATGATGCGACGCAATTCTGTGATGATGCGTTCTTCAAAGAGTGTTGCAGATGGGCTTTGATCCCACGAATCCATGGATTGATTCGATACATTGATCAACACCTCTGCCAATTGTGATGCCAACGTCGTTGGGCAATGCAAATGGGCAGAACACAATGGATGGTGCACTTGTAAGGCATGCTGCAAGAAGTATTGATTCGCCTCTTTCAGCGCGGCCTGATCACCGATGCCATCGTTTGGCAATAGCTCAATCTCTTTGAGCGCACTGCGCAGCGTTTCGATCGGCATGCCATCGTACATTTTGCCATCTTCTAACCAATCGGCGGCAATGGACACCGCTTCTGTCATTAATTGGCGATAAGTGTTTGCCCCTGCCTCACCGGTTTCGGTGATGCCTAAGGTAATGTCTTTGTTCATGTCCCGATCCTATTGAGAGATTTGCGTCAACGCGATGTCTAAACGTTCTAAAATCAACGCCACTTCATCTAAAGATAACGTCAATGGCGGTAAAAAGCGCAATACGCAACCATGACGGCCACCACGCTCTGCAATTAAGCCAGCATTAAAGCATGCACGCTGTAACGCCACCGCCAATTCAGGCGCATAAGGTAAGCTGCCTAACGGATCTTTTTGACCATTTGCATCCACAATTTCAAGCCCGAGCATCAAACCACGCCCGCGCACTTGACCAATGCAAGGATGGCTTTTTTGCAATGCCAATAAGCCCTCTTTTAAGGCTTTGCCAGCAATTTGTACATTCTCTTGTACGCCTTGTTTGGTGATCATCTCTAAGGTCACCAAACCTGTTGCCATCGCCAATTGATTGCCACGGAATGTGCCCGTGTGCGCCCCTGGATTCCAAACGTCCAATTCTGCGCGATAAGCAACCACCGCCATCGGTAAACCGCCACCAATGGCTTTAGACATGACGATCATGTCCGGCACAATGCCAGATTCACCGAATGCAAAGAAATCGCCGCTGCGACCAATGCCTGCTTGTACTTCATCTAAAATCAATACGATGCCCAAACGCTCGGTCACCTCACGCACACGCTTTAACCAATGTGCTGGCGCTGGCACAACACCGCCTTCCCCTTGAATCGCCTCTAAAATCACCGCAGCAGGTTTGGTGATCCCGCTTTCGATGTCTGTGAGCATGCGTTCAAACAGGTTTGCCAATGCCACTTCCCCTTGCTCGCCACCGATGCCAAGTGGACAACGATACGCATAAGGATATGGCATGAACTGCACATAAGGCATTAAACCTGAAATGGGGGTTTTGGCATCAAGATTGCCCGTGGCGCTCAATGTGCCATTGGTCATGCCGTGATAACCGCCTGTAAAGCTGATGATGCTGGCGCGGCCCGTGGCTGTTTTTGCCAATTTAAAGGCCGCTTCATTGGCATCTGCACCCGTTGGGCCACAAAATTGTAAACGCCAATCGTCACTGTTGCCTGGCAATAAGCTTAAAACCGTCTCAGAAAACTGATCTTTTAAAGGCGTCGTCAAGTCAAGCGTGTGCAATGGCAACTCGCTCTCTAAAACGTCTTTAATGGCTTGGATAATGCTTGGATGATTGTGACCTAAGGCTAAAGTGCCCGCGCCTGCCAAACAATCTAGATAACGCTTTCCTTCTACGTCCTCAAGCCAAGCACCTTGTGCTTTTTTGATGGAGATCGGAAATTTTCTAGGATAACTTCGTGCATTAGACTCGAAGTGTGATTGTCTGTCGATGTAATATTGATTATCAAATGTTGATAATGGTGTTGTTCCCATGTCAAACCCTCTGAAAAAAGTTCTACTGTGGTAATAAAAGCACGCATTGGATTGAATTTTCTAACTATCCACCTAATGATACATTATGCTTAGATTTATCTAGGTCATAAATCTAATTGATTCAATTTTCTTTGTTCTTTTAATCTAACAGTAATTGTTAAGTTATCAATGCCCAGATAGTACAACCTCATGCTGTAATATCTAATGGCCCTCCGTGAAAAAAATAATTTAAATACCGCTAGAAACTAGCGGGCGCTAATTCTGCACTATAAATTTTAAATTGGCAACGTTTTTATGCACCCGTTTTTCATGTAAATTTACATAAAAATCATGTGGATATTGGTAAAAAAATCATGACAAACTTTAAGAAGATGCGACTTGGGATTTTCTAGATATTCCCCATAAAAAAAGCCCTTTTCAGGGCTTGATTCAAAGTTATTTATTGCTCTTCACAACCCATTCTAAATGGTCCTGAAGATAAAACTCTCGTGAAATTCATATTGGCATACCAATGGGCTTCAGGTGGAATGGAAAGCGTAATGCCCACGATTTGTAAAGTGACTGGCCCTGTTAGCGCACACAATTTTGATTCAAATTTTGGATCTGTCAGATCTGTTTTAATGCCAAAATAATGCCCTGCATTTTCAACCGTCACACCATCTAGTACATAGGTTGTCATGGTGGCCTTCTCAGGCAATACACCTTGGTCATATGGATCAACTCGAAATTCAAAGCGATAACCATCCATTTCATTCGGCTAATATAATAATTGCCCACTTAACACTTTTGAACCTATATATTGATAATCATCGCTCACATTTGCCACCAATTGAAATGGAATATTTGGCGCTTCAGTTTGTGTAGATGAATGAGTGACGGGAGAAGCATTACTCATAGGATTGACCTCTTCACATCCCCATTTTAAGTCTGCTTTTTGCTCGAGGTTATAACCAATCATGATGCGATCCACCGGCTGCCCCTTCAGGCTTTGCTCGGCAACATCACTGTATTTGTTTGGTGTACAGTTAAAACGATTGTCCATCATCCAATCTACACCTTCATTGGCCTCCATAATATTTGACCAACGTGACACAGCTTCATAGGAGGCATTGACGGAACTTAACAATAACTCCCGCCAATTTTCCGCATGTGAACCTTCATACAGCTCATACACAGAAGGATCATAAGCATTGCCGCAATTGATCCCAAAGCAATCGGCATAATACGTCACCGGTCCTGATAATCCAAAGACCACATCACGCGTCGAAATGTTCTCATATGAGGGTAAAATATTATTCAATACAAATTGGCATTTTCCGCCAATGGTGACCCTTAAGGTATCGACCGCACCGTCGCGCGTCTGAACGTCTAATGGACAATGATCCACAAGATACGTTTTTGTCTGAGTGTGTTGCTCGGTTTTACGAGCAGGACCGATTAAATTTTCTAAATATGCAATGTCCACACCGATCATGTCATAAGAGAATACCTCTGAGATTTTATTGCCGTCCGCCATTGCAGGTACAGAGGCTGTACCATAGATTGCCAACATCACTGCCGCCATTTTTAATGATTTTTTCATATTCGACTCTTTTATTGTTTAGTTGTGAATGAGTGCTGCCCTTTGATTATAAATTTAAAATAAAAAATTGCGAACACTCACCACACCTTTTGCCCAAAAAGCGCCTTTTATCAAGGTCCATCTTTTGATTGATGAATTTTCCTCATCGTTCTATGAAATTAAATCATTTTTTTTCATGCATTGATTTAGATATAAATCAATACAACAGTAAATTTTAAGTTTCATCTTTAGGCATTAGGGGCTAGAACACTATGAGTACAAATTTTAAATGTTCCGTCAAAAGCATTGATTTCGACGAAAATTATCATCCTGCAAACAGCACACGTTTGACCACAAACTTTGCGAACTTAGCAAGAGGCGAGAGCCGCCAAGAGAACTTGCGCAAAACATTGCAGATGATGAACAGTCGCTTCAATGACTTAGCCCATTCAGACAATCCAAAAGGTGACCGCTACACCATTGAGCTTGAAATCATCTCCGTGGACATTGATGTGGAAAACAACGGCGAAACCTTCCCCATCATCGAGATTTTAAAAACCAACATCATAGATCACGTAACCAATCAACGCATTGACGGCATGGTGGGCAATAGCTTCTCATCTTATGTGCGTGATTATGACTTTAGTGTGTTGCTGCTTGATCACAATAAAGACAAAGCTGAATTCAGCTTGCCTGAAAACTTTGGGGATCTACATGGCAAACTCTTTAAATACTTTGTCAATTCAAAGGCATATCAAGACAACTTTAAAAAACCGCCTGTGATTTGCTTAAGCGTTGCGAGCAGTAAAACTTATCATCGCACCGCAAATACGCACCCTGTGCTCGGCGTTGAATATGTGCAAAATGAGTTTTCCTCAACGGATCAATATTTTGCGAAGATGGGCTTACAGGTGCGTTATTTTATGCCGCACAACTGTAAAGCGCCACTTGCCTTCTATTTCAGTGGGGATTTATTGAGCGATTACAGCAATCTTGAGTTGATCAGCACCATTGCCACGATGGAAAGTTTCCAAAAAATCTATCGTCCTGAGATCTACAATGCAAACTCAGCAGCGAGCGCGGTCTATCAGCCAAGCTTAAACAACCAAGATTTCTCCCTCACGCAAATCGTGTATGATCGCAAAGAACGCAGCGAATTGGCCGTTAAACAGGGCAAATTTACCGAAGAACACTTCATTTTGCCTCACAAAGAGATTCTTGAACAATGGGCGGCAACGTACGACCTTTAATTCACCTCATGGATAGACAACGATTATGAAAAGATTATTACCCACCTCTACCGCAGGCAGCTTACCGAAACCTTCTTGGCTTGCCGAACCTGAAAAACTTTGGTCTCCTTGGAAATTAGAGGGCGAACAGCTCAAAGAGGCAAAAGAAGATGCCCTATTGATCGCTTTGCAAGATCAAATCCATGCGGGCATTGACATCGTCAGCGATGGCGAACAAACTCGCCAACACTTTGTGACCACCTTCATTGAACATTTAAACGGCGTGGACTTTGAAAAACGCGAAACCGTTAAAATTCGTGATCGCTATGAGGCGAGTGTGCCGAGCGTCGTTGGCGAAGTGTCCCGCCAAAAACCTGTGTTTGTGGACGATGCCAAATTCTTACGCCAACACACCGACCGCCCGATCAAATGGGCATTGCCAGGCCCCATGACCATGATCGATACCTTGTATGATGGTCATTACAAGAGCCGCGAGAAATTGGCTTGGGAATTTGCCAAAATCCTCAACCAAGAGGCCAAAGAGCTTGAGGCAGCCGGCGTTGACATCATTCAATTTGATGAACCTGCGTTTAATGTCTTCTTTGATGAGGTTAATGATTGGGGCATCGCCACTTTAGAACGCGCCCTTGAAGGCTTAAAATGCGAAACAGCGGTACACATTTGCTACGGCTATGGCATCAAAGCGAATACCGATTGGAAAAAAACATTGGGCTCAGAATGGCGCCAATATGAAGAGGCCTTTCCAAAATTGCAGCAATCTAACATCGACATCATCTCGTTAGAATGCCATAATTCACGCGTGCCGATGGATCTGCTTGAGCTCATTCGCGGCAAAAAAGTGATGGTGGGCGCCATCGATGTGGCCACAAATGTCATTGAAACCCCAGAAGAAGTTGCGGACACTTTACGCAAAGCCCTTCAGTTTGTAGATGCAGATAAACTCTATCCTTCCACAAACTGTGGCATGGCTCCGCTTGCTCGCCATGTAGCGCGCGGCAAGCTCCATGCATTGAGTGCTGGCGCTGAGATCATCCGCAAAGAGCTCCACTCAATTTAGGAAAATAGTCATGGTTGAAGCGACAGACTTTAGAAATGCAATGTCTTTGTTAACAGGTGCGGTCAATGTGGTGACCACAGTGGGTGAATCCGGTCGTTATGGTTTTACAGCATCGGCTGTGTGTAGCGTGACAGATGCACCGCCAACCCTGTTGGTCTGTATGAATAAATCGGCAAGCTCGCATGCACACTTCATTGCCAATAAAGTTTTGACGGTCAATGTGTTAAGCGCTCATCATCAACACATCTCCACTGTTTTTTCCTCAAAAATGAGCCCTGAAGAGCGCTTTGAGTTTGGCAATTGGACAACCTTAGCAACTGGTGCACCGGTGCTAGAAGATGCACTGGTGAGCTTTGATTGCAAGATTGAGCACATTCAAGAAGTGGGCACCCATGCCATCTTCATTTGCCAAATTGTGGCCATTGGTCAAAGTGAACACAATCAAGGTTTGGTGTACTTCAACCGTGCATATCACCCGGTGGGCAATCCTGAAATTGCCTAAACGGTTGCATAAAAAAAGCCCCAAATGGGGCTTTTTTTATTCGTACTCGTGATGTCTTGGCAGTTGTCTGATCTGAACGGTGAGCCAGTTTTTAAACTCCCCCTTCTTCTGATACTTGTGCATGTCAAACTCTAAAGGAAAAATGGTGCGAAACTTCGATTCAAAGCGCTCATAGGAGAAATCCTCATGCAATGAATTGGCCACTTCCAATAGTTTTTCATGCAGATCCTTATCCACATACGCAGGCGCTTTGCGTGGGCTGCTGATGTCATAACCAAAAATTTTTAAGCGTGCATGAGCAGCTTCTCGCACATCATTGACGGGATCGGTTTTCATGATCTCTAAAAACGCCGCTTCCACTGCTGGGCATTTATATTTACCGAGTTTTTTTATGGCATCAATGCGTTTTTCATAACTGTGGGCATCGTTGAGCTTTTTAAAAAGTGCCTCTTGATCCGCAGGTTCTGCCTCAATGAAGGCAGGCTTTGGCGCATTGAGTTTTTTAAGGATCTCTTGCAAATCCTCACCATGCTGATAGCGCGAACGAATGATTCTAGCGGCATTGAGCACATATTGAAAGGGGCGCGCCATCGGTGGGATGTTGCGCTTTTTCACAAGGCTTTCATACTCAGCATAACGGGCTTCGACCCTTTGCCAATCTTGCGGGAATTTCTTTTTAAATCCCAGTATAAATTCATCATCCGAGGCATTGCGGTCTAAGTCTAATAAGACTTCTGCCACTTTTTTGTCCTTATCCTCGATGATGACACCCTTTGTTAAACGCTTCTTTCCCATACTGCCCTCTATTGACCTGCAAAATTTCTAACTAAAGAAGGATTATATTCTTAAATCGTATGTAAAGCACCTAATCTAAAGGGTGATCGCCATTGAACTGTGTATTTTATGAAAAATCCAACTGTGCTTCAAAAGCTTTTAAATCGAGTCTTGCCAAACCTAAATGGGCTTCAGCACGATCTAACACCAAGTAAAGAAAATAGTTGGTATTTTTCTTTAATAAACGAATTAAATGATACTCTTTACCAAGCGTGATCAAAATGTCTTCGATCTCATCATCTAAGTTGAGGCTATTGGCAACGTCGCGCTTTGTTTTGACAATTTTAGCGTTGCCTGATGAGGCGAGCACAATGTCAAAATCCGTCGCGCTTTCCGAGGCAACGGCGACTCCGCTATTGACATCCACCAGTGACACCACTTTAAAACCCGCAATCTTTTTTAACTCTGCTAAATTATATTGACTCATGATTCTTCCACTATATTTACATTTAAATAAATATAGCTTACATTTATACTTTATGAACATTTTTATAAAAATAAATTTATATTTCCTAACTTTTTAGTTTTATGAGTCATAAAAAGTTTTAATTCACAAGCATCATGGCTCTAAAGTTATGGTCAGCAACCAAATAACAATGCGTAAACTAATATTTTTCAACGCTCCACATAAAAGACTGTACATCTATCATATCTTTAGGTGGTAAAAATGCATTGATCAAATGCGTTTTAATAGACTCAGCTAACATCAGTATTTTCTTATATGTTAAATAGTTCACTTCAGGCTTATATTGAATATTAAAATCACACACTTTTGCTATATCTTGTGTAATGCTTGGCTTCACAAACATATGTTTGTGTGGATAAAAAACAAAAAGAAAAAACGTCATAATCGGCCACTTTTGAGCATCCATCTCTGATAAAACTTCTGAGAATTTCATAAAATTATCTTGAAAATCACTCTCATTCCCATAAAGCAAATCATATAATCCATAAGCAAAATTTTGCTGATGCAATTGATGTTTCAATGCATCATTGAACTTAATCACTTCAAATGTAGAAATTAAATGCATTTTATCGCGACTGATTAATTTCTGTGCACTTTTAGCAATATACTCAAAATTTTTATTCTGCAAAGCATCATGCATAACGTCTTGAGATAACCATTCTGCTGCCAATCTAGTGATTAATTCTTTATCTAACCGCTCGTTTTCAATATATTTAATATCATCGAATCCCGCTGGAAAAACTTCTAAAAAATAGTCGATTAAGCTTTTAATATTTTTATTACGGTTCCTAACAATTAAATTGCGGTGTCGAAAGCTAGCATCTTCAATGGGTTCTAATTGGACTCGACTCAAAGACAATCTTTTGGTTTCATTTAATTCTGTAAAAAAAATTTCAACAATGTCATGACGACTATCTTCAATCACGACGCCCACTCCCCATTGTGGTTGAGTTGGATGTTTAACCAATTGATCTTTAATTAAGTGCATGCGTAATATCCTTTCTATTATAGTTCTTTAATTATCTCTATGAAAGCATCGCCTGATATGCCAATTGATCCGCTTTCTCGTTATATTCTATGCCAGCATGGCCTTTGACCCATACAAATTCAATGTCCAAGATCTCTTTATATTTTGCCAATTCCGCCATAAAGAGTTTCGAAATATCAGCATGCGCTTGATATTCGCCCCTTGCCCATTTACCCGTATTTTGCAAATCATGATAAATCGTAATCGCCTTATATCCATGGCTAGATGCCCAGTTTAAAGCTTCTAAAGCCCCAAAAACTTCGGGTGCAATATTTCGGCTTGAAGCATACTGATCAGTCGCCATCTTCTTGCCAATCTCTACAGGTTTGATTTCATCCTGATGCAGGATATAGCAACCAAATCCTGCGAGAGGCACACCCGTTGAATCACTAAAGCTACCATCAACAAATGCCACAACCCTAGCATTTTTTAAGTCCGTAATCACGCGCTGATCATAATCCTCAATGATGGGCGCTATTTTACTTTTTACGCTTTTATTCTCACTTTTGTCTTTTTGTAGGCTTTCTGGGCTTAATAAAAATGCCTCTGCATCAGCTAAGCTTGGGAAACTTTTGAAGACAGCACCTTTAAATCCATTCGTTTGCGCCTGACATTCTGCCCAGGTTTGATAAATCCCAGGCTGACGACCAACACGAACAGCATAATATTTTTGTTTACTCATCAATCCATCCAAATGTATGACAATAAAAGGTGACCTGCTTCGATGGTGTTATGAGATCTCTAGCCAATCATCAACCATGCCGCTCATACCACAACATTCACAGGTTAAAGATTTCAACTCATCTTCTACTTCAGTCACAATCGGTGGAATGACTGATAAACATGTATTGCAATAAATCTCACTCGACCCAAAAGATAATGTAAATTTACGATCGGATACATAATCAAATGACGGAATTTTAGAGATATCTGCTTGATTGATTAATAATGCTTTTAATACATTAATTTCAGATAATCGATCTTTGATCGTATCAAATAATTCAGAATATTCACTGTTATAAAACGTTTCACCACATGCATCAATGGTGCTTCTTGCAAATGCGACAAGTTCATCTTCATCCGTAAAAGTTAAGGATACTGAATCCTCTCCATTCAATAGATCACATAAATAATCCTGATAAAAATCAGTCAGCATGAACTGGTCGCGCAATATACGAGAGGTTTTATACTCTTCATTAATCCCTTCAAAGCCTCTAAATCTTGTTAAATCAGGCATTGTGATCAGAACATTCACTGAAAATGCTGAGTTTTGTTCGGGTGGTTTACACATATCAACAACAATGCTGAAGCGATGTAATTGCCTCATGGCATCACTAAACAGTGTAAACCCTTCATTCGTATTCATTAAATTTGCCGTATGAACGTTTCTATTATCTAAGCAAACCAATGTAGATAAAATTTCATATGTAGTGTGCTTCATTCTCTCTCCTTCGATGATGATCAGCGCTTCACATGGCTAAGCGTTATAAAACTATTTTGAAGCCATTTTACTATCAATACTACTCCGACAAACGTTTAAACGCCTCTATTGCCCTGATCCGACTACTTTTCAGATCAACAATGACATTTTTCTGCACTTTATGAATCTGCTGATGATCTAAATGCGATAATTCCGGGCACCATTGACGAATGAAATCACCCTTTGGATCAAATCGCTCAGACTGCGTCACAGGATTAAAGATCCTAAAATACGGCACTGCATCGGTGCCTGTAGACGCCGACCATTGCCATCCGCCATTATTGGCAGCAAAATCGCCATCAATGAGATTTTGCATAAACCATGCTTCCCCTTTGCGCCAATCGATTAAGAGATTTTTTGTTAAAAACATCGCGGTAATCATTCGGCCTCGATTATGCATCCAGCCTGTTGCTTTGAGTTGTCTCATAAATGCATCGACAATGGGCACGCCTGTTTTGCCATTTTTCCAAGCGTCAAAATCTGCCTCGTTGTCTCGCCATTGAATCTTTTCTGTTTTCTCCTGAAAGGCTCGATTCTTAGAAACATTTGGGAAATTCCACATAATGTGGTAATAAAATTCCCGCCAATACAGCTCATTCATCCAAGTCAGAATGCCTTCATCGCCCGTTTTAAAATGACCTTCATTGAGAATTAACGCTTCCCTCAATAACGCTTTGACAGAAACAACGCCTTGCGTAAGATAGGGTGATAAACGGCTGGTGCCATCGATCGCTGGCATGTCTCGATGGTTATGGTAATGAAAAATATCCTCTTTTAAGAAATCTTGCAGCACGCCAAACGCCGCATCTTCGCCTGCTTGATACGCTAAATCATCAAACGCTTGGTAAGGATTCACCTGAATGTCATCACTTGTGAGCCCTGTGGGCGCTTGCACAGGAATCTCACAATCATTCTCAAACGGTTGATGTTCCAACACTTCTATCAATCGCTTTTTAAAAGCCGTAAAAACCTTATAAGGGTTATTGTCTCCATTGAGTATCGAGCCGAGTTTAACCAATGTTTTATCGTGGCAATGATTAATCTTAAAACCACTCTTTTTTAATTGTCGATAAACCGCACGATCTCTTTCGACTTCATTGATGCCCACCTCATGATTAAAATACAGCGATGAGATTTGATGATCGAGCATCAATTGATTGATGCGCTCTGGGATTTGTGCCCATGAATCTACTTCAATGATCTTTAAAGGAATATTTTTATGGTCAAGCGCCTTTTGAAGTGCTTGCAGATTTCTCCACATAAACGCCAGTTTCAATTTAGCATCATGATGCTTTTGCCAGTCTTCATGGGCAATGATAAAAAGTGCAATCGCCTGCTGATTTTGAGTCGCTTTATATAAAGCTTCATTATCATGAATTCGTAAATCAGATCGAAACCACATTAAAGATCGCATAATACCCCTGAGCTCTACTCAAAAATTAGATCATTATAATATAGACTATAAATAAATAAGATGGCTATTCAAAAAAGGCGTTTTTCGACACATACACGTGTAAGGATTTATTTAAGTTTTGGAGTCCTAAAAAAGGGTATGATTACACAACAACCCCTAAATCTGTTCAATATTATCTTCAAAAAACTGTGAATATTGATTATGTGCTAGATCATAAATATATAAATCTTCTCGACATCGAGTCATAGATGTGTAAAGTAACTCTGCATTATCTTCTGGCAATACAATAAAAAAAACAACCTTGCTTTCAAAACCCTTATAACTATGAATAGTGGCTAATTTAACTTTTCCACTATTTTGATAAAAGAAATTTTTCTTTCTCCGCCTGATCATCTCAATATCTCTTTGATAGGCTGTTTTTTTAATCGGATTATTTAACTTTTCTCTAGATTCTTTTAAAGAATCATGATCTAAATACAATGCGCCTAAATATTTCGTTAATAATCCTCTATCTTCTAATTCTGTCTCAAACATTACTGCTGTATTTTCTTCTTTAGAGATAACCTTTTCAAGAGCTTTCAAAATATCTGTTTTGCTCGCTAGAATAACAATATCATTAGGATGATATTTATAACTTCTCACTTGAAATCGTATGTTTTCATAAATTTTTTGCACAGAAATATCTATATTTTCAATGGGATACTTATTATGTTTAATAATATCAAAACTTAAGCTGGTATTTGCAGGGTCATCAGCATTCAATAATAAATTTTCGTCATTACTATTTAATAAAAATGCACGTTGAAACTTTTGAAAAAGCAGTATCAAAGGAGAATCAACGTGAAACCTGTAAGATTTTTTGAGCTCAATCCATCGACCAAAACCTTGGACAATTGAAGAAGCTCTTCCCTTCATACCTTCTCTATCATAAATATTTTGTGATTGATCGCCAAACAAAACCATCTCACCATTATCGATTAAAAAATTATCTCTAATAATTTTTACCCATTCTGACTCAAAATCTTGAATTTCATCGACAAATATTGAAGTATATTTATTACTTATATCTATAGTTTTGAATATATCTGTTTTAAATATGTTATCTAATAGATCTTGCTGCTGTTTTATACTTAAAGAATAATCATTCAAAATAGCAGATATTTTCGCATCAATATCCAATCCATATTCATTGGCCTGCTGAAGGAAAAATTGATGATAATTAATGATTGTACATTGGTCTTTTAGGCCTTGCTGAGCTTCGGTTAACTTATCACTAATATAGTTACACAATGTAATATTATATGTAAGGACTAATATATTAGGATGATTTCCTTCTTTTTGCACACGAAGATAAGCACCTATAATTCTATGTGCTATTAAAGTTGTTTTACCACACCCAGCAACGCCTTTTACTTTGCTAAAGCCAGCGCTGCTTTGCAATATACTTTGTTGTTTTTTATCAAAATATTTTGGAATATTTTGCTTCACAATAAAGTCTGGTGGTGACAGTCGTCTATAGAAATCATCAAAAATCTGTTTGGAAAATAAATCATTTTCTTTCAATTTTTCTTCAATTTTTTTAATTAATAATTTAAGATCATCACGTCCAAAACTTAGATTTTTATCCCTAGATAACTGCTCTTTTTTCCTTTTATAAAACTCTAATGTTTTATTATATTTTTCGTATAAAATGCTTTTATTCTTAAAATCATTATTTAAATTACCACTTATCTGCTTAATTTTTTGCTCAGGAAGCTCATATAATTTCTTAATATCCTCTTTCGTAGCACAATGAAAATAACAAAAACAATTAATTACACCAAAAAAGTGTTTATTGGGCTGTGCAATATCCGATAAACCTAAAATGGGTAAATGTAGATTAAATAACTGCTCTTTATATGTGAAGGCCTGTGCAATAGGACTTTTCTTTATTGATGATTGACCATTTTTTGCATGAACCAACCATTGATTTTTTTCATTAATTTCATAATGATGAAAATCCCAATCTTTAACTTCTATGATAATCGCACCCGCATCTTCTTTTAAAATGATAATATCTGGCCGACTCCCATTTAAAAATGGCTCATAAAAAATATAATACGTATCATCTAAGTTTTCACTTAGATATTTTAATAAATGCAACTCACCATCCGTTGCAGATACTGTTAACTTATCTATTTGTTCAAATGTTGGATGCACTATGCCCATATCAACCCTTCACCCTCAACGGCAATACATCCTCGATCACCATTTTAGTATAAGCTTCTTTCACTGCTTTGTTATATTTCAATTTGCTCACAGGATTGTCTGCGATCACCTTATAATGGTCAAAATCACTGTTTCTTCTTAAATCATCTTCGCCAATCTGCGCTTCATCCATTTTGCTTGGATTATAATTTTCCACCACAAAGCGTAATTCTTCTTCTTTCACTGCCCATTTTTTAGCAAAATCGTTCACTAAAAGATCAATCGTATTGGTAATCATGTCATTCAATAATTCATTGATGTTTTTACCACGATAAGTATTAGGATCTTGCTGAATATTCTTCCATAACTGTTCCATTAAACCTGCAAGCTTCGCATTCTCAATGCGTAAACGATCAATATAATCATCCACTTCTTGTGATTTCACGCTGTTTTCAAACTGCAATTCTGATGATTGACTTTCTTGTGGCACAAATCGTTGAATCAGCGACAAAATATAATGATAATTAATTTCATCACTGTGATGCGTTTGTAGATCATATTCAATATCTAATGGCTCAATTTCGGGATCATCATTGCTATTTTCACGTAATTCCTCCAATACATTCTGATATTTACCGTGATACTCCTCTAGTTCATCATTTTGGATGCCAAATGTTTCTGCCAGCCTTTCAGGCTGAAATTCATAATAAGCCTTGATCGCGCTCATGGCTTTATCGAGCTCTTGGAACGCTTTGGCAAACTTGCGTTTCTCTTCCACTAATAACTCATCTATAGCCTCTGGCGTTGCAGCGATGTTTTTCAATGCTGAGAATGCCTCTGCGACATTCTCTGCAGCTTCCTCATAGCTTGGTGCTAAGACGTAATTTTCACCGCCATTAGAATATAAAAACAGCGCATCATTCACCGCTTCGGTGAACAATAATGGCGTTTGGAATGTCACAATCTGCCCAAACTTTTTGCCTTGATCAAACAATCGATTGGTGCGAGAAAACGCTTGAATAATATTTGGGGCACTCATCGGTGGTCGATCAATGAATAATGTGGAAATACAAGGCGCATCAAAGCCTGTGAGTAAACGATCCACCACAATGATGATGTCGATCTGCTCTGCCCTTTCCTGATACTTCTCATGCTTTCTTGCTAAACGTGCATTCACATTCTGATTATAAGCACGCATGTTTTCTAATGAATAACTCGTGCCATACATCGCATTGTAATCCTGCAATGACTCTGCCATTTTGGTTTGATTATCTATGGATGATCCTTCATTCTCTGAAATAGAATAAGTAATCGCAACCTTAGGGAAATCAGGCAATATGGCTTTCGTTCGTTCACTGATCGTAACCGACTCATTGCCTGCAATCACACTTTTGAACAAGTCATAATACTCTTGAGCAATCGCAATACTTGGCACCGTTAGCATGGCACCATAAGCTTTACCGACACCATTTTCTGTTGTGAAGCCTAATTTATTGCGTGATTGGTTAATGATGGAATCAATCACCTTTAAACGGTGCTCTTTGCTGTTATAAACATCCCTTGGAATCAGCTTTTCTTTATCAATCAATGACAAACCTTCGAGGTTCTTTGTGGGATGATAATGGCGAATGATCTCATCCACCATATCTTCTTGCAGTGGATTTTTATATTCAATTTGAAAACCCAAAACAGCTGCATCATTAATGGCTTCTTTCACCGTATATTGATGCAAGCATGAACGTTCAGAATCATCCTCTGTTGGCTTGTTTTGCACGCTGCTGTATAACATTGCTGTCGTTGTGGTTTTCTTGAGCTCACCAAAGATTGGCGTGCCTGTGAAGCCGTACCACATTGCATAATGAAAAATCTGATCGAGTTCTTTTTTCTTTTGTGGCGTCACCGCTCGATGACACTCATCCACAATGAACGCGACTTTTAAGTCCTTAATTTTGGCATAGTGTTTAGATGCACGCGCTTGAGCTGAATCCTCTTCCATGCGTTTCATTAAATGATTGAGCTTTTGAATGGTTGTTACGATCACTGTGCGATCATCGCTCGCTAAGCGCTTGACCAAATCATTCACATTGTCTGTTTCATCAATAGAAATGGGATCAAACTCCGCATACGATGCAAATGAACTTGTGGTTTGCTGATCGAGATCCACACGATCGACAATGAAGATTGTTTTATCAATCGCTGGAATCTGCAATAAATTACATGCAACTTTATACGATGTTAAGGTTTTACCTGAGCCTGTTGTGTGCCAAACATAACCTGATTCTTGCAATTTAGAGGCTTCTTTCACCGCCTCAATCGCATGGATTTGATAAGGACGCAGCAGAATCAACGCTTCTTTATCTCGATCTGTAATCGAATATTGCGTCACCATTCTGTGGGCTTGGGGAATGGATAACACATCTTTAGCAAACGCTAAATAATCTGTAACGGGCTTATTATCTTTATCCACCCACTTACTTAGAAATTTCTCATTGAGTTTTTTATGGCTGCTTGAGGCAATGTAACGAGTATCTGTGCCATTGCTCACTACGAACATCTGTGTGGATGAGAAAATGCCTTTGAATTTATCTTCTTTCAGATACTTTTTAATTTGCCTAAAACCATCCATATAAGGATGCTGTCGATTCTTCAATTCAACATGAATCATTGGCAAACCATTGATCAGCATCGTGACATCAAAACGTCTTTCTCGGCTCTGTTCTTGACGGCTTGTGAACTGATTAATCACCTCATAAACCGTTGTGCCACCTGCAATGTCTGCTCTATTAATCACATTTAAGCGAATCGTACCAAGAGATGCATCTTCCCTTTGTACTTGCACTTTAGCAATGCCATTTTCGCCTGAAAGCCATTTAGCCGCTTCATAAAAGTTAGGAAAAGTGAGTTGTGCTTTAATCTGGTTAAACTCTTGCTCTGTCAGCATTTTTTCTTTTAAAACAGCTTTATTATTCTGCTCCAAAATCTTTTTTACATTCTGCCAAAGATCATGTTCTGTTCGTAAATCTTCACGATATAACCACTGGGATTTGCCAGAAATTAATTGATTAATTAAATCCGCTTCAAGCTTTGCTTCTTTCGTGTACTTAATCACAACTCACCTATTTAATTTTTATACGTTACTTTAACCAATCTTTAATGGCATGCTCTAAATATGCATTCGTACACACACCAAATCCCGCAGGATGATACAAATTTGATTGTTAGAATTTGCATGATTCTAATATCTTCTAGGCATCATTGATAGCATGATCATAATGCCAAAATACCCCACGATTAATACGAAGCCAAAATATGCCGCCACTGTCAAAATACTAAATTGCATGATTGTGCCGAAAAAGCCATAAATCCAATTGGTGACCACGAAATTATAAATCGCAATGCTTAAATAAATTAATATAGAAATCCCCATTAATGCCAAACCATTTAATGTCTCTTTTGTGAAGATAATGCCATTCCATGTATAGCCTTTTGCGGTTGCTACATCTGTTTCATACCAACTCAATCCCCAGATGAATAATCCTGCAGCTACGCCAAGCAATATCAACATGGGCTTGGTGAAAAATGCGTGATCAAACTTATCATGACAATGCTCATTAAATGCCATCACCACAACTGCCAAAATGAACAATCCCACCAGCACACCCACAACGATTAAAACAGTCACGTTCTCTCCTTTCTTTATAGTTTTATATATTCTAATAACAAGGCATTGATCCTCCTCCAGAATTAATGCCTTGTGATGCAATTTAAACAAATAAGCGCTGCAACATCGCCTTTTTCAAGTTTTGATAGCTTTCTAGTTTCTTCTCATGCTGTTCAATTTGCTGATCTAACTTCTGAAAAAACTCGCCTATCTTCTGTTGTTCTTCTAATTCAGGAAAATATTGTGTAATTGAGCCTAATGCTTTTCCTGATATTTCTAGAAATGTTGATCCACTAGAAATTTTTAATGCATCTCGTTTAATCAAAAATCCCATTGAATAAAAAAAATAGATATCATTTTCTGGATAAATAACAAAAGATTGAAAACCTTGATTTGTGGCTGAATCTTTACTGAGAATTGCCATATCACCGATACCTGCACGAGATGTAAATAAAATTGTACGATATGCTGGTAAAACTTTGGCTGAACTTTTTTGTAATCCTAATTCCGTGATTTTTCTTTTACTATTACCAACATAAATCGACTTTCCAATTTCAGCTGGGGCATACCAATCAATATTCCCATTCCAGTACTCTTCAATATTGGTATCAGGTGTTCCACCTCCAATAATTTGTGCAACTTTATTTAATAATTTTTCCTCCCAATCCCCACTAAACCCATCAAAGCGAATTTGTGGCACTTTCTCGCCTTTTTGTGGAAACATTTTTTGGAGCATTGATTTTTTATAATCTCGAGCCGTATCTAATGCTTTTTGTTGCAATTCGATCACTTGGTCGATTTTCTGGAAGAAATTACCGATTTGGGTTTGTTCTTCTAAGTTTGGAAAACTTGCTTCATATTTTAAAATATTTTGTGCAGAGGAATGTTTAACTGTTGTTCCTGTAGCTGTTTCGACAACATACTTATGATAAAAATCAGTACATAATAAATTCAGTAAAAATCTATCATTTGCCTTATTGTCACACACTTTCCCAAGACGTTGATTATGCAAATAAATTTTATCATTTTTGGGCACGAAAGCAGGATAACCAAGAGCCTGTGCGCTTGGAGTCAAATCAGTCAATGTAATAAAAATATCCTGTGACTTAAAAATAAACTCCTGAGATATTTCTCCATTTTGAGAATAATAACGGCTTTTTCCATCTTGATACCCTCCACCTGGTAGAACACTTCCAGGAGTTAAAACTTCAATATGGGATACTTGCTCTTGAAAATATTCACTTTTAAAGGCAAAACCATTTTTCAACTTAAACTGATTACCTAATGGTTGCTTTTGCCAAACATCAGAAAAGCCCTTAAAACGAAGCTTTGGGATATGTGATTCACCTTTAACCATTGTTATCACCTTTAAGCATTTTCTTGAAGGTTTCGAGTTCGGCATTCGCTTCCTCTGTCGTGCCGACTAACTGCCCTAACATCTCAAACAGCTCTTTTTCTGCCGTTGCCAATTCAGAATTAACCGCCAAGAGACTCGCAGAAATATCTGCCAAAGGAATTTCAGGTTCAGGTTCAAAGGTATCCACATAACGCGGAATATTTAAGTTAAACTCATTCTCTTCAATCTCATCAAAACTCGCGACATAGCTATATTTATCCATCGTTTTGCGATGAATATAGGTATCCAAAATCTTTTGAATATTCTCCTCAGTCAAAATATTTTGCGTTTTAACTTTTTCAAACTCACTAGAGGCATCAATGAACAACACATCACGCTTATCATAATCTTTTTTCAACACAATGATCGTTGTCGGAATGGATGTATTAAAGAAAATATTCGCAGGCAAACCAATCACGGCATGAATATGCCCATTTTCTAAGAGGGTTTTACGAATTTTCTCTTCCGTACCACCACGAAACAGCACGCCATGCGGTAAAACAATCGCCATGGTGCCATTGGATTTTAAATGATAAAAACCATGCAACAAAAATGCAAAGTCCGCTTTAGACTTTGGTGCTAATACGCCATAAGGCGCAAATCGCGCATCATCCAAAAAGCCTTTCGCCGCACTCCAATCCGCTGAATAGGGCGGATTCATCAACACACCATCAAAGTTGGTGGGCTCATCCGTTGGCCAATCTTCATCTAAAGTATCGCCATTATTGAGATATTGGTTCGCAATTGGCACGCCATGCAACATCAAATTCATGCGGGCTAAGTTGTAAGTAGATGTATTGATCTCTTGCCCAAAATATTGAACAGTATTCGGCTCTTGGGTCTCTTTTTTAATGTTCAGCATCAATGAGCCTGAACCCATGGTCGGATCATACACGCTGAATCCTTTTTGATGCGTTTTGCCATGAATCACAATTTTAGTCATCAATTCAGCCACAGGTTGCGGTGTATAAAACTCCCCTGCCTTTTTACCAGAATCAGAAGCAAACTGCCCAATCATATATTCATAAGCATCGCCTAAAATATCGCCCGAATGCCCTGCAAAATCGATCTCCGCCAATTCTTTCATAATGCCTGAAATGGTTTCATTTTGCTTTTGTGGCGTTGAGCCAAGCTTACGAGAATACAGATCAATGTCTTGGAACAAATTGGCAAAAGCATCGGATGATTGCTCTATGTTGCGAAAGCCTTGCTGTAAGCTTTCTAACTGGAATGATTGACTGAACACTGCATTGATCAAATGAGTGAATGTATATTCTGGCTCGATCACATAGGAAAACTCTTCCTTCAATGCATCTTTTAAATCTTCATGGAGTTCGGGATCATGATAAGCATTGGCATAAATCACCTGTGCTTCCTTCAATGTTTCAGCCTTTTCTTCTAACTGGTCTACGGCATAATGAAGCATCTTATCGGATAAATATTTATAGAAAATCATCCCTAAAAGATAGTTTTTATATTCGTTCGCATCCATCTTTGAGCGCAGAATATCTGCCGAAGCCCACAATGCGCTGTATAAAGTTTTCGAATTTTGCTCTGACATAATGTGATCCATTTATTGTATGCATTAATATGGGACAGAAAATAAAAAAGCCACTTCAAGTTATTGAAATGGCTAATCTTTTTACGACATATTTGGTGGAGGCGGCGGAGTCAATACTAATACAATAACAATATGATTTATAAGCAAAAATAAAACGAAAAAATTATATTTTACTTCCTACTTTACTTCTATTTTCCAATAAAAAATATCTTTAAAAATCAACTGATTACACAAAATATATGATACCACATTTCATTAAGAACATTTTATACATTGAAGACCAATACACTCAATGCCATGATAGGCTCCTATAAATGAATAAACCCGCCATAGTTTTCACTATGACGGGTTCCAGTTACCTATTGTATGTATCATAAACACTCATTTAAAATTAGTTCGCTTAAATCTAAAACCTTAAATATTGAAACAACCAGTTCTAGCTTTAATGTTAATGGTAAATTTTCATCATCACAGACTACCAACACTTGAGCCTCATGCCGTAAGAAATTTATCCCCCGCTGTATAACAACTGGAGCTAATTTATGTTCACCTTCTAAATTCCCAATAGCCCAAAAAATTGCGTTATGCTTTTCTTCAACATTTTGAGAACAAGCAAAAATAACATTAAACCAAGATTCAAAAATATATTTCACATCATTGGGCTCAATATCTTCAGCTTTATTGGTTAATCGTTCACTCCAATATTCCTTGTAATACTTCTCTACTAAATCTTTCGTAACCCCCTGTATACACTGATGTATTAAACAAATCTTTTTAATGTCTGGCTCTAACAGATCCGAAAAAATCTGTAGGCTTTCTATATTATTTTTTATTCCTGTAGCGATCATAATTCTATCCACTTCTTAAATAAATATAATTACATTCTGTATAAAAGATAGCCATTTTGTAGCTGGGGCGTATTTTAATACAAAAATATTTTTTTACTAGCTTTCATCTATTTAAGAAATGTTCTGTAAATTTAAGATAAACACAAAACATGCAAACTTTTCATACAATAAAAAATTGATTTATATCAAAAATTATACTTAAAGCACGGTGTTCATTTTTTATCCACTTGATTCAAAAAATTCTTCATCATCTACTGAAAAAGTAATACAACTTGAGTATAAATAGCTCCCAAACCAAAGACATCAAAAAATGCATGCGCCAACATAAATGGCACTAATAAATTTGTTTTACGACGTATGAGAAGAAATACAACACCTAAAAGGGTGATGGCGATTGCACTATTTATGCCTTGATATGTATGAAAACTAAAACGAATCACCAAACTATAAAGATACATCCAGCCAAAATATTGACGAGGAATACAAAATAATAAGCCTAAAAAGAAGATCTCTTCATAAAAGCCATTAAGCAAAGAAAAAACTATTAAATTAGGCGTAATATGATTGTGTAATACATCACTACTAGCGGCATTTTCTACTGATTGTGCCAATAGATCAGGAGCATTCAATAAATATACGGCCCAATCATAAAAGTATGTCACCATATCTGAGGCACAGGCAAATAAAATTGCTAGTGGCACAGTGTAATAATTGACACGAAAATTTAGCTGTTTAAAGTCGAATCGCCGCACTAGCAAATATATACCTGCAATTGATAAGCTCATCAATTCAAGTGCTATATCCCAATAATGATTAGATTGAATTAAAGATAAATCAAGCCCCGCTTGATCACCCACATTAGATAGATCTAAAAAGCTGATAGTGGATTGGATGATCGCTTGGCCAAAGAAAATAACCGTTAATACTAAAATATCCCAAATATTCAAATATGAATTTGTGAAGTATTTAGAACCATTCATTGAATCAATTCGCTTAGAGTTTACAACCATCTAAATACATACCCATAAATCTTAGACTTATAACTGATAACCATAAGAGATTTCAAGATATTGAATCTAATTTGGCTGCAATATATAAACAAATAGTTTATATGCCAATGCTTGAATTTCTTCTTTATGTTGGCGAATAACATGCCTAATTACGTGCTTAACGATTCTCCTAGTGGCATCATTATCTTCAAAAGCAATTGGCAAAACCGGAGTTATACCATTAGATCTAGGTTTACGATTTTCAATTGTGTAATCGTTTTTTCATTAGCGAGCCCACAATATTTTCCCACCTTACGAAGTAGTAATTTTTAATTTATTGAAATATCTAATATTATTTTCAGTTGTAAAGTAATACTTAACAACTGAACACAATAGTTTTCGGACGCAAGTAGCGTGCCGTAACACGTCATAGAATAAACTAGCTAATTAATTATTAAACAAATACTTAATGATAAATTCTTCAATATCTTCATGTAGAGTGCTAGACACACCACCGTAATCACCTAGCCATTCCAACATCATCTCTGTGCTATTGTCATATAGATAATAGCTATCCTCATCCACTTTCATCAAAGGAACAGCGCTATTTGGATATTCCTCATCAGTCGATAAGTCATTATAGATATCAACTAATTTCGAATATGATCCATCATTCACATCAAAACCATAAGTTTCACAAGACTCAAATTGAACGCTTCCTAATATTGATAAATACTGTTCATACTCAGCTGAAAAATCCATGCCTAAGTCTTTTTTAAGCTTTTCTATCTCATATGCACTAGCTGGGCGAATAACTGCATCATTTTCTTTGATAATTTCTAATAACTTATCCATAAATATCCTCTCTATTATAATTTATTCTTTGGAATCTAATAGTTCTAAATTCCCACCAATCTTATCCTTAATCATTGCTGTAGTCGCCTTTGAAACCGTATATTTTCCACCTGTGAGCTCAACCAATCGACTTTTAATAACGTCAATCATAGCATCAATCACTGCTTCGCTCTTCTTCACATCCAAACCTGAATTTTCAGCCTAGTTAATTAGGAGATTAGTTTGATATTAAAAGCCTCACCTTAATAAGCCCCAACCATTGTAATAAACACTGATTTTATATAGATTCTTCATGTGTTATTTCCTTGGTTTCGATGCCCTTTGACGTGGTTCAGGATTGTTCAGCGCCTCAAATTCTTGAATGGAGATATTTTTCTTCACCAAAATATTTGATAAATCATTCACAAATCCCAAAGCCGTTAATACACGAATGAATACACTCAGGCTTGATCCTTCACCTTTTTCTAAGCGCTGAAGTGTAGCAACACCAACGCCTGCCCTTTTAGCCAAGTCCACTTGAGTGATATTTTTTTGTATTCTCTGTTGAGCTATTCTTTTACCCAATTCTTGAGAAATTTCTGATTCTGTTGCAAAGTCAAAGCGCATAACATACCAATATAAAACATCATTATTAATGTATAATATCAAAATATATCAATTTACACATCAAATATGATATCTATTTGTATAGGCTGTGGCAATCCTCTAACCGCAAAACTTAATGACAAAGTGTTGTAAGGATGAAAATATAAAGTTGCGAATATTTATCATCATCTCTATTGTATAAATAACGGCAAAATAGCGCACTAAACTATGCTGATCGCTACTCAAAGAATAGTGTTTTTGGTATGATCGTGAATTATTTTACTGAATCAGATTGTATAAGGAAGCATATAATGACTAGCGCTCAACAACGTCAAGAATTACAACGCCGTATTTGGCAAATTGCCAATGATGTTAGAGGTTCTGTCGATGGATGGGATTTTAAACAATTTGTTTTAGGCGCTTTATTTTATCGATTTATCAGTGAAAACTTTTCCATATATATAGAAGCAGGTGATGAAAGCATCAAATATGCTGAGTTACCTGATACCGTCATTACAGATGCAATCAAAGAAGATGCCATTAGAACCAAAGGCTACTTCATTTATCCAAGTCAGCTGTTTGTCAATGTTGCAGCGAATGCCAACACCAATAAGAACCTCAACACTGATTTAGCTGCAATCTTTGCAAGCATTGAAAACTCAGCCATTGGCTTCCCATCAGAAGATGATATTAAAGGATTGTTTGCTGACTTTGATACCACAAACAATCGTTTAGGCAATACTGTTGCGGATAAAAATAAACGCTTAGCCGCAGTATTAAAAGGTGTCGAAGAGTTAAATTTTGGCCATCAATTTGATGAACATGAAATTGATCTCTTTGGTGATGCTTATGAGTTTTTAATCTCTAACTATGCAGCGAATGCTGGAAAGTCAGGTGGTGAATTTTTCACACCGCAAACAGTGTCTAATTTGATCGCTAAAATTGCCATTCATGGCCAAGATAAAATCAATAAAATTTATGATCCTGCCTGTGGCTCAGGTTCATTGCTATTGCAAGCTAAAAAGCAGTTTGATGATCACATCATTGAAGATGGTTTTTATGGCCAAGAGATCAATCATACAACATACAACCTTGCGCGTATGAATATGTTTTTACACAACATCAACTACGATAAATTTAATATTAAGCTTGGGGACACTCTAATTGATCCTCAATTTGGTGATGATAAGCCGTTTGATGCCATTGTATCGAATCCGCCCTATTCTATTAAATGGATTGGTGATAATGATCCAACCTTAATCAATGATGAAAGATACGCACCCGCAGGTGTTTTATCGCCTAACTCAAAAGCTGACTTTGCATTCATCATGCATACGCTCAGTTATTTATCCGCTAAAGGCCGTGCGGCAATCGTCACCTTCCCTGGTATTTTTTATCGTGGTGGTAAAGAGCGCACAATCCGTAAATACCTCGTTGATAACAACTACATTGAAACCGTGATTTCATTACCACCTAATTTATTCTTTGGCACATCCATTTCTGTGAATATTTTGGTATTGGCTAAAAATAAGAAAAATACTGATATTCATTTCATTGATGCAAGTGGTGAAGAGTTCTTTAAAAAAGTGACCAATAATAATGAATTGACCAAAGACCATATTCGAAAGATTTTGGATATTTTTGCCAATAAAGAAAATGTAGAGCATGTGGCGAAGCTCGTTGATTATGATGCGGTTGTGGCGAATGATTATAACCTTGCAGTAACCTCTTATGTGGAAGCTAAAGATACACGCATTAAAGTGAATATCACTGAGTTAAATGCGGAGCTTAAAACTACAGTACAGAAGATTGATCAATTGCGTAATGATATTGATGCCATTATTGCGGAGATTGAAGCATGATGGATATTAAAAGTAAGTTTCTTGATGAAATTCTAAACTGCTCTGATGTTGATTGGAAGGCTTTGGGTAATATCGCAGAAATAGGTACAGGACGTTCAAATAGACAAGATGAGAATCTTGAAGGTAAATATCCTTTTTATGTTAGATCAGAGAATATCTTAAGGTCTGAGTCTTTTCAGTTCGATGAAACAGCGATAATTATCCCTGGAGAAGGTGGCATAGGAGATATATTTCATTATATTAATGGTAAATATGCATTACATCAAAGAGCTTATAGAATTCATGTTATTGAGGAAGATATTATAAGTACGAAATTCTTATATTACTTTATGAGAAGCTTTTTTAAACAGTATATTTTATCAAAAAGTGTAGGAGCAACATCGATATCAATAAGAAAGCCTATGCTTGAGCAGTTTGAAATCCCAATCCCACCACTCCCAATCCAACAAAAAATCGTTGACATACTTGATAAGTTCACCGAGCTTACAGCGGAGCTTACAGCGGAGCTTACAGCAAGAAAGCAACAATATGAATATTATCGTGATGCGTTGCTGACGTTTGGGGATGATGTTGAGTGGAAGGAGTTGGGTGAGATAGCTGAATATTCAACGGAACGTATAAGTTTTAATGAACTTAATGAAGAAAACTACGTGGGTGTTGATAATCTTTTACAAGATAAAATGGGAAAAAGAAATTCTAGCCATGTTCCTACAGCAGGAAATTCAACAAAATTTTATAAAAAAGATATTTTAATTGGAAATATTCGTCCTTATTTGAAAAAAATTTGGTTCGCTGATTGTACAGGTGGAACAAATGGAGACGTTTTAGTTATTCATATCACTGATATAAAAATTGATCCCCAATATTTGTATCAGGTTTTAGCAGATGATAAATTTTTTGATTACAACATGCAGCATGCTCGAGGTGCAAAAATGCCTCGAGGAAATAAAGCTGAAATATTAAAATACTCTATTCCAATGCCATCATTAGAGGAACAAGCTCGGATTGTTGAGATTTTAGATAAATTTGATGCTTTGACGAATTCAATTACCGAAGGTTTGCCAAGAGAAATTGAGTTAAGACAACAGCAATATGAATATTATCGTGATTTATTGTTGAGCTTTCCAAAGCCTGATGGAGTGAAATGATGGCGAAAGATTTAACAACATCCAATGTCAGCCGACAAAATATTCTGAATAATCATGTGGCACTTGAACAAGTGGAAACACATTTAGATTTAGGTGGGGTTTATTGGCAGAATGAAGCGATCTTTACTAAGGCACAAGTTGCAGAAATTTTAGAGGTTGATGAACGAACCATTGACCGATATATAGAGAATCATAAAGATGAGTTGATTGAGAATGGCTATAAAATTTTAAAAGGTAAAAGCCTTAAAGAATTTAAAACTTATGTCGACGACATTTATGTCGTCGACATATCCAAAGCCCCGTCATTAGGTGTGTTTTCCTTTAAAACTGTTTTGAATCTTGCCATGCTTGTGACAGAAAGCGATAAAGCAAAACAGATCAGAAGCAAGATATTGGATATTGTTTTAGATGTCATTGCTCAAAAGTCAGGTGGGCATACTAAATATATCAACCAAAGAGATGACACATACTTACCTGCGGCTTATAAAGAGTATAACTACCGCAAGGAATTTACAAATGCGCTGAATCATTATTTGGATTCTAATCAGTGGAAATATAGCCGATATACCAATAAGATTTATGAGGTCGTTTTTTTAGAAAAGGCAGCAGAATACAAGAGGATTTTAGAGCTCAAAGAGAATGATAAAGTCAGAGAGACGATGTATGCCGAAGTGCTCAATGCAATTGCAAGCTTTGAACATGGTTTAGCGGTTGAAATGAAAGAAACCTCCCAAGCACTTGGGCGGAAATTAACAACGGCGGAACTTGATGTAATGATCGACAAAGCTGCAAATAGTCCATATTTACTACCACATATTCATGATGCCAGAGTCAAAATGGCCAGCCGTGATTTATGTTTTAGGGATGCCCTACACCAGAAGCTAGAAAGCTATATTCAATCTGTACCACAAGGTGATTTTGATAAATTTTTAGGGGAAACGAGCAAATCCCTTGAAGATCGGCTGTCAGATCCAGAAACTTTGGCCGTTTTAAAACGCTTAAAAGATCGCTAAATGGACAATTTAATCTTTTACTTTGATATAGAACATGCCATTCATGAACATGATTGGATCATTAAAGTCAGTGGTGGCATGAGCGGTTGCCGTGAGATTGGTTTATTAGAAAGTGCTTTAATGCACATTCAAAATGATCTGTATTACCCAACATTTGAAGAAAAGCTTAAACACTTAGTGTATGCAGTGAATAAATTCCATCCTTTTAATGATGGCAATAAGCGCTCTAGCTTGGTTTTAGGTGCATATTTTTTAGAGTTAAATGGCTATGACTATTGTGTGAGCAAGTTTATCCATGAAATGGAAGAGATCGTTGTATGGCTTGCGGAAGGAAAAATCAAAGATGATTTATTGTTAGAAATCATCGAATCGATCATTTATGAAGATGAATTTAGTGAAGCATTGAAGCTCAAGATTATTGAAGCAGTATTATAAGGATAAGAAAAATGGCTGAAACGAAAACCATTGCAGAATCGAATAACTTTATTATCTTGGAAAAATATACCAAGATTGATCAATCAGGCAGTAACTATCAAACGGAAGCGGATTTAGAGCGTGAATTGATTCAGGATTTACAGAATCAAGGTTATGAATATTTATCTGATTTAACCAGCCATGATAAGTTAATGGTGAACTTGAGGAAGCAACTTCAACGCCTGAATAAAGTGGAATTTTCAGAGGCTGAATGGCAACGATTTTTGGTTGAATACTTAGACAAGCCAAGTGAAAACAGCACAGATAAAGCAAGAAAAATTCATAATAATCATATTCACGACTTTGTTTTTGATGATGGCCATATTCAAAATATCTATTTATTGGATAAGAAAAATATCACGCGTAATAGCGTACAAGTGGTGAAGCAGTTTGAGCAAAAAGGTACACATGCTAACCGTTATGATGTGACGATCTTGGTGAATGGCTTACCTTTGGTGCAAGTGGAGTTGAAAAAGCGTGGTGTTGCCATTCGTGAAGCTTTTAACCAAGTACATCGCTATACTAAAGAGAGCTTTAATGCTGATAATTCACTCTTTAAATATTTGCAGATTTTTGTGATCTCTAATGGCACCGATACTCGTTATTTTTCTAATACAACTAAGCGAGATAAACACAGCTTTGACTTTACGATGAACTGGGCAAAGGCTGATAACAGTTTAATTAAAGATCTTAAAGATTTTACAGCGACATTCTTTCAATCTAAGACGTTACTTAATCTCATTATTAACTATTCTGTGTTTGATGTGAGTGATACGTTACTCATCATGCGCCCTTACCAAATTGCAGCCACAGAACGTATTTTATGGAAGATTAATGGCGCACATAATGCTAAAAACTGGAGTAAAACAGAAAGCGGTGGTTATATCTGGCATACCACAGGCTCAGGTAAAACACTCACAAGCTTCAAAGCTGCACGATTAGCAACAGAGCTAGATTTTATTGATAAAGTGTTCTTTGTGGTGGATCGTAAAGATCTCGATTATCAAACCATGAAAGAATATCAGCGTTTTTCACCTGATAGCGTGAATGGTTCAAGCAATACCGCGGGGCTAAGACGTAATATTGAGAAAGATGATAATAAAATTATTGTCACTACTATTCAAAAGCTCAATAACTTGATGAAAGGTGATGAAGAGTTAGCTATTTATGATAAGCAAGTGGTATTCATTTTTGATGAAGCACATCGTTCTCAATTTGGTGAAGCTCAGAAAAATTTAAAGAAAAAATTCAAAAAGTATTATCAATTTGGCTTTACGGGTACACCGATCTTTCCACAAAATGCATTGGGTGCGGAAACAACGGCGAGCGTATTTGGCCGTGAGCTTCATTCTTATGTGATTACGGATGCCATTCGTGATGAAAAAGTATTGAAGTTTAAAGTGGATTATAACGATGTGCGCCCACAGTTTAAATTATTGGAACAAGAGCAAGATGAGAAGAAGTTGAGCGCTGCTGAGAATAAGCGAGCATTACTTCATCCTGAACGCATTAAAGAGATATCACAATACATTCTGAATAACTTTAAGCAGAAAACACATCGTTTAAAAGCCAATGGCAAGGGTTTTAATGCAATGTTTGCTGTCAGTAGTGTGGAAGCCGCTAAACTGTATTATGAATCATTAAAAGCGCTTCAAAAGGATGCTGAAAGACCTTTAAAGATCGCAACAATCTTCTCTTTTGCAGCCAATGAAGAACAGGATGCACAAGGTGATATTCCTGATGAAACTTTTGAACCAACAGCAATGGATGCCAGCAGTAAAGAATTCTTAACGATGGCCATTGATGATTACAACCGCACATTTAAAACGAATTATAGTGTTGAGAGCAAAGAATTTCAGAACTATTACCGAGACCTTGCATTAAAAGTTAAGAGCCAAGAAGTTGATCTGTTAATCGTTGTTGGTATGTTTTTAACAGGCTTTGATGCACCACGCTTAAATACATTATTTGTAGATAAAAACTTGCGTTATCACGGCTTAATTCAAGCCTATTCGCGGACAAATCGCATTTATGATGCCACTAAAACCTTTGGGAACATTGTAACATTTAGAGATTTAGAACAAGCCACAGTAGATGCAATTACATTGTTTGGTGATAAAAACACCAAAAATGTTGTCTTAGAAAAAAGCTATAAGGAATACATGGAAGGCTATACCGATACAGTGACAGGTAAAGCTTGCCGAGGTTATTTGGAAGTGGTTGAAGATCTTCAATCACGCTTCCCAAATCCTGATGATATTGTGACCGAGAAGGATAAAAAGGACTTTGCAAAGTTATTCGGTGAATATTTACGCGTGGATAATATTCTTCAAAACTATGATGAATACGCAAGCCTACAAGCATTGCAGGATCTAGATCTCACGGATGAAGCAGCTGTGGCTGAGTTTAAAGAACAGCATTATTTATCTGATGAAGATATTGAAAGAATGCGTTCCACTCCTACCCCATCAGAACGAGAAGTTCAGGATTATCGCTCAACATATAACGATATTCGTGACTGGATTCGTCGTGAAAAAGCAGGTGCTGAACAAGGTGAAGTCAAAGAAGATTGGGATGAGGTTGTCTTTGAAGTGGATCTCTTAAAGTCTCAAGAAATTAATTTGGATTATATTTTAGAGCTGATTTTTGAACACAATAAGAAAACTAAGACTAAAGCTGAACTGGTTGAAGAGGTGCGACGTTTAATCCGTGCAAGCCTTGGTAATCGAGCCAAAGAAAGCTTAATTGTTGATTTTATCAATGAAACAGACATGAATAAAATCCCTGATAAGGCAAGTATTATTGATACTTTCTTCAAATATGCTAAATCTGAATTGAAACGAGAGGCAGAAGAATTAATTGATTCTGAGGGTTTAAATAAAGAAGCAGCCAAACGCTATATTGCAACATCATTAAAGCGTGAATATGCAAGTGAGAATGGTACAGAGTTAAATGAAGCATTGCCTAAGATGAGCCCATTAAATCCACAATATTTAACGAAGAAACAAAACGTTTTTCAAAAGATTTCAGCATTTATTGAGAAGTTTAAAGGGATTGCGAATAGTTTTTAATATTGCCAATTGTTTGATAACAAAAGTGCGCTAATTAAAGCGCACTTATACAGCTTTACTATTATGTCTATTATATTTCTTTAATGCCTTTGCACAGTGGTTCAAAAGCTCTGTGATTTAATGATTTTTTCAGTAATTTTTATCCTATTTACACTAACGCAATCCACAAGATCTTGTTCAAACAGCACAAAATTAATTCCACCACTGTGTAATGAACTAAGAAATTTTATCCCTTTTACATTTGTAAATAATTTAATAAATTCACAAATAAATTGTGTCGGTATATAGTCTAACTCTGAATCATATCTTCTAATAGGTTTAGATAAATCCTTGCTAATTCTTTGCTTCAACAGCACAGATTTGATTTTAATACCCACGTTATATTGTACATACAAATAAGGGGACTCAGTAAAATCTGCTAGCAAAATCTTTTCTTTGCATGTCTTCCCTTTTATAAAAGTAGCCAAACTGATTTCATCGTGTAATGATGCTCTAATTTCATGCAAAACTGTATCTTCATTATCACTTAAATATAAATATGGTATGCCCATAGGATTAGCTCTGCCAGCAACAGAATTTTTCGCTGGAGGTGCTTTCATGTCAGATTTATCATATACATTTTGAGAGCAATGATGTACCCTAGCTCTATAAAGCCGTTCATCATCTCGAAGAGATGTCTGGCTTTCAAAAAATCCATCCCACCCCAAATCATTTATTAAATAATTTATATCTGTAATATAACGACTCTCTGACTTTAACTTTCCTTTTAAAATATCCCAATAATTTATGTTGTCATATATCTCTTCAGAATAATCAATGTTCTGAGAAATAGAGTTAATGTGATTTGGACAAGCCTCAAGTACAAAGCTCAAAATTTTTTCTGCTGCCGCCCTATTACTAAAAAAGGACCAGTCTTTTTGCAATAAATCAATAATATTTCCAGAGCTATTTTTACTAACAACTAAACAACTCTGTAAAAAAATCATACAATTCTTTCAACTCAATAACTGATGATTTTGACCGACAACACTCACAATTATCTATATGCCCTAATGATAAAATGTAATGATTTAATTCAAAATCTTTAATACAATCTGCACATATGTATTTCATGGAGATTATTACTCAGCAACAGCATCATTCATAACTAATAAATGATTCTTAATTGATATTTTCTTTACAATACCAAGACCAGGATACCGTCCTTCAGTATAATAGCTATCTAATTCATCTAATGCTAAATTTTTGAGGCCTTCACTCTTAATAAATGTTATAGCTTTCTTCGCAGCTTCACCAAATTTACCTTGTACGTTAGCAATAGAATCATTTGTATCAGATGTAAAATGTCTAATCCAAACTTCATTATTAGCACCCTTCTTAATATAAGTGAGATGTATTACAACTGCTCTAGGTGTGCTCCCACCATCAATAAATTCACTCGGCATTAATGTAAAATCAGCTATACCATGATAGCCCTCATCTTTGTAATAAAGGTGTTCTTCCGTATATTTATGTTCAAGTATATCTAAAAAATCTGCATTTCTTTCTTGTTTTTCAAATAAATCATCCAATTTGATATACTTTTTGGATGTCCTCTTAATATATCTGTCTAATACTCTATATTTATGTGGATCTGCCAACATAATATGAGTAACCGCCTCATTAGCCTCTAAGATTTTTTTTAAACCATTCTCATCAGTGAAATTCCCCAAACCAATAATTAAACATGACTTAATGTTAAATTGATTAATTTTTTCTTGAATATATTCAAAATTATCCTGATAGTGAAATGCTGGAATATAATTATTTTTAGCTGCATCACCATTATAAATATATTCTAATATACTATCTGCATCGTCTTTTATTTCTCCACAAATTGGATTGGTGACTAAAAAGACTTTCATTCCATTTTCTACAAATATACTATGTGCCAAATTCAGACTATTAAAAGTGTTTTTTACAGGCTCTAATACAGGCATAATATTAGATTGTATAGCATTAGCTTGTACCAACTCCCTCAGAGCAATAAGCTCAAATTGTCTAGCTCTTAAATATGGATAATACATAACTCTCTCATTAATTAATAATATTCTCTTTTAAAACTTGCAATAGCTTGACTCTCTCATCTTGTTTTAAATTTTGAGACAAACAAACTTGTGCAAACTCTTTATGATACTGATTCAAAAATGAAGAATTAATATTTCTTTTCTTCATAGTGGCTATAAATAGCCTATTTAATTCTTTTTGAGGTATCTCAGCTATTAATTTTTGACAAATATTAAATTGATTGAAGGCTGTCATATTTGGTAAAAATCCAAAATATTTTTGCACAATCATTAAATATTCATGTGTATGAAGTACCTTCATTAAAATATTTATTTCAATACAAGTATTGAACTCTGAATCTCGACATAATTCAAATCCATTTTTCACATCATAACTAATTATCCCTACACTATTATCAAATTCAGAGTATTTTGCAATATGTTCTTTAGGTACCACTAAATAAATTTCATTAAAAATTTTTTTATAATCACGAAGTTGTCCAGATAATCTATATTCATTATCTAAAATTGTTTTAATTTCAAATACTTTGGATTTCCCATTAAACATAGCAAAGTCAGCTATAGTATCACCCAATCTAAACTCATTAAAAATAATTGAGTCGTTATTACCTAACTCATCTCTGAGCCACGTACTTAAGAGTTCGTTCTTTATTACATACTCATTGGGATATTGAACAACTAGAGTTTTATAAATTTTCTTCAAACAAGATAAATACGACAATCCTCTATATTTTTCATATAAATCGTAGCGCTGCAACTTCAAATCTATATTTTTAAAGTTATTTTTACGCCACAAGCTTACTTCTCCCCTTAAAAATAAAGAAGATAGATCTCTAAGTTGATCTATAGAATATGACATAAAACACCCTTTTAAAATCTTTAACTTCATGTAAATATATTGCTTGCATTATCTGATCTATACTGATACAAAGCAATTCATTTTATACAATCAATGCATAATTCATTAGAACAATAAATATTTATAATATAATTCAAATACATATAAACACAATATGCATATAGGAAAATCTTATAATTGACCTTATTTTGTATCAAAAATTCCAAGATACTAACTAATATGTAATGACAAAGAATTAGAATCACTTACATTTATTAAAATCAACATTGGAAATATAGTTATTTCCCCATCCCATAACACATGCTGTTCTTTGATTACGCTCTTTTTCCCACTCTGTTACTGGATACATCTTATTCCACGCATTAAATAGCTGCTGATCTTGCTTTGACAATCTCATACCATAACGATCATACATATAGAGAGTAATACGCGCTACCATGCCACGTATTTCCTCTCTAGGCATCATTTTACGAGCCTTAAAATCAATCACGGTTTGACATGATCCATATTGATGGGTTTGTAATCATTAGTCGGTACATTGGTAACATCAATGATAGTAAACAACACATCCAAACTCTTAGGGTCTATGGGATAAGGCCTCCAATAAGGGGGGAGACCTATATTATCAAGAGCAGCCCAACGAGTCGTATAGCGATCACCTTCACGTACGGTCATTGTTGCCGCAACGTCATAGTAGTTATTGGGAGACATCCCACCAAAAAATAAATCACTTCCCGTATGTAGAATAGCAGTCTTTCTGCCCTGTAAACTAACACCCTCTAATAATCTATTTTGAGGTCTCTTTTTGGTGAATGCCCCCATTACTTGGACACCGTGTTTAATTCCTGAGTGCCATCCAACACCGCCATTCTCGTTGTAAACTACAGCACCATACTCAGGTAAGGTGCCTAACTCTGTTTCAGTAGCAGGTGTTAAAAGATAAAAGATAACAGGCTCTTTCTTAAAGGAATAAGCATTTAAGGTAATAAATTGCCCATGTCTCGGATTAAACTCCAATCTACCTAACGCTCCTTCACTAATACCTACGACAATGGGAAGACTTTTATATTCCTCCATAGGTAAAAAAATACTCGTTTTATATATGGGAGAGGGTTGAGAGATATTATCCGGTTGGATATGGTATCCCGGATCATGTCTGCTATAACCACTTTTATATACCTTTAGAATGACATTATTTTCAGGAAAAATATTAATCTCGTGCCCTTCCACCGTCTTATTTAGAATACCGTACATGCGCATCTCCCTAAAATAAATACAGCCGGTAATTGTACCCCATTAGGACTATATGGCGCACTTAAATAGAAGCTACCATCACTATTCTGACTATATATTACAGGGGCATTCATTGCATCATATAAAGTTAAGAAGGCAACCCCCCCCTCTCTCGGATTGACACGTGTCCCTTTACCTACTTGGGACATATCACGTTTACTGAATGTAATGGCACGCGCTAAATCAAAGACACTACCATCTTCCGGATTATGGACTTCAATACCAAATTGACTCATCTTAATTTCCCCATTTTTACACGTAATCTTCCTTGGGCATCAAATATGCTAATTGCTTCATTAGTTATCTGTAACCCAACATTTTTAGTAGGGTCACTTCTGATTGTTACATCCCCATTGCTAGAAACTATAAATTTTTGGTTAATGTTTAATGTTCCTCCTTCTATTACAGGTGCTTTCAATTTTGCACCTGCAACTAGTGACTCACCTTTAATTGTTCCGCTTGCAATCAAATCACCATCTAAAACCAACTTGTTTTGCCATAAAACAAATGGCATTTTGGTCGATCCATCTTTTTGATTTACAATCGCAAATTTGTTGGCTTGTATAATGAATTCCGAAGTTTTTCCATCATTTAAACTCGTAAAGCCAGAAATAACTTTCTTGCCACCACTCATAGCAGTTGTCGTCAATGTGTATTGCGACTTAACCTTTCCATCAACGCCCGCTATTGTTTGTTTAACAGTATTGATGGATGCATTGAGATTCTTATTAACCTCGGTTTTTAACGTGCGGATTGATTTTGCTTGTGCATCAAGTTTAGTCGTGGTGGTTTTTTTAAGGTCATCTAAAGATGCTTTGATATTCTGATCAACTTCTGATTTTAAATTAGCTAAAGCTTGGGATTGAGCTTTCAAATTATCAGATGTTGTCTGTTTAACCTCATTAATTGAAGATTTAATACTATTGTTCACCTCTGACTTTAAGTCCTCAATCACACGTGATTGTGCGGATAATTGATCAGTTGTGGTCTTTTTAAAAGTATTAATTTCTGCCTGATTAGCTTCAACCATCGAACGATTAATGGCTGTTTCTGCAAAAACTGCTTTGATATCTTTTGCCGTTGAAGCCTCTAATAACTTAGCTTCAGCCAATGCTTGATCAGCCTTTTTCTGAACTGCTTTAATTACTGTTGATTGATCAATCAATGTTTGCATGTCTTGACGTGCTTCTTTTAAAGCATCTTCAATGATATGTGTTGCAACATCATCAGATAACTCTTTAAGCGTTACTTTCCCGCGAATCATCTCAATAATGCTCGTTGAGTCATTAGATGATTCAGCATAGAACGCACGCGTAAATTCACCTTGATTACCATCTAAATCGACTAAGCGAAACCAGAAATAACGGCCATCTTTAATCCCTAGATTACTAACTGTATAAGTATTCTGTGGATATGGCATTTTGGCCGCTAAAGTTGCTTTACTTCTATCTTCACTTTGTGACCACCATATTTCTGTATATGCTTCTGTTGTTAAAAGCGATGGTACTTCCCAATATAGATTTAAGCCAAAAACGATGGGCAAATATCTTAAACCTGTTATTTCATAAGTGGTGCTAAATGAAATAGATAATTCTGCACTGTATTGGCCATATTCATTAAGCGCTCGAATCCGTGCTGTATAGTTGCCCTGAGGAAGATTTGTGAGTTTAGTGAACGTCTCAAATGTTTCAAGACGACGCAGTAATTTTTTACCATCATACAGATGGATAATATACTTAACTTTCCCGCCTAATGTTTCAATGCTATCCCAACGTAGTATAAGGCTTTTACCCTCATTTTCTACAATGCCATTGCTCAAATGCGGAATAGTATTTAGTGATGAATGATGCCCTTGTATGTATGAGGCGCCACGATCAACAATCGCTTCTTTTTGCGGATTGTGTTTAATGGCTGTTACTGTATATGTATTCGTCTCTCGATCTTCTTCAATGTGTATGCATCTAAATAATCTAGGCTGTAATTTCCCAACAATCGCCGCAAATTGTACATGTTCAACTGCATTCACTGGTGCATCAAGTTTATATTGAGTTGCACTAATCGCTCGTTTAACCTTGAAGGTTTTCACCTTACCTTCAACATTAATCAAGAAAGATGTCACTCCTTTGATATCACGATCAATAGTAATCACATCACTAGCAATATCCACAATACGACCACCAACTTGTTGCCCAGCATAATTGCTATCTGCTATCCCTACAATATCGTGTTGCTCATGTCGAATACCCGCGGCACCTAACTTAAATTGAACATGTTCATTTTCTGTTAAAGAGGTAATCAAATTCCACTTTGCACAACGTAGTGCTTGTGATCGTTTCGTACATCCAAAAGCTGTAATAGATGTAGATCTAAGACCATATCTAGCGATATTCTTCTCATCTGATACTTCATCGATTTTTGTACGATAACCGTCCTCTTGATCAATGTACTGTACTTGAATTTGATTATAGATCTCTGTTGCAGGCACAAATGAATAGTTAAACTCTCCATCAACTACGCTAGAATTTTCATATACTGCAATAACATCACTTTTACTATCGAAATACACAGTAAAATAGTTATTAGCATCTGAATATGTGCCACGGAAAACTGAACATAAATTATCTAATACTGTTTTAGCATCCTCACCAAACAAAATGGCATTACAGACAAAACGAGGTTCTTTTCCACCATTTCCGTCATCTACCAACGCATCACAATACTTAGATAACTCATATAACTTATCAATATCTATTTGATAGTCTGTAAACTTCTCACCAAAACACTCATCATTTGTTAGGACATCGTACAAAACCCATGCTGGATTGTTCGTATATGCTGGTTTAAACAATCGATCCCACAATCCTGAATAAGTACGCGTTACAGGATCATAGTTAGATGGAACTTGTACAATACAGCCTTTGATGCCATATGTTCTCGTCGGATTGTTATTGCCAAATTGCTGAGAATCAATTTGTAAAAATGCTACAGCAGATCCTGGCATCCTTACTTTGACATCTATTGATTCCACATAGCTAAAGAAATACGTCTTATTTCTCAACATATCATCCTTAGAATCAGCAGTTAAACGAATACATTTGATGTCAAAAGGCGCCGTTGGCAAGTCTGAAAACACATAATCAACTCTAAACGGTTGATTGCCCTTCTCGTTTAAATGCATGTGTTGTGCGGCATGTACCTGACCATTTTTAATGATTTGAATACTCATATCAACAGACGTTGCCAGCTGATCACCTTCTGTTGTAGAACGCATCAAAGCATCTACGCCCACAGTGACGCGCACACTTGTTACTTGTTTATTAGTTACAGTACGCGTAATAGGATTTTTCTTTTCAACCTGAGCCCCCACAGTGTGAGAAGTATCTACAGACATAGCACTAGGTAAATAATCTTGTTCTAACGTCCCACGATTAAACTCGAATTGAACATCGGCATGGTTCATAGATCCATCCTTATTCTGTACAGCTGTATCATTCAGATAAACAGACTTTAGTGGATGCTCATTACCATTAATAAAACCTGAAATTTCCCCGCTACTGATTAAATCTATGACTTTGAGTTTTTGCGCAGAATGTAATGTATTTTTTTCAATGCGTGGTGATCTTGCACCACCTCCTGATTTACCACCCATATTTAACTCCACTGAACCTTAATATTAATGGCGGCATTACGTACAGAATCACAATTTCGATCTATATTGTACGTTTTACCATTTGGATCTTGAGCTGCAATCAACTCAACTGTTTGACGAGAATATTTAGCCGTTTGCACGTTATTAATATCAATACCAGACTCAATACGGCGACTTGCTAAACCTTGTGAAATGACATAACCACCCACTAACATTTCACCATAGACACGTAGGATCTGTTTGCCTTGCCCCGCCATGTTAGATAAATTGCTAAACGCTGAAGACTTTGAATCTTCTACACCTTGGTAATCTTGATTGAATTTTGGCTGCTTAGTTAATAAAGCTGCTGCACCTGCTAGCATCAATCCGACGCCCATTTGCAATAAAACTGTAGCAACCATTGCACCACCAACGCCCATAACACCCATTGCAGCGAATGCAGCTCCAGCAACGAGAGCCAATGGACCCGACCCTTTTACAATTGGGATCACTCTAATAATTAACGGCTTACTGGCATTGATGCCCGTTAAATATTCATCTTGACCAACATATCGCCGCCCTATTTTTAATGCGTACTGTTTATATTTAACGTGTTTTTTAAAGCCATCTAATTGAATACATAAAGAACGCATACACTCATTGACTGTATTGCCATATAAGCTAATTTCTTTTCCATACTTTCTTAATGCACCATAGAATTTAAATGTAATTTTCTTCATACGCACTTGCCTTTAAATCATAATGAATTGCTTCAAGCATGCGTGGCTTCCAATCCTTATGCCGCCAAATAGAATGAGTTCTTTTTCTAAATACCGATCCATATGCGACGACTCTTGAATATTGCCCCTCTACATGATGCAATACCCTTTCGCCATCTAAAATTAAGCCTAAATGATTAGGATTTCCGCCCATACTAGTCACGATGACATCACCTGTTACAATGTCTGACACTTGATAAAAACCAAGCTTTGGTAATCTCTTAATAATCACGTTATTCGCTTCATCAGTTTCCATCGTTTTACGTTGATAGTGATGAAGATTAATGCCACAAATTGCATAGGCATCTTCAATTAATGTGGCACAATCGAATTGACCATATTTAAATTCTCGTCCGCGTAATAAATCAACGCATTTGTATTTATGGATTTGGTTATTGGCCACGATCCACCATGATTTTTGCGTTTGTATTTGAGATAAGCGATCTAAACTTGATAAAAATGGATGGTCACCTATATGACTATGAACAATGGCATCTATACGATCATAGTTATATTTATCAAGATTAAATTCGAAATGATTCACCTTATCTTTGGCAATGTTTTTGACTGCTATAAATTCATTATCAATAACAATTCCACCTCGTTCTTCATTGGCATCAGCACAATAAGACAAGATACTGTTTTCCATAATAATCCTTTTCTAAAAGACAAAATAAAAGCCCAATAAAGGGCTCAATGGAATTGACAAAAATTAAAACGTTTATGCTAGAATTTAGTTCTACATATATTTTCCTGTAGATTTATTGATTGTAGGTTCTGTTTATACATATATTCAGAGCCTTTTTTTATCTAGCTTGAAAATTTATCAGCAACAGGAAATCCGCCAAAAGGCAGCTGACCATTCACACCAAATCGCGCAATACATCCACTAAGTCTCTTGCTGCATTTATCCTTATTCATTTCATGTGGTTCTAAAGCATGATCGTTTTCATCAGCAATAGCATGGCCATCATATCCACAATACTCACCTCGATATAAAAACGGACATACCGAAGCATAAATTGTGCGCTTAGGAAGCGTCGCCCCATCTGTTTCAGACGGCAAAGCTAATGTGAATTCAGCATATTGACTGTTATATTTTGCAGAATTGACAATATAGGATTGAGCTAAATACTCATCAGGATTCGCTTTATCATTGCCATCATGAAAGTTTACAGCATCTAAGAATTGTGACGGCACTCGGTAACGTGTTATTTTTGCCCCAATCAATCCATCATATTGATGAATCGCCCCTGTCATATATCCATTTAAATTGGCAATGTTTAGCGTCGGTCTATTACTTGGTCCATTACCTTTTCTTTCAACGCCATCAATTTGTATTGGTATCGCTAAATATTTCTGACCTCGCCAAATGACTGACTCATTCTTTTCATTCAATTCGTTACAAAAATAGAAATGGTTTGAGCCGCCATGGTCATTAATACGGCTAATATCTAGTACATATAAATCAATCCATGCTTGTTGTTCTAATTCATCTAGTTGAGCTTTCACTGAATCACTAATCATTTCATGACCTCAACAAAGCTTACGGTTAATTCACAAATATCCTTACTTTTATGAACCAGCTTATAGGGTCCATCTTTTCTCACTAGATACTGTTTTCCTTGAAAGGAAAACCAAAATGGCTTTGTAATATGTAGCAGCAAAAAATCAGTGATTTCATTAATTTCTTCTTTCTTAGCAACAAACTTTAAGTCAGGAAACTTATTTCGGTGTAACCTCAAACCCTTGAGCTGCCGTTGCTCTATACCATCTCCGAATTGAATAATATTAAGCAATGGTTCAACTTCTTGTACCGCATCAATACGTGGACACCATCTAAATACTCTATAACCCATATCAATAACCTAAATAAGAGAAATTTCAAATAAATGTTATCTTTCAATTCTATTTTAAAAAAATATTTTCTTGCATTTTATATAGATTTCTAATGATAGACATACAATTAAATTTTAAATATAATTTTGTTGGGCACACCTTTCTTTATTAGAAAATGGTGTTTCAGCGTTGGATTGTTATGATTCAACGCTTTTTTTATAGTTTTATTGCGAATTTAGATATTAAAAAAGCTCCTATTTGAAGGAGCTCTTTAGTACTATGTATTTAGTGATTGGTACATTGATAATCCATAGATACTCTATATTGAGCACATCCACCCCAAGCACCTGGTCCATATACACAACTAGTCATTGCTGCATCAAAAGGTTCTGCTTTTTTATATCCCCATGCTGCACAACGTTTCGTAGCAATCGTTTCTGCTTGTGTCATATCCACGATGGGCTTTTCCATCTCAGTATATTCATAAGCAAGTTTAACTGTGCCATCTGCTTTACTGCCACTCACAACGCCCCATTGTTTTTTAACTGCGGTAGCACAACCGACGACTACGGTCGCAATAGCAATCATATATAAGATCTTTTTCATAGTTCTCCTCATAAATTTTTTTTATTGTAGGGATCAGAATCTTATCATTAAAGATATTTACAAGCTACTCTTTGTAACCAACTCAACACTTAAAAATTTCACTCCGTAATCACATCATATATACTGATAATTAGTGCCTAAAGTTTCATTAAATAGACACTTCAAAAGAATATTGAAACTAGAAAATGGGGTGTTCATGAAAAAGTCATTACTAGCAATTCCTCTTGTATTCTCTCTTTCCCATGCCTGTGATATGGACTATGTATCTATAGGAGGGATTAAAGTTAATTGCCCTATGGAGTTTCAAGATATAAATTTTACAAAATCAGAAACAGGATTCATTACAAAAGAAGTCGCATTCTTTGATACTGCTCATGTGACTTTAGTCAATGATAGAGTTGGAGCAATTACATTTAAAAAACGTTATACACTCGATATATCTAAACAAGCAGAACAAAAACTAAATATCGCCCAAGACTTTATAGAGTTAGTTACAGCATTGGCAAAGAAATGGCATCCTAGCACTATTAAAGGCAGTGATAGTGTCCTAGAAGCGATTATGACTAGTGGGCAATATAAAAGCCTAGAGTATACATCCTTATTAATGCAGCCTGATGCAATTTTAGCTAGTATAGATATCTCATATAAATCATATGGATTTTTTGAAGACAAAGAGGCGATTAAAACAGTGCTAGGATTAGAATATAAATCCGTTGATTACATCAATAATGAAACAGAAGAAAGTACTGCGCGTAAAGAATTTAGATCTTTTTAGATGCGCCTTATACAAACGTATAAGGCGACAGATCTAAGCCAAAGATCCACCAATACGTTTCTCTCTAGCAATGACTTTATTTACAATCACTTCAATGTGTTTTTCCATCGCTTTACCGACACTTTTATCAATCACTTCTGTGCTGCCATCTTCAGCAACATTGACAATAATTGTGATCTGTTGAGGCTGGTGTACGTTTGCGTGTCCAATCATAGTTCGACCACCCACAATACCGCCATTGGCATAACCTCGTAGCCTCATTCTTTCAACTGCTGCTACCCCACCAAATCGAGCAACATCTCGTTGTGAAAAGACTACTTCACCTTTGTGAACAATGCCCGCGGGCTGATATTTTCCACCAGCGCCCGTATAACCACCATTAGCATATTCTTTTACTCGCCCACCAACAACACCACCCTCAGAGAATCCACCAAAAGCCATTTGTACAGCATTTAATAAAGCCATCTGAATTAACATCTTCGAAATGTTTTGCAAAACTGAACGCGTCATATCAGAGAAACTTTGTTCAGCACCAGAGGCATACCCAGCAATGGCATCTGTCAAACCATTAAACATAGAATCTGTGGCTGATGTAAATTGCTCTCTAACTGTTTTCATAGAGTTGGTTGTTTTTGTAAAACTATCTTTAATGCCACCAGTAATATCATGATCATGATGCGACTGTCGATTCGCATATGCATCGCGTAACTCTCTAATTTTTTGAATTTCGGCCTCAAGATATGCAAGATTTTGTGGGCTCATGCCAATAGAAATTTCTTTAGCCCGATTCTCTAATTCTCGTTCAAATTTTAAACGCTCTACTTCTTCCTTCGTCTTACCAATCAACTCTAGTTCAAACTGTAGATCCTCAAAGCGTTTCGAATAATCAAGACTAAAGTTTAAAATTTCATTCATTTGCTTTTGGCTATCTAATGCCATTGCCTGATTCATCAATATTTGCTTTTGTGCTTCAGATACCTTTGATAACGCATTCGATTGATTCGCAAATTCTAATGTTAATTCTCTTGCTGAAGTATAGAGACTTTCACGTCCAAAATTAGCAATCTCTACATTCAAAGCCTGAACTTTTGCTAATTCATCAGATAACGCTTTTAGTTTTTCTCCAAAATGGTCTGTGCCTCCACCACGTTTTGCAGTACGCTTCGATGCATTGCTTTGATCAATTTCATCTAACATTGCCTTTGCTCTTGCAAAATCAGCTAAAGATGCGCCCATATCGACTAAATTAGCTAATGTCACTTGCGATGCTGTCATACCAAGCTGACGATACTTCTCTTCGATCTCTTTGAGTGTTTCAGCTACGCCTATACCTGACTTTTGTAGCTCATTCATTCCATCAGTTGATTCTTCAGAATAATTTTCAATTTTTAAAATACTTTCTGAAACCTTAACAATCGCATCTGCTAAATTCGAAGCCTCCCCTTTCATTTTCTTGATCTTCTTCTCTTGCTCTTGAATATCAAATTTGGAAGCATTGCCGCCAAACCAACCGCCACCTTGCATTGTCTTGAGCTTACGCTCTTCATGAGCAATATCGGTTTTCAAACGCCAAAGATCATTTTTCAAATTCTTTAGGTTATCCGTATACGAAATGACTAAAGCTTCTCTTTGTGATTTATTCATGGATTTCAGACGCGCTCCTAAACCTTGAAGCTCAAGTTCTAAATCACCTGCACTTTTCTTAGCTTTATCTGAATTAGTCGCAAACAATAATAAACCTGCTGCCACAATACCAATTAAACCTGCTGGACCACCAACCAATTGTAATGCTCGAGACATACCATTGACAGCCATTGTCCCCGCTGTAGATGCTGCCGCCAATGTATTAGAAGCACCCGCAGCTTTAATTAAAGAAAATTGATATTTAGCAGCAGCAAAAGACGATTGCCCAAACGCAACACCTGACGATATAACCGCCCCTGTCATTTTTCCAATCATGACTGAAGCCAACAAAACAGCAGGGACAAAAACCACATGCAAATTATTTGCAACATATAACAGTGTCGATGATATACCCTGTGTGATACCCGTTTGATTCAATATGTCTTGGCTAAATTGCATAATATTATTACGCACAACTGTCATTGAGGATTCAATTGTGGCTGGCATTTCCGCTGCCTGTTTTTTCAATTCATCATATGATTGAGAAATGGCATTAAATAGCAATTCAGCAGTTAATTTACCTTCAGAACCTAGCTTTTTGAGTTCACCACGCGCAACACCTGTATTTTTTGCCAAAATGTCTAAAAGAATTGGGGCAGCTTCAGCAATCGATCTAAACTCATCCCCCTGTAAAACACCTGATCCTAAAGCTTGTGATAACTGCAATAAGGCACTTGCCTGCTCTTGCGCACCAACACCACCCACACGCATTGCATTATTGATAGCTTCTGTAAATCTTAAAATTTCTGTTTGTGTTTTACCATAATCCTTCATTGCTCTTGCTGTACGTGTGTAGAGCGTTGCTGTTGCCTCCAAGCTCGCACGCGTGCTATTTGCTAAGCCCAATAAGCGTTTTTGTACAGCTTCTGCTTCTTGTTGACTGGCTGTAACAAATCTAATTTGTGAATTTAGGTTTGTCATTGTGTCAGCCAAACTCAGTACATGTGTTGCAGCTTGTACGGTTAATAAACCTGCCAATGCCTTGCTTAATAGATTCATTGGCACAATGGATTGTGATGCTGATGTACCAATATTACGGATACCTGTTGAGGCTGTATCAGCATCTTCGCACATTCTACGCAATGAATTAGCCACACTATCATTTGATCTTGCAAATCGACCATTGGCTTCTCTCAATCGCCCCTGCTGATCAAAAAAGTAACCTAAGCTTTTTGCTTTATTTTCGAGTTGTTCAGCAGATCTAGACACACGATCAATATCACGAGATGCCTGATCCGCGCCATTTGCTCTGATATCAATGAGCATTCCTAAATCAGCCATAACCTTTTCCTCATCCATAAAAAAGCCCTAAATTAATAAGGGCTTTCTAATACAACCATATGCTTTTAAAGCATAATCCATCTTCACAAATTAATTTTTTGTACTAAAATATAAATATTCATTGCAATAGTCTCCTTGAAAATTGCCATGAGGTTGCATAATTTAATTTTAGCCCTGTCAAAAAGCAGGGCTATTTTTTAACTCTAAATATCGCGCATTTCATCTAGATAAATCGAATCAATGAGCCTTAAAGCCTCTATATCATCTCTATCCATTTCAATTGACATTAATGATGAAAAAGCGGCGATTTCTGTATAACTGATGGGTGTCCATCCCATAACCGTATTCCGTGTTTGATTTAATGATAGAAACCAATCCCAAACGTGCTGATAATACTGAGTGATTAAAGGCGCTTGCTTCAACTCCTCTAACTCTCCTAAGTTTTCAGACATTTCTAACAACATTTGGTGACGTGTTTTACGAGAATTTTTCTCTGGCTTTAAATAAAAACGAATACAGTCCCGCGCACTTTCTTCTAATTCAGATAAAAAAAACTATCATCATTAGCTTGTGCGGCCACTTGTTGGCGTGCAAAATGGAAGTTTTCCATCAATAATCTAATATTCTCTTTAGTAGACACAATGCGATCACCATCCGTTTCAAAGCCAAATACATTATCTGCCTCTTGAATGGTGAAACCTTCTATTGTTTCAATGATTGCACAACACATCTCAATGTCAGACTTAATCGCATAATCTAAACCTTTTGCCACGGCTTGATTTGCTCTTTTGGCAATCGCATCTGTTTCGCGGATTACATCTTTTGATTTAAGTGACTTAATATAAATCTTCGCATCTGAAACACTGCCATCAGGAAATACTAGGTTAAAAGGTTTTGCTTTGTCTAACTTTTGATTGCTAAAATCTGCCAAATTCATATGTCATCCTCTCAATAATTAACCTGCGTTTGTTTTCTTAACTTTGCCACTGATCTTAAATGATACATTTGCGCTGATTGCTTCTTTAGTCTGCAATGCAATGCTATGAGACGTGACGTTAGCAATAAATTCTTCTTTGCCACCATCAGGAAACACTAAACAAAAATATCGCTTCTCAGCACTTTCATGTGCCGCACGTACCGCGGTATATGCACTATCAGCTTTAGAGCTATAAAACATTGTTGCACTTGCTGTAGAATCACCAGGAAATGCGACTTCAGATTGCGGTGCATCATCATCTAATGTTGTTGAGTCAATTGACGTAGACTCACCGACTTCAACAGAAAAAGAAGATGCATCACATGCAATATTAATTAATTCAATTTCTTCAGTTTTATCAGACAATTTGTCACACTTAGTTTTACTCATCTGAATTTTTGATTTAGCGGATAATGTCGCCATAAATACTCCTAAATAGCTTTAAAAAATTGTAGATAGATTGAAACAGCAATCATATATTTGCCCTCACTTTTAATGCCTTGTGACATTGAGTTTGGTTTATATACAATCGCGTGATTATTGATTGAATAACCAACTTCAAAAGGTTGAAGAAACTCCTCTATAAGAACATGTAAATTAACTGCACCCACTCCTTGATCAACATAAAAATTAACTTGAAAAATATACTGATAAGATGCGTGTTCAAACGTCGAAATAAACGGCGATATAGGCAAAAAGAAACACTCTAAATAATCGCCCTTATTTTCTATATGTGAGTTTTCAAAACTGCAATTCATTGTGTGACGTTCAGCAAAATTCATCACATACGTTTCAAGCTCACGTTTAAGATCAACTAAACTCATTTTTGACCTCTTCTAATGAGATGCGCACGAATCCCATAGGCGCTTGAGTTGAATAGCCATTGATCGTTTTACCGCTGCCTTTTTTAGGTGGATTAGGATATAAACCGTATTCAAGAACATTAATATGCGGCAAAGGATTGGTGATCACATAATGTTGATCTGATTCTTTTGCGATTGCCCATGCTCGTCTAGTTTCTCCTGTATCAACGGGCGTTTTTGTCTGTATTTTTGTAAATGCCGTATATGCGGCGTTTCTAATATTTCCCTTAATTTCCAAAAATAGCTCATTTTTTCTTTGAGCAATTTTATCTTTAATACTCATGATTTCACTCTAAGAAATAAAAGTATCATATTGATTAGAATCAATATTGTGATCTTGATTTTATTTTTACGATTAGTAGAATAATTTCACCAACTGAAGTTGGTATACGCATAATCTCATTGCCTATAGGCATAAAACTTATACACTGAACCCAGGTACTGCCGAGAGGCAGAACAATATAAAGCCCTATGAAAATAGGGCTTAAACTTTTCTAACATGTGCTTTATATAAAATTGTATGTTTGGCCATCTTAATTGGATTAGGGGCAATCACTTGATATTTTTTGCCATCAATATGAACAACTGATCCCACTTGTAGATCTAGCGATGCTGTTGCTAATAACCACTGATCCCCAACTTCTATCAAATTATTTTGCCCACTATATCTCATATCAATATTTGTGATGATTGCTTGTCCATTCGTGGTCTTTTCAGTGCCTGACAGCCCTGTCTTAGGATCATATTTACCCGCAATTCTAATTGTCGCTGTACATTCAATACCAAACTCGGGTAATAACTCATTAACAATATTTTGAATTTCCTGATAATTCATCGTGATACTCTCATGAATAAACGTTGTTCAGGCATCAATAAGCCTTTCAGCATAATTTTAATACGATCAAATTCAATCTGATATGCGGACGAGTCAATTTTGTACTCTACTTGAATCACATCAATTTTAATGCTGTTTTGTGTTCGTGATCGTGCAATGATCAATTCATCGGATACTGCAACTTCACAAATTGCTTTTTTGAGTTGCTCGGGTATTTCTACTTGTTCCCATATTTCATGCTGAAAACGAAAATTTGCCTCGATAAAATCAATGGATGAAACTAAACGTTTAGCTTTTTCATCTTCTGAATACATATTCCATCGTTCAGCTGTCATACGTTTTGAGTGATAAGCATCCGCATACTGTGTTGTGACATATTCCATTTTTACTTCTCAAGAAAAAGGCGGCACAATCGCCGCCTTAGTTAATATGCTTAACCACCGATACCATCAGGTTTACTTTTTTCATCCTTACTGAGATTAATGAGTACACCCGCTGTTAATTTATTGCTGGCCACATATTTCTTCCAACTTGCCGCTGCTTTGAGTTTTTCAAGGTTTGGATTTTCGCCTTTTGTTTTATTGTATGAATAACCAAGAATATCAATATTAAATGCACCTTCAGCACGCGCACCCATTGCCATATTCTCTTCATCATTAATGTCATATAGGCGAAAACTTGGTAATTGTGACTCACGAATTCGTACTGCACCACGTTGTAAACCAAATGACAATTTGGGATCAATCGTGTCCGTGACTAAAACTGGTTTACCAAGTGTTCCAGGTACACCACCGTAAATCACTACCCCACTTTCGGAATAAATTTGATTCGTTAAAGCATCATCAATGATGTCAAAGTAGGTATCTGAGTTCATAACCCACAAAGCGACACGCGAAAATTTATCACCAAAAGTTCGCATGGCTCGCGTTAATGCTTTACGACCATCAACGGCAATATTGCCATTAACATTCATATCAGAATTGCTGAGAATCGCCCCTGTTAATGCACCTAAAGCATATTCTAAATGCCCCGCACTTGTTGCATCCGCTAAATCTTGGCCAATGAGATAGGCGAACTCTTCAGGACTACGAGCGCGGCGCTTAAATGCTTCTTCTGTAGAGGCATAAGGACCATACTTATATGGCACTTTCACACCCACTTGCTCACTCATTCCAATTTTATTGGCGGTGACTTTATCGGTTGAGTTCACATCACGATGCTTCATTTCACCGCCCACCGTATAAAAAGCAGACTGTGAAAAATCACCTTGAATGATCTCATTTTCTAAGATAATTGCACCATTCGAAGAGTTGTTAAAGACATCAATATTATCTTGACGTCGCTCTAAGAATGAGGTCTGTGCTGTTTCATTATAGATAATCATATCTTTGTTGACTGTTGTTGCCATAAATTACCCTTATTTTTGAAGTTTTAAATAATTTTCAGATCCGTGTTCTTGAATGTATTTTGCTCGCTCTAAAGGCGTCATATCTGAACGTTTCATACCATTTGGAGCTTTACCCGTATTTGATGTATTAGAGCCCTGATTACCGTTACTTTTTAGGATCTTATCTTTGTATTGATACGCATTAATAAACTTTGCTAATGCCTCATCAAAAGAGGCTGGTTCACCTGCATTGGCTTCTGAATACACAATACTGTCAAGGTTTGAAGGATCATGTAATGCAATGACATTATTGCGTTCATCAACGGTAAAGTGCTTACCAAAGAATTCGCGTGCCATATCTGATGGAATATTCAGTTTGTCAGCAATAAATTGTGACTCACTAAACTTTTGCCCAATGATATATGACTGCATCTGTTGCTTATACTGTTCAGCTTTAGAAATCGCTTCATTCAACTGAGCATCATGTACTCGCTTCATCTCTGCTTTGATTTCTTCAACCTTCCCTACATCAATTAGATCTTTTTCACTAAATGCCTTCACTTTCTCAAGAGCTTCACGCGCTTTGTTAGGATCAATACCCTCGAAGGCTTTTAACTGCTCTTTATAACCATTACCCTTTTGGCGATGACTGATTGCTTCAGCTTTTAAACTTTCGATGTATTGTTTATTTGATTCCAAAGAGAAAGGCTCTTCTTTACCATCTGCTGTGATCACCACAGGATTACCATCCACTACAACTAAATTGCCGTTTTCATCTGTTTTCCACATAATTTGCTTCTCGCATCAATGGAGCATCTCGCTCTGTTAATAAAATTTATCTAATAAAAAAGCCCACTTTCGTGAGCTTGTATAACTATAAGTTATATATCTTTTTTAACTGCTTGATCGTTAAAGGTCGATCATTCTGATCAAGCATCATTCCAATCGTCAATTTCCCTTCTCTAAACCATTTTGCTTTTTGTTCCCCCAGTACTGATATTTGATACTCTTGAGTTTGAGTTTTTAGCCATGATGAATAATCTATTTGCTCATTCACCTGCCCAAATTGTGAAGCTCTTGTCGATACCACTTGATCTTGTAATAAAAGCCGAATAATAGAACGACATCTAAAATGTAATGGCGGCTTTCTAAATGGCATCTTATGGCCAATTGGACGATTGTCTACTGTCCATTTTTTTAGATCTCGCGCCTTACACACATCGCTCGTATTACCATCTAATGTACTGATATGCTGCTTAGCAGAGATTAAATCTGTATTGTGGTCAATGAGACGTTCTAAAGCATCATTAGCAATCGCCGCATTCGCAGTTCTCACAATCGAATCAGCATGGCGTTTTACAATATTGATTTGATCACGAATCTGTTTAGATATGGCTTGCGGCGTTTCAGCCAATACATTGCCATTTCTAATGATTGATTCCACCTTGAATTTTAGATCTTCAGACTGTTTGATCCACCAATCTTTGATATCTCTACCTTCAAACAAAGGCGCATATCGAATGGCATCTAATTTATAGTTAGGCAAATAACTAAAGACTTTCGCACCTAACCATGTATTGTATATTTGCGCTTCAATATGATGAGACGCAATATAAAATTGCTGATTCGTTTCGGATAAATACACAAGAATACGTTCATATTCATCCGTAATGATCGTTTTAATATCTCTGACTAATCGTTGAATATCTCGTTTAGAGATAGACTCTAGATCATCAATCATAATACGAGCAATGAGATCTTTTTGAACCTGATCTAAATGCTTAAAAACGACTGAACGAACATAAGCATCATAACGAAAAATATTGATATTAAACTCACACAACATCATTGTGAGCTCTGAATAACTAAACTCTTTCATAATCATTAAGCCATTGGAGCGGCGATTTCACTAATTTGTTCTAATGCAATCTGTTCTTGTTCTTCTTCAAAGGTACGATTATCTGTAATGGCATTCCACGCCACCATTGCTTCAAAGACTGACTTCTTAGAGATAATTGCATGATTCACAGACTGAATGAGCTCGCTAATAGATATTTCTGATTCAATCGTTTTCTGTAAATTATCCGTGATATCTATCGAACCTGCATCGTCTAAACCTAGCCACAATCCAAATTTATCTAAGACATGATTCATAAAATCATTGAGCTTTAAGCTATATAACATCAACTCACTGACCTCTTTTTTACTTTCATTCTTAGTTTGGCTATCAGTCAATGCCATCTTAGTTCGCATGAGCAATTTTGAACCTGCAACAGCCATTTGCTCTTCTAGCTTATTCAATGCTTCTTGCCCCGCTTTAATCGCCGCACCTGAATGCTCAATGTAACTAGCATCGCCACCCAATGGTAAAAATAGTGCGCCTGCAATAATGAGTTCATCCTCGGAAGCTGGCTGATCAACACCCATCATTTTCAAAATGGGCATTCTTGCTTTACTGAGAATATTGTCTTGCTCTGATTGTGATTGCCAATGTTTAATATTCAACTCTGCTAAGTTAGAAAGCGGTGGTTTCTTAGCAAGTTTCAGTTCTTCTACAAATACATGGTCATAAGCTTTATTGCCCACTCTAATCTCGACATCTTTAACCAATGTCCAATCATTACCAGAAAGCTTTCTATAAAATCTAGTGCGTGCTGGTGTCATGAGAACAATTTCATCCTGATACTTAATCTCAAAATCATTGGTCTGTTCTTCATCAATCACAGTATGAATGTACTTAAATAACACAATACCGCCATTAGATTTGCGAATATCTAACACTTGATCAGGACTAACTTTAAACGCATATGGACGCGCATTTAAATTCTTCTCTTCTTCACGTGTTTTCGCTTGTTCTGTCAATGTGTAATCAATGACTACATACGATCTAGAATATCCCAATGACTCAAAAAAGACTGATTCAAAGATGCCACTCATACTTTTGCCAGAGCCATTAAAGTCTTCTACAAATTCGCGCACCTCATCATGAACATCATCTAATGCAAATTGCTTGTGGAAAACACGCCCCGCCATAGACTTAATCGTATCTTCAAAATATGGTGTCAATGTTGCGACAGCCAATCTCGCATTATAATCTTGCGCCGTTTCAGACTTGAACTTTGGCAAATATGTTTGCTTAGCGGCTCTCATTGCTTCAGTACCGCCCAATAAAGCCTGAATCGGCTTAATTTTCTCATGAAACTCTTTCATTTCATTGGAAATGCTATCTATTTTCATTACTACCCCTAGAATGGCATTGAAGAGTGTCTTAATTGACGTTTAACAATAGGAAATAATTTGATGATCGGATATGTACCTGCATCATTCACATGATCCACACCTGAGCTTTTATCAGGCTCTCCATGCTTGTCATAGACTTGCTGCTCTAATCCTTCTGTAAATTTTGGGCATCGATGTGTATTCACTAACAGGCGGCGCTTACCTTCACCATTCAATAACATTGCTTGCATCGCCATAATTCTGTCTTTGACCCTTGGGTTCGTCGTATCAACCACTAAAGTAAAACCCGCTTCTTTTAAAATGCTTAGATCAGAGTCACTGGCATTTTTAGAACTAGTGTTATGGCCACTAGCATCAGGATAAATTCGAATGGCGCGATTGGGATAACGCTCTTTAAGCAAATACGCCATCGTTGGTGTATCTCTGACTTCTGTTAATTCATCAATCGCTATTGGATTTCCATCACGTATCACATATACAACCGCAGCCATTTGTAAAACGTTAAAGTCCATACCAATATGCAATGGCTCACCTGATTTTAACTCTGCATCAGAATGATTTAATTTACGGTCAAAATTGCTATAAATCGTGCCACTCGTTAGATTGACAAAGCGGCCATTTAAATAAGCTTCGATTAGCTGTCTTGGATATGACTCATAAAGCGATTCTATATATCCATCAGGTAGATTCTTTTCATTGTCATATGTACTGGCTTGCACCAAGCCATATAATGCCTCTAGCTTTGGATTCTCTCGCACAGACTTAACAAATTGCTCATATACAAAATTGAAGCCTTCAGGTGTCGTTGTGACATCAATACCATTGCGCAAACCTTCCACTTTATATCTCATACGTGCGATGATCTTACGCCACGCTAAAGTGGCTTTATCTTGTTTCAAAATGTCGATTTCATCAACCATCGCATGGCCAATTTTAAATCCAACAATTGAAGATGGATTATCCATTGATCGACATATACAAACACCGCGATAGGTAGCCCCATTATAAAAATGAAGCTCCTTGTCCGATGTTTTAATATCTACAGATAAACCCCAATGAAATGCGACTTCCTCCATCGTTTGATAAAAGATGTCTCTAATTTGAGGGAATGTTGGCGCGAAATAACCCGCATTAATTTTCGGGTATTCCCACATATGCTTTGCAATGCCTGCGCAACCTACCCACGTTTTACCACTACCAAAGCCAGCGACAAATGCTTTAAACTTTTTATCTAACGCAATAAACTTGGCTTGTGGCACATTAAGTTTCGGGCTTATCGTCTTGCTTTCTTGCATCTTGAACATTTACAACAATTTTAACGGGTGTGGCATCTAACTCTTCACTAACCGCAACAGGCTTATCTCGCCATTTGTTTGGCTGTCTATTCTTGAGCCAAAATATCTGCGCCGTCGTATCTGGCATTGCTTCTTTTGTCGTTACAGTCTTTTTCATGCCTTGTTCAGACATTTCATTCTTGGTCTCTATATACTGATATCCAATGGCTCTTTGAAAAAGAGATTTAGCAACCAACGCATCGGCATCTAGCTTCCCTTTTTTTACGGACTCGCAAAATTCTTCATGCTCAAGTTTCCATCTGTTGATGGTTGATTCATCAACATTAAAGAAGCGTGCTAAATCTGCATCTGTTGCACCTAACAAACAATAATTAAAAGCGAGCTCACAATACTCATGCTTGTACTTAGTTGGACGACCAACTTTATTTTCAGCCGCCATAATTAATCCTTATTTACTTAACTGCCTTAGTTGTTGCTCGTGCTGTACGCTAGACTTCTCAAGTGATCCAAGACGCCCCAGCACTTCTTTATTCACGGTCTTGAGATCGAGCACATCATTTTTAAGCATATTAATTGTGATTGTGTTCGCACTGTCTTGAAGCTTGATCGCAATAATATCTTTGGTCAGCATGTCAAACTTATTATCAATGCTTTCAAGATGTTTAACACTTTGCCCGTAAACTTGGCTAAATACCCAAATGGCAAAGCTCAACAATGCACTGCCTAGAAAGCCAGCAACAACAGTTGTTTTGTTATGTAACCATGTTTCAAAATTGACTTTATTATCCATTAGCGGCTTCCTTATCTAGGCCGTAGGACGTTTACAATCTCTATCGTATTTAATAATGTGCGATAGAATCCATCTTTTTGTTTCCAATGTTAATTGATCTTTGCGACTGATAGAGCCGCGTTCCCACCCCGCACAATTAATCGCCGCGTAATCAATCTCGATATGCCTTACTTTGCTCGAGCATGCTGTCAATGTCATGCTCAGAAGTAATATTAATTTTGTCTTGATCATTTTTACTTTCTTGCTCTTTATTGTTAATGAATGTGAGCTCTTCATTCTTACTTTTATGCTGTTTAATCTCTAGATCCTGTTGCTGAATCTTACGGTTCTTCGATTGCAAAACAATATAAAGAAAAGCAATAATCACCCCTAATGCAGCAATGAATATATTTTTAATCTTTTTCATGATCTTTATCCTTGCGCATCGTCACTAATCCTTTTGATGTAGCTGTTAAGGTCGCCATGCTGGCAATAATAAATGCAAGTTCACTTGGTACATGCAAATCAAAAAACATTGCAGCAAAGAATCCACCACATAACGTAATCGCACTCATCATCTGAATAGTATTTGTCGTACTCAATCGCCCATTGTCATTTGTGAATAGTTCATTTACTTTCATAACAATCTAACTCATTGATTGCAATAACTTTTAAATAATAAAAAAGCGCATATTAATATGCGCCTCAAAAATAAAGCTGATATAGCCTATTTTTTATAACGGCTCTCAGCAACAATACTTATTCTCTTGAATAACCGTAAAAAATCCATAATATCTATCTCTATGGTTATCTTTCTAATATTGCTTGTATCTGGACCTACATAGAAACCAACAGCTACGTTCCCATCAGCAGATGACCCTGTAGGATGCATAAATAATTCATAGCCAAACAACAAATCACCATCATTCCATTGTTCACTATTCTTTACAAAATTATAAATACTATTTGTATCAGCATTATCAAGTGCTACTTCCCCTTTCCAATCGTCATATTGGGCAGCAGCCGTTAAATTAAGAATTGTCATAGATATGTCCTTATTTTGTTATTCGATTTTCTAATATAACAAAAATATAAGATATAGCTACCGCGTAACCCTGATTAGTAATATTACATATCAATTTAAAACTGTGGATATTTGACTGATACTGGCAACTCAAAATGTGGACCATCTGCAAAAGCTCTTTGGCCATTCTTCATGCGTGTATCAACATATTTTTGTTGTGCTTGCTTCGTTGTGCCTGTGATGTTTGCTAGGTTTTGATTCCATACACCACCCCAACGAATTGGGATATTCAATTCACTCGATGCTTGCTTTACTGCTTCAGCGATCTTGTAACAAGCCTCCCAATCCCATTTTAATTGGCCATTGATGTACGGCACCAAATCAACAGCATGAGCATAGCCATCTTTGCCTATTAAATGACGTGAACCATGCAATGTGGTTGATGTACCTTTCTGATAGTTCAACTTTTGTTGTGTAATCGTGCGAACACCTTCAAATACCGTAAAGTCTTGAGTTGTTAATTCAATCGCCCGATTTACTACTGCAACCAAATCAGGATGAACGCCAATGAGCTTGCTTTTTGATTTATTGCTTAATTTAAAATTCATAATACTTTGTGTGTGTAAATGTTGAAAATAATATCTTAGTGTGTAATAATACACACATGATTTAGAGGCAGAGGAGAAAATGAATAGCAAAGACTTGATTAAGATGATTGAAGAAGATGGGTGGTACTTAGTAGCAACAAAAGGTTCACACAATCAATTCAAACATCCAACCAAAACAGGAAGAGTAACAATTCCTCATCCTAAAAAAGACCTACCGAAAGGAACAGTCAAATCAATACTGAAACAAGCGGGCTTATAACCCGCCTTTTCAGGCTATTCAAATCTCACATAATGGAGAATGTAAAATGTTATTTCATTTAGTAGTACACAAAGACAACGACAGTGCGTACGGTGTAACTGTGCCAGCATTAGAAGGTTGTTTTTCTGCTGGCGATACATTAGAAGAGGCTGTAGCTAATTCTAAAGAAGCCATTTTGTTTCATTTGGAAGGTTTACTTGAAGATGGTTTAGAGCCTGTTGTACTCAATCCAACTTTAGATGAGTTAAGAACCAATCCTGATTATCAAGATGGCTTTCTTGTATCTGTAGATATTGATATATCGCAATACACCTTAAAGCCTGAACGATTTAATGTTAGCTGGTCTAAAAATATACTTAGGCAAGTGGATGTGTATGTTGCAAAAACTCATGATAACCGCTCAAATTTTCTCGCTAAAGCAGCAATCGAATATATGCGAAAATAACCTAATAAAAAGCCCCGATTATGGGGCTAATTAATAATTCCAAATCAAACATCAATATTAGTTAACATAGGCACTAGTATCAAACTTGCCTAATATTCATTTAAATTTTAATAAAATCTCACTGAAAATGTAAAAATTACCTACGTGTAATATTAGGATTAACGCCATGAATACAAAAGCTATTATTTTGATTCTTTCTACCATTAATTTTGCTTGTTCTGAAACCAACCTATCTTATGATGATAAGGAATTAGAGTTTAAAGAATATGCCAGAACATTTTTAAAGAAAGAAGGGCTTTCAGGCTGTATATCCTCATTGGTAGAAGATAAAGACCTTAAATTATTATTTAGCAAATCAAAATCATATTTTTTTAATCAAGGACTCTATACTAACAGTGAAGATATACGCGATATATACAGAGACAAGATATATCCATATATAAACAAAACTGTTGCTAAATATCCTAATACAGTTAATGATATCGAGAAAATCAACATCTGTCTGTCCATCTATCATAGTAAAGATTATCAATTACTTATTAACTCTTTTGATAGCTACATTTACTATGAACAAATGAATAATTTTTTCATATCCCCTGCCCATAAAAACACTAAGGCATCTTCTAAAGACCTAAATGACAGCCAATATAAAATGAGTCTTTGGGGCTTTCATGGCTGTTTAAGTAACAGCATAAAATATTCGGATATAAACACGAACATCATGAATGAATCTAAAAAAATACAATCTTCTATAAATTTTAAAAACGAGACTTATGCCCACATTGAAAGTCTATATAAGGACGCTATTGAAAAATATACCATCATCTCATCTTATGACAGTAAAGACTCTAGCCCAATAAGCCTTGGGTGTATCATTCTTTATGATACCAATACTATTAATAACGCCATCCCTTAATCACATTTCCTGCTATGGCAGATAGTCATAAAATATAGCTGACATAAAAAAAGACCGCCGCGGCGATCTTTCTAAGAATTTATTTCGATCAAAATCTGATAGGTACAATTTTTGACCATGGTGTTATATTAACATAAAAGTGCCAATTTGCAAAAAGTTATAAAACCTAGTCATGAAAAAAGCCTCTCCAATATCTATTGAAGAGGCTTCTTATAAAACTGCAAAGATTTATTTATGCTTAGTAGAGATAGCATCAGCTTTAAATATTAGGAAATTTTTGCTGCCTGTGTCAAGTGAGCCCATATACACCAATCAAAAAAATATAATGTAAACAATATTTGCAATTATTTTTCCTTTCGCTATATTTATAATTACTGCAATCAATATGATTTCTGTTTAATATAAACAGAGGTAAAAAGCCCCCATATCAGGGGGTTTTTATTTACCGAGAAAATAGTGTTGCAAATCTTAGAATTGCACGTTTTGAAGATCGTGTACTGATATTGAGTTGTAATCTCTCAATTACTTGCTGAATAGTTTCATTGTTCTGCCTGCCCATATATACCTCGTATAAGAATCTCGCATATCTTTTATCCGCTGCTGCCCCATCAAACATAGCTCTCATAACTTTAATTGTCTTCAATACTATTTCTGGTGCTTCTCTACACCCAATCGGCGGCATAGATCCTGTTGGCATTTTTGGCATATCCTGACCAGCTAATGGAGAATTTCCATAGCCTATACTCGTTAATCGCCACCTTGCCCATGCCTCCAAAGCATGATCAGCAAGCTTTAACATTTCTCTATTAGATTTTCTTTCTTCAACCTTTTGACGTTGCTGTTCAATAAATAATTCACTCTTTGGCGTGCGATACCCAACAACTTCTCCACCTTTTTTAATCACTCCATGCTCAATCACTTATTGTCTCCCATAAATTAGCATTGCGGCATCACGGCCATGTTCATTTGTTCTATTAGTCCAACCTGTAAACCTAATAAATTGTTCGTGTGATAATTTTGTGCGGTTATATTTAGGTGCGATCAATTCATAGGGAATTTGCTCACGCTGCAAAAACTCTTCCCACAATTCAGCATCTCGTTTAACACTGCCGACACCCATACGAGCGGCTTGCACTTTCTTCTCATCTGAACCAAACCATGTACGCAATCTTGGATCTTCCACATAAACTTTGAAGTCAATTTGATTATCTTGCTTATAACGTTCAAACAAGCTCTTTACAGCCATCACCGCATCCCAAAACCTATATGACTTAACCTCTGACAACTTGCCACCCAGTGATAAAGCAAAACCTGTTTTTTTACCCACATCAATTCCAATCATTACTTTCATCTTGAGTTATCCCTGATTAAGCAATTGGTTGACCTGTGCTAACAATTCACGCTCAGTACCATATTTACTTTCAAAAGCCTGTTTGCCCGCATGAAAAGCAATGCCATGCCCACCTGTTCGATGGTGAGCATGGCATAATGGAATCACTTCAAAGTTACTGGCTCTTTGCGACATTCCCTGTCCGTTTCTGACATGATGAATTTCTGCTGCTGTTCTTCCAAAACCTTCATTACGGCAGACAATACAACCTAAAGCGGCGACTTTTGCTAAATGTCTTTTTTCTTCTTTAGTCATCCATCTTCCTCACCGCTTATAATCCATCTCTTAAATTCAACCCGTATAAGCTTGGATCAGTTAAACAATGTTCCCATTCCCCTTGTTGCATCTCAGTTAAAGCTTGGGCAAATTCTTTAGTACTTAAAAGTCGACTAGAAGGCAAAAGACTTTGACCAAGTGCTTTACACGTGTATTCATACCCACGTAACTTCTCTATTTCCTTGATCAATTCATAAGCTTCAACGGCATCTTCATTATCGCTAGTGGCCATAATGGGCAAGAAGTATGCGTATTTACAACGCCCTGCTTCATATTCAATGCCAGCTTGTGTCATATTATGAATATCCTTAAACCACTTATGCATTAAGCGATTTTGCGCATGACTGCGATCTTCTTTGCGATTTGAAATATTAACCATAGGAACACCATCCTTAGACTGAATATCGCGAATATAAGCAATCACACGTTGCAAAATCGCATTGTTTTTCACGTAAAATCTAGCCATGTACTCTCCTCATAATTGCTGCGACACCGTTAAACAAATTTGACGCTTTTCCAGCCTTATAAAACACGGCGCTTGGGATATGTCCAACGCCATAGATTTCTTTTAATTTTGAGCCTATTTCGTGCGTTATATCGACATTAAAGACCCCATCTATACCGTCCAATTTATCTTTCAATACATCCGAACTATCAGAATCGTTTGTGAATATGATGATTGCATCTTTGATGTCTGATAATTGCTGTAAGCTTGTTACCTCTATCATTTTTGCCTCTACATACGTTTTTCAAAATCAATTATTAATTCGTTATTGGGGTATTTGCTGCAATGCGCATAAATTCAGTTAAGCTAAAGCCCTGCTTTGGCAACGGCTTGTGTTCAATCTCAACAGCAAATTCTGGCAATTGACCACCAGCATTCAAATGCTTCTCTAGTGCAGCAATGCCTTTTCGCACAAGCATTTCAGCCTTAGCTTGTGTAGCGCTTTGGATCTCACCACCAATCATGCTCATGATGAATAATGCTTCTCTACTTCGTTTGAGCCCCAATTGCTTCAATGCGGATTCCGATGACCAATAAACACACGTTTGATACATCACATCAAAATCAAAACGTTCATCTTTGCAGTACGCTAAAAACTCGGGTAACGTTGGCGGAAATGTTTTGCCACTTTGTGCCACTTTTTCTAATCCCATCATCACCTGTTTAGCCGTTAAACCTGATAATCCTGCTTTCCATGCCATATTTTCGCTAGCAATCTCACCAAATGAGTTAGTCCAAAGCTCACCGTACATTTGGCTCATAAACTCCCAGATTTGCTCGAGCGCCTGAATTCTGCGCTGCTCTTTGCGCTCTTGCTCTCTCATTTGCAATTCGTACTCGTTCAACGGCTGACAATTTACGGTTTGGATTGCTTGAATGGGTTGCATGATTAACTCCTTCTGCTACTGGACGATTGGCATATTTGTTTTCATAAACTTTGATGAAATTGTTTGGACGTAAAAACCAAGTGAAATCCATTACCCAGCCCTTAGATCCACCGCCTTTTAAAAATTCTGATTGATTGGCGATATCAATCGCCTCGAGAACTTGCTCAAGTGAAAATTCTTTAATGCGAGCTTTTAATAACTTTTCGCGTTGACTGCCTGAAACAATAGCTTTGATTTGAACAAAGCCAGAAGCGTTCCATTTGTCGATGATTTGCTGATGAGCATTTTCTGGTAGGTTATTACTACTACCACTACTAATAGGTTCAAAAGAGTGACTGGTTCTATGTGCAGCTCCTGCACTACCCCCTTGTGCAGCTCCTGCACTAGGTAGTGCAGCTCCTGCACTAGGTAGTGCATCTGTTGCACTAGGTAGTGAATCTCCTGCACTACCCTTTTTTGGTTCCTCAGCCAGTGGATGACCATCCAAAGTTAAGTAATAGATATTTGATTGCTTCTCATTGTTTTTAATGCGATTTTCAACACGCAAAAGACCCATTTCGACCAATGCGTCGATATGATTAATCACAGATCTTTTGCTAATTTCACATTGATCAGCAATATTTTGATGGCTTGGCCAACACTCACCAGTGTCACTCGCGTTATCGGCAAGCTTTAAAAGAACTAACTTCCGTAATGGATTACCAACTTTTATTTGCATTGCCTTGACCATTAACATCATGCTCATATGGACTACCCCTCAATCCATTTTTGATTATTGATATAAGAAATTAGTCTCATGATCTTCTCCCATGAGTTTTTTTCATTAACTCTTCTCTGATACGTTGAGCTTGCTTAGTACGCAAGAATTTCGGACAGATCCAGTATTCCTTGTATCGAACAACAGAACCCTGTGGATGAATCGTTACAAACTCGTCTTGAATGTGATATTCATAACGTTTTTCAGATACGCGAGAACGAAATGCGCCATAAGCAAATTGAACCATTGCTTGGCGATCACTTAATCTGTTACCGTTGAATAGATGCAACCAGATGTAATCTAAATTCGTAGCCATTAGAAATCACCCCTCTAAACCATCATTGGTAATGTTCTGTGGTTTTGAATTGAAATAATCAGTCCAAATTTCTTCTTTTGGAATGCCTGTAATATTTTCAATTTTGAAAGCGTGTTTTATAGGTGGAACTTTATATCCCCTAGCTTTCCAATGAAGTACTGCTGGTCGAGTAATGTCTAGTTTTTTAGCCAACTCTGTGGCTCCACCAGCCTTTTTAATAATCAAATCTATCATGTCGCTCATATGCAATCTCACACATATTTAAAACAGTGAAATTGTTACTTATGTAATTAATTTTGTCAATACTTATGTAATATTATTCGTTACTTTTGTATATTGCCTTGTGTTACAAAAGTAACTAAATTACATATTAATACAAGGAGATTTATTATGTTAAAAGATCGTTTATACCAAGCTAGAAAAGCAAAAAGATATTCTAGAGAAGCCCTAGCAGAAAAGGCAGGGGTTTCCACGTCGACTATTACATTCTTAGAAAACGGTCGTAATGAAAGCTCTAAGTTTTTAGTTGAGATCGCCAATGCACTAGATGTCTCAGCTGAATGGCTCAAAGGTGAAAATGTCAAAGATGTGACAGCTACACCGAAACTAGACTCCTCATTATCTGAGGCTCCAGATATAAAAGGTATGATCCCTGTTATATCTTGGGTCGCTGCTGGAAGTTGGTGCAATATAGAATCACTATTACCAGATGATGCTATTCGTTGGTTGCCATGTCCTGTAGGTCATAGTAAAAACACATACGCATTACGTGTATCTGGTATCAGTATGTATAATCCGAATGGCAAACCTAGCTTTGAAGATGGTGATATTATTTTTGTTGATCCTGAAAAATCAGCAGAGAATAAATCTTGCGTTGTTGTTCGTTTAGATGATGATATTACCGCGACCTTCAAACAATTAATTATTGAAAATGGTGAAAAATATCTACAACCACTAAATCCAAACTGGCCTGATAAGATCATCAAAGTAAATGGTAATGCAACCATTTGTGGCGTAGTTATTGGTAAGTGGGTGGATATGTAATCCCACGCCATCGCTGCGCCCACTGAGTCGCTAATTATATATATTATTTCAAATAAATTAGGAGGAAATTTTGTCTAATAAGAATAACCATACCCACAACCAAGAATCAATAAATAACAATATGTTAGACTCAAAAAATGGCGATTCACCCACACCCTACCAACTTGAACTTCTCCATGTTGAAACTCAAATAGAGTATGATGATATTGAAATGGGTGTGCTGGAAAGCGGCATACCGTATCTTTCTGAAAATGGACTAGCAAGAATGTGTGGTATAGATAGAAAGACTTTGCGAGAAATAAGTTTTGACTGGGGCGCGCAAAGACTAAAGCCTAGGGGTAAGGCTATTGATCAACTGCTAAAGATGTCCGGACGGGAGGTTGACACCTTATTTGTTAAAGCAGAATACCATGGGCATGAAGTGAATGCATATACCGAACCTGTATGTATGGCCATACTGGAATATTATGCTTTTGAATCAAGCGATCCAAAACCCCAGGCTTTAAAAGCCTATAGAAATCTTGCAAAGCTCGGGCTGGCTCAGCTTGTTTATAGTGCAACTGGATATAACCCAGAGCAGAGCATAATTAATAGCTGGAAACACTTTCATGATAGGGTTGATTTGACTCTAAATGCAGTTGAACACGGATATTTTAGTATATTTAATGAAATCGCTTCGATGATTGTTCCCATGATAAGAAATGGAATTATGATAAGCGATAAGGTCGTTCCAGATATATCTGTAGGTCAAGCATGGGGTAGGTTTTGGTTGGATAATGATATGGACAGTCAGTATGGTGTGAGAAAAAGATATTCTCATGAATACCCATTGTATTACCCTCAATCTAAAAGCAATCCACAAATGGCGTATTGCTACCCTAACGAAGCGCTTGGAATGTTTAGGAATTGGTTTGAAAGTACATATATCACATCCAAGCTTCCAAAGTATCTTTCAGGGCAAGTAAAAAAGGGCTTGGATAAAGATGTTTATCAGAAAGCACTAGAGTCTTTCAAAATCTCCACGGCAATCAATGAAAAATAAAGACTGCGAGCTAAATCAGGCCACCTTCGGGTGGTTTTTTATTACCCGAAATACATAAAATAACAATTACTCTATAAAAAAACCACCTCATAAGTAATTATTTTTGTTACATAAACGCACTAAAACTCAAAATAATTATATTAAATTGTTACATAAGTATTGACACATAATGTTACATAAGTAATAATTTATCTTGTAATAAGAAACAACGAGGTGAATTATGAAGTACCTAATAATTCCAGCCCTTACTGCCATAGCTTTTCACTTTGCCTTTGATGATGCCCTATTAAAGGACATCCAAACAGGCAAAAAACTACTGATCTGCAATGGCAAGCATGTTGCCCCAGAAATGGTAACTGGTTTCTCAGATGGAATTTGGTGGTTTCGCAATGGATACGCAAAAAATTGTGAGGTGAAGCAATGAATTTTGAAATACATCCGAATTATGGTGACCCGTACTATGACATCCCACAATGCGTTGAGTGTGGCGCAGATGTACCAGAGTACAGAGCCGAGATTGACGAGGAAGGCTACATAGAAAGATGCCTTTGCTCAGAGTGTAAAAAACTTTATGAGTAATCAAGGAAATATCATGATCAAAATCAAAAACATCACCAACGACGGTAAAACAACAACATTTGATATCTACAAAGTTATTAATGGCAAAGAGGTCTATCAATCAACGGATACGCTCTACAAAGTTTTTAGAACTGAGCGTTCAATTCTGAAGGCATTGGGGTACTAATCATGATTGAAACGTATAAAGCCACACAAAGAGAGCGTAAAGAGATGGCAGAACAAGCAACTGACAACTGTGCGAAAACATATTTAACAACGATCGCTGACACCCTTGGCGATGTTATCGAAGATTTAGAAGCTTTATTAGGGGATTAGTTATGAATGAAGCATTAAGTCAAAACTTGCCCACAATTGCGCAGAAGCCAATTATTGAGTACTCAAAGCTTGAATGTATTGGTGAATTAGTTAAAGAAAAAATTGCTAGCATTGGCATTGATAGCATCGAAGCAACAGAGGCTAATCTATCTGTTTTGAAATCAATAAGGGCGGCATTAAATAATCAATTCAAAGACTTTGAAGATCGTCGCAAGTTTATCAAAGACACTGTTTTGAAGCCGTATGAAGATTTTGAAGCGCAATATAAATCATTCATCACTATTAACTTCAAAAATGCTGACGACCAATTGAAGAGCAAGATCACAACAGTTGAGTCAGGCATTTTAAACGAGAAAATCGATGGCTTAAAAGCGTTCTTTTCTGAGAATAATCCATTTGATTTTGTGAAGTTTGAGCAACTTGGATTGAAAATCACCAGATCAGCAAGCGATAAATCAATCAAAGAGCAAATTGGCGCTCGCATCAATCAAATTAGCTCTGATATTGGGACAATTAAGACATTACAGCACAAAGAGCGTGTATTAGCTCAATATCAAATGAGCTTAGATTTAAACGCTGCCATCTCTTCAGTAAACATTGCAATTGAGCGAGAAAATCAGATTGAGGCAGCTGAAAAAGAAAAGGAAGTCATTCAGCAAGAAGCACCAAAAGCACCACCAGTAATTGAAGAACCTAAAGAAGCTACCGAAGTCGTTGCAGATACTGAGCTTTATAAGACTTCATTCAAAATCATTGCAACAAAACAACAGATTAGAGATTTAAAACAATTCATGGAAGAAAGAGGTATTAGATATGAGTAATCAAGTGCAAAACACACCAGAGGTACAAGGTGAAGAGAGATTAAAAGGCGTTTTAAGCGGAATGATTAAAAAAAGTATTTCCGTATTTCCTGAAGGTGTGAACGCAGAGTTATTAAAAATAAATGCCTTGGTTCACATAGAGCGCAATCCATCATTGTTGGAGATTGCGAAAATTGAACCTGTCAGAATCGCTCAAATTGTCTATAACTTTATTGCGCTTGGTTTGGATATGCTTAATCGCGAGTGCTACATCGTTCCTTTCATTAAAAACAGAGGACGCGCTGATCAGCAGATTGAGCTAACGATATTAAAGGATTACAGAGGTGAAATTAAATTAGCCCGTAAATATAGCGTTGATCCAATTCGTGAGATTTTCGCGCGAGTTGTGTATGAGAATGATCAATATCACTTCAATGAGTTGGGTCACTTTGTACACACCTTTGATCCATTTGATGTGGATCGTGGTGCCAAAAAGGGGGCATATTGCACAGTCGTTTACAAAAGCGGTGTGCAACAAACCGAATTTGTGAACGTTGAAGAAATCAACAAGATCAAAAGCGTTTCGAAGTCTGCCGGATATCCAAATTCACCATGGAACCGATGGGAAGATGAAATGTGGCGAAAAACTGCAATCAGAAAAGCAATGAAAAATATCTCGTTAGACTTTGGTAGCAGTGAAGCTGCGCGTGCTTATGGGGATACTGATACAGATGTTGATTTCAGTAGTACACCATCAACCCTGCCGCAAATCAAAGCGCAAAATGATGCCTTTGAAAATGTAGTTGAGTCAGAAGCCAAAGAGGTTAATTTCAATGACATTTAAAGTGATTGAAACGGGAAGCAGCGGCAACTGCTTCCTCTTTGGGAAGCTCATGATCGATTGCGGATTGCCATATTCAAAAATCAAAGATCATGTAAAGCCAAACGTGCTATTGACTCACTGTCACGGCGATCATTTCAACAATAGCACTATTAGAAAGCTCTCAACTAATCATGATGTGACGTTCTATGCCCTGCCTTATTTGTGCGAAAGACTTCAAACGATTGGTATTGATAATTTTGTGGCTATTGAGGCTGGTAAGGTTTATCAGGTTGGCGATTACATGGTTAGCCCTGTTACTGCTTATCACGATGTTGAGAATGTTGGTTATCGAATCATGTACAAAAGCATTAAGCATTTTCACATTACTGACACAGTTACACTAGAAGGCATTACGGCACGAAACTATACCAGCGCAAGCATTGAGTGCAATCATTGTGAAATTGCAGCATTGCAGCTGATAGAAACAGCTAGACAGAATGGCGAGTTTACCCACATGACTAGAGCAATGAATACACACTTAAGCGTACAGAAAGCCATTGAATTCATTTTAGAAAATGACATCAAAAACATGACACCCATTCATATTGGCATATCCACAAAGGATCAAGTTATGTACGCGCTTAATCAGATCAGAAACAAAGTGAATATTGAAGAGGAGGCTCTTAAAAATGAAATCCATTAAAGAATTAGAGATCTTACGACACAAACTTTATCAACGCCGTAACAAAATGATGCACATGGTCGGATCACCAGCATACGCAGCGTTGATTAAAGATATTAAAAGAGTTGAACATGAGTTACACGAATTAAGCAAAGAGGTCACAAATGGCTAGAGGTATCAATAAAGTCATTCTATTGGGTCATTTAGGAAATGATCCAGAGCTCAAATACATGCCAAATGGCAATCCCGTTGCAAACATGACAATTGCAACCTCTGAGAGTTGGAAGGATCGACAAACCAATCAACAGCAAACACGAACTGAATGGCATAGAGTTGTCATTTTTGGCAGATTAGCAGAAGTGGCGCAACAGTATTTACGCAAAGGATCTTTGGTATACATCGAAGGACAATTGCAAACGCGTAAATGGACTGACCGCAATGGTCAAGACCGCTATACCACAGAAGTCGTTGTGAACATTACGGGAACATTACAAATGTTAGACCGTAAAAATAACGGTAACGGCAGCGAACAACATAACAGCAATTCACGTACATATTCCAATGCACAACCCGCCAACGGCTTAAATGAATATGACATGCAAAATGTTATGAATGATGCCTTTGATCAGTTTGATGATGACATACCATTTTAGGATCTACCAACATACAAATTTTAAATTAGTACTTTATGATGGAGAATACTCACATGATGAAGCTATGTAGAATATGTAACACCATGAAACATAGTAGTGAATTTTACAAAAACAAAGCAAAATCAGACGGCCTTCAATCACATTGCAAAGTATGTGATAACAAAAGACGCTCTAAGTATCATTACAACAAAAAAGCATCGAAAAATAATGATACTGCTCAGCCAAAAGCTAAGAAAGTGCCACAACGTACAAAGCTAAAACAAATGAATCCTCCTAAAACTATAGAGAGAAAACGTCATGTAAATGCAACGACTACGAAGTCCTTGTCAAAAATTGATGGCTTACTATTGGAGCATACATTAAAGATTAAGCAGGCATGCAAAGCTAAAATTCGTAATCAACAACGTAGCGAACTCATTAAAATTAAATCTGTGATCAATGCCAAATTTGGCAGCATTTCAAAATCAATTATTGGTGAGCAAATTTCAGTGTCTGCAACAATGATGGTCAATAAAAAAGCATATAAATATGAATCTGCATATTTATCACCATCTGAAGCTGAAGCATTGATCAATCAAATGCACATTAACCCCAAAGATATAGCATCGGAATATATTCATTTTGTAAAACATGGCAGAAGATTCAATGACCAAGCTACTTCTATGGTGTGTGACCAACCAAAGTAAATAGGTGTAGAAAAAAATGATCGTTATTAATAGAACACAAGTCCGCCACATCTTATCCACAAATGGTACTTTAATACGCCCATCTACACTAGAACAATATGAGGCAGATGGCATTATCCCTAAAGGCAAGAAAAGCGGAAATACTTACATTTACTCAGTGGAAGAGTTATCCAAGGCGCTCAATACTAGTAAAGAATCTATTATTGAAAGAGTTCACGTATACAATAATAGTAGAAGATAATAAAAGCCCCTTAATTGGGGCTTTACTTGTTCTATTTGATTTTTTTAATTTTCCATTATCCAGACTCACTTAGAAATATAATCCAAACTAATTACTTCCTCTTTGACCACCTCATTATGAGGTGATAGAATAGGAAGTCAAAATATTGCAATCATTTAAAGGATCATGGTTTTATGGAAGAGAAACAACGCAGGGTTTTACACGAACAATCTATTAAAAATAATATTGCAATTGTTCGTAGCACCTTTGAAGATACTATTCATAGCGTAGAAACTCAAACTGAGTCTCTAAGCAATCTACATTCTCCTCCGAATGCAAAAGGTACTCTTAGATATATTAATTTAGTAACAAATATGAGAACTCGTCTGTGTGAAGAGTATAATTGGAAAAGTGACAATAGAAAATGTAGTTCATTTTCAATTAGTCCTGACAAAAGCATTGCGTTAATGATTAGAACTGGAAATAACTATACAGGTAATCCTGATGTTCCAAATTATCTCCCTAAAACTAATAACCAAAAGATATCAAAAGCATCTCTAGCTATTCATAATGGCCAAGATAAATTAAAACTTAATGGCTCTACTGAATTGCTCATACTCTTACATAGAAAATCAAAAGATGGCAAAACTATGCATGTAGAACTCTCAAGGATTAGTGAGTTAGATGGGCAGCAAATATTATCCCTCTCAGATAGACAATGTTTTTCTATTAATTTAGATAATTTTAGTGTTAAAAAACATGATCCTGTAATTTCAGAACAAGAAGATTTTATTGAAGAAGATTTTATTATTAAGCGAAAGTAAGCAGATTCTCTATTAGAGTAAGAACAAAACACTCCTACTCTAATGATAGAAAATTTATAAAATATATTTTTTCATATGTATGAATGACAAGGAAGTATTATGGAATTCAATCCAGATCGGTTAGTTTTTGCAAGAGAACTGAGAGGTTATTCTCAAAAACAATTAGCTGACCAATTGGGAATTTCCTCTAGAGCAGTGCGCTATTATGAAGCAGGAGAACATATCCCTGATGATATAAAAAAAATCTCTGAAATATTAGAGATCGATGAAAGATTTTTATTTGGTGAAACGTTGACAAAAATTTCCTCTGATAAGATCAGTTTTCGTGCTTTATCTAAAATGAGTGCAAAATTTGAAAGCCAAGTCAGTAGAAACTTAGAACTGGCTATTAAATTCAACGAATGGTTAGAAAGCAAATTTGATTTGCCACAGCATAACCTACCAGACTTATCTATGTATCAGCCTGAAGAAGCTGCTATAGCTTTAAGGCAAGAATGGGGGTTAGCTGATCGCCCAATAGGCAATATGCTTGCATTATTAGAAAAGCATGGTATACGTGTTTTTTCTCTAAAAATTAAAACATTAGATATGGATGCTTGCTGTACCTGGCATGAAGAAACGCCTTATATTTTTTTAAATACTGGAAAAAGCTCAGAACGAATCAGATTTGATGCCGCACATGAACTAGGCCATCTAGTGCTAGATATTCATGGATATCCAAAAGGGGATAATCATAGAGAAAATGAGATGGCGATGAATAGATTTGCTTCCGCTTTTTTGATGCCTAGAGAAAGTGTTAAACAAAAGACACCTAACTTTGTAACAGTTGATACCTTAATCGATCTGAAAAAACATTGGAAAGTATCTGTTGCTGCTTTAGCTTACAGGTTAAAAGATCTCAAATTAGTATCAGAATGGGTTTATGGAAGGATTATTTCACCTGAAATTTCAAAAAAAGGTTATAGATCTATGGAACCTATGAGTGTAGAAATGGATAAGTCATTAGCTTTGTCTAAAATTAGTACACTTTTGAAAGAAGATAACATCTCATTAAATGAGATAGTTAAAGAAATTGACGGCACTGGAAATGTAAACGATCTCTTAGCATTTCTATTTGATATAGATTTTTTATTAGAAAAAAATAAACTAAAAATTATTAATAACAATTCTAGTTATATCAAAAACAATCATATTTCTTCTAATCCACCTAACTTAGAAGTTATTAAATAAAATACATTAATCATGTCTCCATATGATGATATGGAGACTTATTTTCAAGACTGAAAACATCGTTTATCAGATAGATGACTAATTAAGACAAACTTTGTAAGTGTAATCGCTTTAACGCCTCAATATTTCCTTTTTTAGTAGAACATTGATCTAAAAAATCACTCCACCACGTTAAAACTGCTCGTTTTTCTTTGATATATTTTGCTTTATTGTACGTTGCTCGTGTCTTATTATTATCTACATGAGCCAAACATGATTCAATTACATCAGGTCTAAATAATCCTGTTTCATTCAAAATGGTTGATGACAAATGTCGTAAACCATGAATGGTTGTATCAATTTTCTGGCGCTTTAATGCCATTAAAGGATAGTCCTGGCTTAAATGAGATGCAAAGTTTTGGCTAGGGAAAATGTATTGAGTGCCACCGCTCAATTCGCGTATTTTGTTGAGAATCTCAATGGATTGAGTTGATAATGGAATAATATGTTCCCTGCCCATCTTCATTCGTTCAGCAGGAATAATTAAAAGCTGGCGTTCTTCATCATATTCTTTCCATTCTGCTTTGGCACTTTCAGATGCACGGGTCATATTCCTTAAAATAAATTCCGTACATAATCTGACAGATAAATTGAAGCGCTCATTTTCAAACATTTCAAACAACTGATAAATATTTTGCTTATCTAGTGATCTATAGTTTTTTGCTTCATGTGGTTTAAAGGCCTTTGCGGATACCATAGCAGCAGGGTTGTACTTACATAATCCACGAGCCACTGCAAAATCAAATGCCATTTTGATTGTGGATTTAGTTTTGTGCAATTGCTCTAATGCATTACGCTTTTCAATTTCTTGAAGAGAAAGGACAATATGCTGAGGCTCAATTTTATTGATTGGCATTGCACCAATGACGGGAAAAACATCATTTTCCATACAAACAAGCGCACGATCAGCATGCCTTTTTGAAACTGTTTGAGACCATCTTACCCACCAATCTCTAAACACACTTTCAAATGTATTTTGCGCACTGAGCTGAATTGTTTTACCGTGGTCTAATTTATCTTTTAACTCTTCTCTAATCTTTCGAGCTTCAGTTAATGACACTTCATTCAAATCACCAATGGTGTAACTCTTACGCTTACCATTGATGTCTTTATAGTCCAATCGCCAAACTTTTTTACCTGTTGGATAGACACATAGAAGTAAACCACCACCGTCAAACAATCGATACTGCTTATCTTTTGGCTTAGCTTCTTTAATTTCTTTAAGGGTTAATGGAACGATTACTTTAGGCATAGAAGTAAAATCCTCATCAAGCTAATATTTACTTCCAATTTTACTTCCATTTTACTGCAAAGTAAAAGAAATCAGTGAAACGCACTGTAAAGTAAAAACCCCCTAAACCATAGAGATTTAGGGGGTTTTGAATCATATTGTAAATCATATGATATGTTATTTGGTGGAGGCGGCGGGATTTGAACCCGCGTCCGAAAACTATCCATCCTTGGTACTACATGTTTAGCCGTGTCTTCAATTTAACTGTTTCTCATCCGACCGGCAGGATAACAAACAGCTGTCCTAGTTAGGTTTCGAGAGGGTGCTCCTAGGCAAACATCTCTCTAGATCGTTTAAGTTGACTGATGTTACCACCGAACGAACACAGTAGTAAGATCAGTTAGCAGGCTTAAGCTGCTAAAGCGTAGTTATTATCGTTTGCAATTATAACTGATTGCCGCGTTTTTACGAGACTCTCGACCTTCTCGACATGCACCTCAAACTTCAACATCCCCGTCGAATCCAAGAACGCCCCCATTTAAGTTTTTCTAGTATAAAACAAAAACAGTAAAATCGCAATGTATTTTACTGTTCTCTAGAATATGGTGGCTCGAGACAGAATCGAACTGTCGACACGAGGATTTTCAATCCTCTGCTCTACCAACTGAGCTATCGAGCCGTACTGTGTTTGCATTAATGGTGGCTCGAGACAGAATCGAACTGTCGACACGAGGATTTTCAATCCTCTGCTCTACCAACTGAGCTATCGAGCCATTTTGCAATGTTTCATCGCTAATGCAGGTGAGCATTAAACACTATTAATTCACTTTGGTCAAGCGCCGCACATGACTAACTTTTAGCCACATTGTACTTTTCTCTTTTTTGTCACCTAAAATATAAGATTCATATCTTATGGAACCTGTTGAAATGCTACTGGCAAATCTTGAGACAAACATTCGCGCATCGATCGATGCAGGGCTTGATTCTGCGCAATTATTGATCGCTCAATCTGAAACCATTCTCCATCATCAAGCCTATGGCAATGCCACGCGCGAAACAATGTATGACATTGCCTCCCTCACTAAAATCTTTGCCACCACCTATTTGTATCAATATTATGCACAAACGGCAGCGCTTGATCTCAATTTGACCTTAGCAGAAATTTTTCCTGCACAATTTACCAATGATCAATTCACAGATAAAGCACACATCACTCTTCGCATGTTGCTTGCGCATGAAGCGGGCTTTGAGCCGAATCCTCTATTTTATGATGCGCATTATAATCCTGCGCTCTTTTGTCAGAACCGAGCAGAATTTCTCCCAAAACTGTTATCTGCCCCACTCGTTCACACGCCAGGCACTCAATCCCTCTATTCCGATGTGGACTTTATGCTCTTAACCTTTGCATTAGAGCATCTTTATGGCGCACCCTTTGATCATCTTTGGCAACAAGCCTTTCCTATGCTCAAACATGAGCGCATCACCTTTACACCGCTTGCTCACGGCTATTCACACGATGACATCGCCCCCACAGAGTTGCATGGCAATACCCGCGATCATACCATTGACTTTGCCAACGTCCGCACGCACACAGTGCACGGCGAGGTGCAAGATGAAAAGGCCTTTCACTGTATGGCGGGCATTTCTGGTCACGCTGGGCTTTTTGCCAATTGCCAAGCGCTTTATCAAGCGTTGCAACTCATGACGGCACCACAGCCCTTTTTCACGCCAGAGATTCAACAGCAATTTGTTCACAGTCAACAACATGATCCCAGCTTTGGGCTCGGTTGGCGCCTCAATCAAGGGGGCGAGATGCAATACCATTTTGGACAATTTGCCTCAGATCGCGCCTACGGTCACACAGGCTGGACGGGCTGCGTGTGCGTCATTGATCCACGTCATGATTTAACCATCCTCTACTTAACGAACCGAAAACATAGTAAAGTACTCAAGCCCAGAGACAATCCCCATCGCTTTTTAGGGGACATTTTGTGGGCAGGACAATATCGCAACATCATCAATGAGATTTATACGGCACTAGGATTAACGGCATGCAACTGACTCAACGCTTTTTACCCCCCATCATCGCCCTTTTATTGGGTGCATTGATGCCTTTGGCTTTTGCACCTTTTCATGCTTGGTATGTGGCACCGATTGCGCTCGCATCCGTCATCTATTCGGTGCAATTCCGCAGCGCAAAGGCAAGCGGTTGGCTGGGTTTTCTCTTTGGCTTAAGCATGTTTACGGTGGGATTGTGGTGGGTGCGCATCAGTGTTCATCAATTTGGGGGTGCACCACTCCCTTTAGCGATTGCGATGGTGTTGCTGCTCGCTGCTTATCTTGCCCTCTATTATGGTGCGCTTCTATACGGCGTACGTAAATTTAATTTTCCGCCCGCCCTGCGTTATCTTGTGTGGCTGCCAACGCTGGGCACACTGTTAGAAGTGTTGCGCGCACATCTTTTCACGGGCTTTCCATGGTTAGCACTCGGCTATTCATTGACGGATACACCTTTTGCTTTATGGCTCTTTCCCACTTTTGGCGCATTGCTCTCAAGTTTTGTGATCTATTTTATGACAGGATTAATGCTGTACATCATTGTGCATGTCAGATCCTTTAAAAATATTGCGCCAATGGCCATTGGCATCGTTGCCATTGCTCTGATCACCGCTGTTTTTTCACGCATGAGCGACCCGATTGAGGATCAATCCGAAACCCTCAACATCGCTTTAGTCCAAGGCAACATCACGCAGGATCAAAAGTTTGACGAAGCCCATTTTTATCAATCCATTCAAACGTATGTGGATCTCACCAGCACTGTGATTGAGCAAGCAAATCTTGTGATCTGGCCAGAAACAGCCGTGGTTGCCTATTATGATCAAGTCTCTGATTTGATGAATAATCTCCGTCATTGGTCTGACCTGACGGACACTGAAATTTTAATCGGCATCCCGCGGGAAAATGCAGCCCTTGAACAATTCAATGCCTTTGTCCATCTAGGGCAAACGGCAAACGCGGATCAGTTTTATGATAAACATCGCCTCTTGCCTTTTGGCGAATACATTCCTGCCCCTGCCATCTTTGGCACCATTTATGATTGGATCAACATGCCGCTTGTGGGCTTCACAAAAGGCCAAGCGCAGCAAGCGCCCTTCACCTTCCCGCAATTTAGCACACAAACCACCGGTTCCATTTGCTTTGAGGCTGTCTTTGGGGAATCACTGCGTTATCAAGCAGAGCAAAGCGGCTTTTTAGTGAACATCAGTAATGATGCATGGTTTGGCGACTCCCTTGCACCGTGGCAACATTTACAAATCGTACAAGCGCGCGCCCTTGAGTTTGCCCGCCCCATTGCCCGCGCCACAAATACAGGCGTGACGGCATTTGTGGATCATCATGGCAACATCATCGCTAAAGCGCCACTTTTTACCGCCACCACCTTAACCCATGACATCACAGGTCAACAGGGATTGACGGCATATGTCAAACTTGGGGATACCCTTGGCATTAGTTTAATGGGCGCATTGCTCATCTTGCTTGTGCTCTATCGCATCCTCAAACGCCGCAATGACCCGTAAACCTTTACATTCTCTATACAAATTTATCGGTTTTCTTCGCTATAATCCCGTGCACACTGTTAGGATAGTTCATCATGAAAATCAAACGCACAAAAACTGTGATCTTTACCCTCATCGCGGCGCTCGCGGTGGGTTATGGCGTGTATCAAAAATATTTCACTAAAACGCCCATTTACTATTTAACCGACACCGTCAAAACGCAAGATTTAGAAGTCACCATTTTAGCCGATGGCAAACTAGAAGCCTCTGAACAAGTGGAAGTGGGCGCACAGGTTTCAGGGCAGATCAAAAAGCTCCACGTTAAATTAGGCGATGTGGTGACAAAAGGGCAATTACTTGCAGAGATTGATGACCTGCCCCGCCAAAATGCCGTCAAAGACAGCGAAGCACGCCTTAAAAATGTACAAGCGGCGAAAGTGGCAAAACAAGCACAAATCGTCAATGCACGCATTAATCTACAGCGCCAACAAAACCTCATTAAACAAAAAGCCACTGCCCAGTCTGAAGTGGACATGGCAGAGGCCAATCTACAAGTACTAGAAGCTGAACTTGAATCGTTAGATGCACAAATTGCCCAAGCAAAAATCGCGCTAGACTCCGCACAATTGGATTTAGATTACACTAAAATCATCTCCCCAATTGATGGCGTTGTGGTGGCAACAGTGGTGAAAGAGGGACAAACCGTGAATGCCTCACAAACAGCGCCCACCATTGTGAAAGTTGCGGATTTAGACACCATGAACATCAAAGCACAAATCTCTGAAGCGGACATCACCAAAATCACGCCGGGCATGAAGGCATATTTCACAATTTTGGGTGAACCAAAAAATCATTATCCTGCCACGCTCGAATCCACAGAGCCTGCGCCCGAGAAATTCCAAACCGCCACCGGCAATACAGCCACCACCGCAAGCAATGAAGCCATCTATTATGCAGGCATTTTAACGGTGGACAACCATGAACGCCGCTTTAGAATCGACATGACGGCGCAAGTTTACATTGTGGTTGATGGCGTGACGAATCAACCCACCATTTCCACCATGGCAACGCGCTTTAAACCCTCAAATCTCCCCATGCCAGAGGGGCGATTGCAACCGAATGAAGCTTATGTGTGGGTCAAAAATAGCGATGGCACCATTGCCCCGAAAAAAGTGACGTTGGGCATCAGTAATAACATCCACACCGAAGTGATCGATGGCTTAACGGGCGATGAGGTGATTGTGCTCTCTGAAACGAGTTCAGATGCCAAAAATGGCCCCAACCGCATGCCGCGAATGAGGTAAGCCATGGCACTCATTGAGTTATCTGGCATCACCCGCGCCTTTCAATCAGGGGATCAAACGGTACAAATTCTTAAAGGCATTGATCTGACCATTGAGGCTGAGGAAATGGTGGCCATCATTGGCGCGTCGGGCTCGGGCAAATCCACCTTGATGAACATTTTAGGCTGCTTAGATCAGGCCTCTACCGGCGATTATCATTTCCATGACGAAAACATTGGCCACTACGATGATGATCAATTGGCAGAGCTGCGCCGTGAGCACTTTGGTTTCATCTTTCAGCGTTACCATCTATTATCTACGTTGAATGCTCAAGGCAATGTGGAAGTGCCCGCCATTTATGCAGGTTTTTCGCCCCATCAACGCAAAACCCGTGCCGACGCCTTATTAGCCGCCCTTGGACTCAAAGAGCGCATCAAATATTATCCCACGCAGCTTTCAGGCGGTCAGCAACAACGCGTCAGCATTGCGCGCGCTTTAATGAATGGTGGCGAGGTGATTTTAGCCGATGAGCCCACCGGTGCACTTGACAGTGAAAGTGGCGAGCAAGTGCTCAAAATCTTGCAAGAGCTCAATCAAGCGGGACACACGATTATTTTAGTCACCCATGATCCGAATGTTGCCAAGCATGCCACGCGCATCATTGAACTCAAAGATGGTCATGTCATCCGTGATGAGAAAAATACGCCGCCCACTTTACCGACCCATGCGCCTACCGTGGATCTTCCGCCTTTGACCAGCAAACGCGGCGCATCGTGGATCTTGATGATGGATCGCGTGCTCAACGCCTTTCGTATGGCATTGATCTCTATGTCCATGCAGCGAATGCGCACCTTTTTAACCATGCTTGGCATCATCATTGGCATTGCCTCTGTGGTGCTCGTCATTGCCCTTGGGCAAGGCACCATGAACCAAATTTTAAGCAACATCAACTCGATGGGCACAAGCACGCTCACCATTTATCCCGGCAGCGGCTTTGGCGATGCTCGCTCAGGGCGCGTGCGCAGTTTAACGCCACAAGATGTGGAATTCTTAAAGCAGCAGCCCTTTGTCAAAAATGTGACGCCCGTTGTGGCAACATCCGCCCTTGCCCGCTATGGCAATACGGAAAAAAATGTCTCCGTCATGGGTGTGGGCAGCCAATATTTTGAAACTGAAGGCTACACGCCCGCAGAAGGCATCTTTTTTGATGAAACCAGTGAAGAGAATTTAAGCCTTGAAGTGGTGATTGATGAGGGCACGCGTGATGAACTCTTTAGCGATGGCACTGATCCCATTGGCGAGGTGATCATCATGAACCGTTTACCGGTGCGCGTCATTGGCGTTGCCACCTCAAAAGCGCAACGCGCTGGCGGCTATAGCAATCTCACTGTGATGATTCCCTATTCTACCGCCATGAAGCGTTTACTTGGGCAGAGCTATCTTCGCAACATTACCGTCACTGTGCAGGACAACATTGACATGAAATTGGCAGAGCAAACCCTCACCAATCTCATGACGCAGCTCCACGGCAGCAAGGACTTTTTCATCTTCACCGCCGACTCCTTTAAAGAGCTCTTAGAAGAAACCACGTTTATGATGCGCTTTTTGATCTTCTCCATTGCCATGATCTCCCTTGTGGTCGGCGGCATTGGCGTGATGAACATCATGCTTGTCTCCGTGGCAGAGCGCACCAAAGAGATCGGCATGCGCATGGCGGTGGGTGCGCGTAAAAGCGACATCTCCATGCAGTTTTTAATTGAGGCGGTGCTGGTGTGTCTGCTCGGTGGCATCGTGGGAATTTTAGTGGCATATGCTGCGGGATTTGGCATCAATCAATTGAAGATGGATTTAAGCGTGGGCTTTTCTGCAAGCTCAATCATCATTGCTTTAGGGGCATCAAGCGCCATTGGCATGCTCTTTGGTTATTTCCCGGCACGAAGAGCCGCACAACTTGCGCCGATTGAAGCACTTGAACGATCCTAATGCCCAATAAAAAAGCTCAGCCATGCTGAGCTTTTCTTTTGAAATTTCCCATTATTTTTTATTGAATAATCGAGGGATGAATAAACCAATGATCATGGCTGCGGCAAAGATTAAGCCATCGCTGTTGCCTTCACCCACTAAAACTAAGGCAGGCGCGGGACAAATGCCCACTAAACCCCAACCCACACCAAAGATCAATCCGCCAATGATGAGTTTTTGATCCAAAGGCGTATTTGTGGGCAGATGATGTGGCTCACCTAAGAGCGTTTGACCGCGTTTTTTAAGGATCGTGACGGCAATAAAGCTCACCACCAAAGCGCCCACCATCACCCACATTAAAGCAGGATTCCAAGCGCCAAAGACATCTAAGAATCCTTGCACCACCGCAGGATTGGCCATCCCCGATAAAATCAAGCCCAAACCAAATACGATGCCTGCGATCAATGAAATCAATGCGTACATATTGCCCCCTACAGTCCCAATAAATGTTTCACGAAAAAGACAGCAATGCCACCTGCCACCATAAAGATCATCGTCACCACCACAGACGTTGGCGACAAACGTGAAATGCCACAAATGGAATGTCCGCTCGTGCAACCGGAGCTTAATGCAGCGCCAACGCCCACAAGTAAGCCCGCCACAATGAGCAGAATTTTATTATTCGTGATTTCTGGCACCGGTAAAGGTGCAATGAGACTATAAATCCAAGGGGAGATGATCACGCCCACCACAAACAGCAAGCGCCAACTTGTCAAACCACAGCGGCTCAATAGATTGCCTAAAATGCCACTGACGCCCATCACGCGCCCTAAAAAGAGAAAATAAATTGCGGCGGAGAGCCCAATGAGCAATCCGCCGAGCAATGCAGGCAGAGAAAAAAATGATGACATAATGTTACCTTATGAAAATGAATGTTGAATAAACATTAATTATACACTTGGTAACATAATTATCACATCTTTAGCTTCAATACTTCTGTCGTTTCGCTTCTAATGTCGCGGCATGCTTGTGCATCCACTTTCAAATCAATGCCATAGCTTGGGATCATCGCTTTTAAACGCGCTTGCCAATCGGTTTGTGCCATATCATCAGCAAAGCATTTATTGAGCACATTCAATGCCATTTGTGCCGCAGTTGAAGCGCCAGGCGATGCCCCTAACAATACTGCCAAGGATTTGTTTTCATTGGTGATGAGCTCTGTACCAAATTCCAACACGCCTTTTTTCTCTTTATTTGGGCGAATGATCTGCACACGCTGACCCGCCACCGCTTTGTTCCAATGAATACGCTCTGCATTTGGATAGAAATCTTTTAAGGCATTGAATTGACTTTGTGAACTTTGCAACACTTGACCAATTAAATATTTCGTCAAATCCCAGTTGTCTTTTGCAACCGCCAACATCGGCTCAATGTTATTGCCTTTGATGGAGCCAAACAAATCCATGTACGAACCGTGTTTTAAGAATTTTGTGGAAAAACCTGCATAAGGACCAAACAACAGTGAGCGTTTACCATTGACCACGCGCGTGTCTAAATGCGGGACAGACATTGGTGGTGAACCCGTAGAGGCTTTACCATACACTTTTGCTTCATGGCGTGAGGCAATCGATTCATCATCACAACGCAACCAAATGCCACTGACTGGAAAACCGCCATACCCTTTACCTTCAGGGATGCCCGATTTTTGTAATAAATCAATGGAGCGTCCGCCTGCCCCAACGAAAACAAATTTGGCAGAAATGTCACGTTTTTGGCCAGATTTTAAATCCTTCACCATAACGCGCCAACCGCCTTGGCCATTGTCTTTTAAATCCAACACTTCGTGCTGATAATTGACTGTGAATCCTGGTTGCTTCACCAATTCTTTCATTAATAAATGAGTTAAAGCGCCAAAATCCACATCGGTGCCTTCTAAAGAACGCGTGGCGGCTAATGGTAAATCTGTGCCGCGCCCTTCCATAATCAAAGGTGCCCACGCTTCGATCTGTGCGCGATCTTCTGTAAATTCCATCGCCCCAAAACAATGATGCTCGGACAATTGTTTAAAACGCTGACGCAAAAATTGAACATTCGCATCGCCCCACACAAAACTCATGTGTGGGCATGGCGTGATGAAATCACGAGGATTTTCGATCTTGCCTGCTTTGACTAAATATGTCCACAATTGGCGTGACACATCAAACTCAGTATTGACTTTCACAGCTTTACTGATGTCGACCGTGCCGTCTGATTTTTGTGGTGTGTAGTTTAATTCACAATGGGCAGCGTGACCTGTACCCGCATTATTCCATGGAAACGAACTCTCTTGTGCGCAATCTTCTAAGCGTTCAAACATCATTATATTTAACGACGGTTCGAGTTCTTTTAAAAATGTGGCGAGCGTCGCGCTCATAATCCCGCCGCCAATTAAAACGACATCCGCCTGTTCTGTCATGGATTGACTCATCACTTCTCCCTATTTCTTCACTGTTGGCACAAAACATAAATCAGCATCATCTTGATACACCACATAAGCACGTCGCCAAGGCTCATCGCCAATTAAACGCCATTTATGACCTGTACCGCTGTTATCCTGCGCCAATAGTATATCACCTTGATGGAGTACAAATGTAGCGCCATTTTTCATTTCGAACTCTAAAGTGCCGGATAATGTAATGACATATCGTGGCACGGGATCTTGATGCCAATCATATGAGCCTCCTGAGGTTGTTTCACGAAACGACAACTCTTTGACAGGAATGCTAAAACTTGCGTGATCACCACGCTCCCCCGATTTTAATGTTATAAAGCCCTCTTCAAACTGAGAGTTACCATCGTCACCTGTCCACATCCGAACGCAACGTATCATCACCACTCCTCCTTTTTGTGGTTAATTGGTTATGCTGTTATACCATCATTTTAACATTCATCTCAAAACCTAACAGCTTTTTAGCCACTTTTGGCGGTGTTGTATCATTCACCCAGTTGCCAGAGAGAAAGACATTCTCCATGTTTAAATGCTCTAAAAGCGCCCAATTAGGTGTCAATTGTTCCCCAACATGGCCCCCAAGGAGGTAAAAGTCCACATTTTGATAATTCATTTTCGGGTTGCCATCACACATATGGGCGATTTTAATAATTTTAATGTGCATCGGTAAACGCGCTCGAAGGTCATTGATAAAACCCTGTGTTTCCCAACCATTGAGCAAAACGGCAAACAATGGAATCTGCTCACTCACATATAAGATGTCCTCAAGGTCAGAATTTTGAAAAATGCCAATGAGTGGAATGGGCGAAGCCTCTGCAAACTCAAGCGCTGCATCAATGGCAATGCCATAAGGCGATGTGAGCACAAAAATGAGTCCTGCATAGGTTGCGCCCATCTCTATGGCGGTTTTTAGATCATCTGCATTCGTAATGCCACTGATGATGGATTCAGTTGCGGGTAATGTTTTCAATTGTGTCAGTGAGGCCATCTCATTTTCCTTAGGTATAAAAAAAGCCCGCGGTGTGCGGGCTTCGATGATTGTTTGTGTGGTTATTTTTGGTACACGCAACAATATCTCCCCGCGAAGTGGAGATAATAATCGTAATAAGTTGCGAATAAATGTGTCATAATGTACCTAAAAAACAGTGAATCTTGATCATAGCGCGTTTTTATCCTTTGTCAATCTTTCACATCCACACCGCATCATGATTTTTTTACGCATAGATATGCATAATTTTGCTTAAGTTTTAGGCATAATACATCTTTTAGAGGAAAAATTTATATTTTATAATCAATTAGATAAATCAAATTTACACCTTAAATCAGCCATTGATCAAAAAAACTACAACATAAAAACTTGCAACAATGAAATTATTATATATAATGAGCTTCTCTTTTGGAGGCGTGGCCGAGTGGTTGAAGGCACCGGTCTTGAAAACCGGCAACGGGTTAAACCGTTCGTGAGTTCGAATCCCACCGCCTCCGCCATATTGAGAAAGCCCTTAGCAATGCTAAGGGCTTTTTTATTGTCTGTTATTCTAGGTGCACAATCATATACCTAAAACACCTCATTAAAATTATCAATCCCACAATCATATAATTTTAGATAATATATTAATTATTCATTTTTTAATCATTCACATAAATACTATCCCCACAATCGAAAGATTATTATGAACAAAATGACCATGGGAGAATGTTATGAGTCAAATGACAGAAATTGCATCAAAAAAAGTTGCGCATTCACAACGCATCATTGAAGAAATGCTCCATAAAGCGGGCATCGAGATCAATGGTACACGTCCTTATGACATCACAATCAATCATCCTGATTTTTTTGATCGCGTGTTGCAACAAGGCTCGATTGGCCTTGGCGAAAGCTATATGGACGGTTGGTGGGATTGTGAGCGCCTCGATATTTTCTTCACGCGCGTGCTGAGTGCAAAATTAGACGATCAATTACCAAATAATTGGCATGACACTTTGAGAATCCTCGCCGCACGCATTTGGAATCTACAGAGCAAAAGCCGCGCATGGATCGTGGGTAAAGAGCATTATGACCTTGGCAATGATCTGTTCATGCACATGCTAGATCCTTATATGCAATACTCCTGCGGCTATTGGAAAACCGCCACAGATTTAGAGAGTGCCCAGCGCGATAAATTAGAACTCATTTGCCAAAAACTTGAATTAAAACCAGGCATGCGTTTATTGGACATTGGCTGCGGTTGGGGCGGATTGTCTGCTTATGCTGCACAACATTATGGCGTTTCAGTCACTGGCGTCACCATCTCAAAAGAGCAGCAGCAATTTGCACAAGATCGCTGTCAAGATTTAGATGTCACCATTTTGTTAGAAGATTATCGTGATCTCAATGATCAATTTGATCGCATTGTTTCCGTTGGAATGTTTGAGCATGTGGGCCCTAAAAATTATCGTGAATATTTTAATGTGGTGCGTCGCAACATTAAGGAAGATGGACTCTTTTTATTGCACACCATCGGCTCGAAATATAATAAAATCAACGTTGATCCCTGGATTGAGAAATACATCTTCCCGAACGGCATTTTGCCCTCTATGCAAAAAATTGCCGATGCCAGTGAAAATCAATGGGTGATGGAAGACTGGCACAACTTTGGCGCGGATTATGATCGCACGTTGATGGCTTGGTTTGAGCGTTTTCAAGCCGCTTGGCCAGAATTATGTGATCAATACACACCGCGATTTGAACGCATGTTCCGCTACTATTTATTGGTTTGCGCGGGGTCTTTTCGCTCTCGAGAAATCCAATTGTGGCAAATCATGTGGAGCCCAAATGGCGTACAAGGTGGATTGAGAACACCTCGATAAATCCTTTTGATTTGCATGTTTTTTATTCACTTGCTTCTATTTTATTTGGGCGCGATTTTGTTATCCTACACGGAAATATATCGAGCTACATATCCATAACAGAAGTGAGTGAGTATGAACATCAACGAATCGAGCATTGTATCGCTCGCACCGAACGCAGCAGCCGCTAAAAATGGCCATGCGCTCTATGCGAAAAATAAATTCAGTCAGATGCAAATCTCACCCGATCAAGATTTGATCTGGGCAGAGTGCGCAGGCAGCGGTAAAAATCCTTATTACTGCTCTGCTGACTATATTGATGAGCACAATCCTGTGTTCCGCTGTACGTGCCCGAGCCGTCAGTTCCCATGTAAACATGCCCTTGGCCTGCTCTATCTCTATAGCAATGCACCCACGCAATTTGTAGAGCACCCTGTCCCTGACGACATCGCCGCAAAGCGTGGGAAAATGGAGATGCGTGCAGAAAAGAAAAAGGCCGACGCTGCGAGCGCAAAAAGTGCTGACAAACCCAAAAAAATCAATGCCACCACGGTGCGTAAGCGCATTGATCAACAGCTGCTTGGGCTGGATATTGCAGACACTCTCCTCAATAGCATTGTGCATTCTGGCTTAGCCGCATTAGATGGTCAGCTCATTGATGCCTATCAAGCACAAATTAAAGAGCTTGGTAATTACAACATCAATGGCATTCAAACGGCATTTAATCACCTGATTGTCGCCATTACACACATTGAAGCGGATGATTACACCATCGCCATTGATCAAGTCAATTACATCGCAACCCTTCTTAAAAAGAGCCGTGCGCATTTAACCGCATGGCATGCAGAACCCACACAATCGCCTGATGTGAGCTCCGCGATTGAAGAGCAAATTGGGCGCACTTGGAAAATCAATGAATTGGCAGAATTGCAACAATTTGAAGAAAATGCATCATTGATCCAGCTCTCTTTTAATGTCTTTGATCACACTGCGCGCAAAGAATTCGTAGACGAAGGTTTATGGCTCAATTTAAACACAGGGCGCATCTTCACCACCCTCAATTATCGCCCTTATCGCGCGGCTAAATACATTCAGCAAACGAATTCCACCGCGGAGATTCATACGCTAGATACCTTGTACATTTACCCTGGCGATGTCAATCCGCGCATTCGTTGGGAAGATCAAGAGTGCAAAACGCGCGCCGCAGAACCTAGCGATTACGCCCGTACATTGACGCATGCCGTGACTGATTATGCTGAGCTCATTAAATCTGTGAAAAACAGCATTAAAAATCCGCTGGCAGATAAATATCCCGTTGCCCTCATTGCCTTTCATCGTGCGGCACTCGTGGATGATACACCTGTTTTGATGGATCAAAAGGGTACAACGTTAGTGGTCAAAGATCTTAAAAACAGTGAGCAAACCACCACATTATTGGCCAATCTATTGCCAGAAACTGCGGACAATACTGCTTTAGTGGTGCGTTGTCACACGGATTTAGCCTCTGCAACCTTTGCCGTACAAGTGCTCGCCATTGTGCGTACAGATGGCATCATTCGCTTAATTTACTAATAGGACGCCATTTATGTTACTACAGCCTTTATCCGACCTACGCACAGAGGTCAATCGCTTGATGATCGCAGGCAGCCGTTTTGCTCACCATGATCCGCGCTTACAAAAATTACTGCCCATCTTTGAAAAAATGGGGGAAAAAGCCCCCATTTTTAAAAAAATTGCCGAGCACATCCACACCTTGGTCAATGCAGAGACACAAGACAGCGCCGCCCATTTAACTGCACTCTCCACCCTGCTCTATGCTGTGTTATACACACAAGGCAAAAGCGAGATTAATGGCGAGCAAACATCGCCCCAACCGATCTTAGACATCGAAACCCTCAAAACGCCGCTGACTTATTTAGAACTTGCCCCCACCATCACCGCATTGAATACCACAGGTTCAGGGCGCTATGAAATCATCACAGATGCTTATGAGCGTGGCTTGATTCATGATGTGCGCCTATACAGCCACATCGCCCGCGGCATTGAAGATAAATATGCAGACATTGCTGATGAAGTCGCCGAGACCATCATTCCAGCCATTGGCGCACCGATGATTCCCTTTTTATTGGCAGACCTCACGTTAGTGGACAATAAAGGCAATGCGCGCCGCATTGAGCTGCTTGATCAACTTGGGCACACATTCACCGATGAATGGATTGACAACATTCTCAATGGTAAAGCCACAAAGCTACAAGTGGCATTGATGCCAGCGCTCTCAAGAAATTTGCATCATCTTGATCATTTATTAGCGGCTGCCAAAAGTCAGAAAAAAGCGTTGAAAGAAGCGGCTTATCTTGGACTTGCGCGCTCACCCTTGCCAGAAGCTTGGGATTTCTTAATGGCGGCATTTAATACGCAAAAATTAAGCACGCTTGAGCTCATGGCCAATACATTACAATCCATCACAGATTTGAGAGGCGATGATGCAACGTTCCTTGCCCCTCTATTGACTCAGATTGAAGCACTCAGCACATTTGAGTGGTCAGAAGATTATGGCAAAACCGCTGATATTTTCCGTCACATCAATGCTTATGTACGCATCTTTGACCACATCTATTATCCTGAACTCATCGAGCATTTAATCAGTTTCAGCCAGCAACTCAATGATTATGAAGGTCAGCGCAGCCAAAAACAGGGCGATGCCAATTTTAAACACTTCTCAGAGGAGTTTGATCGTCTACAATCCTCAATTGCCCGCTATTTTGGTGAGCTAAGATTGCCTGAAGATCATCCTGATTTTGAGCGCACATTAAATGCTGTACTGATCCAGGATCATTATGCGCGAAGATTATTCATCGAGAATATGCGCCATTTAAGCTTCTGCCCGCATTTTATCTATCGTGCGTTTAAACAGCTCTATCCGATGGATCAGGTGATCAATTTTGCCAACATCCTCTGTTATTTGATTGACTCAGTGGACAATTCACCTTATACCGATGGCATTGCGCCACGTTTTTATGTGCTCTATCAATATGCATTGACGGCGCCTAATCCACAATATGCCGATCCACGCTGGGCTGATGATCTCTATGATTTTTGTTCCACACAAGAATTTTTAGTGATGCTGCGCTCTAATTACACCAAACGTGGTCAAAATGCTCACAATGCCTTTGATGTCTTAGCACTGTTGCATGGCCTTGAGCCTAAAGATAGCCCGCGCATGATTGAGTGCCTCACTCATATGATGCACTATTTATCCTACGATAAAATGGGCACAATTTTTGCATATTTAGAAGAGCGCATGGGCAGCGCTAAAGCTGCGCCACGCATCATCGAAAAAATCAATGCAGAGTTTGCGCGCCTTGGCAAAAAGCCACAAGGCAGCGTTGAATATCTTGCCAACCTCACACAACGCGCCGCGGCGCAAAACAACGGAGTCACCCATGGCTAAAAAAGCTCAAAAAACCAACGATGCCCTGCGCTTACCTGCAGAACTTTTATATGCCCATGAGTTAGATGCCCTTAAAAAAGAGGATGCCTCACAGGAAAAACCCGCCGGTTGGCAGCTCTCCCCAAAAGCCGTGCTTAAATTCATCGTGGGCGGTGAAGCAAATGGCGTGATCATCACACCAAAATACATTGGTCATGATCGCTTAGTAGAAATCGCCATTGCGACACTTTTAACCGATCGCTCCCTCTTATTAATTGGCGAACCGGGCACCGCGAAATCATGGTTATCTGAAAACTTAACCGCCGCCATCTGTGGTGATTCCGGTAAAGTGGTGCAAGGCACAGCCGGCACGACAGAAGAGCACATTCGTTACTCATGGAACTATGCGATGCTTCTAGCGAATGGCCCATCTGAAGAGGCTTTGATCCAAAGCCCAATTTTCCGAGCAATGGAAACAGGTTCAGTTGCACGCTTTGAGGAGATTTCTCGCTGCGCCTCTGAAGTGCAAGATGCATTGATCTCTATTTTGTCTGAAAAAACAGTTTCTGTGCCTGAACTTGCCCGCGAACAGCGCGCACAGCGTGGTTTTGCCATCATTGCCACCGCAAATACACGCGATAAAGGGGTCAATGATATGTCCTCTGCCCTCAAGCGCCGCTTTAACATCATTGTGTTACCTGCGCCAAGCACGCTTGACACTGAAGTGAGCATTGTCACTAAACGCGTGGCTGAAATTGCCAGCAGTTATCAACTCAAAGCGGCATTGCCCACAAGCGCGGACATTGAAAAAATCGTCACCATTTTCCGAGAACTGCGTGAAGGCAAAACCCTTGATCAAAAACAGAAACTCAAATGCCCAAGCGGCGTGGTTTCCACGGCGGAAGCCATCTCTTTGATCACCAACAGCATGGCGCTCGCTGCAAGCTTTGGTACAGGCACCATTTGTGAAAATGATCTTGCCGCAGGGCTTCAAGGCGCGATTGTTAAAGATGATGAAAAAGATCAAATCGTCTGGAGAGAGTATTTAGAAAACGTGATGAAAAAGCGTGGCGCCAACTGGCGTGATCTCTACCACAGCTGCATTGAAATGAATGGATAATCTATGATGCCACAAATCTTTGGTGTGCGTCATCTATCGCCCGCGGCGGCGCACCATTTACAGCGCTATCTATCAAAAAAGCAGCCTAAATGCATCTTGATTGAAGGGCCAAGCGATGCGACAGATCTGATTGATCACATCATTAAACCAGAGGTTCGCCTGCCGATTGCCATCATGGCCTATACGCAAGCGTTCCCGATGGAGAGCATTCTTTATCCGCTCGCAGATTATTCCCCTGAATATCAAGCGATGCGCTGGGGCAAAGCACATGATTGCGATGTGGCATTTTTTGATCTCCCATCTGAAAGTTCTCTAAAATTTAGGCAGTTGATGCGTGAAGCACAATCCTTGAGCCATGATCAGTCTGATGATAATGATGCGATGGATTTTCATCAGCATCAAAAAATGCTCTATGACACGATTGCTCAGCTCAGTGATGAGCAGGATTATGACAGTTATTTTGAGCGAAACTTTGAGCAAACGGCCGATGATGATGCCTATCAAGCGGCAATGCTCTATCAATCCGAACAAATTCGCGCACTGACGGAAAAGCAAGAACACCATGCAAAACCGCTTGATCATGCCTATAACCACATCCGCGAAGCGTATATGCATCAAACAGTGCTGCGCATTCAAAAGGAGAAGGGTTATCACCTTGATGACATTGTGATGCTAGTGGGCGCTTATCATGTTTCGGGATTACAGCGTTTATTTGCCGCGCCGAATGTAGAGGCAATGCCGCCACTGCCAAAAGTTGCCATCAAACAAACATTGATGCCCTACTCTTACCTACGTTTAAGCAGCCGCACCGGTTATGGCGCAGGCAACCGCGCACCCTATTATTTTGGCATGCTCTGGCAGGCGCTACAAAACGGTACACAAGCGGAATTGTCCGCCACATATTTGACCCACATTGCGCACCATTTGCGAGATGAGGGACACAATGCATCCTCTGCGAGCGTCATTGAAGCGGTGCGCCTTGCCAATGCATTAACGATGCTCAAAGGTGGACAATATCCCGTTTTAAGTGATTTACATGAAGCTGCCATGACGTGCTTAGGCGAAGGCGAGATTGCTAAAGTCGCCGTTGCGTTAAATCGTGTGGACATTGGCACAGATATGGGATTTTTACCAGAAGGCGTTGGGCAAACGCCCATTCAAGAGGACATGGCAGAGCAACTCAAACGCCTTAAACTCAAAGAGTATCAAAACACCGTACAAAAAACTTTGGCCTTAGATTTACGGGAGAACATCCGCGTTAAATCAGAGGCTGCGGCATTTTTAGACTTGCATCGCTCCACATTTTTGCACCGCTTACAAGTCCTCAACGTTCCATTTGCCACACAAATGCGCTTAACGCAGGACAATGCTTCATGGTCAGAAAAATGGGTGCTGCAATGGTCAACAGAAGTGGAAATCACGATCATTGAGAGCAACCTCAAAGGTGAAACCATCGAAATCGCTGCCGCTTACGAGCTACAGCAACGCTTAGAAAACTGTGACAACATCAGTGCAGCTGCACACATCATTCGGGCGATTTGCGAATGTGATTTAACCCACATGTTTGACAGCGCCATTGCTGCCTTGCAAGCTTTATTGGTGGACAATGAAGATTTTGATGCCATCAGTGATGCCTGCTTTGCCCTCAGCCATCTGTATCAATTTGGATCATTGCGCCGCATTGATACAGCAACGCTCAAACCCATCATCGAACAGCTCTTTTTACGCGCCTCTCTCTTATTGCCTGATGCGGCAACGTGTGATTATATCGCCGCTAAAAAGGTGGCTGGCAGCATACAAATGCTTGAACGCGTGGCACATGATCTCTATGAATGGCTCAATGTGCCATTGTGGCAAGCTCAATTACGTATCTTGGCGATGGAAGATCATCACAATACCTATTTATCCGGCACCGCTTTTGCGTTATTGCTCGAACATCAATTGGTGAGTGAAGAAGCATGCAGCATCGAAGTGGCCAGGCGATTTTCTCCCGGTGTTCCTGCTGATTTAGCCGCCACATGGTTTGAAGGCTTAGCCTCTTGCAATCGCTATGCACTCTTGTCACGCATTGCCATTTGGCGCGAGCTCAATGATTACGTCACACAATTAGATGAAGAAGGTTTTCAACGGGCGGTTGTCTTTTTACGCCGCACTCTTGGGCAATTTGAACCGAGTCAAAAAGCGAGCATTGTGGATTTACTCAATGATTTTTGGGGCACAAACGCCGCCGCGACTGCCGAGTTTTTACAAACTGAGCTCAGCACAGAGGAGCATGACGCGCTCGATGCCCTCAATGATTTTGACTTTGATTTTTAAAGGACAATATGGACAATCAAAATACGCAGCTTCGCCGCTGGCGCTTGATCTTAGGCGACAATGCGAGCACGCTAGAAGCCGCGCCATTATCAGATTCTGAACAGATCATGGATCAAGCCTTAGGATTGATCTATGAAGGCAATGGGCAAGATGATTCAAGTGCCCGCAGCGCAGGTCGAGGCGCAAGCTCGCCTAAATTGGCCAAATGGCTGGTGGATGTGCGTAACCATTTCCCGAAAGATGTGGTGAGCGTGATTCAAGCCGATGCCATCGAACGCAAAGGGCTCACGCAACTGTTGCTTGAGCCTGAATCTTTGCAAAACGTCACGCCAGACATCAATATGGTGAGCAATCTCTTAGCCCTCAAAGATGCCATTCCGGAAAAGTCCAAAGATTCTGCGCGCGCGCTCATTAAAGCTGTCGTTGATCAAATCATGAAAAAGATGGAAATGGATCTTCGTCGGGCTGTGACGGGCGCTGTCAATAAAAAAGCACACACGCCGATTGCCAATTTTTCCAGCACCGATTGGAAAAGAACCATTGAGCGCAATCTCAAAAATTATGATGTTGCCACAAAGCGCCTCATTCCAGAACGATTTTTCTTCTTTGAGCGCAGCCAAAAACAGAAAAATTGGACGGTGATTCTCGACATCGATCAAAGTGGTTCAATGTATGAATCCATCATCTATTCATCCATCATGGGAGCGATTTTTGCAAGCATGCCTGTGCTTGAAACGCATGTGGTGGCATTTGATACCAACATCATGGATTTAACAGAATTGTGCCGCAATGATCCGGTGGATGCGCTCTTTGGCTTTCAAATGGGCGGCGGAACCGACATCAATCAATCCGTCTCGTATTGCCAAACCTTGATCACAGAGCCAAAAAAAACCATTTTTATTTTGATCTCTGATCTGTATGAAGGTGGCGTTCGCCAAGGTTTGTTGCGCCGTTTAGCCAGCATGAAAGACGATGGCGTGATCGTCATCACACTGCTTGCCCTGACGGACAGCGGCCGCCCTGATTATGATAAAGCACTCGGTAAAGAGATCAGCAACCTTGGCGTGCCTTGCTTTGCTTGTACGCCAGATCAATTGCCAGAGATGATTGGCGCCGCATTGAAAGGGCACGATTTGAAGCGCTTTGAAACCACGACGCTATAATCATTCATCTAGCACCTGCAACACACCTTTTTGGCCAACAATGATCTCAAGGTGTTCATGCGTTTGACCCGTTAAATCTTTTGATGTGTGGGTTTGCAGGTGCCCTTCTAGATAAATCCATGTGCCTTGTGCTAAGGCAGTCGCTTGCTCAGTCAAATGACCATAAATTTTCACCACATGTTTTTCTACGTGTTTTTCCATCTCAATGGCGAGCATGAACGTCACCATTTGACGGCCTGTGGTGAGCATTTTTATCTCTGGGGCATTCAACAACTGCCCCACTAAAATCACTTGATTGATGCCAAACGTCATACATTAATCTAAACAGCTGAATCGCGCTTGATACACCTCTTTTGCTTGTGGCGTGATGATGCTCAATTGCCCAAACAAAATAGAGCTTTCGCCATAATCCACAACGCGCGTGGTGTCAAATACCATAAAGAGATTCGCTTTTTGATTGTGCCAAATATAAGGCGTGGCAATGCCGATATTTTCACTGCTCACTTTAACGGGCGTATTTTTGAGTTTAATCACCATCTCCTCTGCCCCATCGCCAATGCCGCGCGCTAATGTTAAATCGGGCGCATCTTCTTTCGCATAAGGTTCATCAAGGACAATGTAGCAATAACTGTCAGGATCGGCATCCTTGCCATAACCTGCGGCTTGGTTAAACTCTATCTGCGTCATGTTTGGGGTTTGCAACAAACGCCCCTCTTGTGCTTGTGCCGCGCTTAAGCTCAAGGCAATCATTGCGGTGAGTGTCCAGACGTGTTTCATGATGCGCTCCTTCTTTCTTGAGTGGGTTTTATTTTTATCATCGCTCATATATTAATCTAAACCTTTGCGCGGATGTGTCAATCCTTGCCCATAAAATAATTCACCCGCACATGGCAAATTTAATAAATAAATTAATTTAGACTGGCATTTTATTTATTATTATATAGACTATGTTGCGTTATTAATATTATAGATAATAATTATGATTAGAATTATCTATATAAAATCTGGCCAAACATAGACTCTGTCGATCAATAAGAGGGCACATTCAAATGGAAATTTTAGCATTGCTGCACAAAACCTTAAGCAATACTGCCATGATTGGTGCGATATTCTCCACCATTTCGATCATTGGTCTTGGCTACTATTTTAGAAAAACGGGCATCTTTAACAATCAAGTGGGTAAGATCCTCTCTTCTGTGGTTTTAACAGCAGCCCTGCCCGCTTTGGCGTTCACCTCCTTCATGCAGGACAATGACCCACAGAAAATGGCCGATGGCATGACACTCTTAGTCTTTGGCTTTGTGATCTACATTGTTTTGATCATTTTAAGCAAATTCTTTTATTTTAAATATGTGGGCGATGAACAAACGGCACTTCGTAACTTGAGCATCTTTGGCTCGACCACATTTTTCAGTACACCCATTATCAGCAGCCTTTTTGGTCCTGTGGGCGTGATGCTGAGCTCTATTTTTAACATCAGTTATCGCGTGTTCCTCTACTCATATGGCTACATTCAAATGAGTGGCTTGAAAATGAGCAGTAAAAACATCAAAGAGATGTTCTTAAATCCGATTGTAATCGCAACCTTCGCGGGTTTATTCATCTGGGCATTTCAAAACTCATTACCCCAAGTGGATGTGACCACAAGTGGCGGCGCTGTGAAGCAATATGCCTTCCTTCGCATCGATCAAACGGCACCTTGGTTACAACAAGCCATGAAATATTTGGCAGGGCTTGCCTCCCCATTGGCATGGTTATCCATTGGTGCAACCCTTGGTCAAATCAACTTAAAACAGGCTGCGGAAAACAAAACCACATGGTATTACAGCTTCATTAAAGTTGTCTTGATTCCTGCACTCATTTTAGTGGTGTTATTGTTCCTCCATGGCACAGGCGTGATGCCAATGAGCTATGATGTGATCGCCGTTGTGGTGCTCATGATGATGGCGCCTGCTGCAACTGTGGTGACCACTTATGCCATCAGCTTTGATCGCGAGGCACTCCTTGCCTCAAACAGCTCATTGATCTCCACCATTTTAGCGGTGATCTTCATCCCGATCTGGATCGTGGTGCTTGAGCTTGTTCAACACTATTTCTTTTAACTCACGAATCATAGGTGACTGATATGTTTAAAATTGCATGCTATGGCGTTAGACACAATGAAGTTGAGTACTTTAACAAACTCAATAAATACAATTATGACTTAACGCTCATTCCCGACTTATTGCGCCATGATAACGTGAGCACCGCAGAACATCATGATGCGGTTCTATTGCGCGGCAACTCTGTGGCGGACAAACAAAACCTTGATGCGTTGCACAGTTATGGCATTAAATATGTCTTTACACGCACCGTGGGTTTTAACCACATTGATGTGGAATATGCCCGATCCCTTGGCATTCGCATGGCACGCGTGCCTTCCTATTCACCGACGGCAATTGCAGAGCTTTCCGTCACACTTGCGATGATGCTCCTTCGTAAAACGGCCTATATGACGGTGAAATCTGCCTATCGTGACTTCATCATTGATGATGAGATGTTCACGCGTGAAATCCATAACTGTACTGTGGGCATCATCGGACTTGGGAAAATTGGGCTCGCTGAAGCTAAACTCTTTCACGGTTTAGGTGCGCGCGTGATTGGCTATGACATTTTTGAGTCCGAAAAAGCCAAAGAGTTTGTGGAATTTATGACGCTCGATGAATTATTGCCCCAAAGCGACATCATCAGCCTGCATGTGCCGTATGTACCGGGACAAAATGAAAAATTCGTCAATGCAGAATTCATCGGCAAAATGAAGCAAGATGCCATTTTAGTCAATACTGCACGCGGCGAGATTCAAGACAATGAAGCGGTGCTTGCCGCCCTTGAGAGCAAAAAACTCAGCGGCTTTGCCACCGATGTCTTCTCAAATGAAGCAGAATTTTTCCAACGCAAATTCATGCCTTGGCAAACTGTTCCTGATGGCACGGTACAAAAACTCATTGAACTTTTCCCGCGCGTTCTTGTGACCCCACATGTGGGCTCAAATACAGAAGAAGCGCTGTCAAACATGGTGGAAACCAGTTATGAAAACTTCCATGAAATGCTCACGCGCGGTGCTTGCATCAATGAGATTTGCCCTTAATTAACAATCCTGTGTTCTACTCGTTCCTTACCCCTCTTTGCACCATCTTGTGATGGTGCTTTTTTTTGCCATTTTTCAAGATACGTTAAAATGCGCGCCGTATAACGCACGGGAAACACCATTTTTGTATACTCTAAATGAAAACGCCCATGATAACGGCGACGCATGTCCATCAACAATTCGACCGTATCATCATTCATCATTGCCTCAATGCAAAGGCTGCCTTCTGCTAAAGTGTGTACCGTTAAACGTGTATTGTGAATGTGATAATGCTGTTGCATAAAATACCTCCATTGATTGAATGGATCGATTGTGACAAGTATCATGAGGCGAAAACAGACCATAACCCAGTATGTAACCGGGTAAGGAGAGTATAAATGACTGAATCTATTGAAACCATTGAGGCACTTTATGCCATCTTACAGACCCATAAATCCCTAAAAAAGACGGATCATTGTCTGCGTTATTTGTGTGAATGCACCCTCAATGCCCATCAAAAAGGGGAAGAATTTCATGGATTATCGCGCCATACGATGAAGGCGGACTATGATGATTCAAAGGGAATTGCGGACTATGTGCCCCCGGCTAATCTCAATAAATGGATCAATCAAAGCATGCTCAATCAGCAATGCGAACGCATTGTTTTACAAAATCGTGCAGTGTTTGAAAACATTGGGTATGTGCCATCCATTGAAGGCACCAACCCACAAGGCGGCAAAGGCAATGAAAATTTGATGTACATTGACATCCAACCGATTGCCAAAGAAACCCCGCCTGAAGAGATGGACCCCACATCGATCCGCTACCACAGAACACCTCCTGCCAATATTAAAATTGCATGGTACATGCGCCCTTTCATGCATCAAGGCACCTTTAGAAATCGTAGCCTTCGCGGCATGAGTTTTTATCTCATGTGGTTTTTATTGACATTGATGGCTCTAGCAGGACTCCTCATCATCATTGTGGGCGTTGCCCTTAAAACGGATCATCTCACCCTATGGCAGCTGCTCTATCTCTCAATACCAATGGGCTATTTTTATTTGGTGATGCGTTATGTGACACTGCCCCTATTTCGGTTGCCAGAATATCGCATTTTAAAGGCGCCGCCGTGGATGATCGCCATGAATCAATCTGCTGCTGAAATCGAAATGCACCGCGATGAACATTCACAAATCACAAGTTTGACACAATTCATTGGTGAATGTCCCATTTGCAGTGCTCAAGTGACATTGCGTGAAGGTTGGAAAGATCAGCGTTTACCATTGGTGGGCCGCTGTAGTGAAAGTCCGTTTGATCATGTGTATAGTTTTGATCGCGTTGAGATGACAGGCCGTTTATTAACACGCCGTTGATCAAATATCCCGCTCATAAAAAAAAGCGCCCGAAGGCGCTTTTTAATGCTGTTCACTTAGAAGTTATAACGCACCCCTAAAGTCACTTTTGTGTCGTGATAGCTGTTTGAACCTGCGCGGTAACCCACATCACCCCAAACACTTAAGTTCTTCTGCACTTGGCCTTCAATACCGAGCTTCATTTCACCTAAGTTGCGTGAGCCATGTTGATCCACTCGAATACCATCAAAGCTTGCATAAAACGGTTTTGAATTGTGATAGTAATTCAATTCCATATAAGGCGTCACAACATTGCCATTGTCCAAAGTTTTCTCCATGAATAAGCGAGCCCCTAAACGCGTTTCAATGTTGTTTTTACTGCCTGTGATGCGCGTGCCTGTGGAATCTGTGATGTCGTTCATCTTCGCCCCCATCCACGTCACTTGCGCTTGTGGTTGTAGGTAAAGCTGATCCGTCAATTCGAAGGTGTAACCGCCTTCTAATGAGGCAATGAAACCTTTGGTTTTCATCTTCTCGCTACTGATTTGATCACCGGTCACATTGTTGTCAAAGTAAACATATTGCACTGAGCCATCAAGGTAGAAGCCTTGCGTCAATTGATCGCCGAATGTCGCATAAATCCCCAAGCCATAACCATCGCTGCTGCCTTTAGAGTTTAAGCCATTGTGTTGCTGTTGACTCTTGATTTTGCTGTGACCATATGCCCCAAAGACACCCACTTTAATCGGCTGATCATCCATCGTTGTGCGAAGGATGTCACCACCGATCATCATACGATAACTGTCAATCGTGGTGCGGTTGTGTTTGCCATTGTCATAGAATTGACTGAACTGGCCGCCCACCAATGTCCAAATGCGGCTATCTTCTGACAAATAGTTACGTTCAGATAATTTGTGGTTGAACAACGTATTCGCCACATTTAAGCCACCGACATACACACCTGTTTCAGGACGGCGACTTGCATCATCCGCAGCCGTCACTAACCACCAGTTACCATCGCTGCCTTTTTCTAAGTGATAGTCAAAGGCACCGCGCACCGCACGGCCTTCTTGTGTGAGGACCATGGTATTGGTTTTGCCGCCAATGCTCACCACTTCAACTTTCTGCGTACCATCCGCTAATTGCGTCAATGGTGCACCGTGCATATCATCCACTTTAAGGCCACTTTCACCTTCCGCATTACCGGTGATGATTAAACGACCGGCCAATTCACCGTCACTGGCGATGTGAATGAGGCTGCCTTTTTCAGCTTTAAAGTTGCCTTGCACTGTAAAGTTGCCCATCGGTTGATCCGCTTGATGATTCACCGTGCTGCCCACATCTAAATGGCCTTTTAAGAGCACATCACCATTAACTGTACCATAACCGCCCATGCCAGCATTTTGATCCACGGTGACCAATGCCGTGCCATTACCATAGACTGCATCTTTCTCAATGTTGAGATAACCATTTTTCACCCATGTATGACTACCAAACTGATCATGATTACCTTGTACGCGAATTTGCATATCTTGAGCACCATCGATCACCAATGTACCACCATTGCCTTTCATGGTGTCGCCAAGTAACGTGCTCGATTTACGTACTGTCAATTCACCACCATTGATGCTGAGTGCTGAATCTGAAGCCACATTCAATTGATCCACCGTTTGCTTCATGCCATTGAGATCAAATAGACCTTTGTTGTCAATCGTGAGATTGCCTTGCGTACCAAACACTTGATTCATGCCCGCAGTGATGCTTGTGCCATCAATCATGGTATCGCCCGCATAAGTATTCAAATTGCCAGAGAGCGTGATGCCTTCGCTGCCTTTAAAGATGAAGCCACCTTCACCTTTAAGCTCCGCACGTAGATCACGGCTATCTGTGGTTGTATTGCTTACATCCGATAAAACCACCACATTTTTGTCTTTAAAGGCTTCAATTTCATCTAAACCATAATTTAAATGAATGCCTTTGTCATCCGTACGCAAGCCATTAAAGCCATAGAATGCTTCGCCGGCACCACCTTGGATCACAGCAGAGCTCTGTTTGACATCTTTAGATTCGATGAGATTGCCATTCATATCCGCTAAGAAAATGCCCTCATAATCCGTCACTTGATCACCCTTCGCATCTTTAGTGACCACTTTGCCTGAAATCAAGGTTTCACCAGTCATGCCAAACTGTTGATCTAAGAATGACGTCTTTTGATCCACCTGATCAGCATCAATGCCATGTTTTTCCACCGTGGCTTGATCCACTTTCAATAAGTTCTGATCGCCCACCAATGTGATGGTGTCAGATACAGTTAAATGGTTAGAACGGTTGCCACCACTCTCTTTTTGTAGTGTCATCGCTCCCTGATTAAAGGTGAGGTTTTTCAATGTTTGTCCATCAAGCGTTAAGTTCGCTTCACCACCCGCTAAATTCACATGGGCTTGATCAAGCACGCTAAAGCCCGTTTGATCAAGGGCAAGTTCACCACCTTTGACAGCAAATTCACCGGTAAAGTCCTTTGCACCCACATTTTTAAGGGTAATGGCGCCGTTGGCATCGACAGACACGGTACCTGCACCAGACAATGCATAATTGACATCATACGGTGCATCGGTTTGAATGTTCCACGAGCCTTGATCTGCCACACTCACTGTGCCATTAAAGGCATCATGCTGACCTTTCACCGCCACTTGACCGGTGGGCGTCACATTGATCTTCCCACTGCCAGCGATTGTGTTCAACAAATCACCTTGACCGGCAATGTTCACCACAGCTTTATCCGTCAAATTCAATTGACCATGACCTAAACCTTGTGTCTGATTTAAATTCACCGAGGCATCATCTACATTGACCGTTGCCGCAAACTCTTTGTTGATGCTCTCAACATTCACCGTGCCTTTAGCAATGTTCAATGTTGCTGCTTGATCCCCGAGCAATGCACCTTTAATGTCTGAGGTTTGTTGATCATTTAACGTGAATGTGCCTGCGTTTAATTCAAGACGCGCACCTTCATCAATCACCAACTGATCCACTGTTTGCGCGTGACCATTGAGATAAAATTGTCCTTGATTCACCAAATTCAAGGCACCTTTTTCCCCAAAGACATGATCTGCGCCTGCAGTGACAGTGGCGCCATCAATCACCGTGTTACCTGTGTAGCTGTTTTTGCCATTAGAGACTTCAATGCCAAGATTGCCTTTGAAGGTAAAATCACCCTGACCAATCAATTCAGCCGATAAATTGCGTGACTCAGTGGTGACATTCGTTGTGCTCGACAACACTGCCACATTTTTACCTTGATAGGCTTCAATCACAGATAAGCCATAATTCAAATGAATGCCTTGATCATCTGTGCGTAAGCCATTGAAACCATAAAATGCTTGACCGGCACCTTCTTGAATTGTCACCGCGCTTTTTGCCACTGCATCATTATCAACGCGTTGGCCTTGCAAATCTGCTAAATGGATCTGTGCATCACCTTGTTTCACCACTTGACCTTTGATCAACGTTTCACCGATGAAACCCTCTTGCTGATCTAAAAATGAGAGCGATGTGTCCACTTTTTGATCAAACTCGGTTTTTTCTAATTTCGTGGGATCAACACGCAAGCTGTTATCCTGACCTTCAAGTGTCACTAAACCTGTGACATTCAAATGGTTCACACGATCATTCGTGTCTTTAGTTTGCAACGTCATCGAACCTTGATTGAAGGTTAAGTTTTTCAATGATTGATCATCTAATTGAAGCGATGCATCACCCCCAACTAAACTCACACTTGCATTTGTTAAGACATCAAAACCTGTTTGATCAAGAGCAAGTTCACCGCCTTTTACAGCAAATTCACCGGTAAAGTCGTTTGCACCCGCATTTTTAAGGGTAATGGCGCCACTAGCATCCACAGACACGGTGCCCACACCTGACAATGCATAATTAAGATCATACGGTGCATCAGTTGTGATGTTCCAAGCCGATTGATCGGCTAATGTCACCGTACCCGTTAAAGCGCCATGTTCGCCTTTGACATTTAAATCACTGCCTTTGCCAAGCGCCACCGTGCCTGTACCACCGATGACATTATTTACATCGCCTTTGACGCCATCATTGATGTTCAATGTACCGGCCACATCCACAGTTGCAGTGCCAAGGCTATTGAGCGCTGTCACATTTGCCGTGCCTTTATCTGCAACATTTAAAGCACCTACAAAGCTACTGTTATCTTTGTGTAGTGTTACGCCATCCGCTGCGATGTTTAATGTGCCTTTGCCGGCAATCGTATTGTTTAAATCACCTGCACCCTTAAGGGTCAATGCACTCTCATCATTGAGGGTCACATTGCCTTGCCCTAAACCATCGACTTTCGCTAAGGTCACTGCGGATTGATTATTTAAAGTCACCGCAGCATTTAAACTGCCATTACTGGCGTTGATGGCAACTTTGCCGTGATCAATTGTCAATTGAGAATCTTTACGACCAAGCAATGCCCCATCAATCGTGGAATTTTGATCTTTTGTTAACGTTAAATGACCACCATTAAGATCCACCACACTTAGTTGATCCACATTCAATGCATCCACTGATTGCTTCATGCCTGCTAAATCAAAAGTGGATTGACCTTTTAAGGTTAAATCACCTTGTTGGCCAAACACATTGTCCATGCCCGCGGTGATCACTGTGTCATCAATAATCGTGTTGCCTGTGTATGTATTCGGGTTGCCCGATAAGGTAATGCCTTGATCACCCGTAAAGGTAAAGCCACCTTTGCCCACCAATTCCACACGTAAGTCACGGCTGTTTGTGGTCACATTGCTTTGATCGGATTTGACCGTCACCACTTTGCCATCATAGGCCTGAATTTCATCTAAACCATAGTTTAAATGAATGCCTTTATCATCGGTGCGCAATCCATTGAAGCCATAATATGCTTCACCAGCGCCGTTTTGGATCTCAATGGTGCTTTGACCCACATCTTTTGATTCAATGATTTTGCCATCGCGATCCCGTAAGAAAATGGCTTCAAAGTCATCAATCGGATTGCCGGCATTGTCTTTGGTCACCACTTTACCAAACACCAATGTTTCCCCAACAAAGCCCTCTTGCTGATCTAAGAACGAGGTGGTTTGATCCACTTGCCCTGCGCTCGCATCGGTCACATGCTTATCCACTGTATTTTTATCCACCACGATGGCATTTTTATCACCAATCAAAGTGATGGTATCGGTCACTTTAAGGTGATTGGATGCATTTGGGTCTTTTGGATCTAACGACAATGTTCCCTCATGAATCACCAAATTGTCCACATGCTGGCCATCGAGTGTCACCGTCGCCGCCCCGCCCGTTAGATTTAAACTCGCATTATTTAAAACATCAAAGGCGGTTTGATCGAGCTGTGCATTGCCGCCTTTCACGGTAAAGTTACCTGTAAAGTCTTTCGCACCCACATTTTTAAGGGCAATGTCACCTTTGGCATCCACAGAAACGGTACCGGTGCCGGATAAAGCATAATTGACATCATACGGTGCATCACTGCTCACATTCCATGTGGCTTCATCACCGGTAGTGAGTGTGCCTGTAAAGCCGCTGTGCTCACCTTTGACGTTGATTTGATTATCTGTCAACGTGATTTGACCCGCGCCAGTAATGCCATTATTAAGATCACCATTGACATTGTCATTAAACGTCAAGTGACCGTCCACGCCTAGTGCACCACTGCCAAGATTATTCATGGCCGTGACATTTGCGGTGGCAGTTTTTGCAATGGTGATTTGGCCAGATAATGCACTGTTATCACCCGTCAATGTTGTGTCACCTTGATTAAGGTTCAATGCTGTTGTTTGATCACCCGTAATGGCATTGGCCAATGTACCGCCACCATTGACATTCACAGTATTGCCACCCTTTAACACCAGCTGACCTTTACCTAAGCCATCTGCCGTGGTCAGATCGGCATTCACAGCCTTGCCAAGGGAAATATCTGCGGCCAAATCTGCATTGCTTGAGCCGACAGTCACTGAGCCTTGCTCAACCGTCACACTTGAACCCGCCTCACCCGTTAAGTGACCGGTGATCTCATTTTTCTGATCCCCCGTTAACGTCAATGCCCCTTTGCCAAGCGCAAATGTTGAGCCGCCAGAGACGGTTAAGGCCTCTGCCGTTTGCGCATGACCATTTAAATTTACCGTGCTTTGGCCATTGAGGATCAAGGCACCCTTGTCACCAAACACATGATCCGCACCCGCTGTCACAGTGGCATCGTTAAAAATGCTGTCACCCGCGTAATCATTGTTCTCATTACTCACGGTGATGGCAGGCTGCCCTGTAAACGTAAAGCCACCTTCACCTGTGAGCAACACAAACATATTGCTTTCTTTTGTGCCAGTGCTGTCAATGGTGACGGCTTGATCTTGATGGGCAGATAGCGTTGTCAGACCATAACCAGCATGAATGCCCACATCATCGGCCACTAAGCGGCTGTAATCATAAAATGCATCGCCGTGGGTCTCTTGTCCAATGATGGCTTGTTTGACCGCATTGACATTGCTCACCACATCACCTGCAGCATCCACCAGCGTTAAGCCCTCTTTATGACCAGAGGTTTGACCCGCTGCAAACAACTCACCTAAGGTGATGTTATTTTGCTGATCTAACAATGTATCTGTGTTGGCATTCTGATGTGCTGCAAAGTGACCTAACAAACTTTTATCTTTGATTTCAATTTTATTATCACCCGTGAGCACAATGCCATCAGTTGCAGTGATCAAATTAAAATTGTTTTTCAATGGATCATATGTGACGGACAATGTACTGTTGTCTAAACTCAATTGTCCCACCGTTAAATCATTTTCAACAGTACCTTTAGCCGCAGGCAATAGATTGACGGATGCCTCTTTTAACGCATAACCCGCCTTAGTATCGAGTAGCAAATGACCTGATTGCACATTAAATGTTCCCGTGAAGTCTTGGTTCTGCGTGTCATTATTCAGATGAATGTCACCTGCTGTGCCCACTGTCATCGTGCCATTGCCAGACAATGCATAGTTGATGTTTTGGTCACCTTGAGCCTTCACCACACGCCAATTCGCTTGATCAAGGTTCATCACGCCCGTAAAGCCATCATGATCACCCGTGCCCGTTAAATCACTGCCCGCTAAGTTGATGTGACCTTTGCCTGTCAAGGCATTGGCAAGCGTGCCTTTGACGGTATTCGCTAAATTTAACTCACCCTCCACAGTTAATACACCAGTGCCCACATTTTTCACATCGGTGGCAGACACGCCTGTCCCTTGTGCTATCTGAATGCCACCTGCAAAGCCTGAGTTGTCTGCCATGAGCGCCACATCGCCTTGTGTAACATTCACAGTGTTGCTTTGATCACCCGTCAATGTATTGGCAAATGCACCGCCTTTATTGATGTTCACGGTATTTTTGCCTTGACCCATCGCCAATGTGCCTTTGCCTAAACCATCCGTGTTCGCCAAATTCACCGTGGCATTTTGTCCTAATGTCACAGTTGCATTTAAACCTGCATTGCTTGACTCAACCCTCACTTCACCGGCATTGATGTTGAGTTTCGATTGCCCATTGCCTTCAAGGGTGCCTTCAATCACTGATGCACTGTTTTGTGCCAACGTCAATTCACCTTGGTTTAAGTCAATCACGCCTTGTTGGCCAAGCTGTAGATTATCCACTGATTGCTTCATGCCTGCTAAATCAAAAGTGGATTGCCCTTTTAAGGTTAAATCACCTTGTTGGCCAAACACATTGTCCATGCCCGCGGTGATCACCGTGCCATCAATAATCGTATTGCCTGTGTAGGTATTTGGGTTGCCTGATAAGGTAATGCCTTGATCACCCGTAAAGGTAAAGCCACCTTTACCCACCAATTCCACGCGTAAGTCACGGCTGTTTGTGGTCACGTTGCTTTGGTCAGATTTGACCGTCACCACTTTGCCATCATAAGCCTGAATTTCATCTAAACCATAGTTTAAATGAATGCCTTTATCATCGGTGCGCAATCCATTGAAGCCATAATATGCTTCACCGGCGCCATTTTGGATCTCAACGGTACTTTGTCCCACATCTTTTGCTTCAATGAGTTGACCATTGCGATCCCGTAAGAAAATGGCTTCAAAGTCATCAATCGGGTTGCCGGCATTGTCTTTGGTTACGACTTTACCAGACACCAATGTTTCACCAACAAAGCCCTCTTGCTGATCTAAGAACGAGGTGGTTTGATCCACTTGCCCTGCGCTCGCATCGGTCACATGCTTATCCACTGTATCTTTATCCACCATGATGGCATTTTTATCCCCAATCAAAGTGATGGTATCGGTCACTTTAAGGTGATTGGATGCATTTGGGTCTTTTGGATCTAACGACAATGTTCCCTCATGAATCACCAAATTGTCCACATGTTGGCCATCGACGGTCACCGTCGCCGCCCCGCCCGTTAGATTTAAACTCGCATGAGTTAAAACATCAAAGGCGGTTTGATCAAGCTGTGCATTGCCGCCCTTCACAGTAAAGTTACCTGTAAAGTCTTTTGCACCCACATTTTTAAGGGCAATGTCACCTTTGGCATCCACAGAAATGGTACCGGTACCGGATAAAGCATAATTGACATCATACGGTGCATCGGTTTGAATGTTCCATGCTGCTTGATCGCCCGTTTTTAATGTACCTGTAAAGCCATCATGTTCGCCTTTAACGTTCAACTGATTGTCCGTTAAAGTGATTTGACCATCACCGCTGAAGCCATTATTGAGATCACCCTTGATGCCATCGGCAAAGTTTAACTTGCCTTCAATCTCTAAAGCACCTGTGCCTAGATTATTCATGGCGGTCACATTCGCCGCTGCAGGTTTTTCAATGCTGATTTTCCCCGCAAATTGACTGTTATCGCCTTTTAACGTCACATCACCTGTATTGAGCGCTAAAGTATTGGTATTGTCACCAGTCAATGCATTGGCTAATGTCCCGCCGCCATTGACATTGACAATATTGCCACCTTGAAGTGTGACATTGCCTTTGCCTAAACCATCGGCTTTGGCAAGAGCCGCCGTGACTTTGTTGCCTAACGTTACGTTAGTCGCCAATTCACCATTGCTTGCGCCCACTTTGAGGGTGCCTTGTTGTACATTCAATGCTGATTGATTCGTGCCATTCAATTGCCCATCCATCTCATGGATTTGATTTCCGGTTAAATTCAATGTCCCTGAGTTAAGGTTCAATTGTGTATGATTGCTTGCTGTTACTCCCGCCACACTTTGTGTGTGTGTGCCTAAATCTAATTGAGCTTGATCAGATAGCGTCAATACACCTTTTTGACCAAGGGCTTGATCCACGCCAAGCGCCACTTTTGCATCATTCGTTAATGCCGTCGCGCCTTCATAATCATTCGTTGGCCCGGTCACTGTCACTAAGGGTGCACCGGTAAAGGTAAAGCCACCTTTGCCCGTCAATTGTACAAAGAGTTTTTGCTCACTTGCCCCTGTACTATCAATGGTCACAGATTGGTTATCATTGGCAGACAGTGCTTTTAAACCATAACCCGCATGTAAACCGGTGTCATCTGCCACCACTTTTTGATAACCGTAAACACCTTGCCCCTTCGCTTCTTGACCCACGATGTCTTTTTTGATGTTCATGGCATTAATATCGCCACTGTTGGCCACTAATGTCACATCATCACGATCTCCTGAAGTTTTACCTGCGGCAAAGGTTTCCCCTAAAGTCACTTGATTTTGTTGATCTAATAAAGTGCCCGTGGGCTTCATTTGATCAATGGCAGATTGTTGACCCAATAAATTGGCATTGTCAATCACAATGGTGTTTTTACCCGTCAAGGTGATGCCATTTTTCGCAGTCAATAAATTAAATGCCGTGCCGTTATTTAGCACATGCAATTTAGCATTTTGTAATCCTAAGCTGCCCACAGAGACATTGTCATCCACCCGCCCTGTACCATTTGGCAAAATGCCAAGATACGCATTGCCCAATGCATTTTCACTCAATGAGTCTAATTTTAAAATGCCGCGCTCTACCGTGAATTTACCCGTAAAATCTTGATTTTTGGTTTCATTTTTAAAGGTAATCATTTGATTTTGATTACCGGCACTGATGTTAACATTCCCTGTGCCTTGCAAACGATAACGGAAATCATAGTTATAGAGTTTTTGAAGATTCCAAGTGGAATCTTCAGAGCCCACCACCACCAAGCCATTTAATGAGCTGTGGTTACCCGTCACTTTAATGTTATTTTTACCCACATTGATGGTGCCCGCGCCGATTAAATTACTGTTGAGCTCAGTGACGGTGCCATCAACAAAGGTTAATGTCGCATTCTCAAGGTTGTAAAGATCATTGTTTGTCCCTAACCCTTTATTGACACTCACCAATGCAGAATGACCAGAGGTAATGGTCACTGGGCCTATAAAATCAGGTTGTGCATGCTCAAAACTGTTGTTTGCTTTGATGTATAAATTACCATTGCCAATCAAAGTATTGAGAAAACGCCCATCGGCAAAAGTTTGCACCACCGCTTTTGAATTGGTCAAATACATCTTTTCAGAGCCAAAGGCATCTAATTTATATAGATTCACTGTCGCACTGGCATTTTGCCCACTTTGTATCCCAACGGTGAATTTTGCATTAAAGTCAGGGTTAGAGGTGTAAGCCTTCATCACGCCACTTAAGTTATAAAAACCCGTGCCATCTGTAATGAGGCGTAAGTTATCGCTTGACTCTTTGGTAATCTCACCATAACCATTATTGAACACGCCACCATTGGTGATCTTAATGTACCCTTTTTGATCGCGAGGTGAATCAACAGAGATATAGTTATTAGTAAAAATGTCTGTACTCCAAACATTGAACACCGAGCCATTACTCACTTCAATGCCGCCGTTACTACCGACATATAGATATTGACCAGATAATTGACTGTTGTCGATCTGAACAATATATTGCGCGCCATTTGGCAGCTGAGATGTGGGACCAACATAAATCCACTCTTTAAAGGTCACATCACTATTGTTAATGATTTTTGTATAATACGTTGCTGGATTTTCAGGCGTTACGCCTGAGTTGTCATAACCTGTATAAAAGCGCCCATTGACCAAAAGCTTACTGTTATCAATCGTCCAACTGGTTGTTTCGGCTTTGCCCCCATTATTGATCCATTTAATCTCTTTTTCATCCGGATCACTCGAGGAGAAATTTAATGTATAGGTTTTATCTTTCGTCAAAATGGACTCTGTTGTGTAATAAAAGGCACGCTTTGCAGATGTCCCACTGTCTTGACCATTATTGAGTAAATCTTTTAAGCTGTCGGCCTGCGCACCACCAAGGGCTGTTGAAAGCAACAATAAAATGCTCGCTGCGATCTTAGTGCGTTTAAATGTGCGTGCGCCCTCTGTCACGACGCTGCTGCCCATACCGCCCGAATGTTTGGCATATTCTGACGCCACCACCAACATGTTTAAAGACTGACTCCAAACAACTTTAAAAATATTATTCATAATGCATGACCCTTTTCATTAAGTGGTACTATTTTTTTGATGTATTCGAAAGCATATTAAAATATCAAATACAGTTTCTTAAAACTCATATAATTTTTAAATTCCCATGATACTTATACCATGTTATTATTAAAATAATTAAACTAATATTATAATTATATTATTTAATTTATTCATCACTGATCACACAAGGAGTCTTTTATGCAAAAGAAAGTTGTTGTTTTAGGTGGTAACTTTGCAGGCCTTGGCGCTGCACAAAAAATCAAAGAATACTCAAAAGATGATGTGGCCATTACTGTCATTGATCGAAAATCTTATCTATTGTATGTGCCAAATATCCCTGCTGAAGTCTTAGAAAATCGCAATCCTGAGCTTTCCCTCACGATGGACATTCGTAAAGTGCTCCACAAAGAACACATGGATTTCATTCAAGCGGAGATCACTCAAGTCGATCCTGTCAAACAAACCGTCACAATCACGCCGAATGAACGCCCCGGCGCTGAGCCACAAATCATTGATTACGATTATTTAGTCATCGCCGTTGGGGCAAAGCTTGCCTATGATCACATCGAAGGTTTTGCAGAATATGGCGATACGGTGTCTGACTTTTATCATGGCAACAAATTGCGCAAAAAACTCCATGATGGCACCTACAAAGGCGGCCCAATCGTGGTGACTTCTGCCCGCTTCCATCAAGGCGATGGCGCAGATGGCTTAGCGCCTTATCCAGGCGGATCAATCCCACAAGCGATGGCAGCCTGTGAAGGGCCTCCGGTTGAAATCAGCTTAGGGCTTGCCGATTGGCTTGTGCGCCATAAAATGGGCGATGCCAGCAAGATTTCCCTTGTCACACCCGGTAAAATGATCGCAGAAGATGCCGGTGAAAAAGTCGTCACCGAATTGCTCAATACCGCTGCAAAAATGGGTTTTAAGTACTACAACAATGTAGAAGATGTGGTCAAACTCACGAAAGATTCCATCATTTTTGCCAATGGTTTAGAGCTGCCGGCAGAGCTTAAAATCGTCTTCCCTGATTGGGTGGCGCATGATTTTGTCAAAAACATCGAGCATGTGGCTGACAGCAAAGGCTTTGTGATCACAGATCTTCTGATGCGTAACCCGACTTACAAAAACATCTTTGCAGCGGGCGATTGCGCGGCGGTCACCATGCCAAAATTGGGCGCAATTGGCCATCAGGAAGGTGAAATCATCGGGCGACAAATTGCCTTAGATTTAGGGCACATGAGCGCTGATAAAGCGAATGAGCCTTTAAAACCTGTTGTATTCTGCATTGGGGACATCGGCAGCGGTAAAGGCTTTTACATTCGTTCCGACTCATGGTTTGGCGGCGATACACAAGTGCTGAAAATGGGTCGCATTCCTTATATGCTCAAAATGCAGTATAAAGACATTTTCTTTAACACCGATGGCAAAGTGCCCGTTTGGGGTGAAGAGGTGGCGCGAATTTTGGCAGAGGACTTCTAATCATCACAATCAAAAAGGCAGCCTAAGCTGCCTTTTTTATGTCATTTTTCATGCTTTTTTATGCCGCTTTCACCACAGGATGGAAACGCAAAATCAAGTAGCCTAAAATGCCCGATAAGAACGAGCCGATAAAGACACCAATCTTACTTAAATCTTGCAATTCAGGGGCAGCAAAGGCCAACATGCTGATGAATAAACTCATGGTAAAGCCGATACCGCACAACAATGCCACGCCATACACTTGTAACCATGTGGCACCGGTTGGGCGATTGAATAGACCCAACTTTTCACCGATGAATACAATGCCAAAAATACCGATCTGTTTACCTAAGAATAAGCCCACAGCCACGCCTAACACAACAGGATGTGCCAACATCGATAACTCTAAGCCCGCAAAGGAAACGCCCGCATTCGCTAAACCAAACACCGGAATGATGAGAAAGCTCACCCAATTGGCCAAACCATGCTCCCAAGCCAATAATGGCGTTTCACCTTTTGCATTCTCTTTCACGCCATTTAATGGAATGGTTAAAGCCAACGTCACGCCCGCTAATGTGGCATGAATACCGGATTTTAACACCATGAACCATAAAATCACGCCAAACAAGAGATACAAATAAGGTTGCACCACTTTTGTCTTATTAAGGACCACAAGCGCAATGATGCTCGCTAAAGCGCCTAACAAGTAAATCAAGTTCAATTCACTGGTGTAGAACACTGCAATGATGATGATCGCCGCTAAGTCATCAATGATGGCCAATGCCGTTAAAAACACCTTCAATGACAATGGCACGCGGCTGCCTAACAATGCCACGATCCCAAGCGCAAAGGCAATGTCTGTGGCTGTCGGAATCGCCCAACCATTAAGGGCTGCGCCATCATTTCGGTTAAAGAGATAATAGATCACAGCTGGCATTGCAAGCCCTGCTAACGCGGCTAACCCTGGAAGAATACGCTGAGAATTCGTTGCCAGCTCACCCACCAAAAATTCACGTTTTAATTCAAGGCCCACATACAAAAAGAAGATTGCCATAAAGGCATCATTGATCCAATGTAAAACGGATAAACCTGCCACATAACTTTCTAAGATGGCAAAGTACTGACCAGACAATGGACTGTTGGCAATCACAAGGCCAAGCAGTGCCGAAATCATCAAGACAATGCCGCCTGCCGTGGGTAAAGAAAAAAAGTATTGAATTTTTTTGTACATCTAATCTCCTAAATCGCATTTTAATCAAGCTGCTAATTTACTAGAAAAGTGTTTTAAAAAACAATATTTCCAAAAAAAATATCACAAATGATTTAAACAAACGCAATCAAGCACACCGAAGAATCACGCAATGACTGCATTTTCCTCATTGAAAGGTATTGCACGCGTTGATGTCGCCGGTTTTAAATCCGCGTTCAAACCATGCTTGACGCTGCGCAGATGTACCGTGCGTAAAGCTATCCGGCACCACAGCGCCACCGCTTTGCTTTTGTAAGCGGTCATCCCCAATGGCTTCGGCTGTTTTCATGGCTTTGTCTAAATCACCCATGTCAAGCAAACCACGTTCTTGCACATATTTGCCCCAAATGCCCGCAAAACAGTCTGCTTGCAACTCCATTTTAACGGACAATTGATTGGCCTCTTTTTTGCTTGCACGCTGCTGCAATTGACGCACTTGTTGATTGATGCCCAATAGATTCTGCACATGATGGCCAACCTCATGCGCCACCACATAACCTTGGGCAAAATCGCCGCCGCCACCTAAGCTTTTACGCATGTCATCATAAAAAGAGAGATCAATGTACACTTTATAATCGGCCGGACAATAAAATGGTCCCATCGCCGCTTGACCATAGCCACAGGCAGTGGAGGTTTGTCCTGAATAGATCACAAGTGTGGGTTCTTGATACGTTTTGCCAATCTTTTTAAATTCGCGCTGCCAGAGATCTTCCGTCATGCCCAATGATGTTGATGTAAAATTTGCCATGCGCTCTTCTTCGGGTGAAATATTCGCCGATTGCGCATTCGTTTGCGTGGGCACTTGCCCTTCTAACAATGGCGATAAATCCACGCCATAGTAACCGGCAATCATCACCACAATGAAGAGTACGATGCCCGCTTTACCATTCATCGGAATCGGCAAGCCCCCTAAACTGTTTTGACCACCTGAGCGGCGGCGATCTTCGACATTTTCACTGCGTCTTTCATTTTCCCAGCGCATGTTTGCTCCATCTATTCATTTGATTGAAAGTGTGTATTGTAGATCATTACAGGCAAATGTGAGGATTTCTAATCATCGCCAAGCGCAATTCGATGCAGAGGATTTTTGCACCATTCACTCCATGAACCGGCATACAGCGCCGTTGCCCCAAAGCCTGCATAGGCCATCGCCAATAGATTGTGGCATGCTGATACACCTGAGCCACATTGATGCACAATGGTTTGATCCTGATGATGCTTGAGTAAATGATTGAATGCTTCTGCCAAAATGGCTTTTGGTTTAAATGTGCCATCGCTCTGTAAATTGAGTTCAAAAGGTCGATTGATGGCAGTCGGAATGTGTCCTGCCACAGGATCAAGCGGCTCAATTTCTCCTTTAAAGCGCGCATGACCACGGGCATCAATGATGCAAAGGGGCGGCTGAGGCTGAGAAATCGATGCCATGATGTCATCCGCCGTCACCGTCTGAAAGTCTGAAGGCAATGGCACAATGTCCCCTTGTTGAGGTGCAGCCTCAGGCACAGCTGACACCTCTCCCCCCGCCGCTTGCCATGCGCGTAAACCGCCGTTGAGAACAAAAGTTTGCCCATGGCCTAAATGGTGCAAAATCCACCAAATGTATGCTGCCATCATGGTATTGCCAGCATCGTATACAACCACTGTATCACCTTGATGAATGCCTAAGCGCTGCATCACATGGATCAATTCATCCGTACTTTTTAAGGGATGACGCCCTGATAACGGCGTCACCGCCGTACACACATCCTTTTCTAAATCAATGCGCCGCGCGCCTTTGATGTAACAATGATCCTTTTGCATGGGCTGCATGCTCGATTCTGCCGCTAAAATCACGAGCGATGCCGATGGCATCTGCGCTTTTAACGACTCTACTGAAATGAGGGATGAAATGGCTGACACTTTGACCTCCTTAATGTATTGATTTTATCGAAAAGTATTGTAATCTAACTCATTTTAACCATTGGAGCGCCTCTTGACTGAACTTGTCCGCGACACCTTAACCCTGCCAAACAATGGCCAAAAATTACTGCTCCACTCTTGCTGCGCCCCGTGCTCAGGTGAGGTGATGGAAGCAATGGTGGCTTCTGGCATAGACTTTACCATCTATTTTTATAACCCGAATATCCATCCATTGAAAGAGTATGAAATCCGTAAAGAGGAAAACATTCGCTTTGCTGAAAAATTCAACATCCCTTTCATTGATGCCGATTATGATAAAGACAATTGGTTTGAGCGCGCAAAAGGCATGGAAATGGAACCTGAGCGCGGCATTCGTTGTACCATGTGTTTTGACATGCGCTTTGAGCGTACAGCACTCTATGCTCATGAACATGGCTTTGATGTCATGACAAGTTCCCTTGGCATTTCGCGCTGGAAGAACATGGCACAAATCAATGATTGTGGTGAGCGCGCCGTTGCCCCTTATCCAAACCTCACTTATTGGGATTACAACTGGCGCAAAGGCGGCGGCTCTGCCCGTATGATCGAGATCAGTAAGCGCGAGAGCTTTTATCAACAAGAGTATTGTGGCTGCGCCTATTCACTGCGTGACACCAATAAATTCCGTAAAAGCAAAGGACGCGCCCCGATTAAACTTGGCGTCATGTATTATCAATAAATAAAAATCCCGAGCATTGCTCGGGATTATTTTATGGCTCATCGACTGTTATTCAACCACTGCAATGCGAAGGTTATTCGTTCCGCCTTGCACATAATTGAGCGAACCGCGCGTAATGATGATGCGATCACCCTCTGTCACCGCTTGATTCTCTTTTAAGACCGCAATTACTTCATTGACCACATCCTCTTCATTCGCATGATGAATGTTGAATTCTAACGGCTCGACACCGCGATATAAGGTCATCCAACCGGCAGTTTTCGCATGGCGCGTTAAAGCGTAAATGGGAATGTCAGAATTGACGCGGCTCATGAGCATCGCTGTGGTGCCCGATTCCGTTAAACACACCAACGCTTGCACATCATAATGGTTGGCCAACACCATTGAGGACATCGCGATTGCCTCATCCGTTTGCGTGAACTGTTTATTTTTAATCATGGAGTTCGCGCTCAAATGATTCATCATCTCGCTCTCTGCCCCAATGCAGATCTCTGCCATCGCTTTGACCGTTTCCACAGGATATTTACCGGCAGCGCTTTCAGCAGAGAGCATCACAGCATCTGTACCATCTAACACCGCATTAGAGACATCCATCACCTCTGCACGCGTTGGGCATGAGTTCTCAATCATCGATTCCATCATTTGCGTCGCAGTAATGGTGGCGCGATTCAACTCACGCGCCCTTAAAATGAAGCGCTTTTGCACACCCATCAATTTTGCATCGCCAATTTCCACCGCCAAATCGCCGCGGGCAATCATGATGGCATCTGATGCTAAAATGATCTCATCGATGTTCGCCACCGCTTCAATGCGCTCAATTTTTGCCACCAAATGCGCCTGTGAACCTGCTTTTTTCAGCAGTTCACGCGCTTCATCCATATCGCTGCCATTTCTTGGGAAAGAGACTGCAATATAATCGGTGTTAAAATTCGCCGCGCAAATGAGATCTTCGCGATCCTTATCCGTCAAAGCAGGCGCAGACAAACCGCCGCCCTGTAAATTGATGCCTTTACGGTTTGACAATGTCCCGCCAATCACAACTTTGGTATACACCTCTAAATCTTTCACCGCCGTCACTTCAAGGACGATTTTGCCATCATCGAGCAGCAAAATATCCTTAGGCTTCACGTCATTGACTAATTCTTTATACGCAATGCCCACACGCGTTTCATCGCCGGCATCATCGGCATGTGCGCTGTCTAAAATGAACGGCGCGCCTTCTGTCAATTCAACTGAACCATTTTTAAATTTCTCAATGCGAATTTTAGGGCCTTGTAAATCCGATAAAATCCCCACATTCACTTTTAAACGCGCAGCAATTTCACGCACTGCATTGACGCGTTTAATGTGATCTTCATGGGTGCCATGGGAGAAATTGAGGCGCACAACATTCACCCCAGCTTTAATCATACCTTCTAACACACCCGGGCGATCACTCGCTGGCCCTAATGTTGCAACAATCTTTGTCCTTCTTTTCATCAATTGCTCCTTTTTTCATGCATTATGAATATAAATCTGCCCCATCGATAAAACAAAATCGCAGTTTGTGGTGTAATTCAGTACAATATACCCCATGATTACTTTATTAACGAATATACTAGTTGGGCAACATGACACAATCTATTTTTAATCGTGAACTCATCGATAAATATGACAAGGCTGGTCCTCGTTATACCTCTTACCCCACCGCTGTACAATTTACCACCGAATTCACCCGCGAAGATTACATTCAAGCCGCTTTGGCATCGAATGCATCTGATCGTGATTTATCCCTTTATTTTCACATGCCATTTTGTGACACCATCTGTTTTTACTGTGGCTGTAACAAAATCATCACCAAAAATCGTAAGCGCTCTTTGCCATATGTTGAGCATTTACTCAAAGAGATTGAAATGCAGGGCAATCTTTTTGACCGTCAACGCAAAGTGAAGCAGCTCCATTGGGGCGGCGGTACGCCAACATTTTTATCCCGTGATGAAATGCTCACGGTGATGGATGCCACCGCTAAACACTTCACATTGCTCGATCAAGATCAAGGCGAATACTCCATTGAAGTGGACCCGCGTGAAGCAAATGCGGACACCGTGCGCTTTTTACGCAGCATCGGTTTTAACCGTTTGAGCATGGGCGTGCAAGACTTCAACCCAAAAGTGCAAGTGGCGGTCAATCGCATTCAGCCCAAAGAGATCACCCTTGAAACCTTAACCGCCGCGCGCGAATGTGGTTTTAGCTCCATCTCTGTGGATTTGATTTATGGCTTACCTTTCCAAACGGTCGATACCTTCAATCAAACGTTAGAAGAGATGATTGAAATCTCACCAGATCGTTTATCCGTCTTTAACTATGCTCACATGCCACATCTCTTTAAAACACAAAAGCAGATGAATGCAGAAGACATGCCAAAACCTGAAGAGAAACTCTTGATCTTCAAAAACATCATTGAGCGCTTAACCGATGCAGGTTATGTGTACATTGGCATGGATCACTTTGCTAAACCAACGGATCAATTGGCGATCGCGCAGCGTGAAGGCAATTTATATCGCAATTTCCAAGGTTACAGCACCCATTCTGATTGTGATTTAGTGGGCATGGGTTTATCGTCCATCTCGCAAATTGGCAACATCTATGCACAAAATGTGAAAGACATGCCCGATTATGAAGCGGTGATCAACAGCGAACAGTTGCCGATTTGGCGCGGCGTGACTCTGACGCCTGAAGATGAACTTCGCCGTTATGTGATCACAGAGCTCATGTGCAACTTAAAGCTCGACATCAATGATGTCAGTCGCCGTTTTAACATCGATGCAAAAGAGCATTTTAAAATTGAATTGGAAGATCTTCGTGCAATGGGGCCAGATGGCTTAATCGTCGTCGAAGGTGACACTTATCACGTCCAAGATCGCGGCCGCTTACTCATTCGCAACATTGGCATGGTGTTTGATGCCTATTTGCAAAAGAATGATCAGCGTTTCTCCCGCGTCATTTAAAAAACTTCCTGAAAAGCTCTATAAATTTAGAGCTTTTTTTTGTACTCTATATTTTCCACCTATTTGCTGGATATAACACAAAGGATTTTCGATGAAAAAGATATTGACCATTGCAGGTTCAGACTCAAGCGGCGGCGCTGGCATTCAAGCGGATTTACGCACCTTTGCTAAGCATGATTTGTATGGCTTTTGTGCCCTCACAGTGATCGTGACGATGGAAACGGACACATGGTCACACGGCGTATTCCCCATTGAATTGCCCGTGATTGATGCTCAAATTAAAACAGCCCTCGAAGGCGTGGGCGTCGATGCCATTAAACTTGGCATGTTGCCAACCCCAGCCATCATTGAAAATGTCGATGGTTATTTAAAGACTTGGGCGAAAAAAGTGCCTGTTGTTGTCGATCCTGTGATGGTGTGTAAAGGCAATAAACCTTTATTCCCAGAACATGCCGAAGCCATCCGCACCCATTTGATCAAACATGCCACCGTCACAACGCCAAACTTATTTGAAGCAGCACAATTAGCGGGCATGGAAGAAATCACAAACTATGAAGAAGCTAAAGAAGCTGCCCGCCGCATTTTAGCTTTAGGTTGTCAAGCTGTGGCCATCACCAATGTTGGCCGCGTGATGGCACCAAAAACCTCCGGCGATCTATTCTATGATGGCCATGAGTTTGTGTTGATGGAAGGCGCATTCATTGATACCCATCACACCCATGGTTTAGGCTGTACATTTGCCGCACATGTGGCTGCAAACCTTTGCAAAGGCTTTTCTCCGCGCGAATCGGTGTTTGAAGCCAAAGAAGCCATCAAAAAAGGCATTAAAAATCACTGGGCGCTTAATCAATTTGTGGGCACCTTAGATTTTCCAGACAGTTTTAAATAAATGACATTAAACCATTGATGCTAAAACCCTGCTTGCAGGGTTTTTTATTCTGGCCAAGATAAGCTTTGCATATAGCGGTCAAAGACAAAGCGCCCCCCTTGGTGTTCAAAGAGTTGCGTACTGACGCGCACACAATGATAACTGTTAGATTGGCATAAATGCACCACACAATCAGGGTTCGGATCATGATCCGTATTGGTATAAATGCTGGTTAAATTGAAGATTTGAGATAAAAAAGAGTAGAGATATTCTTCTTCAAATGCCGTGACATTCGCAGAAAGGATCAAAATGGCTGTGGGCGGATGAATGGGCTGATTGGCAAACTCGGTGCGTTGGATCTCAAACTCTGCACGATTAGGATGGTGAAGGACGACATATTGCACATGGCCATTGTGCCATACGAGCTCATCATAAGTACTGCTCCATGCCAGCGTTAAAGAAAGCAAACCTAACATCACACCACAAACGAATCGTTTCCACACCTGCATCATTGCTCACTTTATATCACGGGCCAATGATCCATTGGCATCTGTTAAGGACTGAGTAACTGCGTGTTTTTTATTTGTATCAATTTATGTTTAAAATCGTCGATCTGTGATGGCTCAAGCGAAACCGTACACACACAACGTTCTGCATAATCCGTGGCTTCCACCACCGCTTTTGACACATGTAACAGTTGTTGAATATCACTGGTTACATCATAATCATAAACGAACTGTAGGGATTGTAAAATTTTATGCTCGATCACTTGAGCTGCGTCTAATGTTAGGCGTGCAGACTTCTGATAGTTCGCCACAAGCCCGCCGGTGCCAAGCTTAATGCCGCCAAAATAACGCACAACCGCCACCAAAACATTGGTGACTTTAAACGCTTCAATCTGCCCAAAGATTGGGCGCCCTGCTGTGCCACCGGGCTCGCCATCATCACTGAAACGATACAATTCATAATGTTTGCCAAGCCGATAGGCATAGCAAACATGATTAGCATTTGGATGCATTGCTCGTAAATCTGCAATGATGGCTTTAATTTCCTCTTCGGATTGCACGCGATGAGCAAAGCCCAGAAATTTACTCTTTTGTTCAGTAAATTCTGAGTGCACATTCGCGGCAATTTCAAAGTAGGTTTCGGTCATGATTAACGGATTTTAAGGGAGGCTAAACCAATTAAGACCAAAATCACCGTCAAAATCCAAAAGCGCACAATGACGCGTGGCTCAGGCCAACCTTTGAGCTCAAAGTGATGGTGAATCGGCGCCATTCTAAATACGCGCTTTTTAAACATGCGGTATGAACCCACTTGAATGAACACAGAGAGTGTTTCCACCACAAATAAACCACTCATGATGAAGAAAACAAGCTCTTGGCGCACCACAACAGAGATCGCACCCAATGCGCCACCTAATGCTAAAGCACCGACATCGCCCATAAAGACTTGCGCAGGATAAGTATTGAACCATAAAAAGCCTAAACCTGCGCCAAAGATTGCGGCACAAATGATGGCCATTTCGCCTGCGCCTTGCACATATGGAATGGCTAAATAGTTAGCAAATTCCACGTGCCCTGTGGCATAAGCAAAAATGGCGAGTGCGGCAGCAATTAAAATGGTGGGCATGATGGCCAAACCATCTAAACCATCGGTTAAATTCACGGCATTACTTGCACCCACAATCACAAAATAGACAAACGGAATGAAGAAAATGCCTAAAGGAATGTACCACTCTTTAAAATATGGAATGAGAAGTTGCGTGCCCTGATCGCCTGCATTGTAATATAAAATCACCGCTGCCAATAAGCCGCCAATGGTTAAATAGAGATATTTTTCTTTAGCGCGCAGCCCAAGGGATTGCTTTTTAACCACTTTTCGATAGTCATCAATAAAGCCCACATAACCAAAGCCCCACAACACACCCATCACCACCCAAACATTGATGTTGCTTAAATCAGCCCACAACAACACTGCAACCGAAATACTCGCGATGATGAGCACGCCACCCATCGTTGGCGTCCCTTTTTTGGATAAATGGGATTGCGGACCATCGTCACGCACAAATTGCCCAATTTGATTGGCCTGCAATTTACGAATGAATTTCGGGCCAAAAAAGAGCGCAAACACCAGCGCCGTCAAAACCGCACAGATGCCACGCATCGATAAATATTGAAACACTCGCAAAGCACCCCACTGATGCTCCGCTAAGTATGTGAGTAACGCATATAACATTTAAACTTCCTTCTCTTTTTGAACCATCGCCTCGGCAATTAAATACATCTTCATGGAGTTTGAACCCTTCACCAAAATGGCAACCGATTCATCTTTAAGTGTGACCAATGTTTGGTTGATGTGGTCAATGATGGCATCGTGATCTGCATACACTTGCCCGCCTTCACCAAAGGCCTCAGCACTTTTTGCGGCCATCTCGCCTAAGGCTAAAAGCTGATCAAAGCCGCGCACTTTTGCATAGCGCCCGCACTCTTCATGCATTTGCACCGCTTGTGTGCCCAATTCACGCATGTCTCCTAACACAAGCCAGGTGTGATCGGCAATGCCTTCTAATGCGTCAATCCCTGCGCGCAAAGAGGCAGGATTGCCGTTATAAGCATCATTGAGCAAAATGTGATGATCGCTCAATTGAATCTTCTCTAAACGCCCTTTGACGCAGTGAAGATTTTCAAGCCCTGTTTTGATCTCATCTAAAGAGGCGCCTAAAGCATAGGTTGCCGCAGCAGCTGCACATGCATTTAAAACATTGTGAATGCCCACCAATGCCAACGTCACGCGGATAGATTGCCCATGAATCACCAAGTCAAATGATTGACCACTGATGTTTTTTGCCATCACGTCGGCAGTGTTACGAATGCCAAACGTTAAGACGCGATGTTCTGTATTCAGGCTCTGCCAATAGTCTGCATAATCATCATCGGCATTGATGATCGCTGTTCCGCCCACTTTTAAGCCTTCAAAAATTTCACCTTTAGCGCGCGCAACACCTTCAATGCTGCCAAAACCTTCTAAATGGCAAGGTCCAGCATTATTCAAAATCGCCACATCTGGGCACGCAATGTGGGTTAAATAACGAATCTCCTCAAAGTGATTCGCACCCATCTCTAACACGGCATATTCATATTGATCGGTGAGTTTTAAAATCGTCAAAGGGCAACCCACATGATTGTTATAGTTGCCCTCTGTGGCCAGCGTCGCCCCTTTGCCACGCAAAATGGAGGCAATCATCTCTTTTAATGTGGTTTTGCCATTTGAGCCCGTCAAAGCAACCGTTGTGCCCTGCCAATCGGCCATCCATGCTTTTGCCAGTATGCCGAGCGCCTTTTGGCTATCTTTGACCACAATTTGGCTGATGTTCACAGATGGCGTATAACGCTCAACCACCGCGCCAATGGCACCTTTTGCCTCAATGCTGTCTAAAAAATTATGGGCATCGTGCTTATCGCCTTTCCATGCAAAAAAGAGCTGGCCGGCTTGAATCAAGCGCGTATCAGTAGAGGCACCATAAAAAATGGCATCCATGCCTTTGAGCTCACCTTGTAGGATTTGGGCTGCTTGTGAAAGTTTCATACAATATCAACGATCCTGTGTAATGAATGCTGCAACAATTTCAGCATCGGAAAAATGGTGTTTGGTGTGGCCAATGATTTGATAATCTTCATGCCCTTTACCGGCGATTAAGATAATGTCCCCGGCTTTAGCCACACTCACAGCGTGTTCAATCGCCAATTTGCGATCTAAAATGCGCTGAACTTTTTCTGGCGCTTTAAAGCCTGTAAAAATCTCATCGCTGATGGCAAGATCATTTTCCGTGCGTGGGTTATCATTGGTCACAATCACATGATCCGCATGAGCTTCGGCAATCTCTGCCATCAATGGACGTTTGCCGCGATCACGATCCCCGCCACAACCAAAAATACAGTATAAATCGCCGTTTGGAATGTGTTTTTTCAAGGCTTTTAACACTTGCAATAAGGCATTCGGCTTATGGGCATAATCAATCACTGCCACCGCGCCATTGTCTAAAAAGATCGCCTCCATACGTCCTTTGACCAAGGTGATTTCAGGCAGTAAGTCAATGATGCGCGGCATCTCAATACCAAGGGCCAATAAATTGCCCACCATCGCCACTAAATTATGGGCATTGAAATGGCCATACAATGGGCTCTCAATGGCATAGGATTGTCCTTGATGCGTCAATGTGAAACGTAACCCTTGGGCATGAAGATCAATCTTTGAAATGCGTAAATCATTCTCATGCTCACATGCCTGCTCCCCAAAAGGATATAAAGTGCGCTCACCTTTTGCTTGTAAAGCCTTAAATAAATCATATCCAACAACATCATCGATGTTCAACACTGAGGCGGTCGAGGCATACTCATTAAATAAGCGCTCTTTCGCGGCGCGATAATTGGCCACGGTTTCATGGTAATCTAAGTGATCACGGGCAAGGTTCAAAAAGGTGGAGACCGCAAAAGATAAACCGGCCACGCGCCCTTGATCAAGGGCATGAGAGGTGACTTCTAAGACAATATCCACAGATTCAGCTGTTTCAAACGCTGCCACAATCTCATCAATGGAGCGATAGAGTGCTAAAAAATCCGGCGTGGTGTGTGTGTTTTCTTTAAGGTTTTCTAATGGGCCAATGCCATTCGTCCCAATCATGCCCACCGCTCTGCCTAACTTTTGTAGGGCAACGGCTGTAAACATCGCCACAGAGGTTTTGCCTTCCGTCCCTGTGATGCCTATGATGTTGGTTTTTTTAAGTGCCGATTGATAAAACATCACCGCAGCTTCTTTCATGAGTGCATGAATGTCTGCCACTTTAAATGCAGGAATGTCGAAGGGCACATTGCCCGGCTCACCCTCATAAAAAATGGCGGCAATACCCGTTTTGCGTAATCCATCCATATAATCTAAACCGTGACCGTTTGCCCCTTGCAATGCAAAAAACAGATCACCCTGCTTAGCATAACGACTGTCTGACGACAACCCCGAGACCGTCACTTCTTGCAACGAAATGGGCAGTTCAAGCGTTGGAAATAAGTGTAAAAGTTTCATGGGGTTTTCCTTATCAGTGGGATAACATTTGTAGTTTAGGTAACTCCGCTAAACCATCGGGTTTGACATTCAAAATGCGCAGTGTATCGCCCATAATCTCAGAGAATACCGGCGCTGCCACAGCACCACCATAATATTGACCCGCAGAAGGCTCATCAATCATCACCACCACCACATAACGAGGGTTAGAGATTGGGCCAAAGCCGGCAAAGAATGCACGGTGCTTGGTATTACTATAGCGTCCTTTTTCAATTTTACGTGCGGTGCCCGATTTACCGGCCACGCGATAATGCGGCACTTTTGCTTTAGAGGTGGGATTATTGGTGATCACTTTCTCAAGCATGCCCACCATGGAGGCAGCCACAGGTTTAGAGAAAATACGGCGGCGCTGTTGATCTGTCTGAGGAGGTAAATCTTTGACAATTTTTAAAGGCTCATAAACGCCACCATTGGCAAACACAGAGTACATCTGCGCCAATTGCGCCGTATTTAGGCTGATGCCATAACCAAAGGATTTGGTGGCATGTTCAAACTGATTGCGCTGCCAAGGGCGTACATTGCCTAAATGACCTGCTTGCTCACCGACGATCCCTAAACCCGTTTTTTGACCAATGCCGAGGGATTTATACAAATTCCACAACACTTCAGGCGGCATCGAGAGCGCCACACGCGCCACACCAATGTTACTCGACTTCACCAATACGGTGATCAAATCCATCGACTGGGATTTAGAAACGTCTTTAATGGCATTGCCGCTCACCATGAATTGATAACCGGTTGGCACAACGCTGGTCGGATGCCATTTTTTAGACTCAAGGCCAAGGGCAATCACAAAAGGCTTAATGGTGGAACCGGGCTCATATACATCGGCAATGGCGCGGTTTTTCATCATTTCAGGAATGCGGTGCTGTAGATTATTCGGATTGCCAGAAGGCTGACTGACCAATGCAAGCACTTCGCCCGTCCAAGCGTCCACCACCATCGCGGTACCACTTTTTGCTTTATGCTCAATGATGGCATTTTTAAGGGCTTGATAGGCCGCCAATTGAATGCGTCGATCAATGGTGAGCACTAAGTTTTTACCGGACTCTGCCCCTTCAATCAATTTAAACTGATCAATGATGCGATTGGCCGAATCTTTCACCACCTGTTTTTTGCCCATTTTACCTTTGAGGTGATCCTCAAACGTCAGCTCAATTCCCTCGATGCCCACATCTTCTGAGTTCGTAAAGCCAAGGAGCTGGGCTGTCACTTCCGCATCCGGATAATAACGCTTATACTCTTTTTCAATGGTCACACCCGGTAAATTCAGTTTGACCACATCATTCGTTGCATGGGGCGGCAATTGGCGCTTTAACCACACAAAGCGAGAATTGTCACGCTTGGTTAATAACTCATACAGATGCTTTTCCTTCATGTCGATGGCTTTGGCTAAATCTGGCAAATACTCCGCATAAGGCAATAAAATTTTAGGGTCTGCCCAAATGGAATAAACTTCCGTCGAGATGGCCAAAGACTCATGGTTGCGATCCATGATTGCCCCTCTCACCGCAGGAATGTTTTGTGTGCGTAAAACACGGTTATTGCTCTCTGATTGCAAAAATTGCTGATTGAGAATCTGTAAATCAAAGGCACTGATCATCAACGCGACGGCTAAAAGATAAAAAACACCGAGCACAAACATACGACGGTAATTTTGACCGGGCAACACCGGCCGTTTGCTTTTCGCCTTTTTCGAGCGACGCTTCTTTGGAGTTTGACGCATCATGAATTATTGAATGTAACGATCTTTATCATTTTGAGCACTCACCAATGTTGCAGTCTTTTTCTCTGTCACATAGACGATGCTCTCTTGTTTAGGTAATACCATGTTCAAGCGATCACGGATCGTTTTGTCCATCAACACCGCTGTGATCAACATGCTCTCTTCTAACTTGAGTTTGTTCCACTCTGTATCGTAGTCCATTTTTTGCGTCAGTGCTTTTTCATACTGATGCCATAAATGACGATGCTCTTGTGTGGTGTGAATTTTTAACATTCCCACAGCAATGAGCGCTAAACCACACAAAATCACCAAACTTTTTGTGATATTCACGGTAATTTCTCCGCTATACGCATGATGGCACTTCTGGCCCGAGGATTATGACGCGACTCTTCATCGCTTGCTTTCACAGGTTTGCCGATCAATTTAAGCGTGGGCTCAGACACAAACTGCGCCACAGGTAAATCTGGCAACAAATCTTTCGGTTTCGCATGGTGATTCATGAAGTTTTTCACGATGCGATCTTCTAATGAGTGGAAGCTGATCACCACCAAACGCCCCCCAGGATTTAATAAATCATAGGCGGCAGTCAGGGTTTGACTCAGCTCCGTCAGCTCTTCATTGACTGCAATGCGAATGGCTTGAAACACACGTGTTGCCGGGTGTTTATGCTTATCTTTAAAAGGCACAGCTTCTGAGATGATGTCTGCCAATTGATGGGTGGTTTCAATCGGGGCAAGCTCGCGGCATTTGATGATGTGACCGGCAATTTTACCCGCAAAACGCTCTTCACCAAATTCACGAAAGACGCTGGCCATCGTGGCAAAATCACTCGTTGCCACCCATGTCGCTGCACTGACGCCAGAGGTTGGGTCCATGCGCATGTCAAGCGGGCCATCTTTCATAAAGCTAAAACCACGCTCTGCATCATCTAATTGTGGCGATGACACACCAATGTCTAACAATACACCATCGACTTTTTCAAAATGTGCAGAAGCCACCGCCGCTTTAATGTCACTCATGCAGCCGGCAAAAAATGTGAAATTTTCAGCCCCTTTAAAACGCTCTTTGGCACAAGCTTGCGCCGTTGGGTCGCGATCAATGCTGATTAAGTGCCCTGCTGTCAATCGTTTTAGGATTTCAGAGGAATGACCGCCGCGGCCAAATGTCCCATCCACGTAGACGCCGGCAGGTTGAATATTGAGCGCATTAATCGCCTCATTTAAAAGAACGGAAACGTGCTGAAACTCTGACATGAAAAAATCGATCCAAATATAGTTTTATGCCATACTTTTACCACTTTTCCCCACTTTTTTCCACTCTTATTTCCAAGCGCTGCCTTTGCTGCATCATTATTGCGCACCTCATTTGTGCACAACGCCACATTCCATGCAGCTGCAATGTCATTACATTCATCCCATTGAATTTAAATTATTTTTTTAAAAATCATACCCAAAACCCCCAATGTTGCATGGGATTTTGAGGGGGATTTCATGAGTTTTTCACAAAGTTATCCACAGAAGATGTGGATAACCTAGGATCACTTTGACTTAAGATGTGCGCTCTTTTTCTGCCACTTCGATCTCTTTGCCTAAAAAGTAAGAGATGGTTGTTCGGATCACCACAATGCCAGCAAGCACTAAAATGTCATCTAAACTTGGGTTCATGATGGTTTCGATGATGTCTGAAGCAATCAACACCTCTAAGCTCAATAAAATGTACGAGCCTAAATAGATTTTAATGTGGTTATTTTTAGAGGCCACATCAAAACGATCGCCGCCCTTGCCTTCATTGATAATGAAGCCAAAAAAGGCTTTGATCACGCCCACAAGCAAAATGGCGATGGAAAAAACATTGAGTGCAAGCACCGTATAATGCGTGATTAAATGCAACATATTGCCTCCTAATGGATGAGATTTAACAGAACAATCCATGCCGCCGCCATCGCTAAACAGACGCAAGCCACTGGCACGCCGGCTTTGGCAAACTCTTTAAAGGAGATCATGATGCCATATTTTGCGCTCTCCTCCACAGCAATGATGCCCGCTAAACTGCCAAACACGATTAAATTACTGGAAAAACCTGTGCCAAGCACTAAAGCAGCACCTAACACATCGGCATTGCTGCCCACATGCACATACGGCGCAAGAAGCATCACCGCAGGATTATTGCCCACAATGTTGCTCAAGACAGCGCTTGAGAAAAAGAGGGATAAAGGATCATTGAGATTCAAGCCAATTGCTTTTAAATCACCGAGCAGTGCTTGTGGCAATCCTGTTTTTGCCATCGCCGCATTGACCACAAATAGACTCATGATCAAAATGAGCAAACTATAATCCACCTCTTTTAACAGATCTTGAGAAGAGATTTTGCGATTCATCAGCAACACCGCCGCACCTGCAAGTGCCACAATCGCTTGCGGCCAAATGTTGAGCATAAATGCAATGATCACCGCCACCGTCACAATGAGGGCTTTAGCAGTCTCTAAGGTGTTGAGCACCGCCACATTCGGCGATGTGTCATGACTTTTACGATAAAACGGCGGCAGATCCCAACGATTGCGATAAATGAGCACAATCGCCGCCCATACAATCAACAGCGACAATACAGCAGGCACGCCTGCAACCTTTAACAATCCTGTAAATGAGAGTTCTAACTGCTGTGCGATGATCATGTTTTGTGGGCTGCCGATCAATGTGCCCGCTGATCCTGTATTTGCAGCAAAGCAAAATGCCAACACAAATGGCACCGGGTTTAAACCACGCGACAATGTGACTGCAATCAAAAGTGGCGTCATTGCCACCACCACAACATCATTCGTTAACACTGAGGATAAAACGCCCGACACCACAATCAAAATGGCGAGTAATTTTGGCGGACTCACTTTTAACGTCGCCACACGCTCAGCGGCAAAACGGTAAAAGCCAGACACGCCAAACGCCCCCGATACCACCATCAAACCAAACAATAACCCTAAACTTGGATAACTGATGGCATTCCATGCCTCTTGACCGCTGATTGCGCCCATCACCAACATGGCAAGTGCCCCAACAAGCGCCGCGCCCGTGCGATCGAGTTTGAGCCCTGGAAACTTCCCTAACGCCATGACGGTGTAAACCAATAAAAATATGATGACTGTACTGTTCATTATTCTATCTTTCTTTATTGTGGATGAATCATGGTTAAAGCATAGAGCATAATGCGCCATTGTGATGCATTATGTTAGAATTCTGCCATGATCCTTCATTTTAAACACAATTATGCATACATTACTCAATCATAAAATCACACAGCCAGACAATCCTCAACATGCCACCCCGATTGTGCTCATTCATGGTCTATTTGGGGACATGAACAACCTTGGCATGATCGCCCGTGCCCTTGCTGATTACACCACCATTCAAGTGGATGTGCGCAATCATGGCGAATCCTTTCACACAGATGTCATGAATTATGGCGAGATGGCAAAAGATGTCGTGGCGCTGCTTGATCACCTCAATGTGGAAAAAGCCATCATCATTGGCCATTCAATGGGCGGAAAAATCGCCATGCGCATGACAGAAATGATGAATGATCGCATCACGGCTTTAATCGTGATTGATGTTGCGCCTGTTGCCTATCAAGAAAATCGTCACAGTGAGATTTTTGCTGCCCTCAAAGCGGTGAGTGCTCAAGGCATTACGGATCGTAAAATCGCCGCAGCTGCGATGGCTGAATATTTAGACGAGCCCTTTGTGATTCAGTTTTTATTAAAATCCTTTCGCGCGGGCAAAGGTGAATGGAAATTCAATGTGCCAGTTTTAGAGAATCAATATGCGAACATTGTGGGTTGGGAAACCATTGCCCCATGGAACGGTGCTTGTTTATTCATTGTGGGCGGTGATTCACCGTATGTTTCCCGTAAAGATCAAGCCGCGATCACTGCGCAATTGCCAAATGTGCAGGCAAAAGTGATTGCAGGTGCAGGTCATTGGGTGCATGCCCAAAAAACCGATGCTGTGGTGCGTGCCATCAATCAATTCTTATCAAAAGTGGATGCGCCTTAAATTTTAGGCATAAAAAAAGCCTTGGCGTCCCAAGGCTTTTTCATCGAATGCTTACGGACGAACCGCAGTCACTTCGATTTCTACACGCCATGCAGGGTTTGCTAACTTAGCCACCTGAAATGCAGAACGCGCTGGCAATTTGCTGCTTTTACCATCAAAGAATTTGGTATAGCCATCCATGAAGCCTTTAAAATCCATCGTGCCGTCAGTTTCTTCGCCGCCCACTAAGAACACCTGCATTTTAACCACATCTTCCATGCTTAAGCCTAATTGAGCCAAATGCGCTTGGATTTGTTCTAACACATTGATGGTTTGCTCTTCTGTGTTACCGTAAGATGCCAATTCTGCATTTGGTAAATCGGCAGCTTTTTTCGTTGGCACTTTGCCACTTAAAAAGATGATGTCTTTGCCCGCATTGATCTCTACAGATTCAGCAATTGGGAAATTGTCCATTTTATGTGTGATCACTGCTTCTGCTTTTGTATCCGCAGTCGCTAAACTCAAAGCAAATGGCACACATAATAATAAACTTTTTAAACGCATATAAACTCCTTCAATAGTATCGATGTGGGGATGAATCCTCACTCGCGCGCATGATACCACACTTTGCAAACATTGATAAATGTCAAAGTTTTCACACTTTCTGATCATCCACCACGACGCGCAGGCAGCCATGCGGTGGCTTCGGAATCTTCATCATAATAATAACCATTCGGAATCGATTGCAGTTCAATCAACATGCCCCAAGGCGATAATGCATAAATACTGCCATTGCCTTCGCTGTCTTCATGGCGCGAATTGCCATGGATCTGATCCAATAACTGCCCGCCTGCGGCTTGAATGCGCGCCACACATGCTTCTAGATCATCACAATAAAGCGCCATGTGATTGATGCCAAAGTCACACAAACGCAAAGGCTTTCGCTGCTCTAGCGCTTTAATTTCAAAGAGCTCAAGCCCAGGTCCATTGCCAATTCTGAGCATGCGCTGACGAATGATCTTCGCGCCCTTTGGCAAACCTAATTGCAACTCAACAATTTGCCCACCGCGCGGTTCATCTTGTAAGGTTAAACCGTCATAACACCATTTTGCACCGAGGGCTTTACGGAAAAATGTCGTGGCGGCATCAATGTCCGGGACCGTCACACCTAAGTGATGAATCCCTCTTGGCAACTCGCCAAAAGCATCTTTTGCACTTTTCACTGTGGTCAATCGTTCTGTCATCATTTCCTCCTAAAGGGCTGTGAGCATCATCCATAGACAAAGCGCCATGATGACCCACAAAGAATTTAAAAATTGCTGCTTACCCCACGCTTCTTCGCTTTTATGAATCGGGCGCTGTAAGCTGATCCACCAAGCGGCAACTGTGATCACCATCGCGCTTGGCAACCAAAAACCTCGCACCTCAAACGCTGCTAAATAAAGCACCGCCAAAATCATGGCACTGACATAAGCAAGCATGCGCATTTGTGTGCGCTCAAATGTGATAAAGAGCGGCGGCATCGGAATTTTGGTGGCCAAATAATCGGCTTTTCGATAGAGGGCAATCGCATAAGAATGCGCAATTTGCCATGTCGAAAAGATGATGAATAAACACACCACCGTCATGTCTAATTGCCCTTTGAGCGCCACATAACCCACCAAAGGCGGCACCGCACCAGAAATGCTGCCCACCACAATGCTAAGACGTGAATTGCGCTTAAAAAAGAGCGAATATAAAATCACATAATCCACAAAGCCAATCATCGCTAAATGGCCACTGAGTGGATTCACCCAACCATAGAGCACACTAAAACCCACAAGCGATGCGATCACCGCAATGGCAACGGCCATTTCTAACGAAATTTCACCATTGACCAATGGACGGTTTTTCGTGCGCGCCATGTGCCGATCAATGTCACGATCGATGATGTTATTCCACACAGTGGCAGAAATCATCACGCCCGTAATGCCAATCAAAGTGTACAGTAAGCGCATGCCCTGCCATTGCCCCACAGCACCATAGGCCAGCAAAAATCCTGCCAGTACTGGCATCAAATTACCTAAAATGATGCCATGCTTAATGAGCTTTAAATACGGGCGCATGCGCGTCACATCGGTAACTCTGGCATCATGTTCATGTGTAGGTAATACATCACCCAACCTGAACCGCCAATGACGATCAATAAAATGATTCCGGTAAATGACAGAGATGCCACGTTCCAGCCATCATTGTCTGATTTTTTGATGTGTAGGAAATAGACGATCTGCACAAAAATCTGCGTGATGCCACACACGGCGATGATCGATGCCAATAAGCCAATGGCCACCACATCTTTCAAATACACCACTGTGCCAAACGCCGCTAAAGTCAATGCGATGGAAAAGCCATAACCCACCAAATAGTGAATCAAATCTGAGCGATTATTTGTGGTCATAGTGATACCCCCATTAAATAAACGATGGAGAAAATACAGATCCAAATGATGTCCAAAAAGTGCCAAAAGAGGCTAAAGAGCTTAAGGCGCGTGCGTGTTTCTAATGTTGAGCCTTTAAACGCCAATTGAAACATCATCACCAGCATCCAGATCATCCCGATGGATAAGTGAAAACCATGGAGTCCCACCAAAGAGAAAAAGCCTGATAAAAATCCACTGCTTTGGGGTGTTGCGCCAATGTCAATAAAGCCGATGAACTCACGAATTTCTAAGGTGAGGAAAATCCCGCCAAAGATAAAAGTCGCCACCAATAACCACAAAGTTTGCTTGATGCGCCCTGCATTTAAAGAGAGCATCGCAAGCCCGCACGTTAAGCTGCTCGTTAAGAGCGCCATTGTCTCCACAAAAGCATTGCCAAGATCAAATAAACTTTGTGGCGTATGTCCATCGGTTGTATTTCGCACCAACACCACGAACACCGCAAAGAATGTGCCAAAGATGATGGCATCGGCCATTAAATAGATCCAAAAGCCAAAGATCTTATTGTGGGCGCTCTCTTCTAATTGGCGCATTTTGATCTCTTGACTGTTGATGGCATTGATCATGAGCGACCTCCTTGTGCCAGTTGATATTGCTGAACATGTTGTAAAAAGGCTTGATCGGCAGCGGCAATGTTCTCTTTCGGAATCCTCACCTCTTCATGTTCGCGGAAACTTTCCACAATCCAGAAGATGATCGCCGCGCCAAAGAAGATGATGCCAAGCCACCAAATGCTCCACACCAAACAGAAGGCTGTTAATCCCGCTAAAACACCGCCTGACACAAACCCAAGGGCGGTATGTTTGGGCACATAAATGTCCTCATAAGTTCGATGCGGATCATACGCTTTGCCCTCTTGTTTGAGCTTCCAAAACATGTCGATGTCATCCACTTCAGGAATCACCGCAAAGTTATATGCAGGGGGCGGTGATGGAATCGACCATTCTAATGTCCGGCCATTCCAAGGATCGCCCGTTTCATCGCGCAACTGTTCACGATGTTTAATGCTTACAAAAAGCTGGATCAACATAGTGATGATGCCAACGAGAATCATCACAGCACCAAAGAACGCCACCACTAAATACGGTCCATAACGATAGTCAATGTTTTGACTCACGCGGCGCGGCATGCCATCAAAGCCTACTAAATAGAGCGGAACGAAGGCAAAGAGGAAGCCAAAGAACCAAAGATAGAACGATGCCACACCCCAGCCTTTATTAAGTTTGAAACCAAAGGCTTTCGGGAACCAATAGTTGTAACCTGCCATGACGCCGAAAACAACGCCGCCAATGATCGTATTATGGAAGTGCGCCACCACAAACATGGTGTTATGCACAGAATAGTTCACGCCCGGAATCGCAAGCATCACACCTGTCATTCCCCCAAGCACAAAGAGCACCAAGAAACCCACTGCCCATAACATTGGCGGTTCCATGCGCACTTGCCCACGATAAATGGTGAACAGCCAGTTAAAGACCTTCACGCCTGTCGGAATCGCGATCAGCATGGTGGTAATGCCAAAGAAGGCATTCACATTCACCCCTGCGCCCATCGTAAAGAAGTGATGAAGCCATACAGTCAGCGACATGAATAAAATGGCAATGATCGCCCAAACCAATGCTTTATAACCAAAGAGATATTTACGGCTAAAAGTTGACACCACTTCTGAGAAGATCCCAAAGACTGGCAAAATCAAAATGTACACTTCAGGATGACCCCAAGCCCAAATGAGGTTCACATACATCATTTGGCTACCGCCGCCCAATGTATTGGTGAAGATCTCAAAGCCTAAGTAACGATCAAGCGCCAAAAGCAGCATGGTTGCCGTCAAAATGGGGAATGTCGCTAAAATCAAAATGGACGTACAGAAGGTTGACCAGGAAAAGAGCGGCATCTGAAACATCTTCATGCCAGGCGCGCGCATGCGTAAAATGGTCACAAACATATTGATGGCAGCAAATGTGGTGCCAAGCCCCGAAATCTGGATGCTCCACATATAATAATCCACGCCAACGCCCGGGCTGTATAAGCTTTCAGAGAGCGGTGCATACGCAACCCAACCTGTTTTGGCAAATTCACCAATCCCGAGGGATAAGTTAATTAAAATCGCTCCAGCAACGGTGAGCCAAACGCTGACCGCATTTAACACAGGAAATGCCACATCGCGACGCCCAAGTTGCTGCGGAATGATGATGTTCATCAAACCAATGATGAATGGCATCGCCATAAAGAAGATCATGATCACGCCGTGGGCTGAGAAAATCTGATCATAATGTTCTGGCGGTAAATAACCCACGCGATCACCCGTGGAGGCGAGCGCCATCTGTGTGCGCATCATGATGGCATCGGAAAAACCGCGCAGCAGCATCACAATCGCCACAATGATGTAGATGATGCCAATGCGTTTATGATCTGTTGTGGTGAGCCAGTTCGTCCAGAGCCAGCCCCAACGGCGCGTCACAGTGATGGTGGTTAAAACCGCCAACACCACTAAAATGATGAAGCCAAACGCCGCTAAGGGAATGGGATGGCTCCATGGAATACTATCAATGGTTAATCGTCCAAACATATTTGGCTCCTTAGGGTTGAGAGGTAGGCATGTGATGCATGTGCATCATGTGTTCTTCCAGTTCTTTAAGATCCATGAACTGCCCGATGATGCGTAAATAAATGCCCTTATCGATGGGATGGAAATATTGCACTGGTGCATTGATGGGCTGAGCTTTCACCATCTCTTGGTATTTTGCCCAAGTGAGCGGATGATTATCCGTACTCTGCATTTTTAATACCCATGCATCAAAGTCCGCCATTGGCACAGCAATCACTGGAAATTTCATGTCAGAATAACCCGCGCCACTGTAACCATACGATGCCCCTTGAAAGCGCCCTGGCTCATTGACAATCAAGTGCAACACGTTTTCCATGCCGCTCATCACATCAAGCTGCGTGCCCAATTGCGGCACAAAAAAGGCATTCATCACTGTTTGAGAGGTTAAGCGGAATTTAAGCGGTCGATCCACCGGTAAATAGAGCTCATTGATGGTGGCAATGCCCTCTTCAGGATAGATAAAGAGCCATTGCCAATCCATCGAAACCACTTCGATCACCAATTCATCATGCTCTGATTCAATGGGCTTTTTCGGATTGAGGTCAATGGTGCTTTGAATCACGATGAACGCTAAAATCACCGTAATGACAATCGGCACGCCCCACATGAATTTTTCAAGGGTTTTCGATTCACGCCATTCAGGGTGATATTTCGCTTTAGTATTCGATTCACGAAACCACCATGGGAATACCACCGCCATGATGATGCATGGAATGATCACCAGCAGCATGATGCCGGCGCTGAAGATCAGGAGCCACTTTTCATATTCGGCGATTTCACCTTTCGGATTAAAGAGCGCAAGGTCACAGCCTGACAGAATCATCAGCGCTAGGAGCATCACGCCCGTGCGTACAACTTTTGTGTAGGTTTTTCTCATTGTAGTCACCCATAAACGAACTGCATTATGTCAATTAAAATCTGTCGTTTAATATAAAAATTAATTAAAAATAAATTAATTTTTTATTTATTAATAGAGAATATCCGAGATAATGGGTGACTGTCAAATCAAGCCAATGCAGCGCCTGTCTTAAAGCAATTGGTTCAGGCATCTTCGCACATCAAATAACCAGTGGTGTCTTTATAAATGATATTTTGTTCTCACTTCATGTCATTTCATCTTTTATTGCTCTAATGTTGTGATGGAAATTGACATGATTGTAACAAAAATCGGCGCACAGAGCGCCGATTCAGATGATCCACGAAATTTTACACCATGCCCAAAGCGGCTTTACATTTTTCTAATGAGCGGGCTTGTGAGGCGGCATACATCTCAAGCTCATCAATGACAGCGGCACCTAAATCCGCCACAAATTTCGCTTCGCTTGAATTTTGTGCATAATCAGCTTGTGCCCCTTCCCCTAAATTCGATTGGAAAATACCCGCCGCACTCACTGGCAAAAAGTCTTCATATACAATGGGTTCATAAGTGATGGCACCCGCGGCAATTAAATCTGCAGCGCTCATCTCTTTTGAGTATTGCCCACGATTGGCCAACCCTTTTTCTGTAGGATAATAGGCAAAGAAGGCCAAACCTTGATCATGCAGCGTTGCATAATCATCCGGAAAGGCTGCAAAATGCTTTTCAAGCGCCGCATAATATTCATCGGCATTGTGCTCAGTGGTGACGGGCACTTCTGCACGCGTTTTATTCAAAAATTCATCATATAAAGCGCGACCTTTGGGCGTCAATGCAGCACCGCGCTGCTCAATCTCCCCAAAGCGTGCCGTGTGGCTGCCAGTATCATCCGTTGGCTGATTTTTAAAAGAGACTGCCTCTTCTAAAGCTTTAAAGCTGGTTTGACGCAATAAAATTGGGCATCGTCTGCGCGGCGGGCCTTCCACCACGGCTTTAGCATTCATGCCGCGCGCAGGCATCTGCTGCTGAATCACATCAATGTCCACCGTTCTTGGCGTCAAATGGTTGATGTGCGGCCCTTTAAATGCCACCACATCGGCAATTAAGCGATGTTGATCATGTAGATTCTGATACTGCTCTGCCGTCACTGTCGCATCGGCATGCCAGCGAAAAGTCTCTAACACTTCTTGCACAAATTCAGCAGCTTCTGCTTCGGTCAATCCACCGGCTTGCTCATGTTGATCAATTAAACGCAACGCCTTTTCAGTAAAAATATTGCGCTCAGATAAAATGCGCGTTGCTTCTTCACGCAGCGCTTCATCATCAATCAACTCTAAGCGCAATAATGATGTAAACACGCGAAATGGGCTGATTTTCAGTGCGTCCTCATGAATGGCACGAAATGCTGTGGAATGCACAGGCACACCGGCCGGTGTTAGATCATAATACCCCACAGGATACATCCCCATCACGGCAAAAAGGCGGCGAATGGTGCTGAGCTCTTCGGCGGTACCCACACGAATCGCACCGTGGCGCTCTTCATCTAAGCGTTCAAGCTCGCCCGTTTGTAAAAGGCGATCATACAAATTGCCATCTTCTTGCAATGTGGCCGCATTGACATCGGACACCAAATTCATCAAATCACGATACAGGGGCACTTCATTTTGATACATATCGGACATCGCCGCAGAAAACTGTGCGCGGATCACATCCGGCGAGACAAATACAGCATTAGACATATCATTTCTCCATCGATGGTTTGGTTATGGTGTGTAGGCAATCGCCTAAAATGGTCAGGCCTGCTTCTAATTGTTCAGGCTCTATGGTTAAAGGGGCTAAAAGGCGGATGATGTTGCGATGTTTACCGCTTGGCATTAGCAATAAGCCACGCTCACGTGCCATCGGTAATAATTCCGCCAATAGTTTTTCATTCGGTTCGCCATTTTCTGTGATCAAAGGAATGCCACGCATTGCGCCAATGCCGGTTAAAGGTGCAACGCAGGTCAAGCCTTCTTTGAGCCACTGGGCATGATGGGCTTTGACGGTTTTTTCATAATGCGCGCCCCAATGCTTAAGAGAATCGCGATCTGAGAGAATTTCAATGGTGGCCAATGCTGCAGCACACGCCACGGGATTGCCAGAATAGGTGCCACCTAAACTGCCTTTAGGGAGATTGTCCATCAAATGAGGTTTCCCCATCACCGCGCCAAGGGGCATGCCGCCTGCAATGCTTTTAGCCAGTAACAATACATCTGGTTCAATCCCTAAATGCTCAAAGGCAAAGGGTTTACCTGTGCGACCAAAGCCCGATTGAATCTCATCTAACACCAATACAATGCCATGATCATCACAAAATGAGCGCAGATAACGTGCAAAGTCACGATCTAACAGCTGAAAGCCTGCTTCACCTTGCACAGGTTCCACAAAGATGCTGGCAATCTCTTTGACATCAATTTCCACCTGAATGAGGCGCTCTAATGCCGCAATCGCCATCTGACAGCTGATGCCATTGTCTGGGCTTGGAAAAGGCAAATGATACACAGGACCCGGCAATGGTCCTAAACCTTGCTTATAAGGCGCGACTTTGCCATTTAAATTAAGGGCGGCCAATGTGCGACCATGAAAACCACCATCAAAGGCAATGCTTGCCGTACGTCCCGTATGGATGCGTGCAATTTTAAGGGCATTTTCTGTGGCTTCTGCCCCGCAGTTGGTCAGCATGCCCATCATTGGGGTGCGTGTTGGGATAAAGTTTGAGAGCGCTGCCATCAACGCTTGATACGGCCCATGAGGCGCTGCATTATAGGCATAATGGGTGAGTTTTTGGGCTTGATCCACAATCGCCGCCACGATTTTCGGATGACAATGCCCTAAATTGAGGACGCCAATGCCGCCAATAAAATCAATGTACGCTTGCCCACCTGTATCCCATACAGTGGCATTTTGACCGTGTGAGAGTAAAATGGGATGCACAATTGAGAGCGCAGATGTCACTTGCATGGTTGAATCCTCCGAGGCGGCAAATGCCTTATCATGTTGTAGAATGGTTCTATAACAACAAAATTACCTAGGTGATTCAAACGAAAAAAATGCGGTGGTTTATTCCTTTTTTTCCGCGCTTATTTTAAGTGCATTGAGCTCTGACTCAAGTATTTATCATTCATTGCACATTGTTCTAAAAGGCCCTGAATCAATCACGCGCACGATTCTTATATCGATATTATATTCTAAGTCTTCCACATCTTTGCTGAATGAATAAAAAAATCGGCACATGGCCGATTTTTAATTATGCGTCATAGCCTTCACAGACCAGAATTTCAAAGCCTGCACCTGTGACAATGCTGCCTGCTTGGATTTTGGCAGTTTTACGAAGTTCAATGGTGCCATTTACGCTGATGTTGCCTTCTGCCACCATCAATTTTGCGCGCCCGCCTGTGTCGGCAATGCCCACCATTTTCAATAGATCATTTAAAGCAACATGAGGATGATTTTCAAGATAGAATTTAGTTTGTTGTGTCATGAGAGATTCTCGGTTTTGCATGCAAAATCTGCATACGGTGATTAAAGACTGAATATGCATATCATAACAAAATTATTTTGCGTTGATGCAAGCAACCGATACAAAAAACATGTTTAAAAAATCCAAAAAAATCGACACGTTTTGACGACGTGTCGATTTCATCAACATATTTTGATTATTCTGACTGCCCTGCCTAGCTCGTATTTTTTATTTTGAATTCATTGGGTGGAACAGAATATTCTCAAAATCCCTCTTTGTCTAAAAGTGCAGCTGCTTGTTTGATTTTTTTGCTAGGTGGTTGTACGACTTCACAAGTCTCTAAAAAATTAGCAAATTGCTGATTAGTTAATACGATCTCATGATAAGCATTGAAAGTTTTTGGTGCATTTTCTTGTACTAACTTAGATAGGTGTTCCGTTAAAGTCACCCCAGTAGCCAAGGCTGCACGCTCAGCTGATCTTTTGACTTCTGGCAAAAATATTGCCTCAATTCTTTCTGTTTTTGTGGTCATGATCTATTTCTCCGACTTAGGATATAAATTATATTACCCGGCAATTAGACAGACGTACAATAACATTACAGAAGAAATAAATGAACGTGTTACAGTCGCTCTCTCGTTTACTTAGCCAGATTTAATCTATTCATTTGGCATGTATGTTTCTTATTTTGTGAACATTTCAAAAGACAGAAGGAAAGTAAGCAGTTGCGCGTAATAGCTATTACCAACACCACCGCCAAAATACTTAATTGAATAAAACATGCTGGTCATGCACTTTTATACTCTTGCTTATTGTTTCATCAACTCAATCAACTTATTATTAATAAATAACTTCTCTCTCCCATCTGTATGTTCGATCAATACACCAAGATCACAAAGCTTTTGAAGATATGTAGAGGCCGTTTGGCGTTTCGCAATCTCATTATCGACGAGATTACTAATGCGGCAATACGGCTGTTCAAATAGAATATTCACCAATTCATAACTATATATTTTTGGTTCTTTCTCTTTTATGTATTGAGCGGTTTCTTCAATCAATGAAGTTACTGCTGCTATCTTGTTTTTAGTCCAAATTGAAGTGTCTTCAACGGCTCTTAACATAAACAAAATCCAAGATTCCCATTGACCCTTAGTTGTCACATCTAATAGTAAACGATAATAATCGTTTTTATTCATCACGATATAACGGCTCAAATATAGAATGGGCAAGGTTAGAAGCTCTTTCTCTATTAGGTATAAGATATTCAAAATCCTACCTGTACGACCATTACCATCGATAAATGGATGAATTGCTTCAAACTGATAATGTAAAACTGCAAGTTTAACCAGAGGATCTAAATCATCAGAGCCATGTAAAAAATTTTCCCAATTTCTGAGTAAGTTTCTAATCGTCTCTTCACCTGCGGGGGGTGTATAAATGACCTCGCCATTACTGCTATTACGCAATGCTGTACCTAGCTGCTTACGCACATCCATATTGCTATTTTTCAAAGTACTACATACATCCATGGCTGTGCGGCTGCATAAAGGAATATCTTTTAATGACTGAAAGCCATTGTATAAAGCACGACGATAACTTAAAGCCTCCTTGGTCATAGGATCTGCATTATTCTCTTCATCTGCATATTGAAAGAGCTTATCCGTCGTTGTGACAATGTTTTCAATCTCAGAGCTACCTTGTGCTTCTAAGATCGGTAAAAGATTAATCAACAATCCCTGATTGGGTAATAACTTCCCTGCCTGATTTAATTCAGCCAATGCACTACGCGCTTTAATACACGCTTTGAGCACTTCTTTAGTTTCCAAATCTACATTTGGTGGCAATAATGGCAAGTTATTGTAGGGTTGATCAGCAATCCAAGTCATACTTTATCCTTTAATTATTGGATAAAGTATATGTTGATACAATCGACATATCAACAGAACATGTTTAAAAAATCAAAAAAAATCGACACATCATGACAACGTGTCGATTTCATAAACATATATGGGTCAATATTGGTTATTCCTCATACATCTTAGCCCATGAAGGGAGTTTAAACTGCTCTGCAATATATTTATTACGACTGGCGTTCTTAGCATTAAGACAGTTTTGATCATTCTGACTGCCCTGCGTCACCTCACATTTTTTTAATACCGCCTTTGTTTCTTCCATATTGTTTTCATAGTATTCAACTGGTTTCACTTCTGCACTGCATGCAATGACTAATAAGGGTAAAAATAATGCTAACTTTTTCATCCAACCTTTGTATTAATGACTTGTAATTTTTATGACTAACGCTCATGTCAAAAAGCTGAATTACTATAACAGCAACAAATAAAAATCCAAACAAAAACTACCGATTGTCAGTGATTCGTTGTATTGAACTGATACTTATCATATGGCTTATTGATTAGCGTAATTTTAATCATAACAATCTCTCAAACCCCTCATTTTTACTAATGATTTCATAATTATTTTTTTAAAATGGGACAAAAGTTGGGACAAGAAAGCTTTAGGCAACAAAAAAGCCCTTGAATAACAAGGGCTTAGATGTTTTATATGGTGGACATAGGTAGTAAATCAGAGGTAAATATCACGCCTTATAACTACTTATCATATTGATAAGCATGAATTTACCTAATGCTACTATCATAAGGAATTTTACATGATGGGGGCAGAATGTGGACAGCATCCCCACAATTTACTATATATCTTAGACTTTCATAATCTGATGAGGATTTTGTAATGTATCCAATATATTCACAATTCGTTCAATTTCACGTTCAGGATGTTTAAACCAATCTGTAGACCAAATTCTCTCTATTCTCCACCCTAGTCCTTCCAAAACTTGCTGACGTAATCGATCACGATCCCTTGCAGATTTAGCTGAATGGTATGTTGCACCATCACATTCTATACCAAGTAAATATTCACCTGGATTATTTGGATTAATAACAGCTAAATCTAGATAGTATCCTGCAATCCCTAACTGAGGACGGCACTCATAACCATACTGATGTAATGCTTTTATCACTGAAATTTCAAAATCACTATCAGGTCCACGATCATCAGCAATATTCACATGTGATGCTATTTGATTGGTTTCACAATAAGTTAAGAAATCTCTTAGTGCTTGAACACCACGACTTTTTTTACCATCGATTAAGATATCACTATATTTCATCGATGAAAAAATAATCATTTGACACTTAGCTCGTGTAAATAAAACATTCAAACGACGCCATCCTACATCGGAGTTAATTGGACCAAATCTTTGAGGTGTGCTACTACCCTCACTTTTAGGACCATATGTCATAGATATAATAATAATATCTCTCTCATCACCTTGTACGTTTTCAAGGTTTTTAATGAATATAGGCTCCTCACTCTGCTGTTTTTGTTCATAAATTTGTCTGATATATGGATCACTCATGATCGCAGACTCCAATAGATCTTCTATCAACTGACTCTGTTTAGAGTTCATAGCAACAATACCAATACTTTTTGAATTTTCTTCAGATAAAAGTCTTATGGTTTCCTTTACTATAGATTCAGCTTCTTTGATATTTATGTTTTCCAAAAATAGACCTGATACCATCCGATAATCAATGCCAAATGAATCATTTTGATTATGTGGTGATGGGAAAACTACAAGATCATTATCATAAAAATGGTAATTAGAAAACTCTATTAATTTTTCATGACGTGAACGATAGTGCCATCTCAACCTACGATTAGTAAATAATGGCATCACAGCATCTAATATACTTTCTGTTACTTCAACCGAGGTTTGATCATCTTCAAATTCATCGGCATCAGCATTTCCCTTCTGAAAGAAACTAGTTGGTGGTAATTGCTTAGGATCCCCAACAATAATTGAACTATTAGCACGTGCTATGGCCCCTATTGCATCTTCAGGTTTGATCTGAGAAGCTTCATCCATGATAACAATATCAAACTGATATTTACCTGGCTCTAAATATTGTGCAACAGACATTGGACTCATCATAAAACAAGGCTTTAAAGTTTGAATAGCCTCTTGTGCTCTAGATAACAAGGTTCTGATGGGAAGATGTCGAGTCTTTTTACTGATTTCGTGTTTAATTAATGAAGATTCTGTATAAGCACGTACGATACCAGTACCCACACCTATTGGTGCCTGTTTATCGGATACTTTAGCTATAATTCTTTCTCGTTGTAGCTTCAATAAATTTTGGTCTGCCTCAACAAAGCGTTGTCTCAAACCTTCTTGTTCAAAACTACTAAAACCATCTACTATTTCACATTCTTTTAATATTTCATTACCTAATTGGGTATAAACAGAATATAACCATACAGTTAAAAGCTGATCTGGATGAACCTCATTTTTCAACACAGAATCTAATGCTACAGATAAATTTGTCTTTTGTTCTTTCTCTAGAATCTTTAAAAACTCTTGCCATGAGTACAAATCATTTGGATGACTCAGTGCTCTATTATTTTTACTTCTTATACCATGATAATTTCTTTGATCAATCAAGTACCAATCATTTAAATCAATTAAAGATGTATGATCTAACTGGTTAATTATTTCTCTTAATTCTCCATGTAATTTCGTCAGCATAGAGGTACTACTCAACATTGACCATTTCTGAAAATAGCCATAATAACAATGCTGCTTAAATTGATTCACTACTAGATCAGGTAGATTTTTAATGTACTGTATAATCTCCAGCACTCTAGCTATTGCGTTGTATTTTTCTAATGTAAAATCTTCAATTTTTATATTCTCGGAAATATAAGGCGCCAAAAATCGGTTATTTTTCAATGCTTCAGATAGTAATGCTACCTTTTTATTTTCTTGTTTAAGAATATAAACTTTTGAATCAACATCATCTAAAGAAACATTCAATGTTTCAAGTGTTGAACTGAAATTCTCTAATGCCTGTTCAATCCCCATTAATAATGAATAATAACCTTTTTGGGTATCATTAACATAAACAGCTGCATCTACTATACTTTTAGATTCAGTAAATCGTTGCTGAATAAAACGATGTAATTTTACAAACTCAATATAGTTAGACTCAAATGAACATTCCCATGTATATTGAATATCTTTCAAAATATCAGCGGATAATTCTCTCAGCTCTTTTCCTAAATTTCTTCTGTGCCCAACTCCTTGCTCATAAGTAGTTTGTAAAGTCTTATACCAATCAATCAATAATAGCAATCCATTTGTATTGGTTTCTACGCCTTGATAAATTTTACGTAAAAAACTACTTTTTTGTACTAATGATTTAATCTTTAGTTCATTTTCTCTATAATCAATTAAGGTTGGGACTAAATCTTTTAATTTCTTAGCACTAATTTTATTACTTACACTATATGCTTGAAAAAAGTCCTTAGCATTCCGCCAGTCTGATGATAAAAAACTAAACAATCCACCCTGTTCTAAAATTCTAAAATGCTCCTTCATTACATTTACAGAAGGTAAATCAACAAGTTTAAAGTGAATACTTAATTGCTCAAATTGTGCTTTTAAAAGCACAACGCAATCTATAAGCTCAAATAATTGAGGCTTAATTGATTCTCGTAAAAATGCATCATTACGCATATCGAGGAGATCTTCTGGAAGTAAGGCAATAATTTTTACAAATTTATCAATCTCTTGTAAATTCAAAAGACTTCCATTGGCTAGATCCTGCATCGTTTCAGGTAATATCTTCTTCAAATTTTCAAGTTCAACATGCAGCACTTGTCCATAATCTAACAACGTCTTAATTTCAATGATTTCTTTAGATAAATCACTAACTTTATTTGCAAATAAATATCCTGATTCATTTAATCTTTTCAGCATCAATTCAGTGCTAAAGCATGTGTCCTTGTTTAACATTTGATGAGATTTAAAAAATTGGTTCAGCTCCTGAAAACTCATAACACAATGCTGATAACACAAAAGTAAATCCATATTTATATCATTTTCTAAAACAGCTTCAATTAAAGCAAAATCCTCCGACTCTAAAATGTCAGGAAATTGATCTAATTTTTCTAGGAAATGACTCATTTCATCATAAGATAGAGATAAATCTTTAAAGTTTACAAATACTTCTGATTCGATCTTCTTACATTCAGCCATAATCTGATCTAATGCATTATTACAAGTATCTAACTGATCTTTAAAATCATTCAATTCTCTTTGAGAAATATCATTCTTTACAACTCCATACCAGGGATGCAGAACAATATCATTCTCTGATTGTTGTACTATTTTCTGGCAAATTTCTGCAATAGTTTTAATACGATCTTCTAATTGTCGTGCCATCATTGAATTATAAGTGCTACCATCTAAATCCATAACATGCAGAGGCACAATATCATTTTCCAAAGTTAATTTTAATTTTGTTGCTTTTGAAAAAATCTGAGCAATAGTTAATCCAGTATCTTTCCACACTGTATTCATTAGATTAACATAATGATTCAACTGTTCTTTATAACTATTAACGTGTTTAATTTCTTCATCAATTTTAGTTTTAGATTTTACTGGTGCACGATGAAGTGCAGAATTTAAATCTTCTAACACAGATGCTTTATTAGCCTTATGACTATGCAATTCAAGACAAAACTCACCAATTCCAGCACGATCCAATCTGTTTTTTACAACATTTAATGCAGCCATCTTCTCAGCAACAAATAATACTCGCAAATTATTATTAATACAGGCTGCTATTAAATTTGTAATGGTTTGTGATTTACCTGTTCCCGGTGGCCCTTCAATAACAAGATTACGCCCCTTAACTGCGTCAATTAAAGCGCTATGCTGAGAACTATCAGCATCATAAATTAAGGGAAATGTTGTTTCTATATCTTTAATAGAATCAATTTTATATTCTTCAGTATGACCTAAAGAGCCACGCCCATCCTCTACACCTTCTCGTGCAAAGAGCTTTTGAATTACTGGATGATTTTCTATAGATGACTCAATTGGCCAATTACTAGGATCTAAATCTTGATACATTACCTGCTTAGAAAAATTAATTTTTGTCGTCAAACAAACAAATTCCCTCACTTTCCATTTAGGCAAACTATTTTCATCAAATAATTTAATTAAAGAAGAAAAATAGTCCTTTAACGTAATTTCTGTGGGATTATATTCAGGTAAAATCTGACCAAAGTCATGCTCTAATTTCTCTTTAAATGTTAGATTTAATAATGATTCACCATCATCTTTAAATGTAAGTAAAGCTTTATTACCAGATAATTTAAAATCAACGGGAACTGTAATTAAAGGAGCAAGAGACGATTCATTTGAGTCTCGGCTCTCGAACCACTCTATAAATCCAAAAACTAAATACAACGTATGTATTCCGCTTTCCTCAACAGAACTCTTATTTTCTTGACTTAATTTTCTAACACAACTTTCAAAAACATCTGGAAAATATAAAGTTTGTAATTGTTTTTTAAAACGATTATCTTCAGATATAATAAAATTTTTCAAATCATAATCAATATTTATTCCTTGCTTTTTAGCCCATTCTTCAGGTAATAATTTACCATTAAAATTTCCCTCTTCATCTAACTCATAACCAAGCGCTTGTAAAGCTTTATCTGATGGCTCTTTCAATGCAACCATAGTTAAAGTGGCATTACTGACTAATGCATCAAGCGTTCTTTGTAGATCACACTCTACAAATCTTATCGTACTAGTTTTCGTGAATCTAAAATTTAATAAAGAATTTTTACGCGATAAATCCAAAAGTTTACTTCTGACAGCTTCTAAAGAAGAATAAGAAAAACCACTATTATTTGCTTCTTTATGTATAATATCCTGCGGTACTAACAATTCTATAGAGTTTTGGTCCTGTGCTATCATTTTGGGTTCAGTATCCTTCAATTTACATACCTCTTCAGATATAAACCACTCATAATTTTTATTAGTCATGAGTAAGTTATTATCTTTTAATTTATATAAACGAGAATTAATTTCACTACGTTCAATTTTTATATTTAATTCCTTAGATAATACTTTAATTAATTCTCTTGCTTTAATTGGTTGATTTTTTTTAATCAAATCTAACAACTTAGTGTCATTAATCATCTAAATATTTCCTATTTATATTTATGTTTTCATCAATGCAATCAATTTATTATTAATAAATAACTTCTCTCTCCCATCTGTATGCTCGATCAATACACCAAGATCACAAAGCTTTTGAAGATATGTAGAGGCTGTTTGGCGTTTCGCAATCTCATTATCGACGAGATTACTAATGCGGCAATACGGCTGTTCAAATAAAATATTCACCAATTCATAACTATATATTTTTGGCTCTTTCTCTTTTATGTATTGAGCGGTTTCTTCAATCAATGAAGTCACAGCTGCTATCTTATTTTTAGTCCAGATTGAAGTGTCTTCAACGGCTCTTAACATGAACAAAATCCAAGACTCCCATTGACCATTAGTTGTCACATCTAATAGTAAACGATAATAATCGTTTTTATTCATCACGATATAACGGCTCAAATATAGAATTGGCAAGGTTAGAAGCTCTTTCTCTATTAGGTATAAGATATTCAAAATCCTGCCTGTACGACCATTACCATCAATAAATGGGTGAATTGCTTCAAACTGATAATGTAAAACAGCAAGTTTAACCAGAGGATCTAAATCATCAGAGCCATGTAAAAAAATTTCCCAATTTCTGAGTAAGTTTCTAATCGTCTCTTCACCTGCGGGAGGTGTATAAATGACCTCACCATTACTGCTATTAAGCAATGCTGTACCTAGCTGCTTGCGCACATCCATATTGCTATTCTTCAAAGTACTACATACATCCATGGCTGTGCGGCTGCATAAAGGAATATCTTTTAATGACTGAAAGCCATTGTATAAAGCACGACGATAACTTAAAGCCTCCTTGGTCATAGGATCTGCATTATTCTCTTCATCTGCATATTGAAAGAGCTTATCCGTCGTTGTGACAATGTTTTCAATCTCAGAGCTGCCTTGTGCTTCTAAGATCGGTAAAAGATTAATCAACAATCCCTGATTGGGCAATAACTTCCCTGCCTGATTTAATTCAGCCAATGCACTACGCGCTTTAATACACGCTTTGAGCACTTCTTTAGTTTCCAAATCTACATTTGGTGGCAACAATGGCAAATTATTGTAGGGTTTATCCGCGATCCAGGTCATACTTTATCCTTTAATTATTGAATAGAGTATATGTTGATACAATCGACATATCAACAGAACATGTTTAAAAAATCAAAAAAAATCGACACATCATGACAACATGTCGATTGTATAAACATAATTAGCTATATCCTCCCAACCACTGGCTTTAAATATTTTTTCACTAAATCCTCAAGATTATCCAAATCAATCCCACAATAACCCTGGTTTGGGTCAGGAAAAAAAGCATGAATCATATAATTAAATTCAGGGCATTTATAGTCAGCTAGCTTCAATCCCCTATTCTCATAAGAAGATCCTCTTGTGTGTCTATCAATTTCCCCTTTTAAATGTTTACTAGATGCCCCTACATATAAAATATGGTCTGTCATTGCTAAACCAAATCCATTCCATGACATAACTGAGTTATCAAAAGCTCTAGATGAAAAATTTTCCCATTCATATTGTGTGATAATTCGATCTGTAACAATAATATAGATACCTTTCTGTCGATCTAAAACAGAATCAATAACATGCTCTTTACTTCTCGTTTTCCCCTGTATTGCAATGTGCATAAAACCAATATTCTTCAACAATCCAGTTAGTCTTTTCATTTTTCCACCTATATTATTTTGATGTGTAATGACAAAAAGATGACCACATGGATCACCTTTTCATTTAAATATAATTAATCTAAGCGCTCTGCAATTTCAGTCGCTGTAGCGTTGTAATAAATCATTAAAGAACGTGGATCTCTATGCCCTATCATTCTTGCAAGATCTAAAACTTTAAGCTTTTCAGCTAATCTAGTACATGCTTCATGCCGTGTATCATGAAATGTTAGATTTTCGATTTTGCATTTATCTCGCGCTTTTCTGAATAACGTGCTGACCACTCCTGATGTAATAGCAAATACTTCACCTGATCGTTTTGGCTGCATTACTTCAAGTAACTCAATGGCTCTTCTACTTAACGGCACATCTCTCTTATCACCATTCTTAGTTTCAAGTAATGTTAAAAATTTCCGTCTAAGATTTATTTGTGCCCAATCTAATGTTGTAATTTCACTCTGTCTCATAGCAGTCTCAATCGCAAATAAGAAAATCAATCCTGTTTTTTGCTTTTGAGTAATGGCAATAGGATTATCCTGATCTAAACCAAACTCTTCACACAGGAGATCAATTTCATGATCGGATAATCTTCGATCTCTTGGCGGTGGTTCTTTTAATCTTTTCAGATCCTTTGCTGGGTTTTCTAATACCCAACGCCATTCCATGCGTGCAACTTCAAATACTGCTCTTAACAAAGATGATTCTCTATTCTTACTAGCAGATCCAACCTCTCTCTGCTGCCTCCAATTCAATAAGTCATCTATCGTTACATGCTCAAGCCGCGCATCCACTGGTAAATTTGGGTCTCGAAGCATTGCCTTGATGCGTAATATTTCCCATCTAGCACCTTTTTTAGATTGTGTGACTTCATCCGCATATCGCTCTAAAGCCTCCCGTAATGTATGCCGATTATCAATACCTTTAGATCTACCAATACGGATCTGGCTTTCTCGTATTTCCATCCATTTCAGAGCCTCCAATTTAGAATCAAAAGTTTTTGACTCATTAATTTCTTTATAATCTCTAGTAACTTTAACTCTAGCTTGATAAGCCTTGCCGCGTTTACGAATACTGCCCATTTACCACTCCCTTACTTTTTTTCTAGTTTGTAACCATAAGTCAATTTCTGATTCCAGCCATCTAGGATGACTTTTTTCCTCAAAATGAATAGGTGCTGGAAAATCAAGTAAAGTTACAATGTGCTTTCTGATATGAGACACATGGACATCAAACTTATCTGCCAATGCCTGAGTAGATAGACACTTATCACTTTTCACTAAAATATAAGACTGACCGTTCTTAACCAAATGATGTTCCATTTCAATATTCATAACTTCTCCTTATTTTTTAAATACATAACAATGCATCGGTTTTGATGCGATAAGACTGCGAACTGTTTTGACTGCGATAAATTGACGTCTCACTGACTTTTCAATGATTTGTTTAACTAGTTTGATATCCTCAAGTGATTGGTTATTAAGCTTTGCATGGGCAAAGAATTCATTAAGATTAATGGCAATTTCATCATCATTAGGCGAATGATTAAGCCGACAAGGATCATTGGCTTTTGCTAATCCTTCAAAATAATCATAAACATCCCAAAACTGATCTAATGCAGGATGATCACTCACAAGATCACGCTCTCGTTCAATAGCAATCTGATCAATGAAATTCATTACTTTTTGTTTAGTATTATCAGTAATGGGTAGAATCTCAGATAAAGCCTGTAAACCTGATAGCATCAAACTATGAGTAGACCCTATGCGTTCCATTTTGACATTTGGCAATGCCATAATATGATCACGATTACTTTGAAAAGTCCGATCAACAATATCCATAATGAGCTGTTCATTCTTCAATACATAGAATAAAAACCCTGAAACTTCTTCAACTGATAAACGTGCTAAATAACTAGCAGCCTCTCGTGATTGTGCACTGTGTTGTGAACGATCAAAGTGCAAATAAACCAATCGAGATAAAATGGCTTCAGAGCCTGACACCTTCTGATTCTGAGAAATCACTACAGAACCTTTAAAAGGCTCATCATCTGTAATATTTGTATGATCTTTATTAGCTTTCGTACGAGGTGACCGCCCATTAAATAATGGCTTTAACTCTTCAGGACTAAAGGTTTTTTGCTTATGCTTATTGCTACTGTTTGGATCGTTAATATCCCCTTCAATAAACACTACTGGTAAGTTTGATACTTGTGCCAATGTTCGAGAACGTCCTACTCTAGTTGATGTGGTTGGATTGATCCCTTCATAGGATGAACGACCCACCAATGCCCACAAAAATTCAATCAATAATGATTTACCTGCACCTGCGTCACCTGTTACTTCTAAAAATGGAAACATCCCATATTTATAACGTATTTGCTCTGCAAATAGAGAAAGCATCCAATAGCTGAGTGCTACCAGCCCTTTGTCACCAAATACTTCAATAAAGGCTTCTAACCACTCATTCTTATAGTCAATGCTTGGATCAAAATTTGATAAATCAAAAGTGCTTTTGACATAGCAATGAGGTAAAACAAAAAAATCATCTGTATTTTTTTGATATATTTCTCCTTGATAAACTGCATAATCATTATAAATATAGGCTTGAATATCAGTGAAATAACCTATGTAAGGTATCGTTTTTACTGTTTTGGCTAATGGTGCTTGATCCAAGAAAATGCTATTTAACTGCTCTGTATTGCCTGTATAAATGGCACCTGAAAGCGTTGCCATGATCTTCTGCTTAAAATCTGACTTACTTGCCAATTGCTTCGCAGTAAAGGCACTTTTAGCTCTTTTCGTCTTAGATTGAGCAATTTCTAAATAATAAATGCATTCTTCCGAGCCTGATTCCACTTGTGAATAGAGGATTGTGATAGAACAATTAGCTATTTCAGCTAGTGCAATATGCTTTGCAAACGTGCTTAACTCAATTGTAGAATCATTGATCTGCAACTTCGTATCATCAACGGTACACCAATAGCTTTTATAACCAACCATGACGCAAAAATCTGAGACTGAAGTATTTAACTGCCACTTTCTCAAACATTCTTTCACCAAAGCGGTGTTAGTTAATAGCTCTGGATTATGTTGTTTCTTCTGTCGTTCTTTTTTCTCTGACATGAGTTTTCCTATATTTCAGGCAAAAGAATCCCGTAATCACTAAAACCAAAGTTTTAGTAATTGATTGATAAAATTTAGATAAAAAGATCCCCTAGCTAATAAAAGCTATTCATTTCAATATATGGAATTAGGGAACTTAGTTGGCTATGATTATTTTATCTGATCATGCTCTATTGCATTTTTAATAATCAAATAACAATAAGTTGATAAAGGGATATTCTTAGATTGTGCTTCTTCCCTAAGCATTTGAATCTCTTCTGGTAAGAATCGAACATTAACGACTTCAGTTCTCTTAATTGGATTAATCTTCTGTATCATATAAAATTTACCTTTAATCTTAGCTATTCACTATAATAGCTACTCATTTAGATATGATAATAGTGAACGATTGTTCACTTGTCAACTCAATTTATGGTGAACAATGTTTGGTGATCGACTAAAAGAAGAACGAAATAAAATAAAACTTTCACAAGAAGTTTTTGGCGCTATTGCAGGTGTCAGTAAAAAATCACAAATAAATTATGAAAAAGGTGAGCGTTATCCCGACCTTAAATACCTACAAAACATTGCAGAATTAGGTTGTGATGTGCAATACATTATTACTGGTATTTCTTCATCCTCTCTCATTTCTAAAGAACACTCAGAAATACTTAATTTATTTAACAATGCTAATCCCTCTCTACAAAAAGCAGCTATTCAAGTGCTTAATACTAAGCTTGGTAAGGACTCATAAATGATGAAACACGACGAAAAACGAACTATTGCTGAGATTAACCGTGATATTGAAAAATCAGTGAATAAAAATATATATTCGCAATACAAATACAACATACTCACAAGTATATTTTTAACTGCACTCCTGTTGATATCATATCTAGTAATAAGCTTCTCTTCCTTTAACAGCTCATGGATTGTATTTATCCTTGCTTGCTTATTCATGGTCATGACTATCGTATTAAAAAAGCTATACAAAAAAGTCCACCAACAAGAACAAGTCTCTATTACAGAAATTCAACAAAAATCGGGCGATTTCTATCCAGAATCCAATAAATCATGATATATCCACCTGTATATAAAATCGTTAGATTTCACAAAAAGGGTTTTAGGGACTTTCCCTAAGCACTACGCATAAGATGACAAAAATTTATTTTTGGTATCATGCGTAATCGTGCCTATATTTTTTTGAATTCTCTTTTCTGACTATCTCATAGCATAAATCTAAACTACCAACGAATATAAAAAAATAAATAAATATCAATTAGCTAAATAAAAAATTAGGGTGATAATAAAAAATTTATATTATTTAATTTTAGTTTATTTGATTTTTATTGACCATTTTTCTTCATTAACCAAGCTAAATTTTAGTTAATTTTACTAATTATGATTTTATTTGATTTTTAATCTTTATCGCAGCTATATAATTGTTATAATGAAAAAATATTAATTATTTTATTGGCACTATAATGAACTTATATAACAAGTTAGAACGAATTGTTAACGGTGAAGAAAAACTATATTTTTCTAATCTTGCTCGATTTATTGCTTTTTATTTTGATGACATCGAGAAGCAAATTAAAACACAAACATTACGAGATATTGCATCATCAATTAACCAATTTATAGATCGGTCCTTTGAATCCAAAAATTTATTCATTAAATCTAACATCAAAGAAAATTCTTTTTATGTTGCCTTTAAAAAAGAAAAAGACAAAAGAAATATGACACAAACTCACCATGGTAAGTTTAGTCATGAGCAACCTATAAGATCTGAGAGTATCCAACAACAAGATGATAAATCACTATTAACTAATTTATTAAATGAATGCAGTTATCAACTCGATGATTATTTATGGTTAGAAAAAGTTCTCGAATACTACCCATTAAACAAAACTGTATTGAAAAAAATATTAACTAATCAGATAAGTGAAGAAGAGCTCAATCAAATGAATTTAAGTAGAATTGATCATATTGAGAATATAAAAAAAGTTAACAACTATATTTCACAAAAAATTTCTGCCAAATAACTTAAAGAATCTGGAATTTTTTAAATAATCTACAATACACACTCAATATGCATAAAAAGGTAAGTAATTTGAAAAAACAAAATAGAAGCATCCAAGTAGGCATTAGATTTACAGAAGAAGAATTTGCACCCTATAAATCTGCAGCAGAAAAGCTAGGTCTGTCGAATGCTGAATTATTAAGAGCTGTGCTTCTTAATAATTTTGATCCTAAAATACATGACAAGAAAACCAGAAAAGACATCGAGAAACTGCTTTTTTATTTTAATAAGGCTAGTAACAATATCAATCAATTAGCTAAAGTTATTAATACTCAAGCTAAGACTAGCAATATAGATACAAAAAAATTAATTCAGTTTTACTCAAAATTAAATAGAATTTATGACAGCTTTGAAAATGGTATCGAACATGCAAAAAAATCAAGTGATCCACGCTAAGATTTAAGCATCATCTTCTAATTGGCTTATTAATTACTAGGGCATGTTGAACATTTGAGTTCAAAATAAAGGTTCTGTCGCATTAAGAAATCACAATTGATATTATCAGTGAATACATTGAATTAACAGGGATTGATAATGGGAATAGTTCAAGAATCATTTAAGCGTTTACACTATCCAACTGAAATTATCCTGTTATGTTTACGATGGTATCTTTCTTATTCTCTCAGCTTGAGAAATTTAGAAGAAATGATGTTAGAACGAGGCATTATTGTGGATCATTCTACGATTCATCGTTGGATTTTGAGATTATCACCGCTGCTTACCAAAAATGCTCATAAAAGACGAATTCTATATGGTGGGAGTTGGTATATCGATGAAACTTACATCAAAATCAAAGGAAAGTGGCATTATCTCTATCGAGCTGTGAATGCTAGTGGTCATACAATCGATTTTATGTTGAGTAAGCGTCGAGATAAAAGATCCGCTAAACGATTCTTCAGTAAGGCCATGGAAAAGAATTTATGCATAAGTACCGCTAATATCGATAAAAGCGGTGCTAATCAGGCTGCTTTAATGGATTTTATCAGCCCACATGGTTTTAATTTTAAAATCAGGCAATGCAAGTATAAAAACAATATTATTGAACAAGATCATCGGTTTATTAAGAAGCGATGCCGGCCTATGTTAGGGTTCAAAACCTATAAAACCGCACAAATATTAATTGCAGGCATTGAAACATTACATAAGGTTCATAAAAAACAGATACACACGGAAGGATTCTATTTGGATCCTGTGGCAACCTTTTACTCTTTGGTTGGCTAATGGATAATCCCAGTTGAAAAACTGGTTTTGAATTTCTTAATGCGACAGAACCATATTATAAACTTCAAAGACTTATAACTAATTGTGCCAAAATTGTGCCAAAATTGGAGTTTTACCCACTAAAACACAAAAAACTTGTTTACAGATAAACCCTTATCAATAGAACTTTATCTCCGTGCATTCAAATTACATATTCTATTAACTAATGGATCACTATTCATACAATTTATATTGTCACCACGTATTTCATAGAGAGTAATTTATAAATTATTAATTTTTAATATATTCATCGGAAACTCATTACAATCTAACAGCACCCAAAAATCACATATAAATCATTGATTTTAAATAATATAAAATGTAATAATTTTTTCTAATATTGTCTTACAAATATTACATTTTTTCTTACAAGATTGATTTTAAATAAAAAAAATTCCATGCAATGTTATATAGATTTTCTAACAATGTTAGAGATTGTAATAAAATTTTCTAACAGAAAAAGTACTTATTAATTAGTGTGTTATATATAAAAAATAGGCTATGTTAGATTGTAATGAGTTTCCGATGCATATCAAATATTTTTCAACTTATTTTTGATATTTCATAGTCAAAATAGGATAAGGTTTACCTTCCATATCAGTCTCTGAGCGCTTAACAACGATAAAGCCCATATATTGATAAAAGCCAATTGCCTGTGGGTTTTGCTCATTCACATCCACTTCATTAACCTGAAGCTCATTTAAAGCTTATTCTAGCAACTGTTTGCCAATACCCTGCCTATGTGCATTTAAGCCAATAAAAAGCATCTCAATGCGACTCTCGTGCGTCCCTATGAACCCTAGTGGCATATCCTGATTATCCAAAACCATAAACAACGTCACATTCGGATGTACTGCTTTTTAATTAATGGCTTTAAACCATCTATATCTGATTCAGGTAAAAAGTCATGCGTGGCACGAACAGATGATCCCCAAATTACAATGAGCACATCATATTGTGATGGATTAGCTCGTTGAATTTTACTCAACTTTTTCTGTAGCTCTCTCTCTTTTTTAAAGGAATAAACACAGTAAAAAAACAAATGTGGACAGAAATGTGGACAAGAAAGCTTTAGGCAACAAAAAAGCCCTTGAATAACAAGGGCTTAGATGCTTTATATGGTGGACATAGGTGGAATCGAACCACCGACCCCAGCATTATGAGTGCTGTGCTCTAACCAGCTGAGCTACATGTCCGTACTGTGTTGAGGAGTCGCATTATAAAGAGGTTCTATAGAGTCGTCAATACTATTTTTCGATTTGATCATTCTTTGATCAAAATAACACAAATCTTTTCAGAGCGCTATCATAACTCCTTGTCTTATAAAGAGGTTAGCCATGAGTGATTTAGTCGAACTGACGCCCGAATCCCACAATATTATCATAGATATGCCCTATGCAGATGAAAGAAATTTCACGCATCGCGCAGTGTATGATCAAGCACGCGTATTATTGCACAAAGATGCAGAACTTAAATTCCGTAAAGCCATCGAACAAGCCGCTCATTTAGGGCTACAATTTGTCGTGTATGATGCTTATCGTCCACCTAAGGCACAATTTATTTTCTGGGATCATACGCCCGATCCTGACTTTTTAGCCAATCCACACAAACGCGGCTCGCCCCATTCTCGTGGCGTTGCCCTTGATGTTGGTTTAGTGGATATGAAAACACAGCAATACCTCGACATGGGCACGCCCTTTGACAGCTTTTTACCCGAATCTTGGCATGCCAATTACAATGTCTCCATTGAGGCACAAAAAAATCGCCTGATGCTTGCAGGCATGATGCTCAATGCAGGCTTTGATAATTACTCCCATGAATGGTGGCATTACCAGTTTTTTAACAGCTATGAATACCCACTTGTGGAAGATGATCGCTTAGGCGTCATCGAATAACAAAAAACCGCTCAAACGAGCGGTTTTTATCATTTCTCAGGCACAAATTGATCTGGCAATTGAATGTCACTGTCTTCAAAGAAGAATTTGACCATTTGCTCTTCAATGAACTTACGCGCATTCGGATCTAAAGGATTCACGCGATACTCATTGATCAAAATGGTTTGTTGTTTTAACCATTGCTGCCAAGCTTCGTTAGACACATTTTCAAAGATTTTTTGACCGATCTCACCTGGGTACATCGGACGAGCTAAACCTTCAGCCTCTTTTTTTAATTTTTGACAAAATACAGTGCGTGACATTTTCAATCCTCTATAAAAAACAAAAGCCAGATAAAAATCTGGCTTTATAATATAACTTAAATTTTCAATTAAGCAAAAAGGCTGCTCACTGATTCTTCCGCATGGATACGGCGGATGGTATTGGCAATGATGTGTGACACAGACAATACACGAATTTTTTCACAGGCTTCTGCTTCAGGACGCAATGGAATCGTATCTGTCACGATCATTTCATCTAACGCTGAGTTTTCGATGTTTTGGATCGCTTTGCCCGATAAAATTGGGTGAGAACAGTAAGCACGTACAGACAATGCACCATTTTCTTTCAATACATTCGCAGCAGAAGCTAAAGTACCTGCTGTATCAACGATGTCATCCACGATCACACAGTTTTTACCACGCACATCACCAATGATGTTCATCACTTCAGAGACGTTTGGCGCAGGGCGACGTTTATCAATGATCACTAAATCATTGGTTTCTAATTGTTTTGCAATCGCACGCGCACGCAATACACCACCAACATCAGGCGAAACAACACATAAATTTTCTGGTTGTAAACCGATGATGTCACGGTACATTACTGGAGTTGCATAGATGTTATCGACAGGAATTTCAAAGAAACCTTGAATTTGGTCAGCATGAAGATCAATCGTCAATACACGGTCACAGCCAACGCTTGTGATCATATTTGCCACAACTTTAGCAGAAATTGGTACACGCGCTGAACGAGGGCGACGATCTTGTCTTGAATAACCAAAGTAAGGGATAACCGCTGTGATACGCATTGCAGACGCACGACGAAGTGCATCGACAGTCACCAATAACTCCATTAAGTTATCATTGGTTGGATAGCAAGTGGGTTGAATCAAGAAAACATCTTTACCACGAACGTTTTCATCGATAGAAACCATGACTTCACCATCAGAAAAACGACCAACAGTAGCTTTACCGAGAGTCATTCCTAGGTGTTCAACAATTTTTTCCGCTAATTCTGGGTTTGCGTTACCAGCAAAGATCATCATCTGAGCGCCGCTCATGACTATATTTCCTTGATTAAAAAGTGATGGATATGAAGATGATGTTTGCAGCATGGATATATGACTATATTTTTCATAAGCATTAGAAGCTCAAAACTGCAAACTCAATTGAAAAGAAGAAATTTGGCTGGGCTGCCAGGATTCGAACCTGGGAATGGCGGGATCAAAACCCGCTGCCTTACCGCTTGGCTACAGCCCAAAAGATGGATTGCATTATAGGGATTTTTGAGGACTTGTCTACCCCTATATGTGCGTAACTTTTGATCAATTATAATAATTTATTATTTTTCAGCGAGTTACATTAAAAATTTCTTTGATTTTTTTGAAAAAAGTTGTTGCGCACAGCTTGACCCCTGACAATATACCTTTTTTCACCCCATTTTTTTATGATTCTTTTTAAAAAATTCTGAAAAAACTTTTAAAAAAAGTGCCAAAAAAACAAAACCGCCTAAAAATTAGGCGGTTTTGATATCAGCGATCCTCATTTGAGCTTCAAATGAATGGTGCCATATGCATCATCTTGGACAATTTCCACCATTTGTTGCTTCGTCAACTCTAAAATCGCCATAAACGATACCACAACGCCAAGCTTGCCCTCTTTTAAATTGAGCACTTTCTCAAAGGAGATGAAAGCCACATCACTTAAACAGTCTAAAATGTTCACCATGCGCTCTTGCACCGACAAGACTTCCGTCGTGATCACATGCTGCGTATAGTGCGCTTGATCCTTCAATAGACGCTTTAACGCCGCTGTGAGCTGATCAATGTGCACCTCGGGTAAGGCTTCATTGACAATGAGCTCTGGCAGCACCGGCGTGATGGGGAAAATCTCTTCCTCAAAGCGTGGCAACAATTGCAGCGCTTGTGCCGCTTCCTTATATTGTGCATACAATTGTAAGCGCTCCATGAGCTCTTGACGCGGATCTGTGCCCTCTTCTTCCTCTTCCACTGTGGGATGCTTTGGCAATAAGAGGCGCGATTTGATCTCAGCGAGCCAGGCCGCCATCACTAAGTAATCAGATGCCAACTCAAAGCGATCTTTTTTCAGCACATCCACATAGGACATATATTGACGCGCAATTTCAGACAAGGGAATGTCCAAAATATCAAAGTGATTTTTACGGATCAAATACAGCAATAAGTCAAAAGGTCCTTCAAAGGCATCAAGCCACAGCTCAAGCGCATCGGGCGGAATGAAGAGATCCGTCGGTGCTGCCACCGTTTCCCCTTTATAAATCGCCCCAACGTTGTCCTGCTCAAAGGATAACTGCATCTTATAGACCCACAGCTTTTTTCAAATCTGCAATGAATGGCACAGTATGCGCGCGTGCTTTCTCAGCGCCTTGCAATAAGATGTTTTCCACATATTGCGGATTGGCCATCAATTCATTGTATTTTTCACGTGGTTCACTGAGTAAAGCATTGACCTTTTCAAAGAGCACTTGCTTCATCTCGCCCCAAGCAATGCCTTCTGCATACGCTTGACGGATCTGTGCGCACTCTTCTTCAGTGGCAAAGGCTTTATACATTTCATACAATGTGGATTGATCGGGATCTTTTGGTTCACCCGGCTCACTTGAATCGGTCACAATGCGCATAATCGCTTTACGCAACTGTTTTTCAGGCAAGAACAATGGAATGGTATTGTTATAACTCTTACTCATTTTACGACCATCTGTGCCCGGCAATAATGCAACATTGTCAGCAATTTTGGCTTCTGGCAAGACAAAGTGCTCACCATATAAATAGTTAAAACGCTGGGCAATGTCACGCGCCATTTCCACATGCTGAATCTGATCGCGCCCGACAGGCACATCGGTGGCATTGAACATTAAAATGTCCGCCGCCATCAACACAGGATACGAGAATAAACCCATGGTGATGCCTTTATCTGCATCTTCATCATTGCTTGTATTCGCATCCACAGCTGCTTTATAAGCATGCGCACGATTCATCAGCCCTTTGGCCGTCACACAGGTCAATAACCACATCAATTGCGTGATTTCAGGAATGTCTGATTGACGATAAAACGTGGCTTTTTCTGTGTCTAATCCTAAAGCGAGCCACGTTGCAGCAATCTCTTGACGCGACTGAATGATGCGCTCAGGTTCTTGGCATTTGATCAAGGCATGATAATCGGCTAAAAAGAAAAAGCAGTTATCATTTTCCTGACTCATTTTAATGGCAGGACCAATGGCACCTGCATAGTTGCCAAGATGTGGCGTGCCTGTGGTGGTAATCCCCGTTAATATAATTCGTTGAGACATTTGACTATCCTAAAAAAAGACTCCGACAATGGATAAAATAAGTTTGATCACATAGCTTGAGATCAAGCCTAACGGTAAAATGTTTAAATACAGTAGCCCAAGTAAAATCCACACGCCATACGGCTCGATTTTTTCTAATTGTTTGGCCGCATTGTAAGGCAACAGCATCATCGCGATGCGTCCGCCATCAAGGGGTGGAATGGGCATTAAGTTTAACACCATTAAAAAGACATTGATGGAGACACCAAAATACGCCATTTTTAACAATCCAAGCCCCATGCTCGGCTCATTTGTGACATGCATGGTGCTTGAGACAATCATCAACACCAACGCCCAAATAAAGCCTTGAATGAGATTTGATAAAGGCCCTGCAAATGCCGTCAATGCAATGTCTTTGCGTGGGTTTTTAAAATTGCGTGGATCAAATGGCACTGGCTTTGCCCAACCAAAAACAAACATCGAGCCTGCCATGCTTGACACCACAAGCATCACCATGGGCACCACAATCGTCCCGATCGGATCAATGTGCTTTAACGGTGACAAAGACAAACGCCCCTGCATTTTCGCCGTATTATCGCCTAACAGATTGGCCATATAGCCGTGCGCCGCTTCATGAACAGTGATGGCAAATATCAATGGGATGATCATCAACAATAAGGTGGGCAAATCAAATTCCATAAACACTTCCAAATAATGAGAAAGGTTCAATTGTAACAAAAAAGGCAACGGCTGCCGAAAAGATCACGCACTTTTCCCAATGGCTCAATCACCACAATTTTGATCTAGATTCAACATTATGGGGCGGTATTTTTGCCCTCATAATGCTACAATAGCAAAATTTTAATCATACTTACTTGTATTCTATTGGCCAACATAAGGTTATAACAAATGCGATCACATAGAACCCTTCACAGCAAAGGTTATACGCTCATTGAGCTGATGATAACTTTGGTGATTTTCGCCATCATTGCCCTCTTTGGCTTGCCCGCATTTTATGCATTTTTGGGCAAATCAGACATGAAAAACCAAGTGGCTCAAGCCGCAAACTTCCTGCGCTCTGCCCAAGAGATTGCCACAGCCACGAACCGCACAGTTTATGTTTATACAGAAGGCTATAAAGGTTATGATGCTGCAAACAAAGCCCAAAAAGAGAGCTACTGGAATCAACCTTGGATCATGTCCTTTAAACCTGTGGGCAGAGATTTTGTGACCTTTAAAAAGCAAGAAGATGAGCTTTTAAAAGACAATTCACCGTATGAAATTGCCCGTCAAAGAGTCTTTAAAGATAATGGCCAATTTAACATCTACACTCTAGAAAGCGCCATGAATGCAAGCAATGGTTTGATCAGTGAACCTGGTGGCATTTATGCGCTCAATGGTTATCGCAGTCAAAATGGTGGCAAACCAGGTTTTCTTAAATTTTCACCGTCCGGTGAGGTGACATTGCCCATTTTTGTCATTGCTAAAAAGGGGAAAAACTATTCATTCACTAGCCTTTCAGCGAAATGGCGTGATGTATTTGATGGTACCTATAAAGGTTTTGCTAAGGGCAATTCAACGGGTAACGTTGTGGCGCTCTTAGGCGGTTGTCGCACCCATCAAGGCAAAATTGCAGACACCATCAGTTACACGTTTAACCAAGATGCCATGCTCCCTGCGGATCTGTTCGCGATGGACTCAGCGAATAAATTTTCCCCAGCCTTTGCCTTTGGCAATTCAGCCTGCCATTCAGTTTTCATGCAATAAACCGTTAAGTTAGGACATCACATGTTAAAAATACCTCACAGTAAAGGGTTGTCCATCATTGAATTGATGGTGGCATTGGCCCTTGGCATTTTGCTTCTTTTCTCCATGTTGGCGTTTTATGCCGTAACGCAGCAAAATGTCACCACGCATCGGATTGCCAATCAAGAGCAACAACAATTGCGCAAGCTCTTCAATCTCTTATCAAAAGATTTAGAAAATGTGGGCGCGTTTGAATGCGCTAAAAACAGCGACATCTTTGATGACAATCGTTTCCCACGCAATGTCATCGCGCTTGGTGACTATAAAAATAGAGATCGTAAACAATTTGTGTTTGCCCATCCGATCACAGAAGCACATGTGATGGACAGCCTTGGCATCATTGAAGCAACGGGCAATGAGCTCAATTATAGCCCCATTAAAGTGGCATCAAGCTGCGGGCAAGACGACAGCAGCCTATATGTGGGTGCCACCATTCTTGAAGTGATTCCACCGAAAGCTAAACATGGCATTTTCATCACCACACAAGAGTTTACGTCTCAATATACAGATTTCGTCATTCTCTCTACATATCAAACCCGCGTCAGTAAAGAAAGTGACTTGGTGCCCACAGGCTGGAAAACTAACAATGCCCATAAAACGGTGGTTTCTCCTTATCCTTTAAGCATTCATGATGCCGTTTCTCTACTACTGATGGCCAATGAAAAGGAAATGCGCCTACCCTTTAAACAAAATGATGTGAAAATTGAATTAGGCTTCTCAAACCATCAAGAGTCCTCTTCTGTGCCAAACATCAAAATGACTAGTTTAACCACAGGCGGCTGGTTAGATCCTTATGAGAATGAAACCAAATACAATTTAATTGTGGACAAAACAGGCAACCACGAAACCTCTAAAAAGGTGAACAATCGACTTCACAGTGAGTTTGCAGCACCGATTAAAGATATGATCACCTATCCTTTAAATAAAAAGGCGACCGAGCAAGTGCGCGCCATCCGTTTTACTTTCACGCTTGTGAATCCTAAAACCAATGAAAAAAGCATGATTGAACGCGTCATCCGTTTTAAAAATATGCATTTAAACTCATTGCATAAAGATGCGTAAATCATAAAATTTCATGACTGACGTATCATAAAAAAGCCATCAATTTCTGATGGCTTTTTGTTTGACTTTATTTTGCTAAATCTCTTTAGAGAACCTTAGATCAATCGTCGAGTATTCATCGCTCACCTGTGTATCAAAGCTAAAGTACTTTAAGAAGTTATAACGCATGATGCCAAAGGCGCCATTGCTCTCTTCAAAAATACTAAAGCCAATGCCCACATAAAAGTTGGGCGTTAAATATTTACCGATGCCAAGGCTCGTGTTACCTGACAGATCCTTCATCACACCAAAGTCCGTTAAGCCAACACTTTTTGCAAAGCCATCTTCCGGTGATGTGACAATTTCACCGGATGCAATGCGCTGTGCCATTTTGGCAATTTGCAGCACTTCAATCGCCGTCAATGAATCCACATCCGTCCCTAACGCTAAATAAGAGACAATGGAGTTTGCTGGCATCGTCGGCTGAGAGAATAAGTTCAACTTCGGATTATTCGCCGTGCCTGTCACGCGCACACCCACGCTCACCTTAGAGCCCGTGCGTTTGTTGTCAAACACGCGGGATGCTTGGAATTCAATATTCGGATTGGTCATATTGAGCCCTGTAAACTGAATGCGCCCTTTATCGAGCGTCAATTCTTGCCCAAGCACATTGTACACACCGCTGCCAATATTGATGATGCCAATCGCCATCAAGGGTTCATTGATGCTCTTTTTAAGGTCAATTCCCCCTGTCAATTTACCCACAAAGCCAACGGCACCCACAGAGACTTTATCACCTAAGGAGATGTTAAAGTTCATGGAGGCTTTTTTCCAAAAATCTGGTTGTTCTTTATCAGTCGGGGGCGGTAATTTCGATGAAATTACAATGGTATCTGGTGACACATGTTCAACGCTGCCGCGCGGATCATCTGAGCTCTTATAAATAAAGCGCAGCTCCGGAATTTTCAATCCCCCTTGAATGTTGAGCTGACCATTACGCATGGTGACATCCGCATTTGGGGAAACAAGCGCTTTAACATTGGTGCTGTCCGCAAGGAGCAATTGATCGCCCCGCAATTTTAAATTGGCATTGAGGGTGACCAAATCAACATCCCCAAGGATCGTCATGCGACCTTTACCTGCCATCAAACCACCGGTGATGTTCAATGTGGGCTGCCCTTTATTAAGCACCACATTGAGCGCAATGTTTTTGAGCAAAGTATTGTATTCCGCATTATAGATCTCACCATTGGCGAGCCCCATTTTAAAGCCCACTTCCACGCCTTTTGGCTTAGACAGTTCGCCCGCTGCTTCCGCCTGCATGGTCAATTGACCTTCAAGCTTTTGTAGCTGTGGCACAATCGGAAGAATCCATTTTAATGTGGGCGCATTGCCATCAATTTTTGCTTTGACCAATTGACGGCCAAAAGGATCATCTAATGAACCGCCACCATGAATCTGTAAATATTGCCCCCAATCCACATCCACCGTTGAGGTGATGGCTTCAGGCTTAGCACGCACCAATACTTGTGTTTTCGTTAATGGCACATTGATCTCATAGCCTTGCATGCGATAGCGAATTTGCCCAGAGGATAATGAAGCATCCACAATCCCATTGAAACTCTTTTGATCCTTAAATTGCCCAGCCACCACAAGATCTGCGGTGGTATTGACTTGAATTTCAGGCGGTAAAAATGCATTGATGCGCTTAGGTTGCAAACGGCGCACCGCCAGCGTCCCAAAGCTATTGCCTTCATGATGCTGACCTTGCACACAAATGGTGGTGGGTAACTCTGCTAAACAGAGTTGGGATAAACTCACATCACCACTAGATGCCACAACTTTCGCAGGATTGAGCAAGGTATAGCGCCCGATGATGTCGCTGTACACATCAAAACGGTTAATATCGAGCGTCCACTCTTGTTCCCCTTCAGCATTTGTTGCCACATGCCCGATGCCTTTAAAATCTGTGGTGTTAAAAATACTGCGGATTTTAAAATCAATGTCATGTGTTTCTAGTGATCCCACCGTGGTGAATGTCATTTGATCAATGAGGGTTTTCTCTTTATCCACAATGTTTTTTGCCGTCACGGCAATGTCAAACTGTTCAATTTTTTCCGCATGGAGCTCAACTTTACCCGACTGCAAGGAAAACTCATCAAACTTTAGATTGTTCAGCGCCGCCACAAAATTGGTGGTTTGCACCTCATTGTGCTCAGCCGTCACGGTGAGTTCATCAAGGATCAAGCCAAAGCCTTCAATGTCGTGGCCTTTAATGTCACCGGATAAGAGCGGCTTTTTCACATCGCCCGCGATGCTAAAATCACCTTTTAAAGCCCCTGAAATGTCGGGATAGGCATCTTTTAGCTGTGCAAGATACAAATCTAAATTCGCTTGAATCTCTGTGGGGCGACTCAGTGACCATTGCCCTGTTGTTGCCAACTGATTAGAGATGTTAAAGAGCGTCAAATCCCACGCCACATCCGCTTGATTGCGAATGTCAATCGCGCTCTCGATCACCAAAGGCTTGGCCAATTTATTCGGCCAGTTAAAGGTGATGCTGTCATGAATGGTTAAATCATTTAAAGAACCCGTTAAAATCAAACTCATGGCATGATCAAAATAATCATCCCCCACGCGCATCTCTCGGGTGGCATTTTTCAAGCGAATGTTGATGTGATCATTGACCTTATCTGCATCAATGCTCGCGCTCATGTTCAAAGGTAATGTCACCTCTTCACCAATATTGAGAAGCCCTTGATACAGCACATCTTTAAATGCCCATGTGGTGTGGCTGATTTCGCCATCTTTAACGCTTGCGCTCTCCACATAGACTGATAAATCCGGCAGAATCACTGCCACATCATTGGCTTCGACCGTTTGAATGTAAATGTCCACAGGCAACTGGCCGCGCTCAAAGGAGAATGGTAAAAATGGCGGCGCATTTGGATCCTCTGGCGTGGGTTCACCGGGTGTTTCAAGCATCACATCGCCGCTTTTCAGGCGCACACTTTCAATCACCACTTTACGATCTAACAAACCCTTTAGATCCCAGGCTAAGGCACCGTGATTGAGCTCAATATGATTGTCATCATTCAATTGCAAATAAAGGCGATCAAACGCAATGCTGCGCCACAATGTGCCGCTTAATTCATCGATCTGCACCATCTCATTGAGGGGCGATTTTTTAAGCCCATAATTGACGAGCTTTAAGCCACTTTCAGTCAAGAGGATAAAGGCGATCAATCCCACCACAATCACCACTAAACCCACCAAAACATAAATGAAACGCTTGAGCCAACGCCAAGGACTTTTACGCGGGGGTTTTACAGCCGCGTCTGTCGGGGCGACCGTGTGTTTCTTATCAGATTCTTCAGTCATATCACTATCTATACAGGATTGTCACAATCAATGAATTCTACATCAAGTTGATGCGTCTGAGCGAGCCATTTGCCGAAAGCCTCGATGCCATAGCGCTCGGTGGCGTGATGCCCTGCACCATAAAAATGGATGTCCATTTCACGGGCGCTGTGGGTTGTGCGCTCACTCGCTTCACCGGTTAAATAGGCATCCACGCCTGCGAGTGCGGCTTGATCAATGTAATCTTGCGCACCACCACTGCACCAAGCAACAGTTTCAATCAATTGATCACGTTCTGATGGAATGTGTAACGGCGTGCGGTTCAGCACCTTTTCAATCACATGGGCAAACGCTTCCCCCGTCATCGGTGTGGCTAAACGACCTTTTAAAATCAAAGGGTTGGGATCATGTGGATCTAACCCTTCGACCGCCTGAATGTTCAACAGCTGCCCTAAGCGCGCATTATTGCCAATCTCTGGTGCCATATCGAGGGGTAAATGATAGCCCATTAAGCCAATGTCATGCTGCATGAGTGCTTTAATGCGACGATATTTCGCATGAATCAAACGCATGTCTTCCCCGCGCCAAAAGTAACCGTGATGCACCAATATAAGATCCGCCTTACGCTCAATGGCAGCCTCAATCAGACGCATGGAAGCGGTGACACCTGTGATGATTTTTTTCACCTCATGGCGCCCTTCGATCTGTAAGCCATTCGGTGCATAATCCTTAATCGCTTTGGCATTGAGTTTGGCATCTAGGATGCGTTCTAATTCAAAAATATTCATGGCTGAGCTCCTTCACTCATGGCAATTTGTTGGCGCGGCAATTGCCACCCGTGTTCCTGACACACTTCTAAACAAGCATGATTGACCAAGCGTTCAATCCTAAAATAAGAGCCGCCACATGCCCCATCAAACTCCATGATGATGGCATATTCAATGGCTTGCCCATAAATGATGCGTTTGACCTGCACGCTTAAACTGCGTAAATATTCTGTGACACCAATGTCTGTGAGCTTTTCACGCACCTTTTCTTCAAAAGCACTGGCAACGGTGCTCACTGGCAAATCCGTATGGCAATAATCGAGCCCAAAGGTTGGAGAGACATAAAAGCCATTGATTAAATTCTCCACCTTCATGGCATAAAACTCTGGCGTTGGGATCATCGTTTCCCGAAAGAAGCTGTCTAAATAGACCATTTCTGGCGTTTGACGGCGCACTTTGGCATATTTGCCATTCGGTAAAAAGATGTCATCCCCCACTTTTGTTGGGAACCAATCCTCTTCTGAATTAAAGGGGCGCGAATTTAAATGAGCAATCTCGCTCAATGCAATGCGGATGCGGCCATTTTCCAATAATGGATTGACGCACGTACAATAAAAACTCAAGCGCGTCACCACCCAGGGAATGCCACGGTACATGATGCGTTCACCTTCGCGTACCGCACCTAAATTCAAAAAGATTTTCAGCTCACTCACATATTGTGGCGCATAATTGCGTAAACTGATGATGCCAAGGAAAATCACTAGCACCGCTAGGCCAAATAAGACCATATCCCCTTGAATGTAAATGACGCTTAAAAATGCAAGCATCGCCGCGATGTACACCACAATGCTGTAAATGATCCACAAAAAACGTAACCGCGTATTGACCTGCTTATGTGCCTCTGAACGGGCTTTGTGCCAATTGCGATTGCGTTTTTTATCAAACCACATGAATAATCGCTTAGCACCCACGCCAAAAATGAGCACAATGGTCGCGCCTGCCAACACTGCTAACAATAAAATCAAGCCGCGCCCAAGAAAAATGGAACTCAAAGCATTTTTGATGCGCACTTCTAACGGAATGTCGCTGCTTTCCAGCTCTTTGATTTGCAGCTCGATGATGTTTTTTTGATTCAGTAACTCTTGCTGATGCGCGCCCCATTGCTGGCTCAACTGTTCAATGCGCTTTTTCGCGCTCGGTGTCAATTGATCTTTCGGAATCTCTTTTAAAGCATTTAAGCCGTTCGTTAATGTTTTATAGCGTTCGGTCAGCACGCTGTTTTCATAGCTTAAACGATCTTTTTCCCGCGGCTTTGCCGTCAATGAGCGAAGCTCTGCAAACAAAGGTTTAACAATCACCAACAACTCTTCTTGCCAATTGTAATTGTCCGTCTGTTCTTGTGTTTTAAAGTTTTGGGGATTGATGCCGCCAAAGACCATCTTATTGAAAACATCCTCTAAACTCTTTTCTTGTGACTTTAAAGTTTTCAATTGCGTTTGCAGCTCTTTTTGCTGCTCTTCATCACGCGTTTTTTTCAAAGTGGCTTGAAGGTTCTTTTGTTTCTCTAAATTTTCACTCAACGATTGCTCCACGCGATTGAGCTCGGCAAATTGTCCACTGTCATCTGCATGACTGATGCCCATGACGCTCAAAAGCCCCATGATCAAAAGGGTCTGTAAACCCATCAGGAATCGTTGTCTAACCACATCATCTCCTTGATTGCGTGAATAAAAAAAAGCGCCCTTGCGAGCGCTCATTTTAACAATGTTATGCCAAAGTATAAACCTTGAGATCTGCCTTTTCTAACGCCTCTTTTGGCCCAAGGACGGCAATGTCTGCCCTTTGACCCACAAAGTATTTCTCAGTCACTGCTTTTAAGTCATCTAGCGTCACCTTCAAAACGTTCGAACGGAATGCTTCACGCACATCTGGCGTATTGCCAAAGTAATTGGCAATCGCTGTTTGTTGATATTCAGCCGCCGGAGATGCCGGCTTATCAATGCCAGAGATCACGCCAAGCACAGCCTCTTCCAATGCTAATTGCTCATGCTTGGTGTTCAGCATCCAGTCAATGGCAGCATCAAAGTCTTTCAATGTTTCAGTTAAACGAGGATCACGATAACTGAAGAAATTAAATGCGCCACCTCTTGGATTGTAATTTGCACCACCGCCATAAGCCCCTCCTTGTTCACGAATTGCACGGTGTAAATAACCGTTGCGTAAGAATCCCGCTAAAATGGTCAATGCAGGTGCATCGGCTTCTCCACTTGTTGCGGCACGATAACTTTTGCCACAATAATGCACAGGGGCATTGATGGCCCAACCGATGTTTAAAGCATCCGTTGGCACTGCAAATGGGAATTGATATGGTGCATGATCACTCACTTCGTGGCTCAATGCACGGGTGAAATAATCACTGAAACTTGGCAATTCCACCACACTTGAAACTGCCATAAGCTCATATTCAGCCGCTTGCAATTTAGTCAATAACGCTTTTAAGTCAGCGGCAAATGCTTCACATGCTGCCACATCTTTTAAGCGATTCGTCAATTGATTGCCTTGCTGAATGCCGCGCATACCGCCAAGCTCTTCAGAGAGATAATTGATCTCAGAAAGGTTTTGGCTCGCAGCGCCCATCGCATACATGTGACCATTGGACACAATACCTTCTTCACGGGATAATTTCAATTGGCTCAACAGCTCTTGAATGCGTTTGATTTCATCAAAGCGCGCATTGAAGAATGTCTCTTTTAACAGATCACTTAAGTGCGAGCTGTTGCTCGCTAGGGCCTTACCTGACAACGTCCATAAGCCTTTTAATTGACCATCTTTACGATCTGTTTGATAAACCGTTGCAGCGCTCAACCCACCGGTCACCGCATAAATGCGTGCTTGCTGCTCGGTGTAACTCAATTGACCACAGCCCACATCCGTTAAGATGCTGTTCAGGTACGGCAATAAACGGCTTTCTGCTTCAGTTAAGGCTGGCAATTTCACCAATAAGCTTTGATAGATCATGCCATTGGTGTTCACAGAACCCGTATAAATGGTTTGACCATTGACGGTGCTTGCTTCTACATGTGGGATGGCTAAAGTTTCAGGAATGTCTTCACGCGTCACCATCGGTAAACAGCTGATGTCATCAGTTTCATCTTGGCGGCGTTTTAATTCGGCAGCTTCTGCAATGATTTTTGCTTTCTCTTCATCGGTTAATTCTGCTTGAATCGCCGCTAAACGGGCTTTTTCATCCGCAACCAATTCATCAGCAAGCGTATGGCTTGGCTTCACGGTTAAACACAATTTATGTGGATTGTTGATGAGTAAGCGATCAATCAAATTCGGAATGAATTTAGGATCTTTGATCTCTTCACGCATTGTTAATAAGACATTATCAATGGCTAAAGCATCAATGGCTTCACCGCCATGAAGTACAGGCGCTAAGCATTGTAAAATCAAGTTTAAACCATAGGGCATTCTGCCTTCTGTGATTTCGCGGGCGGACAATTCAATTTGATGCAACACTGATTCCACCACAGAAACATCCACAGATTCATCGCGCACTTTAAGGAGCGTGGATAAAATCAATTCATCCACTTTTGCAGCGTCTTCTGCTTCTGCACCTTCTAAACCTGCGCTGAAGAAAATCTCTTTGGTGCTGTCTTCTAAGCCGCAGAATGTGGAGGGCGCAACGCCTAAATCAGAGGATTCTAAAGCTAAACGCAATGGTGAGCTTGAGTTATCAAGCAATACACCACTTAAAATGCGGGCACGCATCACATCATACGTATCATAAATTGGGCCAAGCAACCATGCATTGATCACATGGGTTTTCTTCTCCATGCTCTCTTCTTTTGGCAATGGATAGTAGCTGGTCACATATTTAGGTGCACTGAAGCGATGTTCATCTGGCACAGCAAAGTCAAATTTCTCTTCAGAGAAATGGGACAAGACGCGCTCTTCAAACACTTTTTGATGTTCTTTAGGATCTAAATTACCATACGTCATGATCACGCTGTTTGACGGGTGATAATGTTTGGCATGGAAAGCTTTTAATGCGTCATGTGTTAAATCAGGAATGTTCTTAGGATCGCCGCCGGAGTTGTGATGATATGTCACGGTTGGGAATAAGTTTGTAGAGATCTCTTGATAGAGTAATGAGACCGGCGAACTCATCGCGCCTTTCATCTCATTGAACACAACGCCTTTATACACCAATGGACTTTCAGGATTGTTCGGCTCTTCAAACTCAAAGCGATGCCCTTCTTGCAAGAAATCATAATAGTTTAAGTTCGGGAAAAACGCCGCATCTAAATAGATGTTCATGAGGTTGTAAAAGTCTTTCTCATTTTGGCTAGAAAATGGATACGCCGTCCAATCAGAAGAGGTGAACGCATTCATAAAGGTGTTCAAAGAACGGCGAATCATCATGAAAAATGGGTCGCGCACCGGATAATTTTTTGAACCACACAACGCCGTATGTTCAAGAATGTGTGCCACACCCGTTGAATCTTGCGGCACCGTCAAAAAGCCCACTAAAAATGTATTGTTCGTATCTTCAGAAGCGATGTGAAAATGTTTTGCTTTCGTTTCGTTGTGAACATACTCTTCTAAAGTGACGTTCAACGAGTCGATATAGGTGGATTTTAGTTGGGTAAATGACATCTGACAATTTTCCTCATCGATTAAAAATGAATGACATATTATGCCATGGATACGCTCAATAATGGCTATGGAAATGAGAAATTCAAGGCGGGGATGATTTATTGCATCAATCATTGCTATAATGGAAATCAAACTTGTAATACTCAATGGATAATAAGATTTATTTTCATTTGTATAAACAACTATACATATAGAATAACAATGTAGAGGTCAGCTTATGAAAGAGTCAGGGTTTTCTCGTAGAAGCTTCTTAAAGTGCCTAATGGTGGCAGGCGTATCGGTTTACATCGCCAAACCCTTTAGCAAAGCACATGCTGCACTGTTTGAAGAGAACATTTTGCAATCCCCAAATTGGGATCCTAAAACCAAGCGCGTTTTATATCGCACCGATGCCTTTGCCAAAGTCACAGGAGAGAAAGTCTTCTCCATGGACATTCGTGCAAAAGACATGCCCAATTGGCCAAAACAACAATCACACGCCCTCTTCTTGCGCGTCACTGAAGCTGATAAAATCTATCAAGGCTTTGACCTTTCACTGTTAAAAGATGGCTTAATGCCTGATCGCATCGTTACAGCTAAGGATCTTGAGCGTGATCAAATCTCCTTCCCCGCTTTCTTTGGGGATGACATGTTATTGCCTGAAGGCAAAACGCCCGCCTACCTTGGACAATCTGTCGCGCTGTTGATTTACAATGATTTTGATCGTTTTCGCTTTGCTAAAAATGCCCTTAAATTCAAACCCGACATCATAAAATATGGTGAGACCACAGGCTACATTCAACGTGATCCATGGGGCACTTATCGTGGCGTACGCATTGGTGCGGCTGATCCTTATGCGCCGGATGTTTATTCAAGCATGAAGGACATGAGCATCAATCCTTCTGGCTTTAAAAAATTCTTACCCGTATGGCCAAAAGGCAAAGAAGGCGGCAAACTTGATCAAGAAGGCATGTATTATGCCGATCAATTGGCAACAGAGATGGCAAACCCACCGGAAGATTGGTTGGTGCTTGATCGCACTTACCATTCGCAATCCATTGACACCTGCGCGATGGAGCCGAATAACTCCAATGGTTGGTACGATGAAAAGACCCAATCTCTGCATTTAGTGGTGGCAGCCCAATCGCCCACAGAAGTGATGGCTTCGGTCATTGAAATGATCAGTCGCTCGCGCTTTGCCCTTAAAAATCTCTTTTTACACCCATGTTTCACAGTGGGCTACGGCTCAAAAGATCATGCACCTGAACCCATTTTAGGGGCAATGGCAGCATTATATGGCAATGGTTTACCTGTTCGATTGGCCAATGATCGCTATGAGCAATTTCAATCCGCCTTAAAACGTCATCCTTTTGACATGCATTTTAAAATGGCAGTGAATAAAAAAACGCATAAAATTGAATCCTTCATTGGGGAGTTCATTGGCAATGGTGGCGGTCGCTGTAACTTTACGCCAGGCGTGATGGCGGTTGGCGCAACGGGTGTGCAAGGCATTTATTACATTCCTAAAAGTGACCTCTCTGCTGTGGGGCTCGCAACGCGCTCTGTGGATTCTGGCTCAGCACGCGGTTATGGCACACTGCAAGCCATGCCATCTTTAGATACATTGATGGATGAAGCGGCACATCTTTTAGGTGCTGATCCTGTTGAATTTCGCCTTAAAAACCTCTTGCGATCTGGCATGAAAAATACTCAAGGAGCCATTCCAGGTGGCATGATGCGTGGGGATGAAGTCCTCACCAAATGTGCAGAACATCCCATTTGGAAAGATCGCAATGCTCGTAAAGCCGCGTATGAAGCAAAACATCCTGGACATATTTTCACCACGGGCATCTCTTGTGTGCAAAAAGATTATGGCACCGGCCAAGAATCTTCCTTTGCCAAAATTGAACTCTCACCAGATGGTAAAATCTCTCTATGGCACAGCGGCATTGAAATTGGTACAGGCATGTCAACATCACAATCCGTGATTTGTGCCAATTGGTTTGGTCGCCCTGCGGATGCCTCTTTTTATGGGCAATCTCAATGGCCTGAATTACCCATTATTGTCAATCATGATCCTTCTGCCCTCACACAAAAAGAGCAAGATCATTTACAACTCAACCCATTGTGGTCGCCAGCTTATAGCTCGCCTGCCAGTGCGAGTAACTCAGCTTATTTCTTTTCCCACACCACAACTGAAACGGCGCGTTTACTGTTTGATTACGGCTTATGGCCGGCCGCTGTTTCCATCTGGACAGAAGGCATTGGCGGCGGACAAGCTGCACCGCTTGTGGTGCGCAAAGAAGATGCCCGCTGGAATGAACGCGGCTTAACTGCCAATGGGCTTGAACCGCTCAGTTTAGCGCGCCTTGCGAAACGTGTGTATGAAATGGGCGGTTTAACAGGCGCAGTTGCCCATGCGTTTAACCGTTGGCAATGGGCAGAAGCCGATTTCACAATTTTTGGAGAAAATACGCGCCGCGCATTAGATGCCATCTCTTTACGCTTTGGCGATGCAAAAGAATATCAAGTCAATCCACGCACCCGCGCTTATTATCCTTATGTACAACGCAGCAATGCAGGCGTCACATATTATACGGCACTGGCCACTTGTGTGGAATTAGACATCGAAGAAGCGAGTGGCACCGTCACTGTCCTCAATCACCATACCGTCGTAGAATGTGGTAATGTCATCGTACCGCAATTGGTTTCTGGGCAGATCGAAGGGGGTGTTGCCATGGGCATTGGTCATGCGTTATACGAATATTTACCACAATTTGAAGATGGTCCCGGCAATGGCACATGGAACTTTAACCGCTATCATTTGCCACTCGCAAGCGAAGTGGCTGTCTGGACACAAACCAGCGAAGTTTTACCACCTTTGTCAGAAACCGATCCACCTAAAGGTATGGCGGAAGTTGTGATGATTCCTGTGGTTTCTGCCATCACCAATGCCATCGCTGCTGCAACCGGTCACTATTTTAATCATCATCCCATTTTGCCAAAACAAGTTTTGGAGGTCTTAAATGCCAATCATCTATAAACCACTCTCAATGACCATCAATGGCAAAAAAGTCGGCCCCATCGATGTCCCAGAAGGCTTAATGATGCTCGATTTTTTACATGAATATATGGACTTAACCGGCTCGCGCATGGGCTGCGGTCAAGGGATTTGTCATGCCTGCGTGCTGATATTAGATCACCCTGATGGCACAAGCGAAGAGATGCGCACATGCATCACGGGCGCGCACTTCTTTAACGGCAAAACCGTGCGCACCATTGAGGGCATCGCGCAAAAAGATCCTGAAGATCCGCAGAAGGAAAAACTCTCTAAAATTCAGCAAGCCTTCATTGACAACTTTGCCTTCCAATGCGGCTATTGCGCACCGGGTTTTGTGAATGCTGCCACTGTCTTTGCTGAAAAGTTGATGCGTGAGCCCATTGCCCGCGCGGATCTTGAAGATGCCATCATCGAAGCCCTCAACCATCACATTTGTCGCTGCACTGGTTATGTGCGCTATTATGATGCGGTGCGCGATGTGATCCTCAATACACCTGGACTGATCAAGGGGTAACTCATGAAAAAATCACGTATTTGGCGTATTTTAGGCATGTTGGTGATTGTCGCCATCGCGGTGGTTGTCATTTTAACTTGGGTGGAACGCTTACGTCCAAGCCATCCACCACAAGTGGCGCAATTCACCACAGAGCAAATCAATCAAGGTCGCTACTTAGCGGCGGTTGGCGACTGTGCATCATGCCACACCACAACCAATGGTGCACTGTTAGCAGGTGGCTATCAAATGGCAACACCTTTTGGCACCCTTTACAGCTCAAACATTACGCCATCGGCTGACTTTGGCATTGGCCGCTGGACAGCTGATGAATTTTATCGTTCGATGACAGAAGGTGTCTCACCCATTTATCACAATATTTATCCTGCGATGCCGTATGCCTATTTTACAAACATCACTCGCCAAGATTCTGATGCGCTCTATGCTTATTTGATGTCCATCCCTGCCATTGATGTGGCGCCGCCACAAAATGGACTCAATTTCCCCTTTAATCTTCGCGCCATGTTGATCGGTTGGAACATTTTATTCTTAGATAAAACACCGCTGCCGTCAGCTTCAAAAGGCGACTCCCCAGAATGGCAACGGGGCAAATACATCGTCGATACTTTAGGGCACTGCGCGATGTGTCACACACCGATGGGACCCTTTGGCGAAGTGAAGCGCGATCAAATGTTTAAAGGTGGCATCATGGGCAGTTTTGCCGCGCCCGACATCACGCCTGAAGGCTTAGCGAATCGTGGCTGGACATTTAAAGATCTTCAACAATACTTAAGCACAGGATTAGCGCCACAAGGTTCTGCCTTCAGTGACATGTATTTAGTGATCCACAACAGCACGCAATATTTTACAGATCAAGACATTACGGCCGTTGCTACCTATTTAATGGGTGATCAACCTTTAGCACCCACAGCCATCACAGAAGGCGAGGGCAATCCAGCTGGGCGCGATACTTATCTGACCCTCTGTTCAGGCTGCCACAGTAGCGATGGCTTAGGTAAGCCAAATGTGGCGGTTGCCATGGTGGGCAATAGTACGGTGCGAAATGCTGATGCTCACAACCTCATCACAGCGATTTTAGAGGGATTGCCTTGGCAAACCTTCCCGAATGATGAGCGTTTACAAGCCATGCCAGCCTTTGCAAAAGATCTATCCGATGAGGCCATTGCCAATCTTGTGAACTTTTTACGCGTACAATGGGGCGGCTTGCCTGCTGATGTCACCCCTGACATGGTCAAAGCCTTGCGTTGATCAATCATCATCAAACAAGATGGCTGCCTGTGCAGCCATTTTTGTGAGGAGAAAACATGCAAATGTTGGATTTAAACGTCTTAGAGGATGCCATCAATTGGCTCGAACAAGGCAAAGATGTCTGGCTGTGCACTGTGGTGAGCACTTATGGCTCTGCGCCGCGCTCACCGGGCGCCCTCTTTGCTGCCACACAAGAGGGTCAATATGTGGGTTCCTTGTCGGGCGGCTGTATTGAAGAAGATTTCTTAAAACGCATCCGTCAACAAAGCTTTATCGCACCAAGCCAAGTGGTGAGTTATGGATATGGCGAAGGGGATTTTCCGCCTTCTGTTGCCCTCCCTTGTGGTGGCACCATTGAAGTTTTGGTGGAATATCTGACCCCAACAGCTGAGCACATCGCTTATTTGCACTCCATGCACAGTGCATTAAAAGGTGACTGGATTGCCCATAAAGTGGTGAAAATTGGCGAAAAAGCGCGCCTAAATGACAACCACGATGCCCTTGAAACTCGCGTTACCCTGCATGATGATTTCATCACCATTACGCTGCAAAGCTTTACCACCGTTTTCATTGGCTGTATTTCTGCTGTGGCGCTCTACTGCATTGAGTTTGCCCATGCTTTAGGCTTCCATGTTTTGGTGTGCGAAGATCGCGAAGAGGAGTTGCGCCAACTGAGATCACGCCCAGAATTGATGCGCAAAATTGAGCTCGTTGAAACCTTCCCTTGCACCCATTTAGAAAAACATGGCGCAAACCCACAAACAGCCATCTTATCCCTCACCCATGATCCGCGCATTGATGATCTGACCATGATGGCCGCACTCGATACGGATGCATTTTACATTGGCGCCATGGGCTCACAGCGCAACAGTGACAATCGCATGGCGCGCCTTAGAGAAGTGACAGATCATTCAGAAGCCACTCTTGCCCGCATCCATGCCCCGATTGGCCTTAAAATTGGCAGCAAAACACCTGCAGAAATTGCGCTCGCGATCCTTGCGGACATTGTGCGGGTGAAAAATGGCGCAGCGTGATCAAGCACACAAGCCATTACACAACACAATGAACTCGGCTAAGGTCTCTGCGCCGAGTTTTTTCATGGCGCTTGCCCGTTGAACTTCCACGGTGCGCACAGACACATGAAGCTGCTCTGCAATTTCACGATTGGTTTTGCCTTCATACACCAGGCGGCTCACTTGTTGTTCACGCTCTGTGAGCTCTGAAAATTGCTGATTCAAACAAAATCCACGCCATAAACGGTGAGTTTCTGCCTCTGCCCGCTGCAAAGCTTCCCCAAGCTTAAGAGAAGAGACAGGTTTTTCTAAAAAGTCCACCACGCCTTGCTTGAGTAAACTCACCGCTTGGGACAATTCACCATGCCCAGTTAAAATAATGGGGGCAATCACACTGCCTTCACGCTTTAAATATTCCACCACGCTTGCGCCATCCATTTTTGGCATGCGAAGGTCTAAAATCACCACAGCCGGTGCATAAAGTGCCACCGATTGCACGAAGATTTCACCATTTTCCCACGGTTCAATGGAAGCATCCGTCAATTGCTCAATCAAAAACTGGCACGATTCACGCACCTCAATTTCATCATCCACGATGTGTATCTTCATCTTTTGCCTCCTGTTGTGATCCGCTTGATAAAATGATGCGCACGCATGCGCCTTTGATACCATCTTTACGATGATCGATCCTAAATTTTCCGCCAATGGCTGTCATTAAACGATCACAAATCACTAGTCCTAAACCTAAGCCGGTGGGTTTTGAGGTGCGAAAAGGCACAAAAGGCGCATCTAACTCACTTTGTGTAAAGCCATGGCCATTGTCGCTGATTAAAATCTTATAAAAATCTTGGTGACAACTCGCCTCAATGTTGATCTCCGTTGCACCCGCTTGCACCGCATTTAACAGCGAATTCATCATCACCTGTTCAAGCACAGACACCACCGTGTAAATTTGCTGCTCGCAATTGATGTCTAACGTAATGGCGACGCGATTTTTGGTCTGTAAGCGAATGATCTCAAGCATCCGATTCATAAAATCATGAAAGTTGAACCACTCAAACTGCTGCATGGTTTTTGGCTTGACCCACGCTTGTAGATTTTTAATGATGGCACTGCACTGTTCAACCTGCGTCACGATGCGTGATAAAGGCTGAATGAATTGATTCGGTGCTTTACCGCGCTCAATGCCAAGCAATGTGCCTTCGGCATAATTGCGAATTGCCATCAAAGGCTGATTGAGCTCATGGCCGATGCCGCTGGCCACTTCGCCCAAAATATTCATGCGATCTGCCTTTGACAACAATGCCTCATAATCATGTAGACGATGATATGTGCTCTCTAGAGCAAAGCGGCGCTTACGGGCAACATATGTGAGCCATAGATGATTCATGGCCAATACCAGCATCAATAAGATGATGGCAAGCAAGCCTAATTTATATTCATTCGCAAGACGCACAAAAGTTTCCCATAATGTTTCATCAATCTCAATGAGCCCTGCAAAGCGCTTCATGGCATACACTTCCCCAAGACTGCTTGGGGTTTGCCAAGTGGTGAGGGCAGGATCTGTGTTCTGCCATAAAATTTGCACGATCTTTTGTGCCAAAGCTTCATCCACACTTGGCAATGCAGCCAATGACCAATGATAGGACAATGGCGTTGAACTTCGACAACGCCCACCCTGCACCTCATTTAATACCCGAAAATCTGCCACATTCAGCAATCCTGATTGCCCTAAAGTTTCCAATAAACAGGTGGGTAAAATGGCCGCTGCCGCCAAACCACTTTCCACCAGAAAAATGCCGCGCTCAATGGGAAAGCCTGTCATCTCAATGAAATAATCATCGGGCGCGGACAATCCTGCATCATAAATGGCTTTATAACCGAGTAAAAATCCGCCCAATGCATCTTTAGACACCGCCGTCACTCGCTGGCCTTTTAAATCTTCTAATGTGCGAATCTGGCTGTTTTTTCGCACCACAATTGCACTGCCAATGGCAGATTCAGGATTAAACAAGGCGCTGTTTTGATCAAGGCTTGCCAACCAGCGCCATTTGACCTCTGGAAAAATGGATAAAAATGCCGTTTGATTTGCAATCAATAAATCGACCGATGCATCTTTTGCCACCGTTTGAAATTCTTCAAACGTCACCGGTAACACAACCACTGAACGATCTACATGACTGGCCAGCAACGTTTGAAAGCCTTGCCAACTCTCTAAGGTCTCTTGTGCACCCATCGGCGCTAAAATGGCAATCGTTAAGGCATCTTCCACATCTTGTGCAAGCGCCATCATGCCACTTATGAGCAAACACACACAAAACCACCACTGCTGAAACTTTTTGATCATTATTGTTGTTTCCTTTCTTGCCACAGATCAATCTTTGCTCCTGAATGTGGTTTCCCACAATAGAGAGAAAATGCAAAAACCTCGATGATATTCACATGATTCTAGTGGTTTTTTGGGAAATCACAAATAAAAAGGATGAGGTTTATGAATTTGAATCGTCGAGATCTTTTAAAACAACTTGCCACCATCACAGCAGGCGCAACCGTCATGAGCTTAACGCAAGCCCAAGCTTTGATGGCACCGGATCGCCGTGAAGGTGATGGCTCAAAACGCTATGGCATGATCATTGATTTAAGGCGCTGCATCGGCTGCCAAGCGTGCACGGTGAGCTGTTCTGTAGAAAATCAAATGCCGCCCGGGCAATTTCGCACCACAGTGCGCCAATATCAAGTGATCAATGAACATCATCAAGAAGCCACCAATGTGGTTTTACCACGTTTGTGCAATCATTGTGACAATCCGCCATGCGTGCCTGTCTGCCCTGTTCAAGCCACCTTTCAACGTAAAGATGGCATTGTGGTTGTGGACAATAAACGCTGCGTCGGCTGTGCTTACTGCGTACAAGCTTGCCCTTATGAAGCGCGCTTCATTAACCATGAAACGGGCACGGCGGATAAATGCACTTTTTGTGTCCATCGTTTAGAGGCAGGATTGCTGCCAGGCTGTGTGGAATCTTGCGTGGGCGGTGCGCGCATCATTGGGGATATGAAAGATCCTGACAGTGAAATCAGCCAAATGCTGAACACATTCAAAGATGACATTAAAGTGCTTAAACCCGAGCAAGGCACGATTCCCCAAGTCTTCTACATTGGGCTTGATGAAGCCTTTACGCGCAATGTGCAAGGTCAAGCGATGCTCTGGCAGGAGGTGAAATTATGATCCGCGAATTATTGACCCATCCCCAAGAATTGGCATGGCTCCCGTGGGCTGTGCAATACTTTTTCTTCATTGGCATCGCAGCGACAGGCGCACTCATTGCCGTGTATCTTCGCTTGTTTCATCGTGGGCAATACCAATTGGCAGAACTCATCACACTTGCCATTGCTGTTACAACGGGCATTGTGGGACCGATTGCACTCAGCGCTGATCTTCATCAGCCTGGGCGCATCCTAAATTTTTATCTCTCCTTCACGCCATGGTCATGGATGTGGATTGGCGCCATCATTGTGCCCTTCTTTGTGATGTTCTTATTGGCACAATTTTTATTGGTGCTGAGAGAAAATACCGATCCTGATAAACTGTTTAAAGGCTTTAAAGCGCTCCATTGGTTTAACTTTAATGAAAGTAAAATTCTACCATGGACGGGCATTTGCCTTGCCCTCTTTGCCTTTGGCATTTTGCTCTACACCGGTAAAGAGGTGAACATCGTACAAGCTCAAGCCATTTGGCACACGCCGTGGTTACCGTGGGTGCTCTTTTTTACGGCATTGCAAACGTTGCCGATGCTGGTGAAAACTTGGCAGCGCTTAGCTAACATCACAGAAAATAATGCTTGTTTAACGCGCATTCAGTTCATTGCGCTCTCTGGTGTACTCGTGACATTGGTGGGGTGGGGTTTGTCCGAGACGCCAGCGGGGGCAGCTTTTCGTTCGTTGCCTGAACAAGGCAGCGTATGGTTCACCATTGGTTTAGGGTTGGTGGTGTATTGGGTGTCCTTAATGCTCTTTACCGTGCTCACTTGGACAAACAAACGAACACTCTCCCCTTATCTATATCTATTGCTGTCGCTGATGAGTTTATCTCTGGCATGGACGATTCGCTGGGCGATCCTCATGCAAGCGCAGACATTACCCAAATACAATATTTTCATCAATCCTTATCATCTCTCGTGGGGATTTGATGGTGCCCTTGGCATCATCTCCACCTTTGGCTTATGGATCACCCTATTGATCATCGTTTGGAGTCTACTCAACGATCGCTGGTTTACGTTTAAAGGAGCACACCATGGATAAAACCAACAAAAAACGTCGCAATCTTCTCAAAGGGCTGGCAGCCGCGGGCGGTGTTGGTGCATTCATTGCAGGTTATAGCAATACTGCCAAAAATATGGCGGTGGGCATGATCAAAGGCACCTCAGCTGAACCCACGGACAATCGTATTTTTGGCAATGCTTTAACGGTGGAAGGCGTGATTAAAGATGGTCACTTTACCCAAACGCCGGGGCAAGTGATGTCTAACACTCAATGCTTTGGCTGCTGGACTGTGTGTGGTGTGCGTGTGCGCGTGGATCAAGCGAAAAATGAGGTACTGCGCATCTGTGGTAATCCTTACAGCCCTTTATCCCATGATGAGCATTATCCTTATGATCTACCCATTGAAGAGGCATGGGTACGTTTAGGCGGTGAAACAGGCATCAATGATCGCTCCACAGCCTGTGCGCGTGGTGCAGCGATGGGCGAAGGTTTAACGAGTCCTTATCGCGTCTTAAGTCCATTAAAACGTGTGGGCAAACGCGGCGAAGGCAAATGGCAACGCATCTCCTTTGAACAACTGGTCAAAGAGGTTGTGGAAGGCGGTGATCTCTTTGGCGAAGGTCATGTGGAGGGTCTGCGCGCCATTCGTGATTTAGAGACACCGATTGACGCCAATTTTCCGGAATATGGCCCAAAAGCCAATCAGCTTTTGGTCACTGATGCTGGCAATGAAGGGCGTGAAGAGCTCGCTAAACGTTTTACCTTTAACTCATTTGGCAGTAAAAACTTTGCACAGCATGGTTCATACTGTGGGCTTGCGTACCGCTTAGGTTCTGGCGCCGTGATGGATGACATGCAAAAAAATGCCCATGCCAAACCGGATTTTGATCACATTGAATTTGCCCTATTTATGGGTACATCGCCTGCACAATCGGGCAACCCATTCAAACGCCAAGGGCGCTTGTTGGCCAAAGCCCGCACCAAAACACCAGAAGAATTCTCTTATGTCGTCATCGCGCCGAATCTTCAGCTCACCAATACCTTAGCCGTGGATGATAACCGCTGGATTCCCATTTTACCAGGGACAGATTCCGCGATGGCAATGGCATTGATGCGCGTAATCATCGATGAACAATGGTACAACGCAACATACCTTAAAACGCCGGGTAAAGCTGGCATGGCACATCATCAAGAGGTGAGCGTTTCAAATGCCACTCACCTTGTGATCAGCGATGAATCCCATCCATTGTATGGTCAGTTTTTACGTGAATGGGACATCACAGAGATGGATGGTGCACGTTCAGACAGCGCTCTTATGGTGATGGATGAAGCAAGCCACACCTTAATGAAAGCCGATGATTGCCTGACAGGCAGCCTTTATATTGAGGAACCTGTGCGCCTCAAAGATGGCACTGCGCCGCTTGTGAAATCAAGCTTTACCCTACTCACGGAATCCGCCCATCGCCACTCGTTAGAAGAATACAGCAACTTGTGCGGCGTGCCCGTTGCCACCATTAAAGCCTTGGCCAAGAAATTCACAAGCCACGGGCGCAAAGCTGCTGTGATCACCCATGGCGGCATGATGAGCGGCAATGGCTTTTACAATGCATGGTCCATCATGGCGCTCAATGTATTGATTGGCAACATGAACCACAAAGGCGGTTTATTGGTCAATGGCGGTAAATTTAAAGAGTATGCGCCAGGACCACGTTATAACTTGGTCAATTTTAAAGGCATGGTGCAACCAAAAGGCATGCTCCTTGCTCGTGCAAAAAAACCGTATGAAACCTCTACGGATTATAAAGCACTCGTCAAAGCCGGTAAAAATCCATACCCAGCCAAACGTCCTTGGTATCCATTTGCCGGCGGACAAAGCTCTGAAGTGTTGATCTCTGCCCTTGCCCAAGATCCTTATCCATTAAAAGCATGGATCAGCCACATGACCAATCCTGTCTATGGTATTGCTGGCTTTCGGCAGTTATTGGGCAAGCAACTCGCTGACCCGAAAGTATTACCACTCTTTGTCGCGGTTGATGCCTTCATCAATGAAACCACCGCTTTTGCCGATTACATCGTGCCGGACACTCACAACTTTGAAAGTTGGGGCTTCACTGCACCTTGGGGCGGCGTGCCTTTTAAAGCCACAACGGCGCGCTGGCCTGTGGTTGAACCACGCGTTGAGAAAACTGCCCAAGGCGATCCCATCTGTATGGAGAGTTTTTTCATTGCCATTGGCGAGCGCATGAATTTACCGGGTTTTGGCGATGAAGCCATTCAAGATGCAAAAGATCCCAATATTCACTATCCTTTTAAACGCCCTGAGGATTACTATTTACGCGCCGCAGCGAATGTGGCGTTTGATGATGCGCCCGTAAATAATGCCACAGAATCTGACCTTGTGCTGACCGGCGTCACGCGCATTTTGTCAAAGATTCAAGCGGTGCTCAAACCTGAAGAGCAAGCCAAAGTGGCATATGTGTATGCTCGTGGTGGACGAACGAACCATTTTGATACTGGCTGGGATGGTGATCACCTTCGTAAAAAATGGCCCATGACAATGCAACTGTGGAATGAAAATGTCAGCGTACACACGCACAGCACCAATGGCGAGCGTTACAGCGGTTGCCCGACCTATTATCCTGCGCGCTTTATGGATGGCTCGGACATGCGCACCCATTATCATAAAGATCAATGGCCATTTTTGCTCACTTCGTTTAAATCAAACCTCATCAGCAGCACGGCGGGTTCGAACCTTCGCATGCGTATGATTAAGCCCACCAATATTGTCGCCATCAGCCAAGTGGATGCTGATTTACTCAGCATTGAGAATGGTGACTTGGTGTTCATCGAATCGCCCTCAGGTAAAAAAGAAGCACAAATTATGGTGCTCGATGGCGTGATGCCCGGCGTGATTGCCATTGAACATGGTTATGGTCATCGTGACATGGGCGCACGGGCGCACTACATTGATGGCGAACCGCTCTATTTTAATCGCCATGTGGGCAGCGGACTTAATCTCAATGATTTAGCGATCCAAGATCCGAGCCGCGCCATTCCGGCACCATGGTTAGATTGGGCAACTGGCGCTGTGGTGCGCCAAGGCATCCCTGCCCGCATCACGAAAGTTTAAAGTTAAAAAAGCCCGCAATGCGGGCTTTTTCATCATTCAATCGGTGCTTTAAAATCACTGTAACCTAAGCGGCGATCACGATATGCTTGATTCGCCTGTGCACATGGTACGCTGTGTAAAATGGGTCTAAATTGTTTATCTTGATCAAAATAGGATAAGCCTAAATCACGCACGGCTTGCATCTTCACATAACATTGATTATAAGCAGTTTTAAAGGCATCAAAATCATTCACAAAGTGTTGCGTCAAAGCTTGTGAGCGCTCACGATACAATCCTTCCCACGCTTTACAGCTGCTGCTTGCGTCATAGCCTTCGGCATGACAAAAATCACCTTTTTTAGCATAAAGCTCAAAAATATCCATCGGTTGCAGTACTTCTGTGGCTTTCTCCCCCACCACATTTTGCCAAACTGTGCATGCTGATTTTGGGCGTTTGTCTTCCCCGCAATAGGTTTTCTCTTCACCTTTAAGCTCTAAATATGTCACGCTTTGCATTTCTGCTTTACCTTGTGTGACGGCGGATTCATACACTTCATCCCACGCCGTACATTCAGGTGTTTTGTTAAAAGAGAAAGCATTGACACATTCTGAACCTAAATAAGCGGCAATTTGTTTTTGCCAAGTTTGATCTTTTAGGCTTTCATTAATCGCATCACGCGCAGTTTTCACTGCCTGTGCATGGCGCTCTTCGGCTTGCTTTTTCTCTAACTCATATTGCATGCGTTTATGTGTTTTGATGGCGCTACTTGCCGCGTTGCACTCAGCATCTTTCTTTAAACGATCAAGCTCAGAGGTTTTACCACTCATGAATGCTTTACGGGCAGCTTCATTGCAGCTTTCCATTTTTTGTTCAGCTTTACCAATATTATCTAAATAGTAGGCTTCATTTTTCTCAGAACATGCCACAAGAAACACACTTGCAACCGCAACAGCCATAACTTTTTTCATGATGATCCATCCTTTATGATTATTAAGCCGATCAGTCTAAGGGAGTTCATCGCCGATTGCGATTCAAGTATCGTTAATTTTCGTTATGTTTTGTTATGCATAACGTTATGCATTGCCTTTTAAATAGCGATTAAACTCTCTGATTTGAATCCATAAAAAGAGCGCTGCGGTGCATGTAGAGATCAAATCTGCCACCACAATGGCATACCAAACGCCCGCAATGCCAAAATAATGGGGCAAAATAAATAACCCCGGAATCAAAAAGAGAATCTGACGGCTTAAGCTTAAAAAGATAGAGTGTTTAACTTTCCCAATGCTTTGGAAAAAGATCGTCACCACAATCTGAAAGCCCACCAACGGAAAGAGCATCGTCACAATGCGAATGGCAGAAATCGCCACATCAGACAACGCAGGCGATGGATTAAACGGCATGATGACCCATTCTGGGAAAAATACGCCAATCACCATTGCCACAATGCCAATGCCCACACCAATTTTAATGGTTTGCAGCAAAGCTTCACGCAAACGCGCAATCTCTTTTGCCCCAAAGCTATAACCCACAATCGGCTGCATCCCTTGCGTCAAGCCAAGCAACACTAGCACCACGAGCATCAGCAACACATTCACAATCGTGTAAGCACCAACGGCCACAGAGCCGCCATATACGCGCACTTGCTGAATGATGATGAAAATAATGCTGCTTGAAACAATGTTCATCAAAAAGGGCGATAAACCAATGCTGAGCACAGCTTTGGTGATCTGTGCATCAAAGCGAATGTATTTGGCCTTAAATTGCAACACCGAATGACCATTGACGAAATGCTGCATCACAAAGAGCGTGCCAATGAACATGGATAAAATGATGGAGATCGCCGCCCCTTCCATGCCCCATTTGAGCCAATAGATGAAAATGGGCGCAAAAATGCCGTTCAGTACCAACGTCAATAACATGGTGTACATCGCTTTTTTCGGATAACCCGATGCACGCATCATGTTATTAAAACTAAAACAGAGGTTTGAGAAAATCGCCCCTGGTAAAAAATACTTTAAAAAATCATAAGTGTGCTGATAGCTGCCTTCATCAGCCCCTAAAAAGTGCACCAATGGTGCTAGCGTGAAAAAGAATATGAAGGAAATGGTTAAAGTGATGACCAGCGTCAGCAATAGTGATGTACCGACAACACGCTCGGCTTTTTCATAATCCCCATTACCAAGATAAATGGAGATGCGGCTCCCTGCCCCTGCACCCACTAACATGCCAAACGCAGCGATGATGGTCATGATCGGCAAAGCAAGTCCCATGGCGCTCATTGCATCGTCATTGAGATAATCCGCATTGCCAATAAAATAACGGGTGATGATGTTATAAAGGGCGCTGACAGAACTACCGATGATGGCAGGCAGTGCATATTTCCATAAGAGTTTTCGAATCGGTGCATCTTTGAGTTCTAGCATTCTCTCGGACAGTGCCATAATAATCCTCCATTAAATTGAGGCGAATAAAAAAATCGCTCCTCGTATGAAGAGCGATCTTTGTTCGCTTTTACGCTTAATTATAGCACTATAAGCGGTGAACTGATGAGGTATTCGTGGTACCACTTGGCACCAATGCGCCAGAGACCATCACCACCAAATCATCTTGTTTTGCCAAGCCGCTCAATAATGCCTCTTCTTTACCAATGCGGTAGAAATCATCTGTGGAACGAATTTCTGGCACAACTTTTGTGGTCACGCCTTTGACCATTTGCAATTGACGTGCCGTTTTTGCATTGGTGGTTAACGCTAAAATGCGCGCCGTTGGGAAATATTTACGAATGGATCGCGCGGTTTTCCCTTGATACGTTGCCACCACGATGAGTGGACACTCCAGCATTTCAGACATTTCAACGGCACCTAAACACACCGATTCAGTCACACGCATTTTTTTACGTGGTGCAGACATGCGACTGCCCATCGAGCCATCTGTGCGTTCACAAATCGCCGCCATGATGGACACCGCTTCCACTGGGAATTTACCTTTAGCGGTTTCGCCAGATAACATCACAGCATCGGTGCCATCTAAAATGGCATTGGCAACGTCGCCGGCTTCTGCGCGCGTTGGGCGTGGGTTTTTGATCATCGAATCCAACATTTGAGTCGCAGTGATCACAACTTTACGCGCCGCCACACATTTTTCGATCATCATTTTTTGTGCAAAAATCACCTCTTCTACAGGGATTTCCACACCTAAGTCACCACGTGCCACCATGATGCCATCGGATGCTTCTAAAATTTCATCAAAGTTGGTTAAACCTTCTTGGTTCTCAATTTTAGAGATGATTAAAATGTCTTCCCCACCATGAGCATTTAAGTGTGCACGAATCTCTTCCACATCCGAACGCTTACGAATGAAAGAAGCCGCCACATAATCCACACCCATTTCACAGCCAAAGATTAAATCTGCTTTATCTTTTTCTGCCAACGCCGGTAAATTTGTGACCACGCCTGGTAAATTCACACCTTTATTTTCGCCTAAATCGCCATCGTTGAGCACTTCGCAGATCACATCTTGCCCACGAATCTCCACAACACGCATGCCAATTAAGCCATCATCAATGAGCACAATATTGCCCACAGCTAAGTCATTGCTTAAACCGTTATAAGTCACCGCGACGCGCGTTTCATCGCCAATCACGCTTTGATCACTTGTTAAGGTAAAGGTTTGACCGGCTTTTAAAGAAACATCATCGCCATCTTTTAACTTAATGGTACGGATTTCAGGGCCTTTGGTGTCAAGCAAAATCGCGGCATTGCGCTGATGCTTTTCACATACGGCACGCAAGTTTTCAATGCGTCCACGATGTTCATCAAAATTACCGTGAGAAAAATTGAGGCGCATAACGTTCATCCCTGCATCGAGAAGCTTTAACAACACAGCTTCTGACTCAGTTTTAGGACCAATCGTACATACAATTTTCGTCTTTTTCATACACACCCTCTATCATGGTTAAATTTTAGATCATTCTGGCATCACACCATGTTTGATCTCATCAATTAAAATGTCATCCGCCGGTGGGAATTCAATGGCTGACAATTCAGACACATTCGTCCAGCGAATCACTTGATTTTCGCGCCCGTAAGGTTCCCCTTCAAAGCTATAGACATCATATACCACAAACTCGATCACTTTATCATCATAATCGTGCGTAAAATCGACACGATGCACAAAATCATTGACAAGGATGCCGATCTCTTCGTCTAACTCACGATCTAAGGTTTCGATGTCTGTTTCACCCATCTCCACCTTGCCACCTGGAAACTCCCACAATCCGCCAAAATTTTTATTGTCAGGTCTTTGACAAATTAAGATTTCGTCCATTGCTTCATTCCAAATAACTGCCATCACAACGCGCAATTTTTGCTTTTCTTCCATCATTTTTCCACTGTCTGTAGTTGGTTCTTTAAAAAGTTAAAACAATTGATGACGGCAAACGCCATCGCTTCTTCCCTTTGATGCTTTGGGATCTGAATAATTTTTGAGAAATATTGGTCACGCACACATAAATGGAGCTGGCACTCATATACGGTGGTGCTCTCTGTGAAGTTTTCACTGACGCCAAGGACAATATCCACATTCAATGTCTCTTGAGCCGCCTCAAACGCCGCTTGATCAAACTTACCCCGCAACACCATGCCGCCTTTAAAAGGCTCAAGATTTTCACCATAGGCCGTCAATCGGCTTGCCATCATGCCCGCTGTGAACCATTCCACACAGCCAAGGGTTAAATCTTGCGCGGCACATAGTTTTAAAACGCAGCGCTCCATCGTTTGTTGATTGTGCCCAAAAATATAGGGCGCTAAAATCTCTTCTGCCTCTTTTTGATACGGTGCAATCATGGCTTGTGCCGCTTTTTCATCGGCTGCTTTTGCAGAGATGCGCACACTGATGCCATTGATGCCGGAGGCTAAATAAGATAATTTTGGGTTACCAATTTCAGCTAAGCGATCATCTAAATCCGATAAACGCTCAGCCACATGTGATTCTGGTAAACCCCATAATTTGAGGACTTCTGTATAAATGCGGAGATTATCCGGGGAAATCTGGCGCAAAATCGGCACCACGGAGGCTTCAAAAATCGCCTTCATTTCATAAGGCACACCTGGCAATAAGAAGTAATGTTTACCATCGTGATTGAGATATAGGCCAGGGGCTGTGCCAGGATATTTCTCTAAAATTTGGCACCCTTGTGGATAATGCGCTTGGCGATAATTGTTCTCGCTCATGGTGATGTTGCGGCTCGCAAACTTCTCACGGATCATTTCGGCTAAGGCTTCATCATAGACAAGCGGTAAACCTAATGTGGTTGCCAATGTCTCTTTAGTGATGTCATCTTGCGTTGGGCCAAGGCCGCCGGTGGCAATGATGATGTCTGCCCGTTTTGTCGCCAATGCAAACACCGATTGAATGTTGTGGGCATTGTCCCCCACGGTGGTTTTAAAATGGCTGTCGATGCCAAGCATACTGAGCTGCTGGGATAACCAAACAGAATTGGTGTCCACCAACTGCCCAAGCAGTAATTCTGTGCCCACTGAGATGATTTCAGCTTTCATTAATCATCGTCCTCTATGTTGAGTTTTTTTAATCGATAGCGAAAGGTTCGAAAGGAGATGCCCAACTGTTTCGCCGCCTCGGTTTTGCTGTCATGTTCTGCCAATGCCCGTTTGAGAATTTTACGCTCAACGGCGGCTAAATATGCCTCAATGTCATCGATGTGATCGGGAATCACAGGATCTTCCTGATCACCTGTATCCATCAGATCATTGATCATTGGTGGCGGTGCATTTTGCACCCCACTGACTAATACTAATTCATTGTTTGAATTAAGCAATAAATCTTTTTCTTCAATCACATCTCCATCACACAGCGTTGAAGCGCGCTCTAAGATGTTCTCAAGTTCACGCACATTGCCGGGAAATGCATAATGATCTAAACGACGTAAGGCGTCTTCTGTGATCGTCACAGCGCGGCCATTGTCATGATTTAAACGCTCTAAAATCACTTTAACCAAAATCGCCACATCGCCCCGGCGCTCACGCAACGGCGGCACATGTAGAGAAATCACATTTAAACGGTAAAAGAGATCCTGACGAAACTCACCGGCATCCACAAGCGCCGCTAAACTTTTATGAGAAGCCGATAAAATCCGCACATTGACGGGAATTTCATGCATTGCACCAATTGGGCGAATGGCACGCTCTTGAATGGCACGCAGTAATTTCACCTGCATGGAGAGCGGTAAATCCGCAATTTCATCAAGCAGCAATGTGCCGCCATCCGCGGCTTGAAAGAGCCCTTTTTTATCTTTATCGGCACCTGTAAAGCTCCCTTTTTTATGGCCAAAGAGCTCACTTTCCACCAAATGCTCCGATAACGCACCGCAGTTCACCGCAATGAAAGGCCCATCAAATCGTGGACTTTCTGCATGAATCGCACGTGCCACCACTTCTTTACCGACGCCTGATTCACCTGTGATGTAAATTGGGGATTGCGAACGCGCCAATTTACGGATTTGATTGCGAAGAGACACCATCGCCACAGAATCGCCATATAAACCATGTTTAGAGGCCACTTGTGGGATCTTTTGCGTTTGCACTGCATTGAGGGCTAATTTACGCAGTGCGTTGATCTCAAAAGGCTTAGAGATAAAATCAAATGCGCCCAGTTTAAGTGCTTCAATGGCGCTTTCCACATTGCCATGCGCCGTCATCATCGCCACTGGTAAATTTGGTACTTTATCCTGAATGTAGCGCAACACATCAAAACCTGAACCATCGGGCAATTTTAGGTCTGTTAAACAGACATCAAAGGCTTCATTTTGCAGTGCCACAATGGCATCTGAGACTGAATAGGCTTCCACACATTCAATATCAATGGATAAAAAACTCATGGAGATCAGTTCGCAGATGTTCTCTTCATCATCAATAATGAGCGCTTTATACATTCTAATCCTTTCAATTATTATTCGTTGATTCGGTCATTATACAACTTTCGCAAAAACGATTCTAAAGCCATGGCGACCTTTTTGATCATCCACATATTGCACAATGCTGCCATTGGCGGCACAGAGCTCTTTTGTGATGTAAAGCCCAAGCCCTGTGCCCTTTTTATGAGTGGTGAAAAAAGGCTCAAACAAACGCAGGCGCGCTGTATCTGCAACGCCAACGCCATTATCATAAATCGATAAAATCGTCGTATTGCCCTTTTGTTCCGCTTCTAAGGTAATTTGCAACTCTTCGCGCTCAATGCCCGAATGAATCACCGCATTGGTGATCAAATTATGCACCACTTGGCGCAGCACAGAGAGGTCAAACAACACCCGCTGCACATCATCATGAATGATGAGATGGACATGCTCAACCATGTGGGGAAACTCCACAAAAAACTCATCGAGCAATTCATTTAAAAAGCCCTCAAGTTTAATGTATTGGCGCTCTGCCTCATTTTTCCGAGCAAGCACCAACACATCATTGATGATGCGATTCGCCCGCTGCACATTATTATTGATCATATCAATGAGGCGTTTTTCCACAGTGTTGAGGTTTTCCTGCTCCCCAAGCAATTGACTGGCTTGATAGATCGATGCCATCGGGTTTCTAATCTCATGGGCGATTGCCGCCGTTAAATGCCCAAGTGCCACTAATTTTTCTTGCTGCGCGCGCCGACTCACTGTTTCCATTGGCTCAATCTGAATCACTGAATAGTGATCTGTCGGCAGGTCAATCTCGCTAAATTCAATGTAATATTTGTGATCATTGTATTCAAATAAAGACGGATCTAAAAATTTCAGCTGACTCCAAAGGTAAAAGCGTTCCGTCAAAGTGGGCAGATACTCCATCAAATGACTGTTTTTAAGCTCCATGTCCCCAAACCATGATTTGATGTATTGATTCACCAAAATCACTTTGCCTTCTGAATTGAGTACAATGAGCCCAGATTTTGATTGCTGTACCACCGCTTCATGCAAAATGGCGGCATTGCGCAATTGCTCATTTTGCGCTTCCACCAAACGTTGGGAAGCCTCATATTTATGCAACCATAAATTTGTGAGAATCAGCGCCACAAAAGCAAAGCAGTTTTGCCCAATCAAACGCAAAATGCCTTGAGACACCATCAATTGATACCAACTCATCTCCGGAATTTTGGGGTCAAAATCAAACTTTAACCACAGCATCAATTGAATGCACACAGAAACGCCGAGCAATAACAGCGCGCCAATGCGGGATAAAAATGCCCCATGCACCATAAAGGAGATGAGGAGCAAAATCACCAATGGGCTGTCTAAACCATCGGTGAAGTAACACAGTGCAGAAATGAAGCCTAAATCCAGCAGCCCAAAGAAGAAAATATAACGCGTGGTTTGATAACGCACGCGCTTTAGAATCAGCGTGGAGATCAATAAAAAGACGAGATACGTCAATAAGATGTAATGAAAATATTGGGAGATCGGCAGCGCTTCTGGCGAAACTCTCGCGCTTAAAATATAGACCGATGACAAAATCACCGCCATGATCAAGCGGAAGATGCCCAATAACTGCATCGGTACGCCTGTTGGCTGAATTTGCTGAACTTGCATCATTATTAGAGGTAATGCACCAACAGTGTGCGAAGTTTATCCGCATCATATGTTTGCGTGCTGCTGAGCGCAATCAGATCCACATTGAGATCTTTTAACACCTTTTGCAAACCCGCAGGCGGATCAAATGTGATGGCTGCCACCGCAGAAAAACTGTGTTGATCCACCAACATAAAGTCACACGTGATCTGCTTTAATTCTGCGCTCAATTGTTGCTGAATTTCTGGCGCTAGGCGCGGATCAATGCTGATGAATGTCGCCAATTGCGGCTTTGGAAACACCTGCAAACGCGAGCCGCTGACCAATTGCTGCAACAATAACAACACTTGCTGCTCTTGCATGTTCAAGGCGCTGGTTTTTGTGCGAAAGGCATTGGGAATATTCGGATTGTGTTGTGGCAATGGCTCAGGCTTTGGCGTGCGACTTCTTCGCATCAAAAATACAAAGCCAATGATCACAATGAGGGTAAAAATAATTTTATAAAACATACGGCGTCCAATTATTGAGGATAAAAGCGATTGAGATAATCACTGATGCGCACTTTTTGATTGCCTGCTTGGTAATGGTAAATCACCACATTTTCTAAAATACTTTTCACATAACCGCGCGTTTCACGGTATGGGATGGACTCCACCCACAATGCGACATCCGCCATTGGGGGATCAATCCATTTCACCACTTTATGCGGACCCGCATTATAACTGGCTAAAATATAGGGCCAATGCTGCCCTACAACGCCACTGACATCATTTAAATAAGCTGTGCCATAACGAATGTTGTATACAGGATCGTATAAACTGCCGCGCTTTTCACCCAGTTTGGCCGCCATTTTTTCTGCGGTGGGAATGAGGAGCTGCATCAAACCATATGCATTGGCATGAGATTTAGCATCCGGTTGAAAGAGACTCTCTTGACGAATGAGCCCCCATAATAATTCAGGTGGATAACCATAGCGCTTTGCCGATTGCTTCACATCTTTGCCATAACCCATCGGATAACGAATGTGCAATGCACCCGGTTGCCTTGCGGCCACCGCAGCGCGAATGCCTAAATCATAAAAGCCTTTTTCATACGCTGCAAAACTTGCGGAGTTTTTCTGTGGCTGCGTTGCGGTACGTAAACCTTGGAACCATGCTTGATGGGCAAAATGACGCTCATCCACCGCCATTAAATCTAAGCCTAATTTAAAATTGGCATCGGTTAAAGGCGCAACCGGATCAGCTTTACGGCGCACCAGTGACGCAAGCACAGAATAGGGTTGCTTTAATTCATCGGCGGCTAAAAAGCCATAAAAACTGGTTTGGGAGGCAATGGTTTGATAGAGCTCCTTCGCCTTTGCTTGCTGCCCTAAACATTGATGCATGCGCCCTTGCCAATAAGTCCATGTGGCATCTTCTTTCGCTTTTGGGGATAAGCGCTCTAAATAATCGAGGGCATTTTTACATTGCCCCGCTTGTGCGCTCAATTTAAAACCGCTGATTTTTACATCATCGGTTTGCTCATTTTTTGCAATGGCTTCAATGCGTCCTAATGGATCGACTGCATCGGCGCGCCCTGCTTGGAAAACTGTTAATAAATTGCGTAGCTTTGTGTATTCACTGGTTGTGACCAATTGATTTTTACGCACAAATGCCAGCCCTTTTAAGGCATTGGTGGAATCACTTTTGCCCCACTGCTGCACAGCTAATGTGTAAAAACGTGTGGAATCTTTATAATATTTTTTTTGCGTCATCAACTGCCCAGCAGGATTGTCAATCACATTGATCATGGATTGATAATAATCACGCTTATCACTTGGCACATACGGCAATAGGGCTTTGGCGCGCCCGATGTTTAAATTGGCAATCAGTTCATTAATTTTTTGATCCACCACTGTTTTTGGGGCATATTGATCAAGCCACACTTTTTCTACAGGCAAACAGCTTGATAACGGCGTTGCCACTTTCACCCAATAACTTTGAAAGCGTGCGGCATCAAAATCTTTCGGACGCGTTTTTAAAATGGCATCATCATAAATACAACGTAAAAACTGGCTTTGCGTCTGTTTTAGTGATGTTTCAATGAAGGCATAATTTTTTTGTTCAAGCTCATAGCGATAAAAATCTTGGCTCAATGATGCATTGAATAATGTGTTTGGTGTGCGCTCGATAAAGGCAAGCACTGTTTCTTTCGGGAGTGATTTTAAATTTTGTTGCACATAATAATATTCAAGGTAAGGGGCAACCGTCGTGCCTTTGAGGGCTTTGAGCGATTGTTGATACCCTTGAACATTGCGGCTTTGAATGAAGGATTTGCCTTGTTGAAAGGTCGCGATCTCCTGCGACGACAACGCAAAGGCATGGCTCGCTGCTGCACATAAAGAAAATACCGTAACAACTATTGCTTTGACCTTCATTCGAATCCTTTATTTTTTCAATTTATTCTGGCATTACTGTACCAAAAATTTTGTCACCTGCATCCCCTAAACCTGGAAGAATGTAAGCATCTTCATTTAAACCATCATCAATCGATGCGGTATAAATTTCGATGTCAGGATGTTTTGCCTTCACAGCTTCTAAGCCTTCTGGCGCACACACTAAGAAAATGCCTTTGATTTTTGTACAACCCTTCTCTTTTAAAAGATCAAGCGTTGCGATCAATGTGCCACCTGTGGCAAGCATTGGGTCTAAAATCACCGCGGTGCGCTCTTCCATGAAAGAGGTTAATTTTGCGTAGTAAGGACGTGCTTCTAACGTCTCTTCATCACGTTCAAATCCCACCACAGACACACGTGCGCCTGGCACTAAATCTAATGCACCATCAAGCATGCCGATGCCCGCACGCAAAATTGGCACCAATGTCACTTTACGACCTTTTAAGCGCTCAACTTCAACCTTGCCTGCCCAACCCTCGATGGTCACCATTTCGGTTTCTAAATCTTTTGTGGCTTCGTAAAGTAATGACATTGCGATTTCAGAAGACAAACGGCGAAACTCAGCAGTACTGATCTCCTTTTTACGCAATAAACCCAATTTATGGGCCACCAATGGGTGTTTAACTTCAACGACTTTCATATGTATCTCCAAATTTTGACCAATCTACAGTAAAAAGTCCCAGAGTTTGGGACTTTTCATTAATGATTATTGTGCCGCAGCGTCGATGGCTTTTTTCATTAATTCTTTTAATTCCCCACTTTCATACAACTCTAAAGTGATGTCACATCCGCCGATCAACTCGCCGCCGATGTAGATTTGTGGGAAAGTTGGCCAATCTTCATAAAATGGCAAGTAGTTATAAATATTTTCATCATCAAAAATATTCACGGCCGCAAATGGTAAGCCTGTGCTTGCCAATGCTTGTGCTGCACGGCTAGAGAAACCGCACATAGGGAACTGTGGTGTGCCTTTCATATAGATCACAACAGGGTTTTCCGTCACTTGTTGACGGATCAATTCTAAAGTTTGCTCTTTCATTGATTCACTCCTTCATGAATAAAAAAATCAGGCCATTCTACCATTTTATGCCCATCGATTCACTTTAAATCGCACAGAACTATGATCGGATTTCGCCATGCCCTAAGACAACATATTTTTGCGAGGTCAAACCTTCTAAACCCACAGGGCCGCGCGCATGGATTTTATCGGTGGAAATGCCAATTTCCGCCCCTAAACCAAACTCAAAACCATCACAAAAACGCGAAGAAGCATTGACCATCACGCACGCTGAATCCACCAAGCGTAAGAATGTGGTGGTGTGCGTATAATGCTCACTGATGATCACATCTGTGTGATGCGAACCATAATGATTAATGTGCGTAATCGCCTCATCTAAATCTTTCACCACTTTAATGGAGACAATCGGGGCTAAATATTCCGTGCGCCAATCGCTCTCTGTGGCATGCGTGATCTCAAAATCAGCAGATAAAATCTCATAAGTTTGATCACATGCGCGCATCTCCACCATTTTTGTGGTGAAAATCGCCGCAATTTTCGGTAAAAATTCAGCAGCCACTTTCTCATGCACAAGGAGCGTTTCCAAGGCGTTGCATGGCGCATAACGCTGCGTTTTTGCGTTATCCACCACTTTCACTGCCAAATCGATGTTCGCAAATTCATCCACAAAGGTGTGACAAATGCCATCTAAATGTTTAATGACCGGGACAGTTGCTTGATCATTGATGCGCGCCACCAAAGAATTGCCACCGCGTGGAATGATCACATCGATATAATCTTTTGCCGTCACCATTAAATCCACAATATTGCGATCTTTTGTGGCTACGATCTGTACAGAATGCTCAGACAATGCCGTGTCCGCTAACGCTTGGCTCAATAAAGTTGCCAAATATTGATTGGTGTAAAAAGCATCGCTGCCGCCACGCAAAATCGCCGCATTGCCGGATTTTAAACACAAGGCCGCCGCATCAATCGTCACATTTGGGCGCGACTCATAAATGATGCCAATCACACCAAGTGGCACACGCATTTTACCCACCATAATGCCTGAAGGACGCGGTTTCACATCCGTCACTTCACCCACAGGATCAGGCAATGCGATCATGTCTAACACACCGCTCGCCATGCTGCGAATGCGGGCATCATCCAGCAATAAACGATCAATGAATGCTTCGGCTAAACCATTGGCCCGCGCCGCATCGCAATCTTTTTGATTTTCCACCATGATTTGATCAATGTGGGCCATGATTTCATCGTGAATCAATTGTAGGGCGCGGTTTTTCTCAGCGGTTGATGCGCGTAATAAATCGCGGCTTGCCGCTCTCGCTTGTTGCCCGACTTGATCCCAATAGTTTTGTAATGTCTGTGCCATCATTCTTTCCTTGCAATGCGCTTAATATCTTCAATGATCAGAATATTAGCGTCTTTAGATTAATCGTACAATGGCAATTCTTCCCAACGGGTTAAGATGGCTTCATCCGGCCCGATCACCTGCTCGCTTAAAGTTTGGGCATACCACTCTAAGGAATCTAAAATATCCTCCCCACCTGAGGTGAGATTCAAAATCATCACCTGCGGCGAGCTCGACTCAATGATCAACCCGCAGCCGCCCATGTAATAACCGCGCTCACCATCTTGCGTCGCATTGATCTGTGCTAACCACGCATCAATGCGCTTTGGCATGTCTTGCGCGCTCGGATGAATCAATGTGATGCGTAATGTGCCACATTTTTCTAACTTTCGATTGTGTTTTGACCACAACCATTGATGACGCACCTGATAATCGCGTTGATAAAAAGTGGTGGTTTTTTGCTCGCTTTTCGCCATTTTCTGCTCCATTAAAAAAAGCCCACATCTGCGGGCTTTTGTGATCCATTCGTGAAAGAATTATAGATCTTTTTGGATTTTTGAGTTGATGTCTTTTGATAAGTCTTTGGTGGCATCTTTAGTATCATCCCACGCATCTTTTGCTTTATCTTTCAATTCATCCGCTTTCTCAGACGTTTTTTCCTTGATCTCTTCAGCTTTATCCGCAGCTTTCTCTTTTAAATCTTCAGCTTTGTCACCCGTTGAATTTTTGATTTCAGCGGCTTTTTTATCTGCAGATTGCTTCAATTCTTCGGCTTTATCGGCCGCTTTGTCTGTCAATTCACCTGTTTTGTCTGCCACTTTATCTGCAGTTTCTTTGATGGCATTTTCAACTTTTGCACCTGTTGATTCAGCGAATGCCACAGAACCACCCACTGCAGTTACCGTACCTAATACTGCTGTTAAAAGAATTTTATTAATATTATTCATAACTTTTACCCTCATTTAAATTAAATCGGTTCATGTAATATATAAATATTTTAATTAAGATTCAAACCTTAATTAATCACAGCTTCATCTTTAAAGTAGCATGCTTTTCTCAAAAGCTTCAACTTTTATCGCTCTATTTTATCAAAGCGATCCCGTATAATGGATAAAATTTTCTCCTGAAGGAAGCACGATGAAAACCAATTTAGTCACCCGCGGTGGCTTTGAGATTTTACAAAAAGAGTTGCGTTTTTTGTGGTCACAAGAACGCCCTGAAATCACCCAAAAAGTGGCTTGGGCCGCGAGCCTAGGCGACCGATCGGAAAATGCTGATTATCAATATAATAAGCGTAAGTTGCGCGAAATTGACCGCCGCATTCACTATTTGACCAAGCGTTTAGAAGAGCTTCGTCCCGTGGATTATTCCCCTGAGCAAGAGGGCAAAATCTACTTTGGTGCATCGGTGACGTTGAGTGATGAAAACAATGAAAATGATGTCCTCACTTTTCGCATTGTCGGGCCTGATGAGATTTATCATCAAAAACACTATATCTCCATCGATTCCCCGATGGCGCGCGCCTGCCTTGGCAAAGAAGAGGGCGATGAGGTCAAAGTCAAAACTGAGCTCAGCCACAAAACGTGGATCATTGAATCGATTGAATATGGCAATGCCTCATGACCCTTCGCCATCTTGAGATTTTTTACGCCATCATGCTGTGCGGCTCTTTAACTAAAGCGGCACAAATGCTCTGCATCTCGCAACCTGCGGCAAGTAAAGCTTTAAAACATGCCGAAGCGCGCTTAGGCTTTCGCCTCTTTGAGCGTAAGCAAAGCAAGCTCATTCCCACGCAAGAGGCGCACATTCTCTTTGATCAAGCCCAATCCATTTACGGCGAACTCAATCAACTCAAAGAGCTGGCGCATAATCTTGCCAATCACCCACAAGGCCGATTATCCATCGGATGTATCCCAAGTTTAGGCTTGAGCGTGGTGCCGCGCGTGACCGCGCAATTTGCCGTCAATCATCCCGCCATTGACATTGCCATCCGCACCGATCATACCGAAACGTTGATTGATCGCTTGATGAAATGTGACATCGACTTTGCCATAACTTTTCATCATGTGCCGACGCATAATCTCACGGCCATTCCATTGGTAAAAGTGCCCCTCGTCTATTTAGATGCCAAACCACAAAACGCACCCATTCACATGGCAGACATTGAAGTGGAACGCTGGATTCATCCCGGCACTGACTCTTTAGCCCAACTCATTGCCCGCCATCGACAATTTCAGAATTCCCACATCAATGTGGAAACGTATTACATGGCGGCAGAGTTTGTTAAATTGGGCATGGGCTGCACCATCAGTGATATTTTTTCAGCAGAGCAAACCTTACCCATTGACATGCTTTATCCCATCAATCCCGCCATGCATTTAGACCTCTGTTTATTGCATCGATCGAATCTTGCCCTCTCAAGCGCCGCGCGCCATTATGCCCAAACGCTTAAAGACTATTTAACAGCACAAATCCATACCCTTAACCAAAAGTTATACCTTAAGCAATAATAATCAATTGTTGCTGCGCCCTGAATCCGCTTTAATAGAATCAGAGGGGATTATAAGATTCTGGGGAAGATATGGAAAAGAGCATCACCATCATCGGCGGCGGCGTGATTGGCTTGTCATTGGCTTATGCGCTCATCAAAGATGGACAAAAAGTCATACTGTTAGATCAAGCCGATGGCATCGGCACCGGCGCAAGTTATGCCAACGGCGCACAATTGAGTTATCGTTATGTTTCGCCCTTAGCGGATCAAGGCGTGATTTTGCAAGGTTTAAAATGGCTCGGGCAAAGCGATTCCCCCCTCAATCTGCGCATCAAACCCTCATTGACGCAATGGCAATGGCTGTGGCAATTTGCCCGCGCCTGTTCACGCAAAACCAACCAAATCAACGGTGCTCATATCTTAAGGTTATCGCTGCTGAGTCAATCTGTGCTCACCGATTGGCGCGAACAAGATGCGCTCGATGATTTTTGCTGGCAGCGCTCTGGCAAAATGATCATTCATCGCACACAAAAAGATTTTGATCAAGCGGCAGCAGGCATTGATCCGAAGTTTCAATCCATCCTCACACCTGATGAGATTGTGCAAAAAGAGCCTTCCCTTGCTCACATTCGTGATCAATTGTCTGGTGCCATTTATGCGCCTAATGATGAAACGGCCGATGCGTATCTCTATTGCCAAGCCCTTTTAAATAAACTCAATGCATCCCCTAAATTCACCTTACACACTCAAACCCGTGTGGAAGACATTTTCCAACAAAAAGGTATGGTGACGCACATTGTCACCAATCATGGTTCTATGTCGGTGGATGAAGTGGTGGTTGCCGCTGGCAATGGCGCCCGTAAACTCATGACGCCCCTTGGCATTGAATTGCCGATTTATCCTTTAAAAGGCTACAGTTTAACGCTGCCTTTCCCACAAGAAAGCCATTGTGTGCCCACCACAAGCGTCACCGATTATGGCTATAAAACCGTCTATGCCAAATTAGGCGATCGCTTACGCATTGCAGCGATGGTGGACATTGGTTATGACAACGGCGTGCGGGACAATCGCATTCGCGCCCTTAAAAACATCGTCCAACAGACGTTCCCGAACCTTTATGGTGTGGAGAGTGCGGATGTTTGGGCGGGCTTACGGCCTTCAACGCCAAAGGGCCCGCCCATCATCGGTCAAACCCATTACCATAACTTATGGCTCAATGTGGGGCATGGCAGCCTTGGCTTTACACTTGCTGCTGGCAGCGCCGCTGTCTTATCTCAACTAATTCAACACAAATCCTCCCCCATTGATTTAACAGGCTTAACCCTCTAATTTTTTGAGCCAATCGTGCAATAAAGTGGCCATTTGCCTTTGGGATGCACCCGATAAATGCGCCACAAGGGTATTTTCTAATGCTAAGTGGCTTTGAACTGCGCGCGTGATTAAATCTTTACCCGATGCGGTCAATGACACAATCACGCCGCGTTTATCATTCGCATCTGGCAAGCGCTCAATCCATCCGCGTTTTTCTAGGCGATTGATGCGATTGGACAATCCACCCGATGAGATCAAAATCACTGCTTGCAATTGGCTCGGCGTCAATTGATGGCTAGGGTTTCTCAGTAAAGCCGCGAGCACATCAAATTCCCCCACTTGTAAATCATATTGGGCTAAATTTTCATCCACTTGCCGATTGATGAGAGATGCAAGCCTAACCACACGCCCCACCACTTCTGTACCCTTTGTGTTGAGGGTTGCATCATACTGCTGCCAATCTTCGATGATTGCGCCGATCAAATCTGTTTTCTCTGCCATGTTTTACTCCTAATTGGTTGCCATAGCATAAAGTATCTTTATCTAAAGACAAAATTGCGTTAAAGTATCTTCACGTAAAGATACTTTTTAGACTTAGGAAGATTATGACCGCAACACCCACCGCCATTCGTGGCGCAATGCTCACATTTCACAAAGACCCATTTTTTCATCCATTAGATGAGTGCTACACCTATGAATCTGATGCCATCATTGTGATGGATCAAGGCATCATCACTGCCGTTGGCAAAGCTTCTGAGTTATTGCCAACTTTGGGCGATATGCCCGTGACTCGTTATGAAAATAGCATCATCACCGCAGGATTCATTGACAGCCATGTCCATTACCCACAAACAGAGATCATCGCTTCTTATGGCGAGCAACTCATCGATTGGCTCAATGAATACACCTTCATTGCAGAGCAAAACTTTGCAGATAAAGCCCATGCAAAAGAAGTTGCAGAGATCTTTTTAAAAGAGCAGCATAGAAATGGCGTGACGGCTTCAACAGTATTTTGCACGATTTTCCCTGAATCTGTGGATGCCATTTTTGAAGAGGCTGAAAAATACAACATGCGCATCATGGCCGGTAAAGTGTGTATGGATCGCAACGCACCGGCTGCGCTGTTAGATACGCCAGAGAAAGCCTATGATGAATCTAAAGCCCTCATTGAAAAATGGCATGGCAAAGGGCGCGCTGAATATGTGATCACGCCGCGCTTTGTGCCCACATCTACTCATGAACAATTGGAAATGGTGGGCAGTTTAGCCAAAGAATATCCAAGCACACTGATTCAATCCCATGTGTCAGAAAATTTGGGGGAAATCGAATGGGTCAAATCCCTCTTTCCTGATGCCATTGATTACACAGATGTGTATGATCGTTATGGTTTATTGAGGGAGCGCGCCATTTATGGCCATGGCGTCCATTTAACAGAGCGCGAAATGCATGTGTTGAGCGAGCATGGCGCTGCCGTTGCCCATTGCCCAACTTCTAATTTCTTTTTAGGCTCGGGCTGCTTTAATGTTCAGAGCGCGAAAGCGCCGCATCGCCCCATGAAAGTGGGCTTAGGCACAGATTTAGGTGCTGGCACCAGCTTCTCCATTTTACAAACCATGAATGAAGCCTATAAAGCGGCACAAATGAACAGCGCGCCCTATTCTTCTTTGCATGCGTTTTATTTAGCCACACGCGGCACGGCAGAGGCTTTGAGTTTAGCGGATAAAATTGGCAGCATTGCCGTTGGTATGGAGGCAGATTTAGCCATCATCAATCTTCACTCAACGCCCATCATCGAGTATCGCATGCGTTATGCAGACAGTTTAGAAGAAGCGCTTTTCATTCAAATGACATTAGGGGATGATCGCGCCATTGCAGATACTTATATTTCTGGCAGAAAGGTTTAACCATATTATTATATAATAATGGTGAAAATATTTTCGATTAAAATATAATCATGATAATCATTTAAATCTTTGATATAGTAAAGATAGTTCCATGATTCAACCGAGAATCATGGAACAGCAGCATGAGCATTTCCGTTACAAAAGTCATACGACAAATCGATAAAGGAGTGTAGTCAATGAGCGAAAAATTAGATATTTATGGTTTAGCTGCAGCACGCGAAGGTTTATCAAACAACATCATTCGCGAACATGGGATTGATGGTGATTTAACCTATAATCTCATCAAAGATGAACTGTTACTTGATGGCAACTCACGCCAAAACCTCTCCACTTTCTGCCAAACATGGATGGAAGACAACATCCACAAAATCATGGAAGATTGTATTGATAAAAATATGATCGACAAAGATGAATATCCAATGACGGCAGAAATCGAAAAACGCTGCGTGGAGATGATTGCTGATTTATGGCATTCACCTGAACCTGCGAAAACAGCCGGCTGCTCCACCACAGGTTCAAGTGAAGCTGCGATGCTTGGTGGACTTGCCATGAAGTTCAACTGGCGCAATAAACGCAAAGCGGAAGGCAAACCCTATGATAAACCGAACATCGTCACCGGTCCTGTGCAAGTGTGCTGGCAAAAATTTGCCCGCTACTTTGATGTCGAGATCCGTGAAGTGCCCATTGAAGCCACTCGTTTAGGGTTAGATGCAGAAATTTTATCGCAATATGTGGATGAAAATACGATCGGCGTTGTGCCAACGCTTGGTGTCACATTCACATGTCATTATGAACCCGTTGCAGAAATCTGTGCAGCTTTAGATAAAATTCAAGCCGAAAAAGGTTGGGACATTCCTGTGCATGTTGATGGTGCGTCCGGCGGTTTCATCGCACCCTTTATAGAGCCTGATTTAGTTTGGGACTTCCGTTTAGCGCGTGTTAAATCCGTCAACGCTTCGGGGCATAAATTTGGCTTAGCGCCTTTAGGTGTGGGCTGGGTTGTGTGGCGTGAATGGAAAGACATGCCAGAAGATATGATTTTCTGGGTGAACTACCTTGGCGGCAACATGCCAACCTTTGCTTTGAACTTCTCTCGCCCGGGCGGTCAAATTGTGGCGCAATACTATCTCTTTAACCGTTTAGGCAAAGAGGGTTATCGCACCATTATGCAAAATCTTTATGATTCTGCCCAATACATCGGTAAAGAGATTGTGAAACTCGGCGACTTTGAGATCTTCTTTGATGGTGATCCGAAAAAAGGCATCCCTGCCATTTCTTGGACACAAAAAGCTGATCAGAAAAATTATAGCCTCTATGATCTCTCGGATCGCTTACGCATGCGCGGCTGGCAAGTGGCGGCTTACTCAATGCTGCCAAACATGCAAGAGACGGTCATCATGCGCTTAGTGCTGCGTCATGGCTTTAGTATGAATATGGCGGATATGTTCATCAATGATGTCAAACGCTCGCTTGAGTACTTTGAAAAACACCCCGTTGCCGTGACACAAACGGCCGGTGAAGCGAACGCACACTTCGATCATAGCGGTCGCTAATCACGCAATACGCTGAATCATAAAAAGCCCAAGTCATGCTTGGGCTCTTCCTTCATCATATTAAAAATAGATAGGATTCATTATGAGCATGCAACCTAAAAAAATGTCCGTTTGGACGCTTGCCATCATGACTGTTGCAGCTGTCTGTAGCTTGCGCGGTCTACCGATGATGGCCAAAGAAGGCACTGAGATGTTCTTCTTCCTAGGCTTTTCCATTTTACTTTTCTTATTGCCTGCATCCTTAGTGGCGGCTGAACTCGGTAGCGCATTCAGTCAGAAAAAAGGCGGCGTTTACACATGGGTGGGCGCTGCATTTGGTAATAAATGGGGTTTTACCGCCATTTGGCTACAATGGATTCAAAACGTTGTCTGGTATCCATCTGTCTTAGCGTTTGCGGCCGCCGCCCTTGCCTATTTAATTGGGCAACCTGATTTGGCAAACAGCGGCATTTATACCGGCTCTGTCATCATTGTGTTTTATTGGATCGCCACCTTCATCTCATTAAAAGGCTCGAACTTTGCCAGCAAAGTCACCTCCATTGGTACCATTGTGGGCACCATCTTACCGGGCGTATTGATCATTGTATTGGGGATTTTTTGGTACCTTGGCGACAACCCTAACCACATGTTTGATGTTACCAAAACAGCAACCGGCTCCATGGTGCATGCACGCTTTATGCCACACCTGACAGACTTATCTTCCCTGGCCTTCTTAGGCGGCATTATTTTGCTCTTCGCGGGCGTTGAAGTGCATGCCGTGCACGCGAGCGACTTAGAAAATCCACGCACACAATTCCCACGTGCAATTTTCTTAGCTGCCATCATCATCTTATTGTTATTTGTGTTAGGCTCAGCCTCCTTAGCCATCATGATTCCAAATGAAGAGATTGATTTAAACCAAGGCTTAATGCAGGCTTTTTTAATCTCACTCGACCACTTTAATCTCCATTGGTTGGTGGCACCTTTAGGCTTATTCATCGCCTTTGGGGCATTTGCGGGTGTGATGTCTTGGATTACAGGGCCAAGCCGTGGTTTATTGGAAACAGCACAAGAAGGTGAAATCCCACCTTTATTAGCCAAAACCAATAAAAATGGCGTGCAGCAAAATATTTTGCTCATCCAAGGTGGCATCGTCACCATTCTCTCATCCCTCTATTTCTTTATGGACAATGTGAGCGTGGCATTCTTCTTATTATCCGCGATGACAATCACCCTTTACTTAGTGATGTACATGCTCATGTACGCAACCGGCATCAAACTTCGTTATACGCAGCCTGATCTACCGCGCGCCTATAAAGTACCTGGCGGAAAAATGGGCATGAATACCATTGCAGGCGTTGGCTTATTTGGCGTGTTATTTGCCTTTACGGTCTCCTTTGTGCCGCCAAGCCAGTTACCCATCGGCAACCCAACCTTATATGTGGCATTGGTGACGTCAGGCTTTGTGATCTTCTGTGGTTTACCGCTCTTGATCCAAGCCTTTAAAAAGCCCTCTTGGAAACAAAATAAACAAACCTCATAAATTGAGTGCATATAAAAAACCCAATCCTAGGATTGGGTTTTTCTTTGATCTTACCTTAACCGATCACGATTTGATGGTTGTTAAGCAACTCTTCTAATGAAATCTCTGTGGGTTGATTGGTCAATAATAACAACTCTTCTTGCTGATAATGATCATCCACACCATCACGATCAACACTGAGAGTCACGGTTTGATCCTCTGCATTATGCTGCAAACTGAAGTATTGCGAAATGTTCGGAAGATTTTCAACCGTTAAATCATCCTGATGAATGAGACCATTAAAGAAGTCTTCGGAGAACTTAATCACATCTGCATTATCATCAGTTTGTGGATTACCAACTGCAAAATCAATCCAAGTATCTGTACCATTGCCTGCAGTATCATCATCAGATAATAAACCATAATGTAATGTATCATTCCCCGTGCTACCTGTGCTGAATAAATCATCATCAGAAGTTGAATGTACATCACGACTGGGCGATAAAACTTCTATATCAAAATCAAACTCTGTTTTTACAGATTCATTGGTCATTGTTTCCGTTGCAATCACTGTTAATTTAACATTCTGAAGGGTTTCTTCCACACCTTTTGGCAATATTAGAACTAAGTCTGTAAAGTCTAAAACATTTTTATCGCCTTTTACTTCAATTAAGCCATTCTTTGCGATCGCAGTATGGCGTTGTGTAGAACCATCTAAACTGACAGCTGTATAACTCAACTGCGTGCCTTCTGCAATGCCTTCAAGCTTCATTGAAAGTGTTTCAGAGCCATCGCGGTCAGTCAATGCAGCATGAATTTTATTTAACTGAATTTCTTCAGTTTCAGCGCCCTTATATCCATACTTAAGCTCATAAAATCCTTTTTTATTTCCATCAGGATCATTGAATTTTCCTAATTGTACAAAATTAGGTAATTCTTTTTTAATCGCATCTGTTGAAGGATAATATTTAACACTCTCTCCATTGTCTTCTGTGACTTTAAAGTCATAATTGCCTGCACCACTTTGATTATGCGCGTAGAAATCAAAAGTATAGAAACCAGTCTTAGGCACAGAAAACTCTGAACTATGAGAGCCGGCATTCAGACCTTGCCAACTGACATACTGTTCAGATGTGTCACCGATTTTGATCATACCCGCATCATCTGCTTTACCTACATATTTATATGTTTTGCCAGCTTCTAAATAAACAAAACCATTCATATAAACAGCATGACCTTCTGTCAAGGTACTAGCTTGTAAACTGTGCGTAGATGATTGGGTTGGCCTATAATTTTTATCCATTAGTAAACCTTCAATGGCTTTCTCTAATGTTTCCTTAGGAATACCATCACCTATCTGTTTACCAGATGTGGCATTAAAATTATATCTCTTCCCATTAATGACTTTGCTACCTGTTAACCCACTCCATTCATATCTGTTGAGTGTCAATTGTCCAATATCAAAATCTAAATTAGTCTCTGTTGCTACAGGTTTATCAGTAACAGGAGTCACAATAATTTTTTGCTCTGCTATGGTGCTATTACCATAGCTATCCGTTACTTTGACTGAGAACGTCACGTCACCAGAGAAATCTTTTGCAGGTGTAAATTTAAAGTGTCCATGGTCACTTTCAGACATCGTAACAGAGCCCTTCGAAGGATCTAATGTATCCTGAAGAACCTCATATTTTAAGCTGTAGCCATTGATACGATTATCTTCTGGATCAGTTGCTTTCACTTGAAAAAATCTACTAGTACCACTGTCTTCCTCAACGGTCTGTATCTGAGTCATCACAATTGGTGCTGCATTGACTATTGCCTTACTGTTCGCTTCACTTGATTGATTGCCAGCCTTATCCGTCACAGATGCTGTGATTGTATAAGTTTTTCCATCCGTCAAATCTTGTGTAGCTTCTTTTGGTAAATCAATAGACCACTTGCCATCTTTACCCACAGTTGTGGTGTAACTTTTACCTTCCACCAAAATAGTTACTGTGTTGCCTTCTTCAGCCCCTTTTGTAGAACCTTTCACAGTAAAGCCATCTTTTTTTTCAAGTTGCGTAATGACCTGATCACCCGCAATGCTCTCAATCGTGATTTCAGGCGCGGTTACATCAATCGTGACTTTAAAAGGTGGTGATAATTCACTCAATGATCCAGACTCTTTATCATAAGTGGCTGCATAAAATTTCACTTCACCTTCAGCCAATTTACCTGTTGTGGTGACTTTTGATAAATCTCCCGGTTTCGTTGTCCAACGATAGGTATCACCTGACTCTTTAACGAGATCATTTTTATCGATTTCAATATACTTTTCACGATTATCGTAGAGATAAACGCGCACGGAATCGACCACTTTAAAATCCTCTTCAGTCAATACAATCGTACCGCTGATTAAACCAGAAGGATCATCACTGTAACCGGTATCACCAATAATCTCTGTGCCACCCTCGGCGTTATTCACATTGTCATGGTATTGATCAATCTTAGGCGTTGGCAACTCAATCTTCAGCGGATTCTCTTTAGAATCATTGTTCACACCGATATTACCGGCGCTGTCTTTCACATAGACTTTAAAATCTGTCGCAGAATCAACTTTGCTTGGATCTTTCACAGCTACACTGATCGATAAATATGGTTTATCAGCCACCGCTTTATCGCCAACTTGGCCCTTTACAACCTGAACAGTGCCATCTTTATCTGTATATTTAACGATTACCTCATTGCCCTTTTTGGCATGATGCTTATCGTTTAGATCACCACTGACAAGCGCTGTCACTTTGCCATCTTCATAGTTGACATAGGTTGCTTCTGGCGCAACAGTATCCACCACAAAGGTGTATTTTTCAGACACATCACCGACTTTACCCGTTGTCGGATCAACTGCACGCACTTGAAGATAGATGTCGTCATTACGGAGCTGATCTGCCCACCATGTTTTTTGTAAACCATCGGTGAGATCTTGCTCGCTCAATGACCATTTGCCATCTTTAACCGCCACTTCAAAGTACTGTGGATAACCTAATGAATCCATTTCCGCATCTGTGCCAGCTGATTGTTTATTGACATACACACGAACTTTCTCAACACCTTGTGATGCAGTCCCTGTAATTTCACCGAGTGAATCGTTAGTATAGATTGTTGATGCGCCCAGATCACTATTTACATTACTTGGATCTTGCAAAGACGATGTAGTGGCAGATACCACAACATTTTCACCATCATTTTCAACGCGATCATTGATGGAAACTTTCACTTCATAAAATTTACCTTCACTGTCTTTAACTGTAAAGATTTCTGTTAAAGGTCCTTTAGAATCGATCAGTGCTTGAGAAGTTGCTTCACCTCGATTTAAGGTATAAGTCCATTCACCAGAAGCATCTAACGTAAACGTCCCATGATCACCTGTGATTGTTTCACCCACCATTTTTTTTGTGGTGTCACTTGCTAAGTTTGGATCAATTTCGCTAGAAATTGTCACTGTTTTAGACACTTCACCTGCGATTTCAACTGTATTAAGCACATTTTCAATATTGTCATAATATCCGGTAACATTCGCACTTGGCGCATCAACGGTATAGTCAATCGTTTTCGGATCAGTACTATTCCCAGCGCGATCACTCACCGTTACCGTAGCGCTACCATCTTTAAGAATCGCAGCAATGTCAGGCGTGATTTCAGCCGACCATTTACCCTCTTCGTCAACAATCGCCTCTACCGTAATCGGTTTACCATCCGCTGTCTGATCCAATGTTACCGTGACTTTTTGACCAGCTTCAACGCCGGTAGTCGTACCATCAATCGTAAAGCCTTGTTTCGATGAGTTGCTTAAATCGCCCTCACTTCCTTCGCTCCAAATCACTTTATGACCGCCTGCACTGGTGGTGATCTCAATCGTTGGCTCAACTATATCGAGCCCAGGAGTCTTATCTTCATCTGAATACCCAGGAAGCTCAGTATTGGCATGAATGGTATCATCTTGACGATCCACCGTTTCAGCTTCTACCGTAACTTTAGAACCATCGACAATGCCATCTTTTGGCGTTAACTGATACGTATATTGACCTTTTGACGAACCATCCGGACGATCTAACTCTACAGTGCGCTCAATTGTCACGGGATTACCATTTTTATCAGTCCCCGTGATCGTTAACTTCACAGGACCTTTTTCAACATTATCTGTTGTGCCCGTGATGGTACCTTTTGGCATAATCTCTGTGGTGATTTTACTAACATTTGAGACGTTGATCGTAATCGTCGCCGTCGATGATAATTTGTCACTACTACTATCCGTAGCCGTCACTTCTAATTTGTGCAGTGGCGCTTTACCATGATCAAGCATTTTGCCATCAGCTAATGTGATGACGCCAGTGTTAGGATCAATGACAAACAAGCCATCTTCATTGCCTTTAGTGATGGCATAAGTGAGCTTGTCGCCATCGACATCTTCATCTTTATCTGTTGATGCATCATTAACATCATGAACCTCAAGACCTTTAACACCTTGTTTCACCGTGACTTCAGCATCTTCAAGCTCAGGCGCATCATTGATAGGATTAACAACCACAGGCACCTTAACTTTGACAGATTCACCCGCTTTATCTTTCACGATAACCGTAAAGTGATCATTCCCATTAAAGTGATCATTCGGAGTATAGGTATATTTACCCGTCTCTTTATCTAATTGAACGGTACCTTTTTGAGGCTTATCAGTAGGATCAACTTCATAAGTGAGTTTATCACCATTCGTTGAAATGTCCGGGTCATCCGCTTCGATCTTGCCAGTATAATATTTGCCCTCATCTGTAGTAAAACCTTGCTCAGCTTCAGCGGTTGGCGCATCATTCACTGGCGTTACAGTAACAGGCACAGTCACCGTCACTTCACCGCCCTTACCATCAGACACCACTACTGTGAATGAGTCATCACCCGTGACACCTGACTTAGGCGTATACGTGTACCCACCTGTTTTTTCATCAACAGTCACCGTACCATTCTTCGGCGCTTCACCCACTTTGTAAGTTAATTTGTCACCATCTTTATCTTCAGCAACGATCTGACCTTTATGTTCTGTATTTTTATCTGTTTTGAAGCCTTGCTCATCATCAGCTGTCGGATCATTGTTCACAGACGGTTCTGGCATCACTATGACAGGCACAGTCACCGTCACTTCACCACCCTTACCATCAGACACCACCACTGTGAATGAATCATCACCCGTGACACCTGACTTAGGCGTATACGTGTACGCACCTGTTTTTTCATCAATAACAACCTGACCGCTCTTCGGTTCTTCACCCACTTTGTAGGTTAATTCGTCACCATCTTTATCTTCAGCAACGATCTGACCTTTATGTTCTGTATTTTTATCTGTTTTGAAGCCTTGTTCAGCTTCAGCTGTCGGATCATTGTTCACAGCAGGTTCTGGCGTCACTGTGACAGGCACAGTCACCGTCACTTTACCACCATTCCCATCTGATACCACAACTGTGAATTTGTCATCACCATGGTAATCAGGATTTGGCTTATACGTGTACTCACCTGTTTTTTCATCAACAGTCACCGTACCATTCTTCGGCGCTTCACCCACTTTGTAAGTTAATTTGTCACCATCTTTATCTTCAGCAATGATTTTACCGGACTGCGAAGTATCTTCTTTCGTTTCTAACGGTTGGTTGTCATCTGCAGTTGGCGCATCGTTCTCAGGTGTCACAGTAACAGGTACCGTCACCGTCACTTCACCACCCTTACCATCTGATACCACAACTGTGAATTTGTCATCACCATGATAATCAGGATTTGGCTTATACGTGTACTCACCTGTTTTTTCATCAATGACGACTTTACCATTATTTGGCGCTTCACCCACTTTGTAGGTTAATTTGTCACCATCTTTATCCGTCACATCTGTGATCTGACCTTTTTTAGGATGATCTTCTTGCGTTTCAATGGGTTGGTTAGACAATCCTGCCACAGGCACGTGATTTTTAGGCGCAGAAGCCGCCCCACCATTGTTATCATCACCGCCGCCACTTGCGAGTGCTAAACCGCCCGCAACGCCCGCGCCACCTAATAAAAGCGGTAACCATGGAATGCCATTATCATCTTTAAACAGCACATCTGATGTTTCATCTTCATGCGCCACAAAGAAATTCACAATGACAATGGTTTTCCCATTTTTTAATTTTAAAATTAAGTCGTTGCCGTCTTGTACAAACTCAGCAACATCCGAACGATATAACTGTGTATGAACCTTCGACGCTGTCTCTAAAACGATTCGTGAACCGCTAACAGTCGATTGATCCAATGATTTTTTATCTACAACAATAACAGATGACATTGATTTAAAACCCCTAGTTTGCCCGCACGCTCATTCATGGATGAGGTGTCAGTCATAGTCATAATAATTAGATTAAAGCGCTTCGCGCGTGTCCTTTAAGTGATGATTCTATTGTTTATTTTTTATTCACAATCATCGGGTGGCCATGGCCATCGAGTGACAATAAGAAGACTCGATTTTTATCTGCCTGAATGTTCACATCGAATGTTGCTGTGCCTGTGCAATTGCTGGCCGTTAACGTGTAATGATCAGGTTTTAAATAGTAAGTGGCATGATCGTTCGCTGCAAAGCGGCCGACATTAGTATCATTGATTGAAAAAATGATCGGGCAATTTGGCTGTACCTTGTGATCTCGTGAGACTTCAACATGTTGAGCACTTTGATCAAGTGCATCTTGATAAGGATGGTTCTTTTTCACTGAATCTGTTGCAGCACAACCCGCTAAACCTGCAACCATCAAGGCAATCATTAAATTTTTCATGGGACGATTTAAGTTCACTAACTTTTAGTTTTGTTGAAAAGTGTAAAATATAATCAAATTATGTATTCTAGTCAATGATATTGTTCTCTTTATTGCACATTAATCATTACTGTTATATGAAACGCCGAGCATTTCCTTACCGTTGTATAGTGTAGGACACATCTTTCTTTTTTGTTGCTATCACAAAATTACTTTTATTAAAATTTTTATTCTTCCTAAATTTCAATTGGTTAACCTATGTCAAAAAATCATATTTTTTCTCACAATGTGCTGATGACATTTCATGCAAAATCTGTGGCATACTGAGCTTTTTGGAGGAAATCATGATTAAGCGCTTTAATATTGGCCCAAGAATGTGTGACGCAGCAATTTATAATCAAACCCTTTATTACACATCTGTTCCGTTGGTGAATGATGATTGCGCCTATACACAAATGAGCAGCATTTTAAAAGACATCGATGATGTGTTAGCAAAAAATGGCAGTGAGAAAAACAAAATTTTGGATGTGACCATTTTTCTCGTCAATCCTAATGATTTTGATGCGATGAATCGCGCTTGGGATGAATGGGTCGATGCTCAAAATCCACCCGTTCGCTGTACTGTTCAAGCAGGACTCATGCGCCCTGAATGGAAAATGGAAGTAAAAATTATTGCGGCTGTATAAAATATAATGTCCCTGAATCAAACATCAGGGACATCTATTTTTATCCATTAAAACTCATAACGATAACCAATATTGAGCTGTTTCTGATTAAAGCGCTGACCTTTGTTATAGTTCACGTTGAAATAAACGTTGTGCTGTTGACCAATTTTCGCATTGATTCCCACTTCATATTGCCACCAATGATCTTTCATCGAATAAGACTCACGGCTGTTGTTGAGCATAAAGTCCCCATCGTTTGAGAACTCTTTTAAATATGATGCTCGAGCATACACATTCACCGGGTTTTCAGATTTAAACTGATAACCAAGCTCAGCCCCCACGCGCCCTAACCAAGAATCACGGCTTTTCACTTTCACATTTAAGCCATTACTCGCTTTATACGTGCCGCTGCCAAAGTGCGTATAGGTCAATTGCACTTGGGGTGTGACATAGAAGTTTTGATCACCCTCTAAATAAAAACGCTGACCAACTTCTGCGGACAAACCATATAAATTCAAAGATGAATGACCACTGACATTCGCGCCTGCACTGTCTTTCACCCCAAATTTACTGCGCATATGGCCATATTTTAAGATGGTGTCCACATAAAAGTTTTGATCCGTCATATACGTTGCATACAAATAAGCATTGTAGTTTTTCAAGGTGCCGTCACCATCGCGATCCGCGGTTTGCACCTCACCTTTTGCCAAGTAGTTCGCCACTTTATGGAAATCTTGATCGCCATGCAAATAACTCACAGCGCCCCCAAAGTAAACGCGAGAATGCTCTAAATTCACCTGGTAATCCGCACCTAATTGCATTGAGTAATACTTCATGTTAAAACCTGACAATAAACCATTGCCGAAAGAATCTAACTTACCGCCATAAGCGCGCCCCCAAAGCCCAACGTGATTCTGTCCTTCTCGAAGCTCACCCATCCGATGTAACAATGTTTGCGTATCCACAAAGTTTGCTAAATAAGTGCTGACAATACTGTTAGCCGCAGCATCTGCCGTCGAAGATAATACCGGTCGATTCGGTCCCACAGGTTTACCCGGATCAACTGGCGGTGGCACATTTTGATCGAGTGCATAAAGCTCCCAATCTTTACCCTCATTGATTTGGCGCAACCCGAACTGATAGCCACCTTGTTCCACCGCATGAGACAATGCAAACTGTCCCGCTTGCCCACCGCTGTCAGTGGTGACCACCGTTAAGCGATCATTCACTGTCACATCAGATGCTGCATTGTTTTGCACATCTAAAGATTGTTGTGCCGCTGCATCTAATTGCCCAACAGATAAAAGATCACCTTTTTGCTGGCCAATGTCCGTATGCATTAAAATACTGCCTTGCCCAGCTAAAGTATCAGCGTGCACCACCACAAAATCTTCAAAAGGTCGCGTGGTGTCACTTTCACCGTTGAGTGAATGGAAGCCATTAATGATAACCATGCCATCATTAACCACATCCCCAACGGTTAAAAAGCCTTCTTCACCTGTTTGATTGATCACAACCATTTGGCTGTTTGAATCAATGCTAACGCCATCCACAGTACGATCTGTCACCGTTGTGGCATTGACCGCCAACAAGCCGCCATTGTTGATCGTTAAGTTTCCTGTGGATTGCGCGCCTTCATGCAAATAACTGAGGCCGCCCTCAACGACTGTATTGGTGATGATGCCTTCTGCCGCAACCTCTTGTTGCCCATAAATGGTTGAATCTATGGCATGCCCTGCATTACCTATATTTTGTGTGCCGCCTGCTGCAATCGTATTACCCGTGGCTGTACCGTCATTCACATTTTGAATGCCACCATTGTTGACGGTAGTTACAGTGGCTTGACCGCCAGCAGTGATGGTTTGTACACCACCTTGTTCAATGGTATTGCTGTTTGCCGTGCCACCGGCAACATTTTGCGTGCCAGATATATTATTATCTTGTGCAATACCTTGATGTTCAATGTTTTGCAAACCACCTGCATTGATCGTATTGCCCGTGGCCGTACCGTCATTCACATTTTGAATGCCACCATTGTTGATAGTGGTGGCAGTGACTTGACCGCCAGCAGTGATGGTTTGTATACCACCTTGTTCAATGGTATTGCTGTTTGCTGTGCCACCATTGATGTTTTGGGTACCAGAAACTTTAGAATCATTTACAACACCGTTGCTTGCAATATTTTGTGTGCTCCCTGCTGCAATCGTATTGCCCGTGGCTGTACCATCATTCACATTTTGAATGCCACCATTGTTGACAGTGGTTACAGTGGCTTGACCACCAGCAGTGATGGTTTGTACACCACCTTGTTCAATGGTATTGCTGTTTGCCGTGCCACCATTGATGTTTTGGGCACCTAACACCAAATTACTGTCCGCAATGCCTTTTTCATTGACATTCTGTACGCCACCTGCTGAAACAGTATTATAACTGGCATGCCCATCATCAATATTCTGTGTAGCACCTTCATGAAGCGTAGTATTCAATGCAGTGCCATTATCAGTCACGTTTTGCACACCATCTTGATAAATAAAATTGCCATCTGCCATGCCACCTTTAATATTTTGTGTACCTGAAATGGTGTTTTGCGTCGCATTACCATCTTTTTCTACATTTTGAATGGCATCAAAATTGATCTGATTTTGATCTGCGGTACCATTCACCACATTTTGTGTACCGCCATCATGCACTGTTGTGTTGCTCGCATGACCACCTTGTGTCACGTTTTGTATGCCATCTTTATAAATGTTATTGTCATTTGCAGTACCACCCGCAACATTTTGCGTCCCTGAAATCACATTCTGATTGGCCACACCACCTTGACCCACATTCTGTGTGCCCTCAAAATTGATCTGATTTTGATCCGCAGTTCCATTGATGATGTTTTGCGTACCGCCATCATGTACAGCCGTATTGCTTGCATGGCCTTGATTTGTAACAGTCTGCATACCATCTCGATAAATATCATTTTTATTTGCCGTACCGCCTGAAACATTTTGGGTGCCAGAGACCACATTATTGTTTGCAGTACCTTGTGCATTCACATTTTGAACGCCGCCCACATCAATTTTATTGTCCGTCGCGGTACCACCCGCATTGACATTTTGCATGCCACCATTGTTAATGACATTCGTATTCGCCTGCCCGCCCTGAGAAACATTTTGCACACCACCATTATACAATGTGTTGTTATTCGCAGTGCCGCCGGCAACATTTTGCGTGCCAGATATATTATTATCTTGTGCAATACCTTGATGTTCAATGTTTTGCAAACCACCTGCATTGATCGTATTGGTGATTGCAATGCCATCAATCACATGTTGCTCGCCGCCTTTTTCAACCATTGTTTGATTCGCTTGACCACCTGCGGTGATGATCTGCTTGCCGCCATCTTCAATGGTATTGTTGTTCGCCGTGCCGCCATTGACATTTTGTTGTCCAGAAATCGTATTATCCGTTGCAATACCATCTCGTACATTTTGTACGCCATTCTCTAACACCGTGGTTTGATTCGCTTTACCGCCAGCAATGATGGTTTGCTCACCGCCGCCTTCGATCATATTTTGATTGGCAGTACCGCCAGAAATGCTCTGGATCGCCCCATCTTTAATGGTGTTATTCGTTGCCGTACCATCGGCCACTTCTTGTTCGCCCTGTTTGGCAACGGTTGTATTTTCCGCATGCCCCCCTGCAATGATCCACTGTTTACCGCCATCATCAATCGTATTATTAATGGCTTGCCCACCGATCACTTGTTGCACACTTTCATTGCCAATGAAATTGTCCTCAGCAATGCTGTCACGAATCTCCTGAATCGCGCCATTGTAAGCCTTTGTATCTTTTGCATAAGCATTATTGAGCATTTGATGGGCACCATCGAGCGTTGTATCAGAAACTGATCCCCCTTTATCCACCATCTGGCGCGCAGAATCGGTTAAATAGGTTTGCTCTGCATGACCATCCTCATTGACAAACTGAATGCCGGTACCGCTCACATTGGTATTGCTTGCTTTACCACCTGAATTGACAATTTGGGCACCATGATCAAACTCACCTTTACCGGTACCGGTGACATTCGTGCCAATCGCTTGCCCGCCATTGCTGATGATTTGAAAACCACCTTGATTAATCTCATTTGTAGTGGCCACCGCGCCCTCACCACTGATGATTTGATGACCGCCTGAAATGGTATTTTGTTCCGCTTGCCCACCCGCATTAACATTTTGAATGCCGCCCTTTTCTACAGAGGTATTTTGCGCGGCGCCACCATTATTCACATTCTGTACCGCACCACTTTTGATGGTGTTATCAGTTGCTGTACCGCTATTAATATTTTGGGTTGCGCCATCGTTGATGACATTATCTTTGGCCATGCCACCATTAACATTTTGCGCGCCATCCACGGTATTGTGTTCTGCCAATCCACCTTCGAACACATTTTGCCAACCTGTCTTTTCGATCGTATTGTTATTGGCAATGCCATCTTTACGTACATCCTGCCATGAGTTGTCACCAATTGTGGTGTCATTGGCAACACCGCCATTCACATTTTGCCCCGCCACATTCGACAAATGCGTGCCATTGGCCGTTCCGCCTTGATTGATCGTTTGCCAGCCTAATTGAGTAATGTGGGCATCATTGGCAACGCCACCTTCATAAATCAATTGCAAACCATCATTGCGCACCGTCGTATGATTGGCGATGCCATAAACATCTTGATGGCTATTGTCCAACAAAGTTTGGTTGGCAACTCCATCTTTTTGAATCGTTTGACGACTGAGGTCATACAGCTCTGCATTGTCCGCACGTCCGCCAGCCTCAATGAACTGTTGACCCACATTTTCAAGACGCGTATTGGTGGCGAGCCCATCTTGACCAATCGTTTGTGTACCATGATAAATGGCCGATTGTCCATTGCCGAGCACAAGCATACCATTGGCCACGGCACCATCTGTGATGGTTTGCTTGCCGCCATTTTCAATCGTTCCATGCATTGAACTTGAGCCGGCTCCCGTCACTGTTTGCTGACCAAACCCCGTCACAATGCTGTGTTCTGCTTGCCCCCCTTGCTCGATGGTTTGAGGTCCATCAATGGTTTCACCACTTGAGATTTGTCCCGCACCTACCGTTGGCATGTATGCCAATGCCATGGGTTGTAAGCTTGATGCAATCAAGATGGAAGATAAAGCAAAACAGAGTTTAGTTTGTCGAAAGTTGGTTTTCATAGGTCGTCATCCATGGTCAATGTTGATCAATTGTGTGCCTCGGCCCATTATATTAAACTTTATTTTCTTAAACTTACATTATTTTACTTAATAAAAAGCAAAATGATTATGATCAAATAAAATAGAAATGGCCTGCAGATTTACTGCATAATTGATTGAATTTATAGATCAATCATGCATATATTGCTGTCTGATATTTTTAACAAATATTAACAGCTGTAGATATATCAGGATTTTCGCCCACGAATCATTAATAATTTCTATCAATTCACCCATTTCAGGCATAAAAAAACCGACCTTGTCGGTCGGCTTTTAATGCGTATTTTATTATACGTTGAATCTAAAGTGCATCACATCGCCATCTTGCACGATGTACTCTTTACCTTCTAAACGCATTTTACCTTTCTCTTTCGCGCCTGCCTCACCTTTGTAAGTGACATAATCATCATATGCGATCACTTCAGCACGAATGAAACCTTTTTCAAAGTCCGTGTGAATCACGCCCGCAGCTTGTGGCGCTGTGGAACCTTTTTTGATGGTCCATGCACGCACTTCTTTCACGCCTGCTGTGAAGTAAGTTTCTAAATTCAGCAATGAGTAACCTGCACGAATCACGCGGTTTAAACCCGGTTCTTCAAAGCCCATTTCCGCTAAGAAATCTGCCTTATCCTCATCTTCGAGTTCAGCAATGTCAGATTCGATTGCAGCACAAATTGGCACCACAAATGCACCTTCTGCAGCAGCATATGCTTCTACTTTGTCTAATAATGGATTGTTTTCAAAACCATCTTCATTGACGTTGGCAATGTACATAACAGGTTTGATGGTTAAAAATTGAAGATCGCGCACCAATAATTTTTCTTCATCATCTAACTGAATGGAACGAACGCTTTTGCCTTCATCTAACACAGGGATGATTTTTTTGAGCACCGCCACTTGTGCTTGTGCTTCTTTGTTACCACTTTTAGCCACTTTTTCAACACGATGTAAAAAGCGTTCAGCAGAGGCTAAATCGGCCAATGCCAATTCAGTGTTGATCACTTCGATGTCATCAATTGGGTCAATTTTACCGGACACATGGATGATGTCATCATTTTCAAAACAACGCACCACATGTGCAATGGCATCGGTTTCACGGATGTTGGCTAAAAACTGATTGCCTAAGCCTTCACCTTGCGATGCACCTTTCACTAAACCCGCGATGTCCACAAAATCCACAAATGTTTGTTGCACACGCTCAGGATTGACAATGTCCACAAGCGGTTGAATGCGCGTATCTGGCACCAACACACGACCCACATTTGGCTCAATTGTACAAAACGGGTAGTTTGCCGCATCAATGCCTGCATTTGTCAATGCGTTGAAAAGCGTTGATTTACCAACGTTCGGAAGCCCTACAATACCACACTGAATTGCCATAAATAATTCCTTTAAAGTTACTTCTTACGATGTAATTCGTTCATGACGGGTTCAAAATCACCTGCCACCATCGCAGATAAATGGCGTCTTGCCTCCCAAATGGCATCTTCCATCAATTTCTGATCCGCGCCCGATGCTTTTTTAAGCACATAATTTGCCACAAGTTTTGCATCGCCAGGATGCCCAACGCCGATGCGCAAACGGTTAAAATTATTCGAGCCTAGACAAGAAATGATGCTTTTTAAGCCATTGTGGCCACCATGTCCACCCCCTTGTTTGAGCTTCACAGCCCCCGGCGGTAGATCTAATTCATCATGCACCACTAAAATCTCTTCTGGCAGAATTTTATAAAAATGGGCCAGCGCCAAAACGGACTCGCCGCTTTTATTCATAAAAGTTTCTGGCTTCAAAAGATAGACTTTGTGGCCATCTTGCATCATCTCACCCACCAAGCCCTTAAATTTACTTTGATAGGACAATGGTGTCGATGCGATCTCATCAATAAACCAAAAACCCGCATTGTGGCGGGTTTCTGTATATTCGGGCCCAGGATTACCTAGGCCAACGATTAATTTCAATGTCATAGACAATTATGCTTCTTCTGTTGCCTCAGCAGCATCCGTTGCTTCTTCAGCGTCGTCAGCGATGCGTGGCGCTAAGATACCAGCAACTTGATCTTCAGCTGGCGTTAAGATTTCAACACCTGCTGGCGCTTTAACGTCAGCAACAGTGATGTGTGCACCCACAGCTAAATCAATGATGTCGATTTCGATTGCGTGTGGTAAATCTTTAGGTAAACATTCAACTTCAATCGCTGTTAATGCGTGAGTTAAAACGCCGCCGGCTTTAACGCCTGCTGCATCTTCTGCATTTAACAATACAACTGGAACCATTGATTTCAATTTTTCGCCCGCTTTAACGCGTAAGAAATCTAAGTGAGCCAATAAAGGTTTATATGGGTGACGTTGAACATCACGTAAAATTGCGCTTTCTGGTTTGCCATCGATTTCTACAGTCACGATGCTTGAGTAAACGTCTTCGTTACGGAAAACTGTCAATGCTTCGTTGTGGTTTAATACAATGCTTACAGCTTCTTGGCCAGCACCGTAAACAACCGCAGGAATCAACCCTTCACGACGTAGGCGGCGGCTCGCTCCTTTCCCCATGTCTTGGCGAAGAGATGCTTTAAAAATGAAATCACTCATTGTGAACTCCGATAATAGTTTGAAATAAAAAGTTTTTGACCGCGACCAGTCAAAAACATAAGCGCCACATTATAGCAATTTAATCGATATGCGCAATCTCTAATCGCGTAATTTTGCTGCCTTTTTTCACCTCTTTGCCGCGTTTTCCGCGCTCATCGATGAATTGCGCCCAGTCTTCTGGCTTTAATGTCATCTTCGCACGGCCAAAATGTAAAGTTAAAGTGTCATTGCGCCCAAGCATTTGTAAATCAAGCATTTGATCTTCGCCATTTTTAAACGCAGCTCCTGGAATCCCGATGATCTGATTGCCTTTACCTTTGGCTAAAACGGGCAATGCTTCAATCTCTGTGATCAACAAACGCCCTTTGTCTGTATAGGCCACCATGTAAGGTTTTGTCGCTTTATCCACTTTCATCGGGGCAAACATGCTCGCATCGCCTAAATTCACAATGGCTTTACCTGCTTTTTGACGGCTCAATAGCTCTGTATAATCCACCACAAAGCCATAACCGCTGTTTGCTGCCAATAAATATTGGCTATCCTCTTGATCACAAATGATTTGATTGATCACCGTATCGGCAGACAATGTAAAACGCCCACTCAAGGCTTCACCCATCGTACGCGCTGATGGCAACGTATGCGCCGCTAAACTGTAAGCGCGCCCCGTTTGATCAAAAAAGACCACTTGCTGATTATTGCGCCCAAAGGCTGAACAGAGGTATTGATCACCGGTGCGATAATTCATCTGTTTTGGATCAATCTCTTGCCCTTTCGCTGAACGCACCCAGCCCATTTTTGACAAAATGATCGTAATCGGATCACTTGACACCAACTCAAGCTCATCAATCGCCGCTGCTTGTGCACGCGTTACAATCTTCGTTCTACGCACATCGCCATACGCTTTTTGATCTTCTTTGATCTCTTGCTTAATGAGCGCCATCAATTTTTTAGGCTCATTGAGTAAGGTTTGTAGTTCTTGTTGCTGCTTTAAAAGCTCATCTTCTTCCGCTTGTAGCTTCATCTCTTCAAGCTTGGCTAAATGGCGCAATTTTGTCTCTAAAATCGCATTCGCTTGAATCTCTGACAATTTAAACTGCTCGATCAAGACGGCTTTGGGCTCTTCTTCAAAGCGGATGATGCGAATCACTTCATCTAGGTTCAAATATGCAATCATCAACGCTTCTAAAATGTGCAAACGCGCTTCCACTTTATTGAGCTGATGCTGCAAACGGCGCGTCACAGTATCGGTTCTAAAGGCGATCCATTCTGTCAAAATTTTCGCTAAGCTTTTCACTTCAGGGCGATCATTTAAGCCAATCATATTGAGATTCACACGGATGGATTTTTCTAAATCCGTCGTGGCAAATAAATGATCCATCACGCGATCACATTCCACACGATTTGAGCGTGGAATCAACACAATGCGCACAGGATGCTCATAATCCGATTCATCGCGAATGTCATCAATCATTGGCAATTTTTTCGCCTGAATTTGCTGCGCGATGTCCACTTGAATCTTTTCACCGGAAACTTGATATGGCAATTCTGTAATGACAATGTTGCCCTCTTCCATCACATATTTGGCACGCAAGCGAATGGAGCCTGTGCCTTGTGTATAAAGCTTTAATAATTCTGATTTGCTATTGACGATCTCACCGCCCGTTGGAAAATCGGGCGCAGGCACATATTGCATCAACGCTTCTAACGATAAATCCGGCTGATCAATGAGCGCACATACAGCATTGGCCACTTCAGTTAAGTTATGAGGCGGAATGTCTGTGGCCATCCCGACGGCAATGCCTGTCCCGCCATTTAATAAAATGTTGGGCAAACGCGCAGGCAAACGCACAGGTTCATTGAGCGAACCATCAAAGTTTGGCTGCCAATCCACCGTGGCTTCATTGGTCTCTTTGAGTAAAACATCCGCGTATTTAGAGAGTTTTGACTCAGTGTAACGCATCGCAGCAAACGATTTAGGATTGTCCAATGAACCAAAGTTCCCTTGCCCATCCACCAATGGATAACGGTATGAGAAAGGCTGTGCCATCAAGACCAAAGCTTCATAACAAGCGCTGTCGCCGTGCGGATGATATTTACCGATCACATCCCCCACGGTGCGCGCTGATTTCTTATGCTTTGACACTGCACTCAATCCGAGCTCGCTCATGGCATAAATAATGCGGCGCTGCACCGGCTTTAATCCATCACCCACATGCGGAAGCGCTCGATCCTTGATCACATACATCGAATAGTTCAAATAAGCTTCTTCTGCAAACTCCGCCATGGAGCGCACTTCAAAATTTTGTTGCGTAAATTGAGTCATAATTTTTTTCAGAAAATAGAAATCCCATCCTGTCAGACAAGATGGGATAAAAGTGAAGTTTAATTAAAATACAAATTGTGGTTGATCTTCAAATCCATGAAGACGTTCTAATTCCACTTCAAACAATGAATCTTCGCGGATTTGATCCAATTGATTTTGGAACACAATGCCGCTCGTCACTGTTTGATCCTGCATGCCTACAAATGCGAGCAAGCGACCGCCAGCAGTTAAGCCCTCGATCCATACATTTGGCACATTCAATACTGAACCCGTTAAAATGATCACATCAAAGCTCGCCTTTTCAATGGCAAAGGTTTTCACATCAGCGGTCACATATTCAACATTGTGAATGTTTAAAGACGCCGCAACTTGTTGGGCTTTTTGTGTGTAAGCATCGTTAATGTCAATACTTGTGACATGTTCACCGAGTGTCGCAGCTAAGGCGGCTAAAAATCCGCTGCCTGTGCCAACCACGAGAACTTTATCTGTGGGGGCAATGTTCACTTCTTGAAGAATGCGCCCTTCTAACGCAGGAAACAGCATCAAATCATCGCCGCCTAATGGCAATCTTGCTTCTGAAAATGCAAGCGGCTTTAATGCCTTTGCCACGAATTCATCACGGTTAACTTCATCAAATGCATTGAGCACTCGTTGATTTAAGACATTCCATGGACGGATTTGCTGCTCTATCATATTCAAACGCATATGATCTCTATTTTCCATAGTCATAATTACGCATTCCTCATTAATGGATCAAATAATCTAATTGTTCTTAAAATGGCGTTAGCTGTTGAAGGAAAAGTTTTTACACTCTACAATAACTACGCCTTTGCTTGGGTTATTCTATAGGAAAATCATCATGTTTGAAAATCTCGCGTTACACTCTTTTGATCCTGAACTCTTTGAAGCTGTTGAAAAGGAAGGACAACGTCAGGAAGATCACGTTGAATTGATCGCTTCTGAGAACTATTGTTCCCCACTTGTGATGGAACTTCAAGGCTCTAAACTCACCAACAAATATGCCGAAGGCTATCCTAACAAGCGTTATTATGGCGGTTGTGAATATGTGGACATCGTTGAAAGCTTAGCCATTGAGCGTGCAAAAACATTATTTGGCGCAGACTACGCAAACGTACAACCACATTCCGGCTCACAAGCAAACGGCGCAGTTTACCTTGCATTGGTTCAACCCGGTGACACAGTTCTTGGCATGAGCCTTGATCACGGTGGTCACTTAACCCATGGTGCAAAAGTTAACTTCTCTGGTCGTACGTACAACGCGGTACAATACGGCGTCGATGAAAATGGTCTCATCGATTATGATGAAGTGGAAAAATTAGCCATCGAACATCAACCAAAAATGATCGTGGCAGGTTTCTCTGCTTACTCTCAAATCTTAGATTTCAAACGTTTCCGCGAAATTGCTGACAAAGTGGGCGCGTACTTATTTGTGGACATGGCGCACGTTGCCGGTTTAGTGGCAGCAGGTTTATATCCAAATCCTATGGAATACGCAGACGTTGTCACCACCACCACACACAAAACATTGCGTGGTCCTCGTGGTGGCATCATCTTGGCAAAAGCAAATCCTGACATCGAGAAAAAATTGAACTCAGCGATTTTCCCAGGCATTCAAGGTGGCCCTTTAATGCATGTGATCGCAGCAAAAGCGGTGGCATTGTTAGAAGCGGCGCAACCTGAATTTGTAGAATATCAAAAGCAAGTGTTGAAAAATGCTAAAGCAATGGTGCGTGTGTTCCAATCTCGTGGCTTTGACATCGTGTCAAATGGCACAGAAGATCACTTATTCTTAGTGGATTTAGTCAAACACGGCATCACAGGAAAAGCGGCAGATGCTGCCCTTGGCAAAGCAAACATCACTGTGAATAAAAACACCGTGCCCAATGATCCACAATCACCTTTTGTGACATCAGGCATTCGTGTCGGTACGCCAGCGATCACAACCCGCGGCTTTAAAGAAGCAGAATCTGAATTACTCGCGAACTGGATGTGTGATGTGTTAGAAAACATCGATGATGAAGCACTCGCAGCGCGCGTTGCAGACAATGTGACAGCGCTTTGTCGTAAATTCCCAGTGTACGCAAAATAATTGCCAACACTTTAAAATATGATTTAAAAAGCCCTGTTGAGCAGGGCTTTTTCATGCTTTGATCACTGCATTTGTGGTGGTAATTTCACCAACTTCATGGCCAATTTACGCGCTAGAGGCAACACCACTAAAATGGTGGGAAAAGCGATCATCCATGAAAACATCCACACACTCACCCACGGGCTAAAGACATGAAAACCGAGCCCTAAACTTCTGACCATACTCACAAACGAGATCACCCCACTCATGATGAAGGAGACCATAAACGGAATGACCACCACCAATGCTTTCATCGGGAGTTTTGGCACGCCAAAAATCAAAGTGTCTTTAGATGCGTTGTTCGCCATAATTTGAACCTACAGAGTGTAAAGATAATAATTTAACACAGCGTAACTTATTGCTCAATCGTCCTGCATCGCCCTCTGAAAATATCCCTCGCAAAAAGCCCCATGCATCTAAAAACTAGTGCTATAGTATTCTCTCATAACCATAAATCATAATTTTTGCGCGAGTTGTCCAATGATTTTCTTCACCACCCTCACTTCCGTTTCCGTCATGGCTGCGATGATGATCGTCGGCGTATTATTGCGCCGTGCCTACGGTTTAACCCTTGAATCCCAACGCTTAGTTGTGGCGCTGATTGTCAATGTTGGCTTACCTTCGATTGTGCTGTCGAGCGTGTTTAACTTTGAGCTTGATGCCACGATGATGAAGCAGATCCTCACCATTTTTGTGCTCTCTGTCATCATCAATGCAGGCGGGATTATTTTGGCGCGCTTTTTAGCGAAAAAGTATCTTAAAACTGCCGAAAAGCAAGCGAATGAACTGGCCATCGCCGCCACACTTGGCAACACGGCTTTTATTGGCATTCCACTTTGCTATGTATTGTTAGGGGCGCAAGGCGCATTGCTTGCGGCGATCTTTGATGCGGGGTTAGATTTTGTGATCTGGACATTGTGCATCTATTTATTGCAGCGTGATAAAGGCTTTCGCTTACGCAATTTAGCAGCGATGATCAACATCCCATTGCTCGCCATTGTCATTGGCTTAACGCTTGGCGCATTACAATTTGAAGCCCACGATGGTTTAAAGCAATTGACCAAAGCGTTAGCAGGGTTAGCGAGCCCCATTGGCATGATCTACATTGGCATGTTGATCCCTGACTTATGGAAAATGATCCGTGACATTGATGTCAAACGCGTCACTTATGGCGTCATCTTTAAAATCCTGCTGTTTCCACTCTTAGCCTTTGGTTTCATTCTACTGTTACCGATTGATGACATTGTCATTAAAGTGCTCCTCATTCAAGTGACGATGCCAACCTTTACCTTAGCCTCCGTACTCTTTCAGCGCTATGGCGCAGATGTAAACTTTGGCACTGCGATGACTTTGATCTCTGTGATGGCATCTTTAATCACCATTCCATGCATGCTCTATTTGCTCCATTTGATTGGCTTAAATTTCTAGTATAAAAAAAGCTCCGCAATGCGGAGCTTTTTGTTCAGTCAATGACTTATTTTTTGCTTTTAGCAATGTGATCATGCAACTCTTGCACTGAGTACACATCCATCATGAACATACTTTTCACGCCTTCACTCACTGCTTCACCGCCCGCTAATGTGGTGTATAAAGGAATGCGTTGATTCAATGCACTGCGGCGGATGGAGTGACTGTCTTTCACTGCTTGCGCATCACTCACCACGGTATTGACAACCACAGCGATTTCACCATTTTTGATGTAATCGATGATGTGTGGGCGGCCTTCTGCCACTTTATGGATGGTTTGTACAAAGAAACCTTTATCCGTTAAGTATTGCGCCGTTCCACGCGTTGCACACAAGCCGTAACCCTGTTCTTGGAAGTTACGTGCCATGGTTTCTAAATAAGGTTTATCGGCATCACGCACAGAGATGAAGACTTTACCCACTTTCGGTACACGTTCGCCCGCACCTAATTGCGCTTTTAAGTAAGCTTCAGAGAAAGTTTTACCCACGCCCATCACTTCACCGGTTGAACGCATTTCTGGCCCAAGGATGACGTCTACGCCTGGGAACTTCATGAATGGGAACACCGCTTCCTTCACAGAGTAATAATCAGGAATCACTTCTGTGGTGAAGTTTTGTTCTGCTAAAGAGATGCCTGCCATTGCGCGCGCTGCAATTTTCGCTAAAGGCACGCTGGTGGCTTTACTCACAAATGGTACAGTACGCGATGCGCGAGGGTTGACCTCTAACACATACACCACATCATCTTGCACGGCAAATTGCACATTCATCAAGCCCACAACATTCAATGCCTTGGCCATCGCTTTGGTTTGACGGCGAATTTCATCTTGAATCTCTGCACTCAAAGAATAAGGTGGCAATGAACAACCTGAGTCACCTGAGTGAACACCCGCTTGTTCCACGTGCTGCATGATGCCGCCAATCACAACTTCTTGACCATCAGACACACAATCCACATCCACTTCAATGGCGTGATTTAAGAAGAAATCCAACAATACAGGACTGTCTTCAGACACTTGTACGGCTTCATTCATATACGTGCGCAATTCATCATCTGAATGCACCACTTGCATTGCGCGGCCACCTAAGACATAAGATGGGCGCACAACAAGCGGATAACCCACTTCGTTTGCCAACACAATGGCTTCTTCTTCATTGCGCGCAGTGCGGTTTTCTGGCTGACGTAATCCTAAATCATGCAATACTTTTTGGAAACGTTCACGATCTTCTGCCGCATCAATGCTGTCTGCAGATGTTCCGATGATGTTCACACCGTTTTCCACCAAAGCATTGGCCAATTTCAATGGTGTTTGACCACCATAATGCACAATCACGCCATAAGGTTGTTCAACACGCACGATTTCTAACACATCTTCTAACGTCAATGGTTCGAAATATAAACGATCTGAGGTGTCAAAGTCTGTGGACACGGTTTCAGGGTTACAGTTCACCATGATGGTTTCAAAACCAGATTCACGCAATGCTAAAGAGGCATGCACACAGCAATAGTCAAATTCAATCCCTTGACCAATGCGGTTTGGGCCACCGCCAAGGATCATAATTTTTTTCTTATCCGTTGGGCGCGCTTCACACTCTTCTTCATACGTTGAGTATAAATAGGCTGTGTCTGTGTCAAACTCAGCGGCGCACGTATCAACGCGCTTATACACAGGATGTAATTTAAGGGCAAAACGTGCATCACGCACTGCTTTTTCAGAAACATTCAACAATTGAGATAAACGTTTGTCTGAAAAGCCTTTACGCTTCAAGCGGCGCATGGTGGCAAAATCTAAATCTGCCAATGTACCCGCTGCAACTTTAGCTTCTTCTTGCATTAAATCTTCAATTTGCATCAAGAACCAAGGATCGATGGCACACACGTCAAAGATCTCTTCTTTGCTCATGCCAATACGGAATGCATCTGCCACATATAAAATACGTTCAGGACCTGGGTTCACCAACTCACGCAAAATCACAGATTTGTCTGTCGTACGTGGGTTAAAGCCACACAAACCTGTTTCTAAGCCGCGCAATGCTTTTTGCATGGATTCTTGTAATGTGCGACCCATCGCCATCACTTCACCCACGGATTTCATTTGCGTGGTTAAGCGATCATCCGCCGCTGGGAATTTTTCAAACGCAAAGCGTGGAATTTTGGTCACAACATAGTCAATGGAAGGCTCAAAAGATGCCGGTGTACGACCACCTGTGATGTCATTGCTCAACTCATTTAATGTATAACCGACTGCCAATTTAGCAGCCACTTTCGCAATTGGGAAACCTGTGGCTTTTGATGCCAATGCAGATGAACGTGATACACGTGGGTTCATCTCAATGACGATCAATTCACCATTGGCAGGATTCACGGAGAACTGAACGTTCGAGCCGCCGGTATCCACACCAATTTCACGCAATACCGCTAAACTTGCATTACGCATGATTTGATACTCTTTATCCGTCAATGTTTGCGCAGGTGCAACGGTGATGGAGTCGCCTGTATGTACGCCCATTGGGTCAAAGTTTTCAATCGAGCAGATGATGATGGCATTGTCCGCTTTATCGCGCACCACTTCCATTTCGTACTCTTTCCAGCCCAAAACAGATTGCTCAATCAATAATTCATGTGTCGGTGATGCATCAAAGCCGCGCTCACAAATCGCCATGAACTCTTCTTTATTATAAGCAATACCGCCGCCTGAACCACCCATTGTGAAAGATGGACGAATCAATGTTGGGAAGCCCACTTTCGCTTGTGCAGACAATGCTTCATTCATGCTGTGGCAAACATAAGATTCTGGGCATTTTAAGCCGATTTTTTCCATCGCTTCTTTAAAACGGCCACGATCTTCTGCTTTATCGATGGCATCTTCAGAAGCCCCGATCAATTCCACATTGTATTTTGCCAACACGCCATTGCGGCTTAAGTCTAAGGCGCAGTTTAATGCTGTTTGACCGCCCATGGTGGGTAAAATGGCATCTGGGCGTTCTTTGGCAATAATTTTTTCAACGGTTTGCCATAAAATGGGTTCGATGTATGTCACATCTGCCATTTCAGGATCCGTCATGATGGTCGCTGGGTTTGAGTTCACTAAAATGACGCGGTACCCTTCTTCACGCAACGCTTTACACGCTTGTGCACCTGAGTAGTCGAATTCACAAGCTTGACCGATGACGATCGGGCCTGCACCAATAATTAAGATGGATTTTAAATCTGTACGTTTAGGCATTTCTCTCTCCTCGGATTACTTTGCGCTCATGGCATCGATGAACTGGTCAAATAGGTAGGCCACATCATTTGGGCCCGCGCTCGCTTCAGGGTGTCCTTGGAATGAGTAAGCCACTTGATCTTTCAGGCTGATGCCTTGGATGGATTGATCAAATAAAGAACGGTGCGTCACTTCAACACCTTCAGGCAAGCTTGCTTCATTCAATTGGAAACCATGATTTTGACTCGTAATCATAACTTTTCCTGTGGATAATTCTTGGACAGGATGGTTGGCACCATGATGACCAAACAACATTTTTTCTGTTTGTGCGCCTAAAGCTAAACCCAATAATTGATGACCTAAACAGATGCCAAAGATTGGTTTTTTCGCCGCCAAAATCTCTTGAATCGCTTTGATGGCATAATCACAAGGTTCAGGATCGCCCGGGCCGTTGGATAAAAATACACCATCTGGATTCATTGCTAACACTTCACTTGCGGGCGTTGTGGCTGGCACCACCGTTAAACGGCAACCACGCTCTGCAAGCATACGCAAAATATTGCGTTTGACACCAAAGTCATACGCCACCACATGATATGGCTGTTTGATGTCTGTGTGGAAAGATTCACCTAAGCGCCATTCGCCTTCGGTCCATTCATAGGCTGCATCACAAGTGACTTCTTTTGCCAAATCAAGGCCAGCCATTGAACCAAAATCTTGCGCTGCTTTTTGTGCCGCTGCAATGTCAGGATTGTGACCGGTGACAATGCAACCGGCTTGTGCACCCTTCTCACGCAATCGGCGTGTTAAGCGGCGCGTATCAATGTCAGCAATCGCCACAACATTGTGACGCTTTAAATAATCTTCTAAGCTTTCAGTATTGCGAAAGTTACTCGCTAAAAGTGGTAAATCGCGAATGATCAAACCAGCAGCATGCACTGAATCAGATTCCTCATCCTCACGATTCGTCCCTGTATTCCCGATGTGCGGATAAGTTAATGTGATCATCTGTTTTGTGTAAGATGGGTCGGTTAAAATTTCTTGGTAGCCTGTCATTGAAGTATTGAACACCACTTCGCCGACTGTTTGACCCTCTGAGCCAATGGCCGTGCCGTGAAACGTGCTGCCATCTGCTAAAACCAATAGTGCTGGTATCGTCATTGTTGAATTCCTATCTCATGTGTTACATCATTTTTTTTGGGCAAAAAAAAACACGCCACTCTCAAACGAGGAGAGATTTACGTGCTTTGTGACATAGCTTCTCATGCCATAGAAGCGACTTATGATAACGAGGGATGGCGCTTTATACAAACACTTTTTTAACAAAAATCAAATAAAGTGATAAAAGTCACCAAAAAACAAACGTCTATGGCATAAAAAAATCATTTTGTACTACGCCAGACAAAACTGGTCATCGTTAAGGTTTCTAAGGCAATGTCTTGATTGAAAATTTCTAAGTCATCGGTCGCATCGGTTGCGCCAAGGGCGGATAAAAATGGATAGAAATGATCCGGCGTTGGCGCAGCTAAATGAAAATCAGGATGTGTGGCTTCTAGGGCTAAAATCCCCTCAATGTCACGCTGTTTAGTCAATTCCACCACTTGATCATCAAAATCTTTCACCCACGGACGTGATTGCATCTGCCCAATTTTATAAAGATTATGCACGATGTTGCCAGAACCAATGATCAAAATCTTTTGTGATCTGAGCACTTTTAAACGTTCACCTAGCGCATAATGGGCAGCACTTTTTTGGTTGGCATCGACGCTCACTTGCAACACAGGAATGTCTGCCTTTGGTAACAAATGACACAACACACCATAATTGCCATGATCATAACCCCATTGATCACTCAATTGCGCCATCGGCAATACATTCGCCGTTGCATCTCGAATATTAAGGTCATTCACAGCAGGATAAATGTAGTCATAAATCTCTTTTGGAAAGCCGCGCATGTCATAAATCATTTTTGGCTGAGGTTCCTTGGTGACTTTTGTGCCTTCTGTATACCAGTGGGCAGAGAGCATCACAACGCCTGCAATGTCCGTTAATGTCTCCCCAAGGGCGCGCCAATTGCGTGTCCATGCGTTGTTTTCAATGATGTTCATCGGGCTGCCGTGGCCGATGAATAAAACTGGGGTTAAATGACTCATAAACACTCCAAAGAAAAAAAGACCAATAATCATAAATCATTGGTCGAAGGAAGGATTCATCATTAGTTAAAGTGTCTAAATATTTACAACAATGCCTCAGGTGATTCAGGCAGAATTTGACCGCCATCCACAATGATCGTTTGTCCTGTGATGAACTTTGCCTCTTTTGAGGCTAAAAACGCCGCAGCATATCCGATGTCTTTTGGTTCACCTAATGTATGTGTCGGAATTGTCGCTTTCATTTGATTGAGGTAGGTTTCGCCTTGGGCGGCTAAACCTTCCGTTAAAATGTTGCCTGGCATCACGGCATTGACGGTAATGCCAAAGCGCGCATATTCAAGGGCTGCACTTCGCATAAAGCCTAATTGTGCCGCTTTTGATGCGCCATAATGGCTCCAACCCGGAAAACCTGTGATTGCACCTGTAATTGATGAAGTGATTACTACGCGCCCATATTGCTGTTTTTCCATCGTTTTTAATGCACGCTGCACCACAAAGAACATCCCTTTGACATTCACAGATTGCATCAAGTCCCAATCTTGCTCCGTCATTTCATCTAAGGTTGCTTGCGGGAAAATGCCAGTATTTGAACAGACGATGTCAATGCGACCATGCTTTTTTAAAATCTCATCAAAACATTGATGCACCGCTTGTTGATCCGTCACATCCATTTTAATGAATTCACCATGAATGACTGCAGCACTCTTAGTGCCTGCGACTTCATCAATATCTGCGATGATGACATGTGCACCCGCTTGCGATAATGCCTCGCTGATGCCTTTACCAATACCTTTTGCGCCGCCTGTGACCAGCGCGATTTGACCTGTTAATGCAAACATCATCGCCTCCTCATTATTTTATGATTAACCTGTGATCTTAGAGGAAAAACAAAACATTCTCAAAGGGTGAGAGAAAATTTCTGCGAAAAATCAAATTGAACAAGGATATTCTATCATTTAAAGGCTAGTCCATTGTCTTTACTGAAAAAATGTGCACACATATCCGAGAAATTTTGCCACTATGAAATCTTCGCCATTTTGCGGTAAACTGCATGAACAAACATTATGAATAACCGATAGGAATGATTATGACATATAAGAAAACGGCTTTATCCATTGCATCTCTGCTTATTTTAGGCACATTTTCCTACGCACAACAAACGCCCACAGAATTAGAACCGAATGGCATCATCGCCTATTTTGCTGAAGATGGCACATTATTACCAAGCCGCGAAGGCAGTGAATATTATCGTCACTTTAAAGATGTCGTCAGCGGCTGTTATTTGGTGCAAGATTTTTATAGCCAAAATGATCAAAAACAAACCGATCCCATCTGTTTTATGGACCCAGGTGAATTGCAATCTTGGTTCCCACAAAGCCTATATGGCCCCCTAACCTTCTGGCACAAAGATGGCACAAAAGCGCAATCCGGTTATAGCCAACAAGATGGCGGTGGCAATGGCACATGGACCACATGGGATCAAGATGGCAATGCCTCTGATTATGAATTACAAAATGGTGAATTGATCGTCAGTTATTTTGATGAAAATGGCAACCGCCAATCGAATGCCGTAGATGGCGGCACATTCCGCACGATTCTCTCTTATGATGAATCCTCGGACAGCTTCTTAGTGGCAGATTATTTCACAGACACCCGCACCCGCCAAATGGATCCTGTGGTGATTGCGCGTGAAGATTTATTGCGCTGGAACATCGAGAACCGCGAAGGCACGTATGTTTATTACAACGAAGCCCAAGAGATCACTGCACAAGAAGAGTATGCACAAGGTAAACTCAATGGCACCGTGACTTTCTGGTATCAAGACACAGGATTGCCTGCGCAAAAAATGGAAGAGATCAACTTTAAAGATGGTCAGCAAGAAGGCTTATATGTGAGCTGGTACCCAAATGGTTATCCACAATATCGCATCAACTTTACCGACATGGGCATTGACAGCGTTGCATGCTGGGATGAAAACTTTGTGGCCGGTACAGAAGATGAATGTATGGCGCGCTTAACTGGCGCCGCCGAAGCCGCTGAAGTGGAAGCGAATGCCAATGATGAGATCAATGATGATTTAGATGTCGAGATCATCATTCCATCTGATCAAGTGGTCACGCCAACTGTTGAAGATCAAAGCGATTTAGAAGATGCCATCACACCTGATGCCACTGTTCTTTTCCCACACGATGAGGACAATCGCATTTTGATTGATGATGCCGATGAAGCGTTTGATTCAGCCGTTGATACAACAGAAACAACGCCAGCTTTGACCGATGAAGAAGAGGCGGCAGACATTGAAGCGGTTGAAGAAGCCGATGATGTCCAAATCCCCAATCAGCCAGAACCTGAAACAGAAGGCAAACGCATTTTGCGCTCCCTTAATAACATTTTAGAAGCGCTCTAGCCTTCTCATCATTCTGATTTAAGCAAAAGGCGGCGGCGCAACAAACCGCTGCCTTTTTTGTGTGATCGGATGGGTGAATGCCAATTCTGCGGCATGTAAATGCAGGCGGTTTTGCCCTTTTAATGCAGATGGATGCGCATAAAAACGATCCCCTAAAATGGGATGCCCAAGAGATTGCATGTGCACGCGCAATTGATGGGATCGCCCCGTCACTGGAATGAGCTCCACTAAACTATTGCCATCGATGTCTTCATTTAATACCCGATAATGGGTCAATGCATCTTTCCCGCGTTCAAAACAGACCATTTGCTTTGGGCGATTTGGCCAATCACAAATGAGCGGCAAATCAATGCTGCCCGTCTTCTCTTCAAAAATCCCATACACTTTGGCAATGTAGGTTTTCTCTGTTTCCCGCTCGCGAAATTGGCGCTTTAATTCCCGCTCACTCTCTTTATGCAGCGCCACCACCATTAAGCCACTTGTGGCCAAATCTAAGCGGTGCACAGTTTCAGCCTCCGGAAATTCCCACTGCACGCGCGTTAAAATACTGTCCCAAAGCTCTGCGGGCTTGCCTGGCACACTCAATAAATCATGCGGTTTATTGACCACTATAATGTCGCGATCTTGATATAACACCACAAGCCAAGGATCAATGGCAGGGTCATAATAATAATCCATAAAACTCTCTAAACAGCTTTGAGTAAGCGCTGCTGCGCTTGATAACGTTGATATTCTGACACAATGAAGATGCCAACGGCCACCCACACAATCATAAAGCCAATTAAACGCATGATGCTCATCGATTCGCCAAAAAAGATCAAACCATTGATGAGTTGTAAGGTCGGGGAGGCAAATTGCACAATGCCCACTAAGGACAATGGGATCTTTTTCGCGCCTTCTGCAAACAATAACAGCGGAATGGTGGTGACTGCACCTGATAAAATCAGCAGCGTCATGGGCAAGGCTGACAATTCAAAAAAGACAATGTGATCCGTGATCATCGAATAGCTCAAATAACTCACGGCAAATGGCAACATGAAAAACGTTTCAAAGGCAATGCCTGTTAACGCCCTCACAGGATATTTCTTTTTGAGTAAGCCATAAAAGCCAAAGGAGCTCGCTAAGATCAGCGCCACAAATGGCACCGTGCGGCTTTCGATGGTGATCCAAACAATCCCCATGATGGCAATCACGATCGCAAAAAAATGGGCACGCGATAAACGCTCTTTTAAGATCATGCGCCCAAGTAAGATGCTAAAAATTGGCGTAATGAAATAACCTAAACTGGCATCAATCACGCGATCATGCGTAATTGCCCAAAGATAACTGAGCCAATTAAAAAAGAGTAGCTGAGATGTGATAAACAGCATCAACACAAGCTTACGCTCTGTTAATACTGCCAGCACGCCACGCCAATCTTTTAATAAGGTCGTGATCAACACCACAAAGATCACCGACCACACAATGCGCTCACTCATCAATTGCGTTGAGCTCATCATCCTCAGTGAATACCAATATAACGGGAAATTGCCCCACATGATGTAACACAGCAATGTATAGACAATGCCCTTTTTGTATTCACTTTGATTCACAGCTTAACCTAATGAGTGACGAGCGAAATTCTATTGCTGTTCGCGACCAGCCAATATTGTCTCCAATAAGTCTAAATCATAACGCAATTTATTCGCTGTTTCTTCACTAATTTTACGCGTGGTTTTAAGACGCGTTAATTCTGCCCGCTCTGCACGAATCGCCGCAAGACGAAAGCGCAACTCAACTGAATCATAATATTCTGTTTCTGCATCCGTAATGCCAAGGGATTGGCGAATGTCTCGCGCCACATGGTTGTGAATGTCAGAGATGTGCTGCGGATCCACTTTGATTTCATTGTTGCTGATCAAGCGAGTTTCCAGCGTTTGTAAACTCGACAAGGCCACTTGTTGCATGGAAGCTTTTGCGATCTTGATTTCATGGTCAAGCTCATCATCGTCTGCAGAGAAGCCTTTTAACAAAATCGGTAAAATCACAATCGCCACAATCAAGGAGATCAGGATCACACCAATGGCTATGAAGATCACTTGATAACGTGCTGGCACAGAAATGATCGTGGGCGATGTACTGATGTACAACGGAATCGACAATGCTGCCGCTAATGTCACCGCACCGCGCACGCCTGCAAACGTCATGATCACCAATTCACGCACGCTCAAATCTTCAAAGCCCCATTTTTTGTTCTTGCGCCAAAAAAAGACTTTCTTTAAATGCTTCATGGCCAATAACCATAAAAAACGCACCAACATCAACATGCCGTACACGATGAAAATGTCAGACACTAAACTCACAAAGTTTGTATCGCTGTCTGTGGTGATGCGCTCAATGGAGTACTCCACAATGCCAGGAATTTGCAAACCAAGCATCAAGAATACAATGCCGTTTAACAAGTACTCTAACACCGACCAAATGCTGTTCGCTTGAAAGCGCATCTCGATGGACACGTCACTCATGGTATTGCTATACGTCACCGTCATCCCGGCCACAACCGCGGCTAAAATGCCTGATGCACCGATGTGCTCAGCCACGGCATACACTAAAAATGGTAACAGCAATAAAAAGATCATTTGAATGGCGGTTTCATCGCCCTGTAAACGGCTCAATGCACGCACTAAACGCACATATACCCACGTCACCACTAGACCAATCAACACACCGCCACCGGCCATTAATAGGAAGTTGACGCCCATTTCGGCATAATCTGTGGTGGTTTTAAACACCATCGTGCCCATAATGATGGCCACTGCATATTTTAAAGAAACCAGCGCAGAGGCATCATTAAGGAGCGCTTCCCCTTCTAAAATCTTATTCATTTTTTTAGGTAAACGCCCTTTACCCACAATGCCTGACAATGCCACAGCATCAGTTGGGGATAAAACGGCAGCAAGGGCAAAGGCTACAGCTAATGGCACCTCAGGCATCAATTTCGGGATGAATAAGCCTAAACCTAACACCGTCACAAACACTAAAAAGAGCGCTAAACTCATGATCTCCCAACGAGATTGCATGAACTCATAAAATGGCATCCGACGACCATCAGCAAAGATCAATGGCGGAATGAACAGAAACAGAAACAGATCCGGATCAAATTCCACATGTAAACCAAAAGATGGAAAGGCAATCGCCGCCCCAATGATGATTTGCAACACAGGCAGTGGTAATTTGATGGGTAAGAGTCGTCGGATCACATCCGAGAGCGACACCATGGTGATCAGTATTAATATTGTGTAAAAAATTTTCATCTGTCGTCGGTTCTTTTCGCTTTACTTGATTGTCAGAATGTAAAGATTGCCAAGGCAATTTTACGACTTATCCTTTCAGTATAAGATATGCACACCCTTTATGATGAACTATCGTTGGTGAAAAATTAAGCATTTTTTAAAAAATTAATCTAAAAATGAAAAAAGCCACAACTGATGCGTGGCTTTTATAACGAAAAGGAGAAGTTTTATTTCACTTTTTCTAACACGCTCTCTAACGTTTGTGTGGTGAGGAAAAATTGAGGATCGGTCACAATGAATTCAGAGAACAAAATCCCATGATCCGTTAACAGCAATTTTAAGCGCTTCATGGTTTGATCATAATGGACAAAGTCATCATGATTGCCTTTAAAGACTTCAAGGAACGTGGCTTCATCTGGTACTACAAATACAACTTCCTTGCCATCCCATAACAGCAAATGACCGCTGCCTAACACTTGGAACGTTGGACCCATCTCAAAAATGATGTGCTTCATCACTTCCCATAAGGGTTCAAGGTTGATTTGAATGAGTTGCGTAGCATAAAAACTGCTGATGTCACTCAATGTCACCATGTGCATATGTGCAACTTCACAATGCAATGCTGTTTCCATCAAAGGTTTTAAAACTTCCGTCATAATCCCTTGTTGAGAAAGATTGGTTTCAATCTCACTCACCAACGCTTGATTGGCCTCATTTTTTGGCAATACCAACAACGCAGGGAAAATGTATAAAGGATCAGGCGATTCTGTGTCTCGATTAAAAGCCCCCACAGAAAATTCGCCATCCACCGCTGTAATCGTCACAATTGAGGGTTTAAACTGCTTGGCACGAAATTGGATTTTCGACACTTCTGTCATTTCATGATAGATCGGAAAGCGCGGGCGCATGATTTGTGACACTTGATAACCTGCGCCCACTAACACCATGCCCACTTCCGACAACGCAGGATAGAGCTGCACTAAAGCGGCACTGACCTTGCGGCTCATCTCTTCAGCCTCGGCTTTCGTTAAACATGTCTTAAACTCAGGGCTTAAATCTGACAATTGCAACATCACGCCAAAGTCTAAATACATCAATTCCGGTTGTGGGGTGTTCATGATTCTATCCTTTCACAAAAATATCCAAAAATTTATCCGTCTGTCTTATTGAATGAAAAAGTTCAGCGCTTTAATTTGGAACACTTCCACCAATAAATGAGACACCGCAGCAATGATACCGTATCCGATCACAATGTAGGGCATCCATTTTCCACCAAAGGCTTTAAAGGTGGATGGCTCGCCGCTTTTCGCCTGCTTTTTACGATGGGCAAGCACGGTCATACCCGGAATGATCACCGACCAAATCGCCGCAAATAAACCTGCAAAACCGATGGCAATGACAAAGCCATTGGGCAAACTCATGCCCAAAATGGTTGGCGGTACAAACGTGATCACGGCTGTTTTTGCGCGACCTAAATGAGAATCGTCAAAATTACATAAGTCAGCAATGTAATCAAACAAGCCTAAACCTGCTCCTAAGAATGAGGTCACCACCGCAAAGAAGGCAAAGAAATCGAGCATGTTACGGAAAAATGCTGTGAGCTGAACTGAATCAAACAGCCACAATAATTTATCGCCCGTGATGTGTTGGAAAGAGGCGCGATCCACATTCCCCATGATCCCAAGCATCCACACGGCGTAGAAAATCAACGTCAGCCACATACCAATCATTAATGCCGCACGGATTTTTTTACCGCCTTCACGGCCATAATATTTCACAAAGCTTGGAACGCTCGCATGGAAACAAAAAGAGGTTAAGAAGAACGGTAAACTGGCAAAGGCATAAATGGCGTAATTGTGCTCGCCCATGGGTTCAAAGAGTTTTGTGGCAGAAACAGAACTTAATAAACCGCTTAACGCTGCAAACAATGTAATGAACATGGCCGACATCAATACCGTGGAAATGCGATCCACTGCTTTTGCGCCCCACCACACGAGGATAGATAACACAGCAGCGAAGATTAAGCCGGCCAAAGGCTTTGGCAGATCCACATCTAAATTCACTGCCAATGCATTTTTAATGACAGAACCTGAACCATCGACATACGCATACAATAATATATAGAGGACAAATGCCACAGAAAAACCATTGATGACACTTGCAAAGTGCCCAAGATTATTTTTCACCAATGTATGAAAGCTTGAGCCTTCAGGATAGCTTAAATTGACTTCTAAAATCTCTTCTGCGGAGTTTTGCATAAAAAAGGTGGTGATCAGCATGATAAAAATGGTCCATGTGAACCACATGCCCGCAGAGACGATGGGCAAGGTGAGCATCCCTGCACCAATCATCGTCCCTGCTGCGATCATCGCACCGCCTATTACCGATGGTTGTCCTGTTTTCATAATCAAATTCTCATCTTATATTTTGCACAAAATACTCATTGTACCCATCCATTAAGAGAAGACAATATAAGATTCAAAGATGCATGGATTATGATTGCTTACGACTTCCGTAGACGATGTATTGATCACGCTCCCTTGAGGAGAGACCTTTTAAATGCTTCAATTCATTTTCCGGGATCATGATGGAGCGCACACTGTTTTTATGCTTCACATTTGGATTATAAAATTCAATGACTTCCATTGAGATGTCTGAATCACGAATGATCTTTTTCATTTTCTCAGAGTTTTCCACGCGCACACGCACCAAGTTTGGAATTTCACTGTGGCTCACAGCGGCTAAACGCTCACGATCAGCAATCACTTCAGACAATGCGAGTACTTTAGGAATGTAAGCGCGTGTCACCTCTGGCAAATCAATGTGCCAATAATCGGCTTTTTTACCTTTTTGACGATTCGCTTGAATGCTGCGCTTCACGCGCCCTTCCCCGGCATTATAAGCGGCGATGGTCAACAGCCAATCCCCATCAAACATCTTATTTAAGTACTGCAAATAATCGAGTGCCGCTTTTGTGGAGAGCTCCGGATTAAAACGCCCATCATAATTTTTATGGACATCAATGCCAAAGTGCTCTGCGGTCACTTTACCAAACTGCCACAGCCCAACATAACGGCCATTGTTTGACGCACCCGGCTGATAACCACTTTCCACCAATGGAATCATGGCCAATTCAGCAGGCATTTTGCGGCGCTTTAACTCTTCAAAGATATAGCGCATGATCACTAAGCGATCTTCATCTAAATGATTAAAAATGCGGGGATCTTTTTGAAAGCTTTTGACGTATTTTTGAACTTCTTTATGCGTGACTTCGTCACTCAATTGGCGATGCTTGGCAAAATCGGCAATCAAATGTTGTTCTTTTTTCAAGTGGCTGACTGTTTTTGCCGCAGGGTTCGCACATGCGTTGACCATGACTGTACACCACATCAGCACGGCAACGCTGAGGATGTGTTTGAAACTTTTTCTATTAAATTCAAACATCTAACTGAATGCCTATTTATTTAAAGTGCGCAATTTTAGCACAGCAACAAAAAAAGTCGCTAAAAAAATGCGCAAATTTCGCAATTCCGTCAGAAATGAAGGCGCGATGTAGTGGCCTCATTCAGGGCTTTTTAAAAGCATTGCCCAGCGCACAATCCCTAAAACACAGTAGCTGATCACAAAAGGATAATGACAAATGGAGAGAAGGGAGATCGTTGGCGTATGCACCATCGTCACATCATAGATCATCACCACACAATAAATATAATGGCTCAATAACAGCATGCCCGCTAAAGAGAGCCAAATCATGTGATCCCCGGCCACTTTTAGCACAACGAATGCCATACAATAAAAGAGCATCATTAAAATCACTGTTGCAGCTAAAAATTTCACCAAACCGAGAGATGTAATGTGATGATGTGTCATGCCGTTGCTTGCAAAAAAATAGCCGATGCCAAATGAGATCAAGAGGATCAATCCACCTGTGCTCAATAATATCCCCAGCTTTTGATGTATATTCAGTGCGCGTTCCATCACTTTTGATCTCAATTTTCGGACATTGTTTGCTAAGTTTTTAGTCAATTTATCGTAAAAAAGTTCAGCATCCCTTCGCACATAATATACAATTTCATGGAAGGTATGAGCTTTTTTGAAAAAAATAATCAAGATTGCGCGCAATTATTCAATATCCTTTAAAACCCCGTCAAAAAGGTCACATTTTGTCATTTAGCCAAATTTCACTTAATTTTTGAAAAGTTCACGCGATATACGTATAATTGCAATATTTTTACGTGACTAATATGAGGCACTATGTCCACAAACGAGCATTCTAAGGTACTGTTAATCAATGGCCCTAATCTCAATATGATTGGAACGAGAGAGCCTCAGATCTATGGTTACACAACCCTGCCTGAACTCGAAACACAATTGACACACAAGGCCGGTGAATTACAGCTTGCATTGTCATGCTTTCAGTCTAATATTGAAGGCGAAATCATCAACCAAATTCACAAAGCAAAGTCTGAGAACATTGATGTCATCTTAATCAACCCGGGCGCGTATACGCACACAAGCATTGCCATCCGTGATGCCTTTTTGAGCGTAGACATTCCATTCATCGAAATTCACATTTCGAATGTCTTTGCAAGGGAGCCATTTAGACACCATTCATATTTGTCAGACATTGCCTCAGGAATTCTGGTGGGACATGGACTTTTTGGCTATGAGCTTGGGCTCTATCGCGCTAAAAACATTGTTTCATCAAGATCATCGAAAACTTAGTAGGAGAATAAAAACTCATGGATATTCGTAAGATTAAAAACTTGATTGACCTTGTTGATGAATCAACGATTTCTGAAATCGAAATCATCGAAGGTGAAGGTTCAATCCGCATCAGCCGTAATTCTCAAGGTGCTGCGGTTGCTCAAGTTGCCCCAGTTGCTCAACCTGCATACAACCCAATGCAACAAATCGTTGCCACAACAGCGGTACCGGCGGCACCTGTTGCTGCAGAAAAAGCAGAATTGCCAGAAGGTAAAGTGATCCGTTCTCCAATGGTCGGTACCTTCTACCGCGCTGCGTCTCCAACCTCTAGCGTATTTACAGACGTTGGCCAAACTGTAAACGTTGGCGATACAGTGTGCATCGTTGAAGCGATGAAAATGTTTAATCAGATCGAAGCAGAAATTTCTGGAAAAGTTGTATCGATCCTTGTTCAAAATGGTGAGCCAGTCGAATTCGATCAACCGCTCTTCATTCTTGAATAAGATAAGGACCACTCCATGATTAAAAAAGTTTTAATCGCAAACCGTGGTGAAATTGCACTGCGCATTTTGCGAGCATGTAAAGAGAAGAATATCAGCACTGTTGCTGTGTATTCAACCGCTGACAGAGACTTAAAACACGTACTTTTAGCCGATGATTCCATCTGTATCGGGCCACCTCAATCATTTTCAAGCTATTTGAATATGCCTCAGCTCATTGCAGCGGCGGAATTGACAGATGCAGATGCCATCCATCCTGGTTATGGCTTTTTGGCTGAAAATGCTGACTTTGCAGAGCGCGTTGAAGAGTCTGGCTTTATTTTCATCGGCCCACGCGCTGAAACCATCCGTTTAATGGGTGACAAAGTTTCTGCGAAAAAAGCGATGATTGAAGCGGGCGTTCCTTGTGTTCCGGGTTCTCCTGGCGCATTAACGGATGATGCGAATGCGAACCTAAAATTAGGGGAAGAGATCGGTTATCCTGTCATCATCAAAGCCTCAGGCGGCGGCGGTGGTCGCGGGATGCGCGTTGTGCATAAAGCAGAAGACTTATTGTCATCAATCGAGCTCACTAAAGCAGAAGCCAGCGCAGCATTTGGCAACCCTATGGTTTACATGGAAAAATTCCTTGAAAAACCACGTCACGTTGAAATTCAAGTCTTATCCGATGAGCACGGCAATGCCGTATTCTTAGGTGAACGTGACTGTTCTATGCAACGTCGTCACCAAAAAGTAATTGAAGAAGCGTTAGCCCCTGGCATCACAGATGAAGAGCGTGCTCGCATCGGTGAATCATGCGTGAACGCATGTAAACGCATCGGTTACCGTGGTGCAGGTACATTTGAATTCTTGTATGAAAATGGTGAATTCTACTTCATCGAAATGAATACACGCATTCAAGTGGAACATCCTGTGACTGAATTGATTACAGGCATTGATCTTGTACGCGCACAAATCGACATCGCTGATGGCAAACCGCTTAAATTCACACAAGAAGACATCACCTATACAGGTCATGCCATTGAGTGTCGCATCAACGCAGAAGATCCTAAAACATTCTTACCATCCCCTGGCACCATCACAACATTCGTGCCACCAGGTGGCCCTGGCATTCGTGTGGATACCCACATTTATGCAGGTTATAAGGTTCCACCTTATTACGATTCAATGGTGGGTAAAATCATTGCACACGGCCCAACGCGTGAAATCGCGATCGCGCGCCTACGCAATGCTTTACAAGAAACTGTGATCGAAGGCATCAAGACGAACATCCCATTGCACCTTAAGATCTTAAATGATCCAAACTTCATCAAAGGTGGTACGGACATTCACTATCTTGAAAAAATGTTAAAAGCAGAAGATTAATTTTTGCAAATAAAAAGCCCTGATATTTCAGGGCTTTTTTCATATATTCATATCATTAAAACTGATAAGAAATACTCAAGCGCACATCTAATCCTGGCGCTTTGACACCATCATTCAAATAAGGCGCATAGCTTTTATTAAAAAGATTATCAACCGTTAGATTGATATTGGGCGCATAACGATCATCTGGCGTATAACTCATAAATAAACCATGTACAGAATAACCAGGCGTTAATTGATAACTGAGTACGCCAGCTTTTGCATCAATCGTTGATGGTGTTCTTGTCTGCTTACGCACAAATTGACTTTGCCATCCCATGCTGAAATGATACTGCGGTACATGAAAACCAATGGTTGCGGTTAATTCGCGCGGCGGAATGTCTCTTAGCCATGTTTTTTGTTCATACCATACATCACGGGGCGAACCTCGACGCTGTCCTTTCATTAAACTTGCCGCTAAACCGCCAAAGACATATGTACTTTCATACTTTGCTTCCAGCTCTAAGCCTTTAATGGTATAGCCGCGGCCATTATGAAACGCACTCATGGGCTTACCACAACCGCTATTATTGCCAGTTGCATGGTGGCTTTCACAATAAATCGCTCCAATTTTACGAATCACTTCATGATTCACTCGATTATGAAATGCGGTTGCACGAATAAAAAGCTGATCATCTTCCGTCAAAAGATCTGAGAAATTACCCATCACACCAAAACGCAGCGCACTCAATTTTTCCTTGCTCAAATCACGGCTTGTACCATTGGGCCCTGAAATGCCTTTCCCTTGTACAGTGTATTGCTCATCAATATTCGGTGCCTGCCAACTGCGTGAATAATCCACAAAGGCTGCAAATTGATCAATCGGCTGCCAATACAAGGCAATGCGTGGAGAAAATCCTTGATACGTCACCGAACGATAATCATGACCATCCTTTGCATTCGTTGAGGTATAACCTGCAACATTACCGAAGCTTTGATTTTTCACATGATCATAGCGCAAAGAAGGTGTCAATGTGAATTGCCCCAATTGAATCTCATCCATCACATAAGCACTGATGACCGTTTGACGACCAGCTGGCAAAAAGGGCGGCGTGAAATATCCATGATTAAATTCAGGCTTACCATACGATCCTTGATCATAAAACATTGTGGCATTTTGTTGTTTACGCAAATATTGCAAACCCACTGTAATGGTTTGTGTCACAACACCGGTTTCTATGATGCTTTGATTTTTAATGTGCAAACTTGTATTGCGATATGCCGTCCAATTCTCTTTGCCTAAAGTAGACAATGATGCTGAAGGCTTTTTTTGCCCAGGTTGCGGCTTAATTTTTTGATCATGCTGCTTTGTCTCTGAATGGGTGAGATCCACCGTTAAGTTCACCCAAGGATTATCAGAAGGTGCATATTCAAAATTCGCACTGTAACTGCGATCTTGCTGCTCCCGATAGAAAATACGGCGTTTCCACTCATAATCATCCATGGAATTCACATTGATTGTATTGCCACCCATCGCAGCAAATGGCATCCAACCTTTATAACGTGTATTGTTTAAACTCAAGGTTAGCTTGCTCTCTTCACCAAGATAAAGATTACTTTTGACCAAATAACTGTATTGATCAATCGCCGATCCTCGATATCGCTCATGATCTGCCAACCGTACATCTTTAGACAATGTCTTAGAAAAATAGATCAAGCCATCCATGGTATTGGCATGATTTTTACCATAAACCGCCGCCGCATAATTGCGTTGATTATTATTGGTGTGATAACCAGTTTTGAGCATAGCGCCCACAGATTGCCCTTCTCGTAAAAAATCTGTGGCATCTTTTGTGGTCATGCGCACACTGCCACCAAAGCCGCCATTGCCAATGCTCGGATCAAATCCACCTTTTTGCACATCCACAGCTTTAATCAGATCAGGATCCACATACAAAGTGCCTTGACGATATTTATCAAACGTCTTTAACGCACCATCCACCATAATGGGCACAGACTTACTCTCATTCATCCCCCAAATATTGATGGTTTGTCCACCAGGGCGAGGGCTGCCGGACATGCCAACCCCTGGGATTTTATCCAAAACCGTTGCCATATTCGTTGCTTGAATGATGTTCATCTGTGTTTGATTGATGGTGCCTTGCCCCACTTCACTTTGTGACAAGACAGGATTCATGCCTAAAATGCCTTGATTCTCCCCTACATAAACCACAACACCACTTAAATCTATGGCATTATCTGTAGAGTCATCGGATTTTGAATTTTCTTGAGTCTGTGCAAATGCACTGTGAATGAGGAGCGTAGACAATGCGAATGCAATACGCGTTGATGGAAACTGCTTAGGGTGTAACATGAATGCCTCTTAATTACATACAACGACTTAATCGAACAAGGTGAGATAATATTGATAACAATTCTCATTTGCAAATTAATTTCAATATTTGTTCTTTTTTCATACAAAACAATAAAAAAAGCCCCAAAACAGGGGCTTTTGGTGTCACCATAAAATTTAGAGCATATTCAACTCTAACTTCGCGCGCAATGACATGCGCTCAGGGGTCCAGAAGGGTTCCCACACTAAATCCACATGGCAATCATCAATCCCTGGGGTTGCCATCACAGCATTTTGTACCCACTCAGGCATTGAACCAGCCACTGGGCAACCGGGTGCGGTTAATGTCATGTCAATTTTGATTTTAAAGTGATCTTCTGTCGTGTCTAAAAACTCAATCACATAAATCAATCCAAGCTCGTAGATGTCCACAGGAATTTCTGGGTCATACACACGCTTTAAATTATTGATGATCTCTTCAACCACCGCTTCACTCGCTTCGGTTTTTTCAACGCCTTCAGCATAATAGATGACTGCGTCGTTTGGGGATTTCTCTTCACTCATGCTCAATCCTTCTTACTCTGTTTTCACAGGTTCTTCATTTTCTGTGAGGGCTGCATGCAAGGCATGCCAAGCCAATGTGGCACATTTAACGCGGGCAGGATATTTTTTCACACCTGTCAAAATTGCTAAACGTCCAAGCTCACTCGTATCTACGTCTTCATCTGTCGTGACCGCATCATGGAAAACGTTGTATAACTTTTCCGCTTCTTCGATCGTTTTGCCTTTCACCGCTTCGGTCATCAATGAGCTTGATGCCGTAGAAATCGCGCAACCTTCCCCTTTAAAAGAGACATCCTGAATCACGCCATTGTCATCAACGGTTAAAAATACTTTGATTTGATCCCCGCACAATGGATTGTGACCACGCGCTGCATGTGTAGCCGGATCAATCACGCGAAAGTTACGAGGTTTTTTGTTATGATCAAGAATCACTTCTTGATACAATGCCTGCAAATCTGAATCCATCATTGTCGTCTCGCTCACCATATAGGACTAAAAGAGTTCACAATTATACGCCCTTTTTCATTCGCTCGCATTAAAATGCCATTAAATTGTGTTCTATTGAGTATTTAACGAGAATAATTTATCATTGCCAATCCACTTTCAAACTTATTAAAGGTGTATCCAATGAGTTCATGGTTCGAACGTCTTAATCCAATGCGCATCAAGAGTACCCATTCTAACAAGAAGGTACCTGAGGGCATCTGGAAAAACTGTAAAAGTTGTGATTCGATTCTCTATCAACAAGAGCTAGAACAAAACTTAAACGTTTGTCCGAAATGTAATCATCACATGAAAATCTCGGCAAGAAGTCGTCTCATCAACTTCTTAGACACTGATTCTACCCACGAAATTGGCGCAGAGTTAGAGCCCATCGATTTCTTAGGCTTTAAAGATGTGAAATCTTATAAAGTGCGCATCAACGATGCTCAAAAAACAACCGGCGAAAGAGATGCAATGATCGCAATGGGCGGTACATTGAAAAACATCCCCGTTGTGGCATGTGCTTTTGAATTTGACTTCATGGGTGCATCCATGGGTTCTGTGGTGGGCGAACGCTTTAAGCGCGCAGCTGATTTAGCTTTTGCAGAGCGCAGACCTTTAATCGTTTTTGCAGCCAGTGGCGGCGCACGTATGCAAGAAGGTTTAACCTCTTTGATGCAAATGGCCAAAACCTCTGCCATCATCGGTAAAATGAATGATGAACACATTCCATTCATCTCCGTATTAACGCACCCAACCTATGGCGGCGTATCTGCAAGCTTTGCCATGCTTGGTGATGTGATCATCGCTGAACCTAAAGCCTACATTGGTTTTGCAGGTCCACGCGTCATCGAACAAACTGTGCGTGAGAAATTACCTGAAGGCTTCCAGCAAAGTGAATTCTTATTGGAGAAAGGCGCGATCGACATGATCATTGACCGCCGTGAAATGCGCAATCAAATCGCCTCTTTATTGTCAAAAATGGGGAATTTACCTGAGCCATTTACCGAAACCTCTTTTGAAAAAGTGGACGAAAAAGACGCGAATGCAAAATAAAACTCTAAATGAGTGGTTAATTGAACTTGAAAAAATCCATCCATTAGCGATGGATTTTAAATTAGAACGCATCAAAAAAGTTTATCAAACCCTCAATGTGACGCCCATTGCGCCCTTCATCATCACGGTTGCAGGCACGAATGGTAAAGGTTCGACCACCAATACCATTGCTGCCATTTGTGAAGCTGCGGGCACAAGCTATGGCTTGTATACATCCCCACACATGCATCGCTTTAATGAACGCATTGTCATCAATGGGCATGAAGCCACAGATGATGAGATCATTGAAGCGTTTGAAGCCATTCAAACAGCGCGCGGTGACATCACCCTCACCTACTTTGAATTTGCCACCCTAGCGGCTTTTTATCTCTTTAAAAAGCACCATGTGGCGATTGCCATTTTAGAGGTGGGTTTAGGAGGGCGTCTTGATGCCACAAACATCGTGGATGCGGATGTTGCAGTCATCACACCCATTGATTTAGATCACACCAATCTCCTTGGCAACACCATCACAGAGATCGCCCATGAAAAAGCGGGCATCATTAAGGATCACAGCATTGTGATCACTGCTGAATCCGCACCGAATGTCTCGATTTTAAATCAAGCTGCCAAACAGCATGCCACTTTGATTGAAGCCGGCCGCGATTTTCATTATGCTGCGATCCATGACCACACATGGCAATATCGCTTTAAAATGCATACATTCACCTTGCCAATGCCACGCCTACAAGGCATGCATCAATTGCAAAATGCCGCCGCTGCCATCAGCGCACTGCTCAATAGCCCAATCGCTGATCAATTGACAGAATCTGTGATTGCCAAAGGCTTACAAAACACGCGTTTACAAGGCCGCTTTCAAAAAGTGATGCATCAAGATCGTGAGTTTTATTTTGATGTGACGCACAATCCGCAAGGCGCTGCTATTTTACATGCATTGCTTGCACCCTTTAAAGCCCACAATCGCCCTGTGATTGCTGTCCTTGGCATGCTCAAAGATAAGGATGCCGCAAACCTTGCCAACGCTCTTAAAGATGACATTGACACATGGGTGCTGGCAGGTTTAGAGGGTGATCGCGGACAAAGTTCAGAGGCATTAAAAGCAAGAATCGCCCCCATTTTGTCAGAGACGACAAACATATATACTGCCCATTCTGTGGCAGATGCTTGTCAAATGGCGACAGAAATTCAGCAAAATGATGCTATAATTTTGGTGTTTGGATCATTCCACACAGTCAGCGAAGGATTGAATTGGATTAACCCGAGATAAAAACCATGAATAAAAAACTTCAACAACGCATTGTCGGCTGCATCGCACTCATCGCTTTAGCTCTTTGGATCATTCCAAATTTATTATCATCCGATGATTATCATGTGCCGGAAAATACCGCCGTCGAACAAGAAGATGACTTCTATGCAAGTACATATGATGAACCTGCAACCATCACACCACCTGTCGATGCGCGCCCTGTGCCGCCCTCTGTCCATGAACCCATCACAGAAAATATGTGGGAAGCGGTGACGGACAATCAGCCCTCACTGCCGATTGACAACAATGTGTCCATTGCAGAGCAATTGTTAGCACAAGCCAATCAACAGGGCAAAGCCGTGCAAGCCCCACAAGCACAATTGCAAAATAAACCGAATAAACAGCCGACGCAAAATCAGTCTAAGCCCAACAATACCGCAGCGAAACCTGCCAACACTAAGCCTGCGCCCTTGCCTAAAATTGAGCTCATCGGCTCTGCCCAAAGCCAAAACACCCAAAGTGCAAACGCTGCTCAGCCTAAATTCACATGGTATGTGCAAGTCGGTTCATACAGCAGCCGCGAAAATGCCACACGTGTGATGAATGAATACAAGCGCCGCGGTTATGCCTCTGAAGTGGCGTTGATCTCTAAGCAATACAAAGTGCGCATTGGGCCCCTTAAAACCCAAGACAATGCCAAAAATGTACAAGCGGAATTAAAACGCCAAGGCGTGAACAGCTACATCATTCAAATTCAATAATCGAGTAAATTAGGACCTTATGAACTACATCGACATCGCCATCATTGGCATCATTGGATTATCGACCGTCATTGCATTTTTCAGAGGGCTCATCACCGAAGCCCTCTCTTTGCTTGTATGGATCGTGGCCTTTTGGGGCGCTGCCTACTTCTCTCAAGATGTGGCGGCGATGCTGCCGGATCAATTGCATTCCATCACAAAAGGCAAAATTGACTTAAATCCCACAGAAGGCTCGACAGAAGAGTTACTCGTCTCTATTTTAAGTTACGCCATCACCTTTTTAGGTATCCTATTTTTAGCCGGTCTTGTGAATTTAGGGATTTCTCTGCTCATTCGCTTTTTGAAAATCTCCTTCATTGATCGCATCTTAGGCATGGGCTTTGGCGTATTGCGTGGTTGGTTGATCGTGGCATTTTTAGGCTTATTTGCCATGAATGTGGGCTTAAACAGCATTCCGATGTGGCAAAAATCACAATTGACGCCATTTGTGGAATCAAGCGCAAACTTCATTGCTAAATTCCTCCCACAAAAATTCTTACAACAGATCAACATCAGTGAACTCTCTAAACTGTTGCAATCAGATTTACAAAGCCCTAAATCCACCCCTGCGCAACAGCACAATCAATCATAGTTAGGAGAATCGATATGGACAATGTCTCTCAAGATGAGATCAGCAAATTCAACCAACACGATTGGTGGACGCCCAATGGCAGCTTTCAAACGCTCCATGACATTAATCCCACGCGTTTTGAATTCATTACCGAGCATGCCAATTTACATGGCATCAAAGCCCTAGATGTCGGCTGCGGTGGCGGCATCATCGCCGAAGGTTTAGCAAAGCGCGGCGCAACCACCACAGCCGTTGATTTAGCCATCGGCGCATTAGAAGTGGCGCGCGAACATGCAAAAATCTCCGGCCTTGACATTGACTATCAGCTCTCCACCGTTGAGGCATTGGCCGATTTACAACCAAACACTTATGATGTGGTGACATGCCTTGAGATGCTTGAGCACGTCCCCGATCCACAATCGATTTTAGATGCATGCAGCAAACTCTTAAAACCCGGTGGCAAGCTCTTTTTATCCACCATCAACCGCACATTTAAAGCCAAGCAATTGGTGATTTTTGCAGCGGAAACGGTGCTAAAAATCGTACCGAAAGGCACCCATGAATTTGATAAATTCATCACGCCATTTGAGTTGTACACCTATTGTGAAAATGCTGGTTTAGCCGTCAAAGACAGCCGCGGCATGAGCTTTAACCCCTTCAATCGTGTGGCTTATTTAACAAAAGATTTGTCCATGAACTATCTGTTATATGCACAAAAGCCCACACTCGCTGCAAAAGAGGAAGAGAAATGAGTCGTTTAGCCAATAAAGTCATTTTAATCACCGGTTCTACAGGCATGGTGGGCCGCAACAGCGCATTGGCCTTAGCAAAAGAAGGCGCCACCGTTGTTCTGCTTGCCCGCGAGAAAAAGCAAAAGATTGTGGAAGATTTGTATGATCAAATCGTGGCTGCCGGTTGCCCAGAACCTGCCATTTTGTACATGGATTTTGCTAAATGCAGCAATAATGATTACTATGCGCTCTATGAAACATTGGCAGCAGAATTTGGGAAACTCGATGGCATCGTGCACACTGCGGCCAATCTTGGTAACTTAACGCCCCTTGCCCACACCAATCCTGAAAAATGGTTATTAAGCATCAACACCACATTAAATACGCCTTTCTATTTAACGCAAGCCATGTTACCGTTGTTAAACAAAGCTGAACGTGGTTCGGTGATCTTTTTTGACCACGCCGAAGTGGCCGATGGCTCACAAGCTTACTGGGGCAGTTATGCCGTCGCAAAAGCTGGCTTAAATACGTTAATGAAACTCTTTGCCGGCGAGTTTGAATCCCAAGAAAAAATTCAATTCAACAGCATCGATCCTGTGTGCTTAAACTCAGCAATGCGTTACAGCGTCTCACCTTCTGGCAACCGTGATGCAAAAAAAGTGGCAGATGTCATCACACACATCATTGATTTAAATGATGATGCCCGCCCGTTCACCACAGGACAAACCTTCACCCTATAATTCACCTGACTGAATAAGGAGCGTGACATGGCATTTTTTAAAAAATTGGCTGCCATCACCACATTATCTGTGATGGCCATCAGCTACGGAAATAACGACATTACAACACAACCGACCCATGAATACACCCTAGACAATGGCTTAAAACTCATTGTGCGCGAAGATCACAGAGCCCCCGTTGCCATCACTATGGTGTGGTATAAAGTCGGCTCAGTTGATGAGCCTCGCGGCAAAGGTGGCATCTCACACATGCTTGAACACATGATGTTCAAAGGCACGCCAACCCTTGGCCCAAATGAACACTCCACCATCGTGGCGAACTTAGGTGGGAAAGACAACGCCTTTACCTCTTACGATTACACGGCTTATTTTGAGATTTTACCCAGCTGGGAATTAGAGACCAGTTTACGCTTAGAATCTGATCGCATGCACAATCTTGTGCTCAAAGAAGCAGACTTTGCACCAGAGCGTCAAGTGGTGGCAGAAGAGCGTCGCATGCGCACAGACAGCAATCCGCAAGCCCTCTTTTATGAAGCGTTTAATGCCACTGTTTGGACAACAAATGCTTATCGCAATCCCATCATTGGTTGGATGCCAGAGATTGAAAGCTGGACGTTGTCAGATTTACAAAGCTGGTACAACGAATTTTATCGCCCAAACAATGCAACCCTCGTGATTGTCGGGGATGTGGATCCTGAAAAAACCCATCAAATGGTTCAGCAATACTTTGGGGAGATTCCACGCGGCGCTAAAATCGTTCGAGAAAATAACTTTGAAGTGCCACAAAACGCCACAAAATACATTGACATGGCAGCGCCTGCAAATCTACCGGTGCTTTTTATGGCGTACAAAGTCCCAAGCATCAACAGCACTGAGCATAAAGAAGAAGCGTATGCCCTATTGCTTGCCTCAGAGATTTTAAGTGGCAGTACAACCGCTCGTTTACCGAAAAAACTGGTCAAAGAGACGCAGCAATCCCTCGATGCTTCAAGCTACTATAATGAAGGCGCGCGTTATGACACCACTTTCTTTTTAAGTGCGGTGCCGGCCGAAGGCGTGGCGTTAGAAACATTGGAAACAGAGCTCAAAGCCGCCATCAATGAACTGCAAACCACATTGGTCAGTCAAGAAGAGCTCAAAAAAATCCTCACTGCCTATCGCACAGAGCAGATTTATGCCAAAGACTCCATCTATTCGCAAGCGATGGCCATTGGCGCAGCTGAAACCACCGGTGAAGGCTGGCAAAACCGTGACAATTTGGTGAGCTATTTAGAAAAAGTGACCCCTGAGCAAATTCAGCAAGTGGCACAAAAATATCTCAATGACAGCAACTTAACCATTGGTCGTTTGCGTGCACATGCACCCGACAGTCAGGAGGAATAACCATGTTTAAACGCATTATCATGACACTCACCTGCCTCGCGATCAGTACCACAGCAATGGCATCGGACATGAAATCAAAAATTAAAGAGTGGCACACTGATGAAGGTGCCCGCGTACTCTTCATCAATGCACCGGAAATCCCCATGGTGGACATCGTCGTCTCGATGGATGCTGGCAGTTTTCGTGAAGGTGATCAACATGGCTTAGCCGCAATGACCGCCACAATGATGACTCTTGGCACCAAAGAGATGGATGAAAATGCATTCTCTGAAGCGTTAGAAAATATCGGCAGCAGCATTTCTGCGGGTTCTAGCATTGCAACCACCACCATCAATATTCGCTCATTGACAGATGAAGCTGTGCTCAATCGCACCCTTGAATTATGGTCAGAGATGATGGCATCACCTCGCATGGATGGCGCGATCTTTGATCGTGAACGCGCCCAAGCCATCGATGCACAAAAAGCACGTTTAGACAATCCAAGCGCGATTGCAGGCGAGCTGTATCAATCCCTGCTCTTTCCAGATCAGTTGCAAGGCGTCACAAGCGAAATGCTTGAAGCCTCTTTAAAGGCGATGAAGATTGACGATGTGAAAGCCTTCCGCGAGGCTTATTACCATGCCACAAATGCCAATATCGTGATCGTCGGTGCCTTGTCTGAACAAGAGGCTAAAACCATCAGTACAGCATTGAGCGCACAACTTGGCAAAACTGACAAAACATTAAGCCCCATTCGCAATGATGCCAAAGCCGTTAAAGCACAAACGGTGCGTCAACCTTTCAATGGTCCACAAAGCCAAATCATGATGGGTCAAGTGAGCATTGATCGCTTCAATCCTGACTTTTTACCCTTAACGCTCGGTAATCATGTGTTAGGTGGCAGCGGATTGACTTCCCTTTTGATGATGGACATCCGTGAAAAGCAAGGCTTAACCTACGGCATTTACAGCTATTTTAGCCCAACCTTGCTTCATGGTCCTTTCACCATTGGTCTGGCCACTAAAAACGAGAGTGTTGAACATGCCATTGAAGCCACCCTCAAAGAGACCAAGGCATTCATCGCCAATGGCCCAATGGATGCAGATTTAGAACGTGCGAAAAATAATTTAATTGGCAGCAGCATTTTGGCATTAAGCAGTAACCGTGGGTTAGCATCAGCATTACTCACCATTGCCCAATATGATCTACCACTAGATTATTATGACACTTATCCTGATCGCATCCGTGCCATCACGAAAGAAGAGATTCAAAAAGCATTTGAGAAACACATTCACCCCGATGACTTCACCATTGTGATTGTTGGCGGTGCTGCTGAGTAAGCAAAACTGAGCTGTTCACACAATCCCGCACCCTGCGGGATTTTTTATGCCTAAAATAAATATTCTCATAAAATAAGAAAGTTTTTTGTTTTCAAAAAAGATCATTGCTATTGTAATCCTAGGAGTGAGATTATGAAAAGCACTGATAGATTACTGAACATCCTGTCTTATATTGCCTCTTGCGGTAAGCCCGTCTTCCCAAAGCACATATCACAGGCATTAAACATCCCGTTATCCTCGGTTTATAGGATTTTAAATATTCTCATAGAATGGGAATTTGTCACACCATCCCGAAAATATGGGGCCTATACTTTAGGTGCACAAAGCTTAAAGGGACAACATTTGCATCAAACCTATTCCATCTTTAATGATGATGTTGATGCGGTGTTGCAAAACCTCTGCGATGTAACAGGGGAATCTGCGGGCATTGTGGTGGCAGATTACACAGAAACCATCTGCATTAAAATGGTGGAGAGTGAACAAGCGCTGCGCTGCTCATTTTTACCTGGTCGCGTCAATCAATTAACATTAGGGGCAAGCGGCAAAACCTTACTTGCCTTTAAAGAAGCAGCCATTGGCAATGCCATCATTGAACATGCCTACCCGAAAGATTGCATAGAGAAAGAGACCCTCATCACGGATTTAGCACGCATCCGCGCCCAAGGTTATGGCCGCACAATGGGCGAAATTGATCCCGGCGTACTTGGCATCTCTGCCCCCATTTTCCGTCATCAGTCCGCCATTGCAGTGGTGACATTGATGGCCCCCTATTTCCGTGGCAGTGCCCATGAAACACAGTGGATTGAAGCCATTTTAGAAGCGAGCGCCGCCATTACCGCCTTAATTGGCCACGATCAATAAAAATTTAACCAAAGGAGTTTTCATGTCTGATCCATTTGTCTGGTCCGGACGCTTTGATGGCGATGATGTTTGCCATCGCCGCCTATTTCAAGTGATCAATCAATCCACTGCCCCACAATTTGGCCTACTCGGCTTTGAAAGTGATGAGGGCGTGCGCCGCAATCAAGGGCGCTTAGGTGCAGCTGCCGCCCCTGATTTGATCCGAAAGCAAATGGCAAGCTTCCCCGTGCATCAATCATTTAGCCTCACGGATTTTGGCAATGTCAGCGTTGAGCATCAAGATTTAGAAGCTGCCCAAGCTCAACTTGGGGAAAAAGTGACGATGTTGATGAATCAAGGCATCACGCCCATTGTGTTAGGCGGTGGTCATGAAACAGCATATGGCAGCTTTCAAGGCATTTTTCACCATGTGGCACAGCAGCATCCGAATGAGTCTATTGGCATCATTAATTTTGATGCGCACTTTGATTTAAGAGCCGCCGATGAAAACACCTCTGGCACGCCATTTTTAAATGCCGCTCACCTATGCCAAGCGCATGATCAACCCTTTCATTATCTTGTGATTGGCATCGCAGCTCACGCCAATACACGCGCATTGTTTGATAAGGCCGATCAGCTCAATGCCACATATGTGATGGATACAGCGCTCGCAGACCTTAATCACACCCTCAAGATCCTCACCACATTTGTGAATACTGTGGATCACATTTACATCACCATTGATTTAGATGTGTTTTCAAACTTCATTGCCCCTGGCGTCAGTGCGCCTGCGGTGCGCGGCATCAGCGTTGCCACATTTGAAGCCTTATTCATTCACCTCATTGACAGCGGCAAAGTGCGTCTATTAGACATTGTAGAGTGCAATCCTAACTTTGACATTGATCAGCGCACCACTAAATTGGCCGCTTTCATCGCTTACCAATTCATTCAATACCACATTCAGAAGGAGCCTTCATGAACCTGCACCTTGACTCACTCAGCACGCTCTTTTTAACGGTTTTATGCCTGCTATTGGGTTTATTTTTAAAAAATCGCCTCTCATGGCTCCAAAAATTTTGTATTCCAGCGCCCGTGATTGGTGGCTTCATCGTCAGCATCGTGATCTGGATACTCAGAAGTTTTGAGCTCGCAACGTTCTCCTTTGACACCAGCATCCAAAGCTTTTTGATGGTGGCATTTTTCACGACTGTTGGGATTGATGGTAGCTTTCGCATCCTCAAAAGCGGCGGCAAATTGCTCCTCATTTACTTATGCATCTGTTGGTTTTTGGCGCTCTTTCAAAACACCTTTGGCGTTGGCATTGCCCTGTCATTGGGTGCAGATCCGATTTTAGGTGTGATGGCTGGCGCAGTCTCCTTAACCGGTGGCCATGGTGGCGCAGCGGCCTTTGGTGGCATGGCAGAAGGTTTAGGACACTCATCGGCGGCTGTTGCTGCCATTGCCGCGGCAACTTTTGGTTTGATTGCCGGCAGCATTTTAGGTGGACCTGTGGCACGCTTTTTAATCAAACGTCACAACGTCAAAATCGAAGCCATTGATGATGCGCAAAACCTCCCGAATGAGCCGAAAACTTTAGCAAATGCCATTAAAGAAATTGATGTGACTGCCTTTTTGAAGGTACTCGCCATCATCCTTGGCATTATGGTGGTTGGGCGCATTGCCTCTGAACAATTCACAGCTTGGACAGGTTTTTCTCTGCCAAGTTATGTGGGTGCGATGATCATCGCCATCATTGTCCGTAACGTTAATGATGCGGCGGGTGTGGTGAATTTACATCAAAAATCCATTGATTTAATCTCAGGCGTATCGCTCGGTTTATTCTTAACAATGGCGATGATGTCTCTGAAAATCTGGGAATTGAGCGACATTGCGTTACCGTTACTCATCATTTTATTGCTACAAGTGATCTTCATTGTGCTCTTTGCCGTCTTCTTTGTTTTCCGAGTGCTTGGCAAAAACTATGATGCTGCCGTCATGTGCGCAGGTTTAATGGGTCATGGTTTAGGCGCAACGCCAAATGCTATGGCAAACATGACGAGCGTGTGTGACCATTACAAAGTGATCTCCACTCGCGCATTGATGATTGTGCCCTTAAGTGGCGCGGTGTTGATTGACATTGTGTCGATCCCTTATCACACCTATCTCATCAACTATTTCTCATAAATGTGTGAAGTAACCAATAGATCAACCGCCTTCGGGCGGTTTTTTTATTCTTTCACCCAAGCTTTACGCTTTAATAAAAAAATAACCGCGCCATCATTATTGCGCTCTTCTGTATAAGCGAGCACTTCAGGATATTCATACAGCCAGCGGCGCACATGATTTTTTAAAATCGGCGTAAAATTTTTAGACCCTAAACCGCTGCCATGGATGATGCGCCCACACACGCCCTTAGACTGCACATAATGGCAAAATTCTGTCAATAGCTCATCTAACCCATCCATTTTATGACCATGCAGATCTAAGCTCTCTACAATGCGATAGGTGCGCTGCTGAAGCTTTTGCACATCACGGTTGCCCTGCCCATTTTTTGAGTGCTGAATGGGCGCGGCCTCATAGGTTTCACCAATATAGAAATAATCATATTCGATCTCTTCATAATGAGGACGCACATGCACTTTGCGCTTTGGCCGCAAAGTCAATGGATCAACACGATCACTGTAAATGCGCTTCACGTCTTTCATCACGCTTGCAAACTCTGGCTCAGGTGCCATGGGCTTTTGCGCCGCAGCCATCTTTGCCTTCAATTCATCGCGACGAATGACGGCTTTCATCTGCTTTAATTGTTTTTGATAATCCTTTGCCATGGTGACTCTTTTGAATGAATGGAAGGTTTTACCCTATCATTGACACCGCTGCGTTTCAACGCCTGACATAAAAAAAGGGCCCTTGGCCCTTTTCATTTAATCTTTGATGCAACGAATCTTACAATTCAGCAAATGGGTCGTTCAACACGATGGTTTCAGAACGATCTGGACCTGTAGAAATCACATCCACTGGCGCATCAATCAATTGCTCAATGCGTTTGATATAGTTTTGCGCGTTGATTGGCAACTCTTCAAACGTTTTCACGCCCACTGTGCTTTCAGACCAACCCGGATGAGATTCATAGATCGGCTCACAACGTGCAAAGCGATCGGCACCGTATGGAGGATAATCTAAGGTTTCACCATCTAAATGGTAACCTGTACAGATTTTCACTTCTTCCATACCATCGAGTACGTCTAATTTCGTTAAGCATAAACCAGAAATACTGTTCACTTCTACAGAGCGGCGCAATACAGGTGCATCAAACCAACCACAACGACGCGCACGGCCCGTCACTGAACCAAATTCATGACCACGTTCTGCCAAGCCATAACCCACATCATCATGCAATTCTGTTGGGAATGGACCTGAACCCACGCGTGTAGTGTAAGCTTTCACAATGCCCATCACGTAATCAAAGTATAAAGGACCGACGCCTGTACCCACAGCCGCACCACCGGCTGATGTGTTGCTTGATGTCACAAATGGATAAGTCCCGTGATCGATGTCTAAGAATGTGCCTTGAGCACCTTCATACATCACGCTCTTACCTTCTTTGCGTAAATCATTCAACTCTTCAGAAACATCCGTCACCATTGGTAAAATGCGTGGTGCCAATGCCATGATTTCATTGTATACAGCATCCACACTCAATGGTTCTTTGCCAAAGTAGTTTTGCAATACAAAGTTGTGGAACTCCATCACTTGAACCAATTTTTCTTTAAAGCGTTCAGGATAGAAAAGATCCGCCACACGAATTGCGCGACGTGCCACTTTATCTTCATACGTCGGACCAATGCCGCGACCTGTGGTACCAATTTTGTTCACGCCCAATTTTTCTTCGCGCGCAAGGTCAATGGCAATGTGATAAGGCATCACTAAAGGACAAGCTTCTGAGATTTTCAAACGCTTATCAACATCCACACCTTTAGACAATAATTCATCCATTTCGCTTAATAAAGCAACTGGCGACAACACAACACCGTTACCGATGTAACATGTGATGTGTGGACGTAAAATACCAGATGGAATCAAGCGTAAGACTGTTTTTTCACCATTGATCACCAATGTATGACCGGCATTGTGACCGCCTTGGAAACGCGCAACTGCCGTTGCTTTTTCCGTGAGAAGATCAACAATCTTACCTTTACCTTCATCACCCCATTGAGTGCCAACGACAATGACATTCTTACCCATTTGTTTTATTCCCCGATTTCAAATTTTGAATAAAAAAAAAAGAAATGCAATTCAATGATGTTTTCGCACGCTATTTAGGCTGAAAATATTTAAAGAATTCAGAATCCGTATCGAGAATTAAGATGTCGCCATCTCGCTTAATACTCTTCTGGTACACTTCTAAACTACGATTAAATTCGTAAAACTCAGGATTGGCCGAGAACGATTTTGCATAGACTTCTGCGGCAATGGCATCGCCTTCACCGCGTAAAATTTCCGCTTTCTTATACGCATCAGCTAAACGAATTTCGCGCTCTTTATCGGCTTTGGCAACCTTTTCAACATATGTTGCTTCACCGCGGGCACGGAACTCTTTTGCCGCACGTTCGCGTTCACTGTTCATACGATCATAAACGCTTTGTTTCACATCTTCAGGCAACTCAACGCCTTTAATGCGCATGTCAACAATCGCAATTCCGTATTGCTCACCGGTTAAACGCACATTTTTTAAGATGTCATTTTGAATGATCGAACGCGTTGTATTCCCGCTGACTTCATCAATCCCCGCCACCACATCTTGTAAATTACGATTGGCAAATTCCGCACGATAATTGTCTTGCACCACAGGGCGCAATAAATTATTCAAACGCGCAGGATTGCCTTGTACACGCTCATAGAAAACTTTTGGGTCTTCAACGCGCCATTGCACAAACGTATCGACGATGAGATTTTTCTTCTCAAGGGTTAAAAAGGGTTCAGGATCGGTGTCTAAGGTTTGTAAACGACGATCAAATTTTTTGATGGTATTGATGAATGGCACTTTAAAATGCAAACCTGGCCCGATGTTGTTTTGTTGCACAACACCAAACTGTAAGCGAATGGCCGTTTCCCACTGTTTGACAATGTAAATGGAGTTCGCTAATAAGAACACTGCAATAACAGCGCCAATCACGATTTGTGTAATTCTCTGATTCATGTCTTGCCCTACTCTAAATTAACGACCATCTTGGCGACTGCGAATGTTCACAGCACGCTCTGGGGTGGTATTCACGCTCGTTGCCGACTGTTTTGGCAACATGGCTTGCGGTGCAGTTTTGTTTTGAGATTCGCGAATCGTTGTGGAATCAATGTCTAATTTAATGGTTTGTTGCTGACCATTGCTTAACAACTGATCTAATGGCAACACCATCAAATTATTGCTTTGTGTATTCATCAACACTTTATTGGTGGTTTGGAAAATGTTTTCCATCGCATCTAAATACAAGCGCTGACGCATGATCACAGGGGATTTAGCATACGCAGTATTTAATAACGTAAAGCGTGCCGCCTCACCTTCTGCTTTAGCCACAACACTTTGTTTATAACCTTCCGCTTGAGCCAATTCACGTTCAACTTCACCATTGATGCGTGCTAACACATCTGTGACATAAGTATTCGCTTGGTTGATCATGCGCTGTTCATCTTCACGTGCTTTGATGGCATCTGTAAAGGCGGCTTGCACAGATTTGGGTGCTTGTGCATCCACTAAGTTCACATTGGTGATTTTTAAGCCCACGCCATAAGAATCGAGCACTTGTTGCGCTAAGGATTTAACCTCTGCCACCAATTGCGCGCGCCCTGACGTTAAAATGGCATCTAAACTGGTTTGACCCACGCGTTCACGTAAAGCACTTTCCACAACATCGCGAAGCGTGCCATCAGGATTGCTAGAGGCAAACCAATACGCCGCAGGATCTTGACGATCAATTTCATATTGCACTTCAACGCGCACATCCACGATTGCTTCATCTTTTGTGAGCATCATGGTCTCTTTATTTGTGCCAATTGTGGCGGAGAAACGGTTCTCAACGTTGATGATGCGGTGCTCACCAATTGGGGATGGGAAGCGCCAATGCATACCAGGACCTGTGACCGATTGCTCTTTACCTAAAAAGAGCACCACGGCATTGTTACCCGTATCCACGATATAAATGCCCGTGAGCATCCATAAAATGAACACCACAAGCGCACCAAAGCCCATCACTTTGCCGCTTAAATTATTGGGCATTTTGCTAGGTGATCGAGGTGCTTGATTTGGCTGATTGCCATTGCCACCATTGTTTGAAGATTTACCAAACATTTTATTTTTTAAATCTTTCAATAAAACGTCTAAATCTGGCATATCCTCTTGCTTTGGTTTTTGATCTTGACCACGTGGCGGCTCGTTAGAACCCCCCGAATTTTGACCATTTTTAGGCTCATTCCAAGCCATTTCTACAGTACTCTCTTTCATCTTTCCCTTAAATTAAAGAATTTTTAGACAAAACTTGCCATACGCTACCAATTTTTGCCATAAATTGCACCTAAAATCTCTAGTTGAGGTATTTTTGGGCATCAACATCATGCTTTAACAAGCGGTCCCACTCAGCTTTATGCATCAATAATGCCATGACAAATTCACCTTGTTCATTCACAGACTCATTTTTAACGGCATTTAATGCAAATAGCTTAGCACGTAATCGCCCTTGTGATGGCGGGAGAACAACATTTTTCGTCACATGTTGATCTTTAAAATAATCACCAATGGCGTCTTTAAGGGATTGAATCCCTAAATCTTTTTCTGCCGAAATCCACACAGCAGACGGCTGCTGTTCATCATTATAAATGACGTGCGGCTCAACATTTTCTAATAAATCAATTTTATTGTTCACTTGAATGCGCGGCACAGCTTCTGCACCAATGTCCACCAAGACATTCGCCACCTGCTCGCTTTTAAATTCGCGCTCAGGATCACCAGCATCGATCACTTCTAATAAGAGATCAGCATCGGCTGCACTTTGTAAAGTAGAATGGAATGCGGTGACAAGCTCATGGGGCAATTTAGAGATAAAGCCCACGGTATCGATCAACACCACATCGCCAATGTTTTCTAAAAAGAGTGTGCGATGCTTAGGATCAAGCGTGGCAAAGAGCTTATCTTCCACATAAGTACCCGCATCTGTTAAACGGTTAAATAAACTCGATTTACCGGCATTCGTATAACCGACAAGCGCCACAACAGGCACGCCTAAACGATTGCGCAGTGCTTGTCCTTGCGCACGGGTTTGTTGGACTTTTTCTAATTTTCTTTTGAGCTGCTTAATGCGTAGCCCAATCATGCGTTTATCCATCTCAAGCTGAGATTCACCGGGACCACGCAGACCCACGCTACCGCCACGCAAACTGTCTAAATGCGTCCACATGCGCACCAAACGCGAGGAAATGTGCGTCAATTGCGCAAGCTCCACCTGAAGCTTACCTTCAAAGCTTTCTGCACGCTGTGCAAAGATGTCAAGGATGAGCGCGGTACGATCGACCACACGGACTTTTAAGAAACGTTCTAGGTTACGATTTTGTGAGGGAGAGAGTTCATGATTAACGATGACAACGTTCGCTTCTAGCGCATTGACGGCTTCTAAAACCTCTTCAACCTTCCCTAAACCTAAGAAGTATTTTTGATTCGGCGTTGCGAGCTTGCCTTTAATCAAGGTAAGCTCGCTCACGTCCGCAGCTTTGACCAGCTCTTGGAATTCTACAATTTCTTCTGCATGAGCATCTTGTGTCTGTAGACTCACAAGAACGGCTTGATCTCCACTTCGTGTCTGACTTTCGTTTTCGAACATTTATGTCTGTATGCCGGCTAAAAAGTCAATTCTAACACGAAATTCGCTTTGGCGATTAAATTGTGATTTCTGTTTCAACTTCTTCAGAAACGGCTTCATCACCATCGAAGCTCACACGAATGCTACGTGCAGGTACGATTGTAGAAATCGCATGCTTGTAGATCATTTGGCTAACGTTCGAGCGCAATAACACCACGAATTGGTCAAAAGATTCTACTTGACCTTGGAGTTTAATACCGTTGATCAAATAAATAGAGACTGGGATTTTTTCCTTACGGAGCACATTTAAAAATGGATCCTGGAGAGATTGAGATTTTGCCATTGTTATATCCTTCACTAATATTAATTAATTTTGAGAAATTTGTTACATCTTTATTGTACTGATTCGACTATCTCCACCTAGTGAACATTATATACATAAATATTTCCCTTGCGTAATAGAAACTATAAATGTCAATCATAAAGTCACCAAATACTGCTGAACCTAGAAAGATGTTGACCAAGTGATGTGCTTTTTAATTTACATCAAAACAACTAAAAGCATAGAATCTCTTCACCCGATGGTGTCAGACGCTACACTCTCAATCATACAACTTTGTCAACAGCCTTTCATTGTCATAAAACACAATGTTATCTACTTTTACAATGAAATAGAACACAGATAGATCCATAAACAGTTCGTTTATCGATCATTGGGCCTGCACACATTGAAAAAGCGACTTTTTCAACAGCTCTCCTTTTTCGTCAAGCTGTATTGTATTTTTAGATGAATATATTGGAATCAGTCTGTATTATATCCTTTTACGAGCAGGATATAGACCTTTTTTTGTACACATTCGTATATATATATGAAACGCTACGTTCTAAAAAAGGAACAGACTAAGGAATAAGTGCGATATTTATGAGCAAAACGAAAAAACAGTACGTTTGTCATGCTTGTGGCAACGTCACCCAAAAATGGGCCGGTCAGTGTCTTGAGTGCCTAGAATGGAACACCATTGAAGAGGCGATTGTGGAAAAATCACCGCCCACTTCCGCGCGTTTATCAGGTTATGCGGGCACCGCAGGCAGTGCTGCGATTCAAACCCTCAACAATATTCAAAAAGAGGAGCATCAGCGCTATGATACAGGATTAACCGAGCTAAATCGAGTCCTTGGCGGTGGTTTGGTCACAGGCTCTGTCGTGCTCATTGGTGGTGATCCTGGCATTGGTAAATCCACCATTTTATTGCAAACAATGGTGCATTTCAGCCAGCATTATGATGTGCTCTATGTGACGGGTGAAGAGTCCCCAAGCCAAATTGCCTTGCGGGCAGAGCGTTTATCCTTGGCGCAAAGTGAGCTTAAGATTCTTTCTGAAACGTCCGTAGAAAAGATCATCGCAACGGCAGAAGCCCTCAAGCCAAAAATCATGGTCATTGACTCCATTCAAACCATTTTTACAGAGTTCTTAACCTCTGCGCCCGGCAATGTGGCACAAGTCAGAGAGAGTGCTGCCCTACTCACTCGATATGCCAAACGCACCAACACTGCCATCTTCTTAGTGGGTCATGTCACCAAAGAAGGCGCAATCGCAGGGCCGCGCGTCTTAGAACACATGGTGGACTCGGTTTTATACTTTGAAGGTGAAGTCGGCTCGCGTTTTCGCGTCATGCGTGCCTATAAAAACCGCTTTGGTCCTGTCAATGAGCTTGGCATCTTCGCCATGACGGATAAGGGCTTACGTGAAGTGAGTAATCCTTCTGCCATCTTTTTATCGCGCCATGATGAACCGAGTGCCGGCAGTGTCATCATGGTGACTAAAGAAGGCACGCGCCCGCTTTTGGTTGAGATTCAAGCTTTAGTGGATCAATCTTTTGGCAACTATCCGCGCCGCGTGACTTTAGGCATCGAACAAGCCCGCTTAACCATGCTGCTTGCGGTATTGCACCGCCATGCAGGCATCGCCATGAATGATCAAGATGTGTACGTCAATGCTGTGGGCGGCGTCAAAGTGACAGAAACCGCTTCAGATTTAGCCGTCATTGCTGCAACTTATTCAAGTTTTCGCAATAAAGTGATTCCGGCGGATTTAGTGATCTTTGGTGAAGTGGGTTTATCCGGTGAAATTCGCCCGATTCCGCATGGTGAAGAGCGCTTAAAAGAAGCCTTTAAACATGGATTCACCAAAGCCATTTTACCAAAAGGCAATGCCCCAAGGAAAATTCCGGAAGGCTTAAAAGTGGTCTCTGTGACAAAATTATCTGAAGTGATTGATGCACTCAATGATTTTAGCGAATAAAAAAATCCCCGCCTCAGCGGGGATGCTTTATTTACCGATACAGAAACTTGAGAAAATCTCCCCAAGCAACTCATCTGTACTGAAACGCCCTGTGATGAGCCCAATGTCATCTTGGGCAAGGCGAATCTCTTCAGCCACCAAATCAATGCTGTGACCTGCCGTCAATAAACTTTTTGCCACGGCTAAATGCGCCAAACTCTCTTTTAACGCAATCAAATGACGCTCACGAGCACTGAATAAGCCTTGTGTGGGCTGAAACTGCACGATATTGACAATCGCATCTCTTAACAGATCAACGCCTTGATTCTCTTTAGCAGAGAGCGCAATCACATTGCCTGTTTGTCCGGTGACTTTGCCCGTTAAATCCACTTTATTGCGCACATGTAAAATGGGCACATTCAATGAAGACAATAAAGGATCTTCTTCAATGGTTTGATCACGGTCATCATGAATCCATAAAATCAAATCGGCTTTCTTCATGGCTTCACGCGTGCGGCGAATGCCCTCTTGCTCGATCACATCTGTGGTTTCACGAAGCCCCGCTGTATCAATGATGTGAAGCGGCAAACCATGAATCACCACATGCTCTTTTAATGTGTCACGCGTTGTGCCGGCAATGTCCGTCACAATCGCACTCTCTTCACCCGACAATGCATTGAGAATGCTTGATTTACCGGCATTGGGCTTACCGGCTAACACAACCGTCACGCCATCGGTGAGCAACTTACCTTGATTGGCGCTCGCCAATAACGCTTGAATGTCACCTTCCACAGCATCAAGACGTTTTAACACATTGCCATCGGTGATAAAATCAATGTCCTCTTCACTGAAATCAATCGTGGCTTCTACATAAACACGAAGGTGAATCAATGCATCATTGATGGTGCTCGTTTTGGCAGAAAATTGCCCAGAGAGCGAATTCATCGCCGCTTTTGCCTGTGCTTCACTTTGGCTCATGATTAAATCGTGGATTGCTTCGGCTTGCACCAAATCCAATTTACCATTTAAAAAGGCGCGCTCTGTGAATTCACCGGCTTTCGCAGGCTCTGCCCCAAGGGCATACACACGCTTTAATAGACGATTGAGCACCACTAAGCCGCCATGACCTTGAAGCTCCACACACTCTTCACCTGTAAAGGAATTCGGCCCTTTAAAGTAGATGACCAAGCCTTCATCCATCACTTCATCATTGTCATCATAAAATTGTGTAAATGTGGCATGACGCGGCACCAATGCCTCTTTTTTGGCAATGCGTGCACCAATGGCATGACTCTCTGGCCCTGAAATGCGCACAATGCCCACACCACCAATCGAGGTGCCAGATGCAATCGCTGCAATGGTTGTCTCTTTCATGATTTCCTCTTAAATTTAATCTCGCGAAATAAAAAATCTCCTACAATGTCGCCATTATAGGAGATGATCATTCAATGCATTGAAAAATTATGACATTTTCTTTTGAGCAGCTTCAATGCGACGATTGATGAGCCACTGTTGCAAGATGGTCAATAAGTTGTTCACGATCCAGTATAAAACGATCCCTGCGGCAAACCACATGAACATGAAACCAAAGACCAATGGCATGAATTTCATGATTTTAGCTTGCATTGGGTCTGGTGGCGGTGGGTTAAACATTTGTTGAACAAACATCGTCGCACACATGATGATCGGTAAAATGAAGTATGGGTCCATGATCGCTAAGTCATGAATCCATAAGATCCATGGCGCTTGGCGAAGCTGAACACTCTCTTGCAACATCCAGAACAATGAGATGAAAATTGGAATCTGAATGAGCATCGGCCAGCAGCCACCCATTGGGTTTACTTTCTCTTTACGATAAAGGGCAATGGTTTCTTGGCCAATCTTTTGTTTATCTGAGCCATAAAGCTCTTTGATGCGCTGCATCTCAGGCGCTAAATGACGCATTTTTGCCATCGAGCGGTAACCTTTTTCAGACAATGGATACAAGATCAATTTTGCAGTTAAGGTTAATAAAACAATTGCCCAACCCCAGTTGCCCACAATGCCGTGGAAAAATTCAAGCACCCAAAGCATCAATGCAGAAATCGGGCTGAACCAACCATAGTCAAGGGTCAATTCTAATTTAGCATTCGCTTTCTCTTCTTGACCTTTGTCATTCACATAAGTGTATTCACCGGCATCCACTAAATTCTTTTTGATTTTAGGGCCTGAGTATAAGCTGTTTTTAAACTCATAAGATGCATGTGCAGGCACCACAATAGGATCTTTAGACATTAAGCGGATCATCGCCATGTCGCCTGGTAATTTTGCCACTTCCACCACATGTGCATGGGTGTTTAATGCAAGCCATGCAGAGGTGAAGTATTGTTGAATCATCGCACCCCAACCGGCTGTACCTTCTTGCTTAATGGCAGGTGCTTTTTCAATCAATTTATCAAACGGAACTTTTTTATAGCTCTCTTCACCCATCGAGAACACAGGACCTGTATAGCTTGATGCACCCATTAAATGGCCACTGGCTTTCGGATCTTTTTGTAACAACTGCATGTAGTTGATGCCTTGCCATGCATTGTCTGTATTGTTGTCAATTTTTTGGGTAAAGCCGATGTCATAGCTACCACGTTTGAATTCGTAAGTTTTTGTCACTACGATGCCGTTGGCATCTGTGTACGTTAACGGTACGATTAAAGTGTCTTGACCTTCTTCTAATGTATAGCTGTCCGCTTGTGCGCTAAATTCTGTGCTGTGTGGAAAAGAAGCTTGACCCGATGTACTGATTAAACCTGTTTGACTCACAAAGCGACGTTTAGGATCTGATGACAACAAAGCAAATGGGACATTTTTTTGCTCTAAGCTTTCAGAGTATTTTAATAACTTAACATCTTCGATGTCTGCACCGGTTAAAGCGATATTAATGGAAAAAACGTCTGTGGTGACAGAAATTTTCTTAGAATTCGTCATCATGCCATCTGGCACATTTGCTGAATTCAATTGTGGCACAGAGCCATCGGTGGCTTGGCCATCGAGCATTTGTGTCACGACTTGTGCACTTTGAGCCTCAGGCGGCTTCGGTGCATTGGCAAATTGCCACTTACTGAAGAGCATAAAGGCCAACAGACCAAAAATGCCCCAGAGGATTAATCGATTATTTTGCATAGTAATATCTTTAACTCAAAATTTAACAAAGAAGATGCTACGGAACAGGATCTTTACCGCCATCACAAAACGGATGACAACGGATCAATCGCTTGAATGTTAGCCAACAGCCTTTGATTGCACCATATTTTTGAATGGCTTCAATGGAATAATTTGAACACGACGGTGTGAATCGGCATTGCTGCCCCACCCATGGACTCAAAATCAGTTGATACAACTTAATTAAACCAATTAAAATCGTCTTCACAACTTTTCTATCCGCTCCCAATGCTGTTTCAAAGATTGATGCAATAGTTGTCGATTATCTAAGGAAACGTTCCCTTTGACAAGCACAACAATATCAAACCCCGTCAATTTTTCTTGCTGCAAGCGAAAAGACTCACGCACAATGCGTTTTACAAGATTTCGGTCATGCGCCTTTTTAAGCTGCTTTTTTGCAATCGCAAGCCCTAATCGCCCTTGCCCTTTTTCGGCCTGTACCTTTGCGAGCACAGTAAAGTAGCGATCAGAGGATCGAAATGGATGATCAAATGTGCGACTGTAATCCGCTGGCGTCAATAAACGCTGCGCTCTGGTAAAACGATAATTCATGAATTTCCCGCTAGAATGTAAAAAGGCGCTTTTAACAGCGCCTTTTTAGCAATAATCAGTGATTATGCAGATAAACTTGCACGACCGCGAGCACGACGACGGTTTAAAACTTTACGACCGTTTTTAGTTGCCATACGTGCACGAAAACCGTGGTCACGTTTTCTCTTAATTACGCTTGGTTGAAATGTACGTTTCATATTGAACCCTTAAATGTTTTGTAACGCAAAAATAAACAAAAATTTTAGCTTTTTATACCAAAAAGTCAAGTTATAGTTTAGCTTCGCTTCGTAAAAGCTCTGCTTTATCCGTTTTTTCCCAACTAAATGCCGTAGCTTTAGTCTCGATATTATCAGCATTTTGATATGTGATTTCATACGGATCACGGCCAAAATGGCCATAAGCAGCGGTTGGTTGATAGATCGGATGCAATAAATCGAGCATCTTTGTGATCGCATAAGGACGAAGATCAAAATGTGTGCGCACTAAACGCTCAATCTCAGCTTCAGGAATTTTATTGGTTCCAAAAGTTGTGATGGAGATTGATGTTGGCTCAGCCACACCAATTGCGTAAGACACTTGAATTTCGCACTTATCTGCAAGGCCTGCTGCCACGATGTTCTTAGCAACATAACGTCCTGCATATGCTGCTGAACGGTCAACTTTGGAAGGGTCTTTTCCTGAGAAAGCGCCCCCGCCATGGCGTGCCATACCACCATAGGTATCCACAATGATCTTACGGCCAGTTAAACCGCAGTCGCCCACAGGTCCGCCAATGACGAAAATGCCTGTAGGATTGATGTGGAATTTGGTTTTGTCTGTGATCCATTCATTCGGAATCACTTGCTTGATGATGAGTTCCATCACCGCTTCTTTTAAATCTTTTAAGCTGACATCAGGATTGTGTTGTGTCGATAATACAATCGCATCAATGCCTTTGATGTTGCCTTCATCATCATATTCAAATGTGATTTGGCTTTTAGCATCCGGGCGAAGCCATGGCAATAGGCCAGATTTGCGCACTTCTGATTGGCGTTGCACTAAACGGTGTGCATACGTGATGGGCGCAGGCATCAATACATCGGTTTCATTTGATGCATAACCAAACATCAAGCCTTGGTCGCCCGCACCTTGATCTTCAGGTTTCACGCGGTCAACACCTTGAGCAATGTCTACGCTTTGCTTACCAATGATGTTTAAAATTGCGCACGTTGAACCATCAAAACCCACGCTTGAAGAGTTATAACCAATGTCATTGATGACATTGCGCACTAAATCTTCTAAGTCCACCCACGCGCTTGTGGAGATCTCACCTGCGATGATCGCTGCCCCAGTTTTCACTAAGGTTTCGCATGCCACACGTGCATGAGGATCTTTTTGAATGATGGCGTCTAATACGGCATCGGAAATTTGGTCGGCAATTTTATCTGGATGTCCTTCAGACACAGATTCTGACGTAAATAAATAGCTCATATTGAATTCTCTCAAAGTAAATGGTGCGTCCGAGGATGAAACAACCTAAGACAATACATCTATTGTACTCTTGTATCCGAAACGTGTTAACCACCGGATACAACCCATATAACAAAGCCCACCCGCATGGTGGACTTCGCTATTTTATCAGCTATCGAATAAGAATCTAGGATTATTTTACTTCAACCCAGCCTTTTGCAATGGCGCGGTTCAATGCAGAGATCACCGCATCAATGGATGCACGCGCAGTATTTGCATGAATCGCCACCCCAAATAAGGTGCGTGATTCCACCTGCATTTCCACAAATGCCACCGCCTCTGCTTTTGAACCTTGGCTGCGGGCATGTTCATGATAACTCACCACATCCACATCAATGTTAAGGGTTTCATTTAATGCATTGACTAAAGCTGCAATCGGGCCATTGCCATGACCTTTGGCATGATATTGCTGCGTGGCAGTTGTGATCACAGCACTGATCTCCGTATTACCATTTTCATCTTCCACAATGCTAATCGGCTGACCAATCACGACATTGCCTTTGGTTAAATATTCACGGTTAAATAAATCAAAGATCATCGGTGAAGTGACCTCAATGCCTTTCGCATCCGCTTCCGCCTGCACGGTTCGACTGAACTCAATTTGTAAACGGCGCGGCATATTAATGCCATGATCTTCTTCCAATAAGTACGCAATACCGCCCTTGCCTGACTGACTGTTCACACGGATCACCGCTTCATAGGAACGACCTAAATCATGGGGATCAACCGGCAAATAAGGAATTTTCCACATTTGATCTGGCTGATTTTTCATGTCTGATAAACCCTTACGAATCGCATCTTGGTGCGAGCCTGAAAACGCCGTAAACACCAATTCGCCCGCATACGGATGACGCGGATGCACTTTAATTGCCGTACAATGCTCAACCTCACGCACCACTTTATTGATTTGCGAGAAATTCAATTCAGGATCCACGCCTTGCGTATACATGTTCAAGGCAACGGTGATGATGTCCACATTCCCTGTGCGCTCACCATGGCCAAATAAACAGCCTTCCACTCGATCGCCGCCCGCCATCAATGCCAATTCAGTGGCAGCAACGGCGCAACCTCTATCATTGTGCGTATGAATGCTCACAATCACGCTGTCACGGCGGCTGATGTTGCGGCAAAAATACTCGATTTGATCGGCGTACACATTCGGTGTTGCCACTTCTACCGTCGCAGGCAAGTTAAAAATGATGGGTTTTTCAGGCGTTGGATTGGCAATTTTCATCACGGCTTCACACACTTCTACCGCAAAATCCACTTCTGTGTCTGAGAAAATTTCTGGAGAATATTCAAATGTCCAATCAGTTTCCGGGTATTTTGCCGCCTCTTTGACCAATAACGAGACGCCATATTCCGCTAACGCAATGACCTCTTCTTTCGTTTTATTAAAAACAACGCGGCGAAACGTTGGGGATGTGGCATTATAAACATGCACAATCGCTTGCTTACAGCCCTTTAATGCCTCAAATGTGCGCACAATCAAATCCTCACGCGATTGCGTCAATACTTGAATGGTGACATCTTCAGGGATGCGATTTTCTTCAATCAAACGGCGCACAAAGGTGAATTCCGTGTCAGATGCCGATGGAAACGCCACTTCAATCTCTTTAAAGCCGCATTCGATCAACAAATCAAACATGCGTAACTTTTGCTCGATGTTCATTGGCTCAATCAAAGCTTGGTTGCCATCGCGTAAATCCGATGATAACCAGCGGGGGGCTTTGTCGATCACTTTGTCAGGCCAGGTGCGATCTTTCAAACGAATGGGGGCAAAAGCGGGGTATTTAGCAGAAGGTTGCGCAATCATAATGTATCCTTTTTCCTACGGTGTAATGATGAATGAATGGTTTTGAATTGTTATGTTTTTTCTAAGTCGCACAGCATAACGCCACGCAAACCAACGGTGGTTTTTCGCATGGGTACTGTCATTTTGGATTTTAAAACTCGCTATGAACATCAATCATCTCTTCTCGTTACTGATTCAAACTCTGGCCATATACGTGGCCAACGTCAAAGGCTGCAATCGTTGCGATTACAGCAGAATAAGTCGTAGGAGAGATAAATTCACAGGATTCGTTTTCATAGAAATTAACATAAAAGGATTTGAGCCATTCGTCAAGCAATTCATCCATTTTTCTGCCAATCTTTATATAAAATATATATATTTCAATGAGATAAGCTAGACTCATTCTCCCATTTAGCGCCCTTACCCATCATCAGGCAATAAAAAAGCCTGACAATGTCAGGCTTTTTCCAGCTAATTAAGCATTATGCTTTCTTAGGATTCATCACTTCTTGGAAAGTTGTGGCAGTTTCAACCACTTTTGCTTTTGCCAATACAGTTTCGATTACTTGATCTTCTAATGCGATGTTACGCACTTGTTGCATGGTTTTGTCATCTTTCTTGAAGTGCGCTTTCACTTCTTCAGGATCTTCATAAGTTGCCGCTAAGTTGTCTAAACGAGCTTCAACATATTTTTCATCTAATTTCAAATCTTGCGCTTTCACTAATTCAGCTAAGATCAAGCCTAAACGTGCACGTTTTTCAGCTTCTGTGCCAAATGCTTGTTGTGCAATTTTCATGAACTGTTCAGCTTGTTCTTGATCTTTTGGCTCTGGGAAATTAGATTGTTTTGCCATCGCTTGAATCTCAGCCACTACCAATGCTTCAGGGATGTCAAAAGGATTCGCTTCAGACAATGCAGTCATCACGTTTGTTTTCAATTGATTGTGAAGTACGTTGTTGAGTTCACGCACCATGTTTTTAGACAACTCTTCACGCAATTTAGCGATGCCGCCTTCTTCGATGCCGAAAGTTTTTGCAAACTCATCGTTCAATTCAGGCAATTGTGGGGATTGTACTTTGTGTACAGTCACGTCAAATTCAGCCGCTTGACCTTTTAAGTTTTCAGCAGGATAGTTTTCTGGGAATGTTACGTTGATTGTGCGAGTTTCGCCCGCTTTTACGCCCATCAATTCATCTTCAAAGCCAGGGATCATAGAGTTTGAACCCAACACTAAAGGTACATCTGTGCCTTTACCGCCTTCAAATTCTACGCCATTTGCACGGCCAACGAAGTCGATCATGATTTTATCGCCATTGGCAGCTGCGCGATCTTCATCATTCCAAGTCGCTTGTTGCTTACGCAATGTTGTGATCATTTCTTCTAAATCAGCGTCTGTCACTTCAGCAGTTGGCTTAGCGATTTCTAATTGTGCTAAATCGTTCAATGTGATTTCTGGCATCACTTCAAATTCAACTGCAAATTTCAATTCACCTTCAACTTCAGAAGGGACAATCACAGGGTAACCTGCAGGCTTAAATTCTGCATCTTTGATGGCATCTCTGAATGTTTCGTTGATTTTTTCGTTGATGATTTCATTTTCAATTTCAGCGCCGTGCATATTATCGACAACTTTAACTGGCACTTTACCAGGACGGAAACCATCTAAGCGGATGCGCTTAGACAATGCTTTTAAACGCTTATCTTTTTCTAAGGAAACTTCAGCTGCATCTAATGCGATTTGTACGCGACGTTTTAAACCTTCTAATACTTCAACTGCTGACATAATTTAAGCACCTAATTTTAATGTAGAAATAAAAAAAGGTGCGTATATACGCACCTTTGTCACCTGGTGCGAGAGGAGAGACTCGAACTCTCACGGTTGCCCGCTGGAACCTAAATCCAGTGCGTCTACCAATTTCGCCACTCTCGCAATGAGAAGAGAATTATACGCGCTTCTCATTTCTTGTCAATACACGCCGTTTACGTGATCAAAAATTGGTCAATATTTGATCATTTCATCAAACGGTTCGGATCTTCGATCTCATTTTGCATGCAAGCTGCAGACAATGTATTGCGAAGCAAACAGGCAATCGTCATTGGACCGACACCACCTGGCACGGGTGTGATGAATTCAGCTTTTGGTGCAGCGGAATCAAAATCCACATCGCCCACCAATTTGTTTTTGCCATCCACTTCAATACGGTTGATGCCCACATCAATGATGGTTGCGCCCTCTTTAACCCATTCACCTTTGATCAATAAAGGCTGGCCGACCGCCGCAACAATGATGTCTGCCTCTTTGCACACTTCTGGTAAATTTTTCGTTCTAGAGTGCGCCACCGTAACGGTACAGTTTTCTCTGAGTAACAACTGAAACATCGGTTTACCCACAATGTTTGAGCGCCCAACAATCACCGCTTTTTTACCGGTTAAATCACCCAATTTATCTTTCAGCAATAATAATGATCCTAATGGCGTGCATGGCACCAAAGAAGGCTCGCCAATCGATAAACGCCCCACATTGACAGGATGGAAGCCATCGACATCTTTTGCGGGTAAAATCGCTTGTAACACTGTTTGTTCATGAATGTGTTTTGGCAAGGGCAATTGCACCAAAATACCATGCACAGCAGGATCCGCATTGAGCGCTGCGATCAAATCCAATAATTCTGCTTGCGTTGTGCTCGCATCTTTTTTCAACGTCACAGAGTTCATGCCGCACTCTTCGGCAAATTTCTGTTTATTGCGCACATACACTTGGCTTGCAGGATCTTCACCCACTAAGATCACCGTTAATCCTGGGACTAAGCCATGCGTTGCTTTGAGCGCTGCAATTTGCTCAGTCAATTTTGCACGTAAGCCTTGAGCAAATAATTTACCATCAATAATCATTGTTCCTCCAACTGTGTCTGACAAGAATGTGTAATGTGTAATTCGCGGTGTTTCACGATTAACGGATAGCGCTTGGCCACATTACGTGCCAATTGCTCCACCAAGTAAACAGATCGATGCTGACCACCGGTGCAACCAATGGCGATTGTTAAATAAGCACGCGTGCCCTGCTCAAATTTTGGCAGCCATGCATCAAAAAATTGCTCGAGATCTTTTAAATAGGCCTGCACATCATCCCGATCATTGAGATAATCAATCACCGCTCGATCGCGCCCGGTTTGTGGGCGAAGCGAAGGCTCCCAATGAGGATTCGTTAAGCATCTGGCATCAAACACAAAATCAGAATTAAGTGGTACGCCATTTTTAAAGCCAAAAGACTCGATTTGTATGAAGAGTTGACGGCGCTCATGTTCAGCTAACAGATGTTTTTTCAACACTGCACGCAGATCATGCACACTCAGGCTTGATGTGTCGATGTGTAAATCGGTGTATTCTAACAACGGCTGAAGGAGGGAGCGCTCATATTCAATAGTATCTAACAATGAACGATGGGTTTTATAAAAGGGATGGCGGCGGCGCGTGTCACGATAACGCTGTAAAATCGCCTCATTGGTGGCATCTAAAAAGACAAAGTCTGTCTTTTGTGGCAAATGGCGCAGCGCACGAAAAACCTCATCGGTGCGCTCTAAATCTGCCGGAAATCCACGGGCATCGACCACAATGGCTAAGTTTCTCTGATCATCCTCTTCGGCAAATTTTTCCACAAAAGAGAGTACAAAACTCAGCGGTAAATTATCCACACAGAAAAAGCCTTCATCCTCAAACGTTTCAAGGGCGATGGATTTTCCTGCGCCCGACAAACCACTGATGATTACGATTTGCATATAGCCTCACTCAAAAATGAACAATGAATTTTGCGACGCGCGCATTGAACTCCGAATTTCCCACACTGTTTGCTCATTTGAATGATCATGGATATCAGTGCTCTCGGATGATGGTTGGCAATATGCCTGAGGGCTCGCACAGCGCTTGATAACGCTGACTTAGCCCTAAATGCTCGATCCAAATCACCTCGCCAGTTGCGCGGTCTTTTAGAAGCTGTATGTCATGGCGCAGCCATGGCTCTAACGCGATTTCTTGCAGAAGTTTTTTCACAGTTTGGGATCGATCTCGCCACATAGGATGAAATGAACCGCCATTTTCGCGGTTTACGAGCATTAAATCAAGCCCACGCCAAAAAGATAATGGGGGCGCATGATCACTTTTCACCCATGCCACGCGATGGTTCACCACAGGTTTAGGTTTTAAAAAGTATAACGTGTGCTCAAAAGCACGGATGCACCAATCATGCATGGCAAAGCAGCTTTCAGAGGTGGGCTTTTTCGCCACAAACATGGCAAAACACTCATCAAATTGACGCTTTTCTAAAATCACATGGTGCAAATTGAGCCAATGGCGCAGCAAATTCTTTTGACGCAGCCGCGACAATGTTCGCATTTCTGTTAAGTCTAATTGCCCATTGGCAATGGCACGCTTACCATCCATCTCGGCAATTTCTAACAATAATGCGTCGCTCTCTTGAATGAGCTCAGCACTTCTTGCAAAGGTCTGTTCATAATGGGGGAAAAACTCCGCCACTTTTGGAAAAATACCATTACGGATTTGGTTGCGCGCCTCTTCCACACCATGATTGGTGTAATCTTCCATCCATGCGATGCCAAGGCGTTTACCGGTTTGATAAAGCGTAGACTTTGAAATGCTTAACAAAGGGCGCAACACTTCTAAGGCATGATCACCAAAGTGCAAAGTGGTCATCGCACGCATGCCACCTAGGCCTAAAGTGCCTGAGCCCCGAAGCAAGCGATACATCACCGTTTCGGCTTGATCTGAGCGATGATGCGCCACCAACAATAAACCTTTGCCGCCCATCTCTGCCATGGTTTTGGCAAATTGGATGTAACGGGCTTCACGTCCGCAGGCTTCTGCACCCTTTTGATCAATGTCGATCACCACATCATAATTGATGAAATCTATGCCATAATGCTTAGCTTTATCTCGGGCAAAATTCGCCCAAATAATGGAGTCTTCCCCATGCCATTGATGATTGACATGAATCGCCGTCACCGGTGGCAATTTCGCACGGTAAGTGTGGAGCCAATGGAGCAGCATGTTTGAATCAATCCCCGCACTTAAACCGATGTAGAGATGATCATACTCATTTAAAATGGCATGATATTTTTGAAAAATTTCCTCGTACCAATCAGGGATCATAACTCAGCCCCAATGTTTAAGTGAAAACGCACAGTATCGCCAAATTCACGGTTAAAGCCGTGGGCAATGTCAAACTTCACCACGCCAATTTGTGAATACCAACGGGCACCCACACCTGCGCCTACTTTCCAATTCGGTTTAGGGCCGTTAAATGCATCCCCTGCATCCACAAAAGTGACGCCTGCCCACTCTTTCGTGAAGCGATGTTCGTATTCAAAGCTTGCAACCACCAATTTTTTACCGCCATAAATCTCATTGTTGCGGTAACCCTTTTCACCGATTCCATTGTAACGATAACCGCGCACGGAGTTATCACCACCGGTTTGGAACAGTAGCGCTGGCGGCATGTTGTATAAGTCTTCACTGGGCACAAAGGTATGCCCGATTTGTCCACGTAAAATGATGCGATCATTCTGGAAGCCTGGAATTGGGATCACCGCCGTGCCTTCGGCTTTCACTTGAATAAAGTTCACATCAGACGCGATCTGTTTTGCGGCCCCACGCACCATCACAGAGCCTTTTAAAACCCATGCAGTGAACCAAGGGTTTTCAATGTTTTGCCATGTAAAGGTGGCGCTTGGTACGATCATTTTAGTATGGCGACGCACACCATCGGGCGTTCTAAAGCGGTCATTGCGGTAATCTAATGCATAGACTTGTTTTAAATTATCTTTTTGGTGTGTGCTCGATGCGCCAATGACAAAAGCGGTATAATCACGGTATTTGGTGTCTTCATAATCATAACGCACATAAAAATCATAAAAGCTGGTGGCCGGTCGTTTACCCGGTACGGTATACACCCAGACAGCGCGGCGTTGCTTTTGGGCTAAGAGTAAATCCACTGTCATTTTATGACCCATCGGATTTAAATAACGCCAAGTGCCCAGCCCTGAAATTCTCGCACCAATGTCCGTGCTGTAACCTAAACCCACGCTGAATACGCGACGCTTTTTCGGTGTCACTTTAATGTCTAGCGGCACACTGCGGTTGGCATGGTCAATCGTTGGGGTGATCACCACCTCTTCAAAATAGTCAGAGGCATCTAAATCTTGTTGTAACTCTAAAGTGCGCGTGTCAGAAAATTCTGTCTCTTCATTCATCATCACATAACGGCGCAAGAGGTCTTCAGAGAAATAATCGCTCTGAAACGTCACTTCCCCAAAGTGATAACGGCGCCCTGTATCCATCGCTAAATGCACCAGACTTTTATAAGTGTCTAAATTGACAATGATTTGATGCACCGGAAAATCCACCTCAAAATAACCCATCGACAACGCGCGGTTATAAAGGGTGTTTTTCATCTTCTCGTAGCTCACCTGATTTAAAGGTGCGCCTAAACGCAAGTCGCTCTCTTGAATGATGGTTTTAAAGATTTTTTTGCGGCGCCCTTCACCTTCAAGCTCAAAGATCAGATCATTAATCTTAATGGGATCTTCAGGGTTAATTTGATAAGTTGCAACCCATGTATCGCCCTCTTTAGTGAGGTTTGTTTTAATCTTTGGGCGATAAAAACCATAAGGTTCAAGAGCCTGTTGAATCTCCGCGGGGGCTTGCTCGTTCAGCCACTCGACGCGTAAAGCAGGCGGCGCTTCTCGGTTCTGATATTCATAAATGCTCAGAGCATTTTGCACGTTTGTTAAGGCGGTTTTGTGCCCGTCTAAGCCTTCGATGCGAACAGTCAATTTGTCCGCATGCGCTAAACCTAACGTCAACAAAATGGCGATGCACGGGAAGTATACTCTCATCCTAATTCGTTCATTGTATGATTAAGAGCGGTAATTATAACAAAGTCACAGATTTTATTTGTTATAATCACCCATTATTTTAATTTACAGATTTTAGGTATGATGAGTCAACAGAACATTGCGCCCGTGCTCGAGGTACAGAACTTACATAAGTCCTTTGGTGAACTTGAAATTCTCAAGGGCATCTCTCTATCCTTGTATAAGGGAGAAGTGATCTCTCTTTTAGGTTCTTCGGGCTCTGGCAAAAGTACTTTTTTGCGCTGTTTGAACTTATTAGAAAACCCGAATGCCGGCACCATTGCCCTCAATCAAGAAGTGCTTGAATTAAAAGCAAGCCCAAAAGGATTGGTGGCGAAAAACCAAAAACAACTCCAAAAATATCGCAGCAAAGTGGGCATGGTGTTCCAAAGCTTTAACTTATGGGCGCACATGACGGTGCTTGAAAATGTAATTGAAGCGCCCGTCCATGTCCTTGGCATCCCGAAAAAAGAGGCCATTGCCACCGCAGAAAAACTCTTAGACAAAGTGGGCTTATTAGATAAAAAAGATGTCTACCCAAGCAGTTTATCAGGCGGTCAGCAGCAGCGCGTTGCCATTGCACGCACCCTTGCCATGAATCCTGAAGTGATCTTATTTGATGAGCCGACCTCTGCCCTTGACCCTGAATTGGTGCAAGAAGTCTTAAAAGTGATTCAAGAGCTCGCAGCCGATGGCATGACCATGATCATTGTGACGCATGAAATGGACTTTGCACGCAATGTATCAGATCAAATCCTCTTTTTCCATCAAGGCATCATCGAAGAGAGTGGCGAGCCTGAAGTTATGTTCACCAATCCCACCTCCGAACGCTTTAAGCAATTCATTAATCATGTAAAATAGCTGAGTCTCCTCACTCAACACTCATAATTAAAAGGTGATCAAATGCATAAGAAAGGTTTTACCCTGATTGAACTGATGATTGTTGTGGCCATCATTGGCATCATTGCCATGTTTGCTGTGCCAAGTTATCAAAATGCCCAACGCAAAACAAAAATTGCCGAAGGCATTGCAGCATTGACAGCCGCGCAATCCCAGATTGAAAAAACGCGTCTTGAAAAACGCAAAACTTATAATGAGATCACCTTAGCTGAAGCGAATATTGCCAATACAGTCAAGCATGGCAGCACAACCATCTATCAACTTGCCTACAAGCATGATGCCGGCAAACAATACACCTTAACAGCAACGGCGCAAGGCGATTGGTTAAAAGCGACGGATCCATGCAAAATGATTACACTTAAAAGTAGTGGTGAAATTACGCCCTCAGAGTGCCAAAAATAATCGCATAATTTACCTCTCCCCATTTTCTGAAAATGGATTTATTTGCTACAATATCGCCCCGTCATTGGTCTAGAAAATTAAAATGGATGTAATAATTGAAGAATGTCTCTCGGAATTGTCTGGCAATATCCCTGAAGACGACTTTGCTATGTGGGTTGCCCCGCTCAAATTTCTGATTAAAGAAGATAAGGTCATTATTTTGGCAGCATCTGACATGATCATTCGTTGGGTGAAAAAAAATTATGAAGAGATCATCACTAAGATCTTTGCGGGCAAATTAGACCGTGACATCACGATTCAATATGGTGTGGGCACTGAAGATGAATATTCAGCGCCTGCCGTTGTGGAAAAGAAAAGCCGTAAAAGCGGTGGACGCGGCGGGCGTTCACGCGATGTGATCAAAGATTTCATCAAAGAATCGGCCATTGAAACAAGCAATCTCAACCATGACTTTACCTTCAATAATTTCGTTGAGGGTAAATCCAACCAATTTGCCTTAGCTGCTTGTGCCCAAGTGGCGCAGCATCCAGGCACATCCCACAATCCATTGTTCATCTACGGCAGTACGGGGCTTGGTAAAACGCATTTAATGCATGCAGTGGGTAACTCCATCCGTGAAAAATATCCCGATGCCCGCTTAATTTATCAGCACTGCGACAGCTTCATTGAAGACATTGTGCGCAGCTTTCGCAACAATACCCATTCTGACTTACGCCACTTTTATAAAACCTTAGATGCGCTATTGATCGATGACATTCAACTTTTAGCGGGCAAAGACACATCTCAAGAGGTTTTTTTCCACACCTTCAATACGCTCCTTGATGGTGGTCATCAGGTGATATTAACCTGTGACCGTTACCCTAAAGAGCTTGAGATGATGGAAGATCGTTTAAAGTCGCGCTTTGCATCCGGGCTCATTGTGAACATTGAGCCACCTGAATTAGAGCATCGGATTGCAATCTTACTGCAAAAAGCAGAAAACTGGGGGCTCAATTTGCCGCAAGAGACGGCATTTTTTATTGCGCAAACCGTCAAAGCCAGCGTGCGAGAATTAGAAGGCGCATTAAAACAAGTCAATGCTCTGGCAAACTTTAAAGGCTCACCGCTCTCCGTCAGCATTGCCCAGGATGCTTTAGGCAGCCTGATGGAAATTCAAAGCCGCCAAATCACTTTAACGAACATCCAAAAAGTGGTCACCACTTATTATGGCTTAAAAACAGCGGATTTAATGGGTAAATCTAGAGCGGCAAACATCGCCAAACCAAGGCAATTGGCCATGTATGTGGCGCGCTTATTGACGCAACACAGCTTGCCTGAAATTGGCCGCGCCTTTGAACGCGACCATTCCACGGTCATGCATGCTTGCCGTAAGGTCGAAACAGAACTCAAAAAAGATTATGCATTGCAACGTGACTTTGAAACCATCAGAGCCACATTGACACATTAATCATCCTCGCAGTAACGCTTGTAAATCCCCCAATACCGCCGACAATTGCTCCTTTTTCACCTGAAGTGACTCATCACCCGGGCGACGCCAAATGATGTTTTTCTCTGGCAATTCGTCTAAAAATCGGCTTGGGGTGCACGGCTCCCATTCACCATAACGCTTACGCTGACGGCAATACGTCAAAGATAAACGCTGACGCGCCCGCGTAATGCCCACATAAAATAATCGCCGCTCTTCTTCCACCGTATCATTATCGATGCTATTTTTATGGGGTAAGATGTCCTCTTCCATGCTCACAAGATACACATAAGGAAATTCAAGCCCTTTAGCACTGTGAAGCGTCATGAGCGTCACTGCATTGTGTTCTTTTTGTTCGCTGTCATTGTCTAAAATGGAGACCAATGTCAGGTGCGATAAAATCTCCTCAAAGGGCATGTCATATTGATCGAGCCAATTGATTAAATACTGAATGTTGCTCTGTTTGCGCTCAAAAGATTTAGGCGACGTGGATTGATCCCGAAGATAATCATCATATTCAATGGCATCGAGCATGCGTTCAAGTGCTTCACGCGTTTGCCCTTGATCAAGCATTTTCTTGGTGCGCTCTAAAACTTGATAAAAATCACCGCAGCGCAAGCCTAAGCCCTTGCCCATCACTTTGCCAAGCTGTGAGTGGTTGAGCACTTCATAGAGCGACAATTGATTGACTTTAGAAAATTCCAAAAGCTTTTTCAAAGAGACCGCACCAATTTCACGCTTAGGAATGTTTAAAATGCGCACCAAAGATGCCGTATCATTTGGATTGACCATCACTTTTAAGTATGAAATCAAATCCTTAATTTCTGGCTGCTGAAAAAAGCTCGTACCACCCACAACGCGCACCGGAATATTGCGCATATTGAGCGCCATTTCATATGCTTTTGCCTGATGATTGCCGCGATATAAAATGGCAAACTGACTGTAATCATTGCCCGTCAGCGCCGCTTGTTCTTCAATGGAGAGCACCACATAATCAATCTCATCTTGGGCGCTCTTAAACTCATCAATGGTGATCTCATCGCCCATCCCTAAACTTGACCATAAGGACTTTTCATATAAATGGGGATTAAAACGGATCACATGGTTCGCCGCATTGAGAATGTGCCCCGTTGAGCGGTAATTTTGCTCAAGCTTAATCATCTTGAGATTTGGGAAATCATGGTGCAGCTGATTGAGATTTTCAGGTCGTGCGCCCCGCCAAGCATAAATGGATTGATCATCATCCCCCACCACCGTCAAACCACTTTTACTGCCCACCAACAGCTTCACCAATTCATACTGGCATAAGTTCGTGTCTTGATATTCATCCACCAACAAATAACGAATCTCCCGCTGCCAATAGCGGCGCACCTCTTCATGGGTTTGCAAAAGATTGAGCGGCAGGAAAATCAAATCATCAAAATCCACCGCATTATAAGTGGTGAGCTGATCACGGTACTCACGATACACATCCACCGCATGTACCATGGCCTCATCATCCACCTGCGATTGCACAGATTCCACCGATTGATGGTCATTTTTCCAGTTAGAAATCTGCATTTGCATCATTTTCGCCTCATCGCTGTCGTTGAGGTAATCAGTCAATAATCCTAAACTGTCGCGCTGATCATAAATGGAAAAACCTGCTTTTAAACCACATAAATGCCCATGTTTTTTTAAAATCTGCAAACCCAAGCGATGAAAGGTCGTGACGCGAAGCCCTTTTGACTCCTCACGCTTGAGCGTGCCTTTAATGCGCTCTGCCATCTCTTTGGCCGCTTTATTGGTAAACGTGACGGCATAAATGCTGCGGGCAGGATAATGACACTCGCGCACCAAATATTTGATCTTTTCGGTGATGACGCGCGTTTTACCAGAGCCTGCACCTGCTAACACCAAAAGCGGTCGATCAATGGAATGGACCGCTTCTAACTGCTGTTGATTCAACTGCATGACTTACATGACTCTCGCTTTTAATAAATGGTGCATCGTCACAACGCCCACCACATGACCCGCATCATCTAACACAGGCAACGCGCTGATGCGTTTTGCTTCCATTAAATTTGCAGCATCCACCGCTAAAGCGTCAGGTCCAATGCTGATGGGTGTTTCTGTCATGCAGGCTTTCATGGTCAATTCGCGAATGTCTGCATGCTTTGTCCACGTGCGGCGCAAATCCCCTTCACTGAACACACCTTTTAAATGGGCAGATTCATCCGTCACCACGATGATGCCAAGGGGATATTTAGTCATTTCAAGCAAACCATCGGTTAAATGCTGATCTTCAGAGACATTCGCGAGCTCATCAAATGGTGCCATCACATCTGAGACACGCAGCAATAAACGGCGGCCTAATTTACCCCCCGGATGAGAGCGCGCAAAATCATCTGCCGTAAAGCCACGCATTTCCATCAACGTCACTGCAATGGCATCGCCTAAGGCAAGCACTGCTGTTGTCGATGAAGTGGGTGCTAAATTCAATGGGCAGGCCTCTTCTGTCACTTTTGCTAACAGATGATACTGCGCATTTTTTGCCAATGTGGATTGATCATTGCCTGTAATGGCGATCACTTGTGTACCTTGGCGAATCATGATGGGCATGATGGCAACAATCTCATCGGATTCCCCTGAGTTTGATAAAGCAATCACCACATCAGATGCCGTGATCATGCCTAAATCACCGTGGCTTGCCTCTGCCGGATGCATAAAAAATGCAGGGGTGCCGGTGCTTGCAAAAGTTGCGGCAATCTTATGGCCAATGTGTCCAGACTTGCCCATGCCGGTCACCACAACGCGCCCTGTGCACGCTTTGAGGACTTGGCAAATGGCATAAAAATTTTCATCAATGATTGATTGCAAAGCACTCACGGCTTTAGCTTCAATCTCCAACACTCGTTTTGCATGAGCAATTGCGCGATCTTGTGGGTTCATTCAATCTCTTCCAACCATGAATAGAGCCGTAATTATAGCGAATATTTTCCTGATTCTCAGTTTATCTTTGGCCGCTTTATCGTATAATGGTCAATTGTCGCGGCAATATAACACAATGAAAATTGCCTATTTTAAATTTCTACACAAGCTTAGGAGAGAAGGAAATGTCGAATTCTCGCGAAGTAGAATTACATTATTATGATGGTTCAACTCGTACAGTCTCAGTCAATGATACACGCATCCCTTACCCGATTGGCCGACTCATTGTTTCATATACGGATACGAACGGAATAATCATGCAAGCGAATCAAGCTTTTATTGACATCTCCGGCTATACAAGAGATGAATTGATCGGTCAGCCTCAAAACATTTTGCGCCACCCTGACATGCCAAAGGCGGCATTTAAGGACATGTGGAGCACCATTCAATCCGGCAAAAGTTGGAATGGTTATGTGAAAAATCTTTGTAAAGATGGCGAATATTATTGGGTGTACGCCACCGTTGTGCCTTCATTTGATAAAGATGGCAACATCACTGCATTCACATCCATTCGCAGAATGCCAAGTGAAGAGAAATTAAAAGATGCCATCGCGCTTTATGCCACACTCGATTAATCGGCACTAAACATTGAGACAAAAAAAATCCCTGATCGTCATCAGGGATTTTTTTAATGACCCAATTTATTTTTTGCTTTCGCCTAAAACCATGGTGCCATGTTTCGCATAATGATCATGCCATGAGAATGCTTCAGACAAGATGTGTGGTGTTTGACCACCTTTTGCACAAGCGCGATCAAAGTAATCACGTGCTTGGGCTTTAAATTTAGGATGCATACAGTTTTCAATCACCAAGGCTGCAATCTCTTTAGGTGATTTACCACGAAGATCCGCATAGCCTTGTTCTGTCACAATCACGTCCACATCATGGTTTGCGTGATCCACGTGTGTCACAAATGGTACGATGGCAGAGATGTCACCATTTTTCGCGGTCGATTGTGTCACAAAGATCGTGATGCGCGCATTGCGCGCAAAGTCACCTGAGCCGCCAATACCGTTCATCATGTGCGTGCCATTGACATGGGTTGAGTTGATGTTGCCGTAAATATCCGCTTCTAACGCTGTGTTAAAAGAAATCACGCCTAAACGACGAATCACTTCAGGATGGTTGGTGATCTCTTGTGGGCGGAAAATCACTTTGCCTTTATAACGCTCTAAATCTTCCGCAAGGGTTGCCACGCGTTTAGCGGATAAAGAGAATGCCGTCGCAGCTGCAAATTTCACAACGCCCGCATCGATCAAGTCAAAGATGCCATCTTGCAACACTTCTGATGCCACGGTGATGTCTTTAAACTTAGAGTGCTTCATGCCGCTCAATACAGCATTTGCCACAGAACCCACGCCTGATTGTAACGGCGCTAAACTTTCTGTCAAACGACCTTCTTCCACTTCTTTTTCTAAGAACTCTAATAAATTGTCCGCAATTTTTTGCGTCTCTTCATTTGGTTCAAATAAAGGTGATGGAATGTCTGGGCGATCTGATAATACAATGCCGCGCACTTTTGCAGGATCAACTTTGATGCCAACGCTGCCGATGCGTTTACTCACATCATACACAGGAATCGCTTCACGGCTATTTTCGCCTTGATCTTTTGGCACATACACGTCATGAATGCCTTCGTAAGCTGCGGGTGCAGAGACGTTCAATTCAATGATCACGTGTTTGGCTTTGTCCACAAAAATCGGTGAGTTACCCACAGAACCTGTTGGAATGATTTGACCATCTTCTGTGATGGCTGCCGCTTCAATCACAGCATAATCAATCTCACCTAACACGCCTTGGCGCAATTGTTCTGCGGTGTGTGATAAATGTTGGTCGATGTATTTTACTTCACCGCCATTAATCTCTTTACGTAAAATGGGATTGCCTTGGTAAGGTAAGCGCAAATTGATCGCTTTGTTTTCAGCCAATACGCCATCGGCATCCGGTCCCATTGACGCACCGGTAAAGATGTTCACTTTAATGCCATCTTTATGTGCGCGAGCCGCTAATGCACCCGGGAACACTTTAGGTTCGCCAAACAAAGTAAAGCCACTCATGCCGATGGTCATGCCATCTTCCATCCATGATGCGGCTTCTTCTGCCGAGACAATTTTATTTTCAAAATTTGGATTACGAATTTTACCGGCCGCTTGCGCTTTTAACTGTTCCATAAACATCCTCCTAATTAATCTTTCTAGTTGTAACTTATTTGTAGCTCAAGATACTATACAGTAATTTGTCGAAAAGCAATATGTCACATCTGCGAACGCTTCTGTTCCAATAGCTCCCAACGCATGAAGGCTTCGTCAAGTTCTTCATTCTTACGTGCTAAAGCATCTAAAACTGCCGCCTGCTTCACATGATCTTGTTGATAAAAATCACTGTGTTGCGTTTGTTCAGAGAGCGCCTGAATGTCTTGATCTAATTGCTCGAGCAATGCGGGCAATGTCTCTAATTCACGCGTCTCTTTATATGATAACTTCACCTTTTGTGGTTTAGGTGCTTCTGTTTCAGGCTTCTTTTCCACAACATTTTTCTTTTCAGACTTGTGATTCTCTGCCTGTGCTGCGGTGTGGTTAAAGTACTTTTGACTCTCCACACTCTCCAGCCAATCGCTGTAACCGCCCACATATTGACTCACCGAGCCATTACCCTCAAACACCAAGGTTGAAGTGACCGTTTTATCAATGAATGCACGGTCATGGGAAACGATCAAAAGCGTGCCTTCAAATTTCAGCAATAACTCTTCGAGCACCTCTAGCGTTTCGATGTCTAAATCATTCGTCGGTTCATCAAGCACGATGACATTTGCTGGCTTTGCAAAGAGTTTAGCGAGCAATAAGCGATTGCGCTCACCGCCTGACAATGCTTTCACAGGGCTTCTCGCTTTTTCTGGCGTGAACATAAAGTCCTGAAGCCAGCCGATCAAATGTTGTTTTTTACCGTTGATCTCAATGAAGTCGCTGCCTTCTGCCACATTGTCCATCACGCTTTTTTCTAAATCTAGCGCAGAACGCAATTGATCAAAATAGGCAATCTCAAGCTTCGTGCCCACTTCCACTTTGCCGCTCTCTGGCGTTAATTGTTCAAAGAGCAACTTTAACAATGTGGATTTACCCGCGCCATTCGCGCCAATTAAACCCACACGATCGCCGCGCATCAGCGTCATGCTGAAATCTTTAATAATGGATTTACCATCAATGGAATATGAGATGTTTTCCGCACTGATGACGCGCTTACCAGACGTTGAACCTTCCTCAAAATTGAGTTTGGCAATCCCTTGACGCGAAATGCGCTCTTTAAATTGCTCACGCATCGCTTTTAAAGCACGCACACGCCCTTCATTACGGGTTCTGCGTGCTTCGATGCCTTTACGAATCCACACTTCTTCTTCAGCCAAACGCTTATCAAACAGCGCACGCTCTTGATTCTCTGCATGGAGCATCTCCGCTTTACGGCGCTGATAATTGTCATAACTGCCCGGAAATTCTGAGAGAATGCCGCGATCAAGCTCAATGATCTTATTGGCGATCTTGCCCAAGAATTGACGATCATGGGTGATGAACAACAGCGCACCATGATAATTCTTAAGCAGCATCTCTTCGAGCCACAAAATGGCATCAATGTCTAAATGGTTCGTCGGCTCATCGAGCAATAATAAATCAGGCTCAGAGACTAACGCTTTACCAAGGAGCACACGGCGAATCCAACCGCCCGATAAATTGGCGATGATCTCATCCTTTGGCAAAGACAATTGCGAAATGATGGTCATCACTTTTTGATCAAGCGACCAACCATCAAGGGCTTCAATCTCATGCTGTAAACGGCTGAGTTCTGCCAAATCCATCTGATCTTCTGGCTGCAATAAAATTTGATGATACGCCACCAACTTTTGCCCAACCTCAGGGATGCCTTCGGCCACCACATCATAAACTGTTTGTGTTAAATCACGTGGAATCTCTTGAGAAAGTGCTGCAATGCGATAGCCACGATCAATGATCACTTCGCCATCATCTGGCACAGCATCGCCTGTGATCACTTTTAATAAAGAGCTTTTGCCCTCGCCATTGCGGCCAATTAAAGCCACGCGGTCGCCCTTTTCTAACGTAAAATCTAAATTTTGCAATAAAGGACGATCCCCATAAGCCAATGAAATATTGTGTAATGTTAAAATTGCCATAATTAAGCTCTATTTTGAATGCCGTATAATGCGCTGCCCACCACGCTTTTCACCACGCGCTGCGTGTCATATTCAACAGGCGCACCAATGCTAAATTTGTGATCAAGGCTCAACATGGTCACGCCATGCACCGCGCCCCATAAACCGCGCGTCAATAAGCCCAATTCATCTTCAGAAAGATGCGGTGCCAATTGTGACAACTGCTGACCGATCACATAAAAGAGGTTTTTAATGTGCACAAAGTAATCTTCTGTCAGCAAGGCTTCATCGGTCACACGGTGCATGAAGATCGCCTGCCACTTCTCTTTATGCTCAAAGGCAAAGTCCACATAACTGATGGCAATTTGCATCAAAGCAGCTTCCGGATCTTTTGAGCCCTTAGCTAAATCGAGTTCAATTTTTTCTAATAAATGTTGTAAAGTACGGGCATTGAGTAGGAGCATCAAATCATCTACATTTTTGATCACCATGTACAAAGAGCCCACCGTATAACCAATCTCTTTGGCAATGCGGCGCGTCGTGAGTTTATTGTAACCCTCATCGACTAAAATTTTTTCGGCAGCCAAAATCACCATTTCTTTTAATTCGTCGCGCGAATGATCATTACGTCTACCCACTTTAGGATTCCTTTCTAACTTTCAATGGTAAGCGCTGCACACTCGCTGGCAGCTTCTTTTTGCCCTCAATGGCCTGTGACTCTGTGTCATACGGCCCAATGAAGGCAATCCATACGGTTTTACCCCGCTCATGGATTTTAGCATATTGTACTTGCCCGGGGATCGATCGTCCTTTTAACTGCTTTTCAAGTGCCGCGCGTTCTGTGTCACGACTAAGCTCAATAATGTAAGGCACGGCTACTTTTTTGTTTTTCGTGGATGCTTTTTCTTTCTGTGGCGGCGGGACTTTGGCTTTCGAAATTGCTTCAGGTGAATGCGCTGCCTCAACAATCGGTTCGCCCTTGACCATCAAGGCTGGGGCCACCGCCACCATTTCAATGGGTTTAACCACTTTCACAGGTGCTGTGGGCTCTGGTGTCACGGTGATCACTTTTGGCACCGGCTCCACCACTTTGACAGGCGGCATCACTTCATCCACCACAATCGTTAAATCGGGGGCATCTGTGACCGCAGGCTCTGTTGGCGCTTTTTGCCACCATTGCCAAGCCACAAATCCTGCAACCCCAATGATTGGAATCAATAACCACCATAACCATTGAAAAGAGCGCTGTACGCTTTTCATGGGTGTTGGGCGCTCTTCTTCCAATAACTTTAACAATCTACCAATGTAACCATACGAAAGATTATGCAGCTGATTGATCTCTGCAATGGAGATCTCTTTATTTTGATTCAGATGCTCAAACACGCTGTCCACAAACTGCTTAGATTCCATCATGTTCATGGAAGTGAGTGTGATGACTTCAGCGCCTTTTAACAACTCACGCATCTCGATGTGCGCGGGCGCAATGCCCATGAAAGCGACCAACGTCACTTTTGAAAAAAGCTCAGGATGATGACTAAACAGCGTCATCACTGCACGCATTTCTGCATATGGCAGCGCTTCGACATCATCAATCAAGAGATAAGCATGCGTTTTGTGTTGCAATAATTGTGTGAGCCACGCTTCTAAAGCGGCTTCAAAATCAGGGGCATCAAATTTCGGCCACGTACAGACAGTGCTTGGGACAACGCTGTGATCACGCCCATTTAAGCTGGCCACCGCGTGCGATGGATCTTCAGACAATGCCCGAAACAATTCAGACAACAATCGACTCTTACCTGAACCATTCGGCCCTTGTATGCACAGTAAATGGGTTTGACGCGCCTGACAAACATCGATTAAGTGCGTCAAAATTTGATCATAAGGTGGCACCTTGATCCAGGGGAGTCGATCTAACCTCAATGTCTTACGCGTCCTTTGTCATGGTCATATGGAAAGCTTCTTCAATGTACGCTTTCGGTACATTGCCCATCACAACCCCTTCACCAATGTCAGATAAAAGAATGTAACGGATGTCTGTTGCCGTGTTTTTCTTATCAAGCAACATCACTTCCCACATGGCATCAAATGAAAATTGCTCTTTCATAGACGTTGGCAATAAGAATGATGTCAAGGTCTCTTCAATTTCTGCCACTTTCTCTGGGCTCATTAAGCCCATTTTCTCAGAAACAATCGCCGCCATGCGCATGCCAACCGCCACGGCTTCACCATGCAAAATGCCTTTATAACCCATATTTTTTTCAATCGCATGGCCAAACGTGTGCCCTAAGTTTAATAAAGCGCGGCTGCCTTGCTCAAACTCATCTTCCATCACGATCTCTTTTTTATTCTGACAAGAGCGCGCCACCAACTCTTTAATCGCCGTTTTATCGCGCATCAAAATGGCATCTTTATGGTCACGCAACCAATAGAAAAAGTCACGATCACGAATCAAACCATATTTAATCACTTCAGATAAACCACTGATGAATTCACGGCGCGGCAATGTGTCTAACACATCCACATTGATGAACACGGCTTTTGGCTGATAAAACGTGCCCACCATGTTTTTACCAAGGGGATGATTGATGGCCGTTTTACCGCCCACAGAGCTGTCCACTTGTGCCAATAAACTTGTGGGAAATTGAATAAAATCAATGCCGCGCTGATAAATGCTCGCCGCAAAGCCCACCAAATCGCCAATCACGCCGCCACCTAATGCAATCAATGTGGCTGAGCGGTTATATTTTAAAGTCAATAATTTGGTGATGATTTTTTGTAAGGATTCATTGTTTTTAAAGATTTCACCATCTTCGAGCACCAATGTTTCAACACGTTTATTGGGCAATAATCCCACCACATAATCCATATACAACGGCGCAATGGTGGTGTTTGAAACCACCAAGACTGTTTCACCACGAACTTTTTCTTCTAAGCGGTCAGTGAACATATTTGTAGAGGCGATACAAATGGGATAAGAACGGTCACCAAGTTCGATATCTATAATTTTCATAACTTAATTCTTTAAATCCTTTAACGGAATACACCAATCGGCTGAAACATTCATAGGGTCATTATACAAAGAAAACAGAAGATCAGAAATCTCTTGCGGGGATCGACCTTCCACTAAGATGCGATAATGGGCAGCATCTAAATAAATCGGATGACGTTCATCATAAATATTTTGTAGGGTGCCAAGGGGAGATGTGGTTTTTAACAGCGGACGCGTTTGATCGCCTTTGATGCGCTCAAAAATGGCGCTAGGTGCCAAATCTAGAAAGATCACGGTACCACGGGATTTTAAATAATCACGATTCACATCCCGTAAAATGGCGCCGCCACCGGTGGAGAGCACAATGTTTGGCAATAAAGACAATGCATCGATGGCTTTGGTCTCTAAGTCACGAAAGGCCACTTCACCTTGCGTTGCAAAGAGGTCTGCAATCGATTGCCCTGCCTGATTTTCAATATAGGCATCGCTGTCAATAAAGGAAAAGCCGAGTTGTTCGGCTAAGGCTTGACCCACTGTGGTTTTACCCACACCCATCGGGCCCACTAAAAAAAAACTATTGATCATTTTCATGACCAATAGTTTCTATCGTTTTACTGCAAGAATCAATAGTTATTTCACAATATTCGGCGTCAAAAAGATGACCATTTCTGCTTTACTATTCTTCGTGCTTTTATTTTTAAATAAGTTACCCACAAATGGTAAATCACCTAAAAATGGGACTTTAGAGATGTCATCACTTGAATCTACCGTATAAATCCCTCCAAGCATGACGGTTTCACCATCACGAACAATGGCTTGCGTTTTAATTTCACGCTTTTCAATCGCCACCTGATCATTGATGACGCCACCTGGGTTATCTTTCTTAATCTGAATGTCCATGATGATGTTGTCATCTGGCGTAATGCTTGGTGTTACTTTAAGTTCCATCACCACATCTTTAAACTCAGTGTTGGTGCCACCATCTGTGGTTGTGGTTGTATAGGCAATTTGCGTACCTTCGTTAATGTATGCTTCTTGACGATCCGTTGTCATCAACGTTGGACTTGCTAAGCGCTCAGCTTTACCATCAATTTGCATGGCTTGAAGTTCTAAGCTTGCATTAAAGTGCTTACGCAAAATGGATAAACCAAACACCCCCATGCCGCCTGAGAACGTACCACCACCCCAAACGTTAGAAATACTTGAAGCAGGCGCCTGACCTTTACCTGATGGTGCACCTATTGCACCCACTTCACCCCAACCGCCATGATGCGCTTGATTCGCGCCCCATTTAACGCCAAGGTCACGGGTCACTGAATCTGTGGTCACCACAATTTCAGCTTTAATGACCACTTGTCTTAATGGACGATCTAAACGATTGATGAGCTCACGCACAATGCGCATTTGCTCAGGTGTATCACGCACAATCAATAAGTTTTGGTTCGGATCCACCGTTAAGGAACCGTGTTCAGAAATACCGGTGGATTGCACGCGTGTACCATCTGCATTGGTGCCTTGTTGAGAGGATAATACTTGTGCCAACTCTGCCGCTTTTGCGTTATTGATTTGGATGATCTCTGTGATCAAATCAGGGGCTAATGTACGCGCTTCATTTGCAGGCATGATGTACACAACATTACCGCTTTGTTGTTTCACTAAACCTTTTGAGCGTAAAACCACATCTAAGGCTTGATCCCATGGCACATTTTGTAAACGGATGGTGATGCGGCTATTGACGCTGTCACTCACGACAATGTTTAAGCCCGTAAAGTCCGCAATGATCTGTAAAATGGCACGCACATCAATATCTTGGAAGTTGATGCTGATTAAATCACCGGTGAACACATCTTTTTCACCTAAAGCACTTTTCTTTTGCTCAACCATTTGGCGCTTTGGCTTCACAATCAACTGAAACTTAGAGCCAATTTGTTGGGTGCTGTATTCATAATTAGATTGTGTGCGAATGCGCACCGCAGCCGTTCCGTTATTATTGACCACTTCTAAAGCAGACACAGGCGTTGCAAAGTCCGTCACTTCAATGCGGCGCACTTGCGCAGGATTCCACGCAACACCGGGCACAGAAACCGTTAAACCACGGGTTTGTTCATCCACCAATTGCACTTGTGTTTGGGCATTGGGTAAAAAGACTTCGATTACACCCGCGCCTTGTGAGTTACGGAAAAAGCCCACATCTTTTGCAACAGGTTGATTGACCATCAAATCCTGACTGGGCACATTTGACTGCACAGAATTTTGCCAACCGGCTTGAGTGGTTTCATATAAATTTTTAGGCGCTAACGTCACCACCACTTCATTACCACGGCTATTGACCGAGTAAGTGCTGTTGTCTTTTAATTTAACCGTAGAGCGCACTTTATTGTTCGCGTACATGTTTTGTACATCAGACACAATGTTGTTATTAATCGTGCGATTTTTCAACACTTGATTGACGCCTGTGGATGCAAAATCGAGCACCAATAAATTTTTATTGTCTAAATAAAAGGTTTTTGGGGCTTGTACATCACGATCAAAGTGATAACGCAATTCAACATTGCCATTGGCTAACGCCACAGATTCAACGGCCGTCAAGCGCTGCGCACTGGCCGTGGAGAACAATAAAGCAGACAATGCAACAGAAACTGCGCCTAAGTGATAGCCATTAACGGGCTGAGTTAATCTCATAAATACTCTCCAATTATTTTATTTTTAACGATATTTTATTTGGTGCAGAGACCCATGCATTCGGATCTTCTTTATTGCCGGGGGCGAATTTTTCATCAATGAAAATGTCGCGCTCTGTGATTTTGTTAATGCGTCCAAAATCGCGGCCAATGTAATCACCGACGCGTGCCATGATGATTTTGCCTTTGCCATCATCGATCAACGCAGCCGTTTCGCCATTTTGCAATGACATCACACCAATCATTTTTAGGTTGTCTAACTCATACTTTTCAAGTGGGCCAGGTTTATAACCTTCAGGTCTTTCAGGATCGTGTTTTAAACGCACTTTACTCTGTACAGCGACATCAAAGTCACCATAATCAAACACCCCTTTAAATGAGCCTGACGCCACAAATGGATCGCGGCCTTGGGCAATATAAAATAAGGTGGTATCGCCCATGTCTAAGCTATTGGCGATGCTGTCAAATTTACGAGATTTTACTTTGAGTGCCACAGATTGCTTTGTATCCATGATGCGCTCTTCTACCGGTTCCCCACGCTCAAATTGCTCAAAGCAACCTTGTAAAATGAACGCCGATACCAATACTGTCATAATTTTTGGATTCATCATTCTTTCCTTATGAGTTATATCGATAGGTTGCAATCAATGCTGAAAACGCCTGACGACCGGACACACCACAGTCAAAGTTAGGCACCACAACGTTTGGCACGTTTTTTAACATCTCAATGCCTTGTGGCAATTGAGCAGTTGGCACAAAGCTATTGATACCAAAGTTATCAAGCGTAATGATGCGTTCAATTTCTGATAAGTTTGCCACAAATTGACCAATCTGATCATACGTTGCACACCCTTCAATTCTCACAGGAATCTTGGTGTAAAAGCCTGCCGATTGCTCTGCTAATGGCATCGATTGTCTCACATCAATCCCTGCGCGCATCGCGTTCATATTGAGCTGTTCGATAAAGTTTGCCGCATTCAATTCACGCGGTAATTTCTTACGCACTTCTAATAAGAGTTGATTCACTTGCTCAATTTCAGCCAAATAGAGATCGGCTAAGGCTTTAAACTCAAGTTTTTTTGCCAACTCACCCAACTTTTGGTTTTCACGATCTTTTTGTGCTTGGAATTGATCCACAAATTCAAAATATTTAAAGGCGCCAAAGGTCACCACTGCAAATGTTAAAATGGCACTGCCCACACACACTAAGGCACGCGTCCATTTAGGTTGCTTTGCTAAATTCTCAATGGAAAAGAGTTCATTAAAATCAATGCTGTTTAAATTCATTTTGCATCCTCTTCAATCGCCGATTTTTTTTCAGGGTCCACAACCACGCTGTAAGAGACCACGTTATTGCCATCAATCACCACTTCACGATGCGGTGGAATCGGCGCAGGGCCAATGTTTTTATCGAGTTGATCTAAGTGACCGGCTAAAACATCACGATCTTTTGCCAAGGCATTAAAGCTCAATTGATTCAATGTAAAGGCCAATGAGATCAAGAAGGCATCCTCTGGCATTACAGAAGAGAATTGCTCCATCATGCCCACCACTTCAGAGCGTTGGGCGGCCAATTCACGCAATACATTGAGCTGTTGTTTTAACGCTTCTGTTTGGGCTTTACGCTCATTCATCTGCTTTTCAACTTGGCTGAGTTTAGCAAGTTCCATATCAATGATGCTGGTGCGCACTTCACGCGACTCAAGCTCTTCATTGACAAAAAAGATCACCGCGGCAGCTAAAATCGCCCCAATGAAACAGCTTGTCACCAACCAGCTTTTAACTTTTTTCTCACGCTGAAGCTTAAGCTCTTCGCGCCACGGTAATAGATTGATTTTAACGATCATATTAGAGTAATCCTCGCGTTGCTAAGCCGGCTGCGGTTGAAAGTGCTTCAATGCTTGAGCCGTTTAATTTAGTATAGACTTTGTCATCCACATCAAAAATCATGTCGGGTGACAACACTTCCACCTCAACATTCGTCAATTGTGTGCTCAACGCATCGAGGATTTGTGGATAACAAGCGGTTGCCCCTGAGATGTATAAACGATGACACGTCACTTGTGGGTTATTGGCCACATAGACGTCAATCGATGATTGTAATTGCACCATCATTTCAGAGATGAATTGCTGAATGCTCTCTTGAATGTCTGCAGCGCCACTTAATTTATATTTTTCCGCGTCTTGCAAAGAGAGGGATTTTTGTTCTGTGATCAACTGTGTTAAGCGCTCGCCGCCAATGGGTACATCGCGCACATAAACAGATTGATCACCGGTGACCACATTTAAACTTGAATGCATCAAACCGATGTCAAAAATCATCACAGCATCATAATCAGACATATTGTCAATGTCACCTTTTAAGTGCAATAGATCTAATAAGCCATAAATATTGATGTCGATGGCATTGACTTTAAGCCCTGCGATGTCCGCACAGATTTCGCGCTGATTGACAAACTCTTTTTGCGCCGCAACGATCAACACATCTGTGTGCCCTTCTGCACTTAAAGAGGGTTTAATCGGTACAAAGTCAATGAACACTTCTTCAGAAGAGAATGGGAAATATTGCGACACGTTTGCCTCAATGGTTTTCCACAATTCATCGGTTTTTAACTTTGTTTCCATCGGCACAGAACGCACCATCGCCACCGATGTCGGGATCGCCAATGTTGCCTCTTTACAGCTACCAAACGCTGACATCGCTTTATTTAAGCTGATGCCGGCCACATCAATTTCAACGGGCATGCCATCTTTCCAGTCGCCTTCGCAGTTAAACACAAGGGCGCGGGTTAAACGAAAATCTTTGCCTTTTCGTTGCACTTCTGCGATCTTGATTGAATATGATCCTATGTCTATTCCGATACACACACTCGGCTTTTTAGCCATACTTATTATCCTCGATTCATTCTTATTTAAAATTAGCTGCCTGATTCTACTAGTAGCATTATGTAAAATCAATTTTTTTAATTATGCCTCAACCTTGCTAAATTCCTGATTTTCAATCCATTCTTTACGCTTAGCGCTCAATTTTTTATTCAACAAACGATCAAATACTTGATTTATATCAGTGTCATCCATCGTTAATTGTACTAAGCGGCGTGTATCCTGAGCCATTGTGGTCTCTCTGAGCTGAATCGGGTTCATTTCACCAAGCCCTTTAAAGCGTGTCACAGAGATTTGTTTACGGCTTTTATTGTATTTTTTTATGATCTCGCTTTTTTCATACTCATCTAATGCGTAATGCACTTCCTTGCCAATGTCGATGCGATACAACGGTGGCACTGCCACAAAAACATGCCCCTCTTCCACCAATTTTCTAAAGTGGCGCAAGAATAATGCACACAATAAGGTTGCAATGTGTAAACCATCGGAATCCGCATCCGCAAGAATACAAATTTTGCCATAACGCAAGCCTTCGAGGGTTTCACATTCAGGATCAATCCCCATTGCCACAGAGATGTCATGAATCTCTTGTGAGGATAAGATTTGACTTGAATCCACTTCCCAAGTGTTGAGAATCTTACCGCGCAGCGCCATGATCGCTTGCACCTCTTTATCACGCGCTTGCTTTGCCGAGCCGCCTGCTGAATCCCCTTCCACTAAAAAGAGCTCCGTCAGCGCCACATCATTGCTGATGCAATCGGCCAATTTACCCGGCAATTTAGGGCCTTGGGAGATTTTTTTACGCACCACAGCTTTTGAGGATTTAATGCGCGCATGAGCATTTTCAATGATGAGGGTGACAATCTCTAAGCCCTCTTCGACATGTTTATTGAGCCAAAGGGTGAAGAAATCTTTCACAGCGGCTGACACAATGTTGGCGATGTGGCGAGAACTCAAACGCTCTTTGGTTTGGCTCGCAAATTGTGGCTCCACCATTTTGAGTGATAATAAGAAATTGAGATTGTGCATCACATCTTCTGGGGCAATTTTTAGATTGCGCGGCAATAGATTGCGCTGCTCACAAAATTCACGGATCGCATCGGTTAAACCATTTTTCAAACCATTGACATGTGTACCGCCAGCAATGGTGGGAATTAAGTTCGCATAACTTTCCATCATCAATGGCGTGCCCTCTTTCATCCATGCAATCCCCCAAGTGAACTCTTCCGTTTCACCGGTAAATTCACCAATGATGGGCGCAACCGGCACAATCTCTTCACCGCTTAATTGATCTTCAATGTATTCAGTAATGCCGCCTTCAAAGAACCATTCTAGGCGCGCACCTTCAGTATCTTCTGCCACAGTTTCATCAATCAAGGTGATTTTTAAACCCGCAGCCAACAATGCTTTGGCTTTTAACAATGGAATCAAGCGAGCTTTAGCGACTTTGTCATAATCAAAGTAGCTGCCATTCGGCCAAAAGCGCACTTCTGTCCCACTCAATTTTTTATTGGCAAACGGTGCTTGTGTCAGTGATTCCACACACTCGCCATTGGCAAAAGCGATCTTATACTCAACGCCTGCTTGCCAAACGGTGACTTCTAAACGCTCAGACAAGGCATTGACCACAGAAACCCCAACACCATGCAAACCACCGGAATAGTGATACACATCTTGATTAAATTTACCGCCGGCGTGCAACTTAGTTAAAATCAGCTCAACACCGCTGACGCCATGCTCAGGATGGATGTCCACTGGCATGCCGCGTCCATTGTCTTTGACCCCATATGAGCCATCTTTATACAGCGTGATGGTGACATGATCCGCAAACCCCGCGAGCGCCTCATCCACTGAGTTATCAATCACCTCTTGCAATAAGTGATTCGGACGCGTGGTGTCGGTGTACATGCCTGGGCGTTTTTTGACAGGATCAAGCCCCGTTAATACTTCAATCGAGCTTGCGGTATATTTCTTTTCAGCCATGGTCAACCTATAAATTCTTTAATCTAAAAACAAATGAAACGGGCATCAATTATGCATTTGATGCGTGATTGCTTAATGCATACACATGATCGATGAGCTTACGGTATACATCCACTGCCAAATACCATTCAGCTTGCATTGCAGCCGCAGGATCATCGTCATGATCTAAATTCTCTTGGAAACGTTCTAAAAACTTCAGGCGTTTAAACACAAAATCGCCCGCCATTGAAAACGTCACTTGCTCATCAAACCCTAAAGAGAGTTTGGTCACTTGCCAACCCTCTTTCAATGGCTCTTGAATCTCTTTTGCGTCAAGGGGCACGCCTTTAAACTTCGCGTTGCCGCCTTCGTCTTTCATCTCTTTGAGCTCAACATCGTACAAAAGATCAAGCGCGTCAGACTCAACGCCATATTGTACCCAATGGGTCATCGCAGCGGTGACTGAGTGATCTGGCACTAAAGGAATGATGGGCAAGCTCCCCAATGTTTTACGCAAATGGCTCGTCAACAGAGAAGCTTTTTTAGCAGAGCTTGCATCCACCACCAACCAATTTTTCTCAAGGTCAATGTACGCAAGCATAGAAGAGCGATTGACCAACGCATTGGGCAACAATTCATTGGTCACCATTTCTGTCAGTTCTTTAAGCTCAGAACGACTGACATTTTTTAATTTTTTCTCTTCAATTTTTTTCTCAACGGCTGTTTTCACCGCAGAGTTTGGCAAAATCTTATGCTCAATCCCCAAACGCACAAACAGCGCTTGATTGACTTTTTCCACATACTGCTGCCCATCTTTATAAATCGGCAACCAACCTAAACTTTCCAACTCTTCTGTTAAACAATTGGTTAAGGGTTTTGCAGAAAGCTTCGCTTCCATCTCTTCTAAAGAGCCATTAAACGGCTCCTCAAAGCGGTAAATCAATAAATTTTTAAAGCTCATCAGTCATTCTTCCATGTTTCAATCACAGGTAAGATCGCCGCAAAATCATCCACCACAGCATCTGGGGATGCATGGGCGATCGATTCCCCATAGTTATAACCGTACGTTAAGGCAATCGAGCGCACGCCAGCATTTTTCGCTGCCAAAATGTCATTACGCGAATCACCCACAAACACAAACTCACGTTGCGTTAAGCCAAGCTGCCCCAAAATCTTAAAAATGGGCGCAGGATGCGGCTTGATTCTCGCCACATCATTCGCACCAAGCATTTCGGTAAATAGATGATCAATGCCTAAGTAATGCATCAATTCTGGCACAAACTTTGATGGCTTATTGGTAATGAGCACCAAATCATACCCTTGTGCTTTTAAGGCTTCTAAAGTCACTGTCACCTCAGGGAACAGTGGACTGCCGCTCAATAACTCATCCTGATAGCAATCGGACAATATGGCCATGGCACGCGCGCGGTATTCATCATCACTCGGTGCACCCGCCCAAGCTAAAGCGCGCGTCAATAACATTTCAATGCCATTGCCAATCCATGTGGTGACGAGCGCTTTGCCGGGCTGCGGCAAACCTAAACGCTCACACATGCCATCGACTGTATTTCCTAAGCCTTGAGCGCTGTCCACCAACGTACCATCTAAATCAAAACCAATTGCCTCAATTGCCATTGTGACTCCTTATTTTTTAACGAGCAGCGCCATTGATTCCACATGGGCTGTGTGCGGGAACATGTCCATCACACCTGCATCGGTCACTTCATAGCCATATTGCACCAACTCAGCTAAGTCACGCGCCAATGTTGCAGGATGACAAGACACATATAAAATGCGTTTTGGGGCCAATTTGCCTAAATACGGCATCATTTCTAATGCGCCTGAACGCGGCGGATCCACCAAGATCGCGTCATATTTAAGCTGCATCCAATCGGCATCATCTTGATTTTGTGTCAAATCTGTACAGTAAAAATCAACATTCTCTAAACCATTGCGCGCCGCATTTTTCGCAGCCCACTCAGTTAAGCTTTGATCCCCTTCCACGCCAATGACCTTGCCAGCTTCTAACGCTAAAGGCAAAGTGAAGTTGCCTAAACCACAAAAGAGGTCAAGCACCGTTTCATCTTTTTGCAGCTTTAATAAGTCTAGCGCTTGTTTGACCATTTGTTGGTTGATCATTGGGTTCACTTGCGTAAAGTGATACGGCTTAAATGCCATCGTTAAACGATCAAGTAATTGATAATTCAACAAATCATCGCGATCTTCCACATCACTTAATAAATAAGTCGAGGCTTCATTTTTAGGCTGTAAATAGATGAGAATGTTGTGCTCAATGCCAAATGCTTTAAGTTTGGCTTCATCTTCTTCAGTGGGCGTTTCTAATACGCGAAAACTCAATGCCACTTGATCTGAACCAATGGCCACTTCAATTTGTGGGATTTTATCTAACAGCGTTAAATCACCAATTAAGGTAGACAATGCCGGCAACAAGTTCGCCACTTTGTCTTCAAGCACAGGGCAGCTGTCCATATCCACAATGAATGGTGCAAATTTCTCACGAAAACCCACCAACACTTTCTCTTTTTTCGCCACATATTTCACGCCTAAACGCGCTTTGTAGCGATAATGTTCACTGGGTGATCTCAATGGCGGCATTTGCTCGGCCACATCAAAGTCGAGTTTTGCCTGTTTTTTCAAGTTCGATGCCAATTGTTTGGCTTTAAAATAGATCTGTTTTTCAGGATCTAAATGCTGCAATGAACAACCGCCGCAGGTGCCAAACACATCACAAATGGGCGCCACACGATCTGGCGATGCTTTTAATACTTCAATGGTTTTCGCTTCATCGTAATCTTTGCGGCTTTTGACGTATTGCGCCATCACCACTTCATCCGGCAATGCGCCATTGACAAACACCACCTTACCCTCCACATGGGCAACGCCGCGGCCATCGTGTGTAATGTCCGTGATGGCCACTTCAAATGGTTCTTGGGAAAATTTTTGTCTGTGTCTACGCTTTGCCATTTTTGCTCAAAACCCTAAAATAAAAAGAAGCGATCATATCACAAATCACTCCGCTTCAAGGTCGGAAATGTCTGCAAATTGACATCGCACGGCTTTTAATAAATCTTGTGGGGCAATTTTAATTTGCGTGCCGCGCTTCCCCGCTGAAATGATGATATAAGGCAAAGACTCTGCGGCACTTGCAATGAAGGTTGGAAATGTTTTCTTCATCTTAATGGGCGAACAACCGCCACGCACATAACCTGTTAATGGCTCTAATTTTGCCACCGCAATCATCTCTAATTTTTTATGCCCACTCGCTTTAGCTAAGCGTTTTAATGAAAGATGCTCCGCACTTGGGATCACCGCCACCACATAATCATGATCACTGTGGGTGACCAGTGTTTTATACACCACATTCGGCGATTCACCGAGCAATTGTGCCACTTCTAATCCGCCTTTGACTTCATCACCCTCACACGGATAACTTAACGCTTCATAATTGATTTTCAATTGATCTAATGCGCGCATTGCATTGGTTTTATCCACTTTTGACTTCGCCATGATGTCACCTTTTAATTGAAAGCCATTAGTATACCCAAGAAAAAAGCCCCTTTGCGGGGCTTTGTTGTTCAATGTTTCATCCACATTAGGATTTTTCTTTAATGGGCACCGCCACAAAGTAAGCATTTGAGCCTCTGTGCACCAATAAACGCACCACATCACCTTTTTTCACAGATGTAAGGGCTTGATTAAAATCTGCCACCGTCAAGATGTTCTGCCCATTGATCTGGCTGATGATGTCGCCATCACGAATGCCCACATCAGCTGCCGCGCCTTCTGTCACGCCGCTGATCACCACGCCTTGCTGCACACTGTTTTGTGGCAATGCTTCCACGGTGATGCCCAATAGATTGTGTGCACCATTTTGTGCCGTCACCGCCAATTGATCACCATCTACCGCTTTAATCTCCACGGTTAAGTTCTGTTTTTTGCCATGGCGTAAAATCTCTAATGTTGCCGGTTGATCCACTTTCGCACGGCTCACCAATACTGGCAATTCACTTGATGTATGAATGGTTTGACCATTGAAAGATAAAATCACATCGCCCACTTGAAGATCAGATTTTGCCGCAGGACCATTGGGCACAATGCTCGACACAATCGCCCCTTGGGGTTTATCCAAGTTAAAGGTTTTGGCTAAATCAGCATTCACATCTTGAATTTGCACGCCAAGCCAACCGCGCACCACTTTACCGTTTGATTGCAATTGCTGCACCACATCCATCGCCAAATCAATCGGAATGGCAAAACTCACGCCTGCATAACTGCCTGTACTGGTGTAAATTTGTGAGTTAATGCCGATCACCTCGCCTTTTGTATTAAAGAGTGGACCACCTGAGTTGCCTGGGTTAATCGCAGCATCGGTTTGAATGAATGGCGTATAACTGTCACTCGGTAAATTACGGCCAAGAGAACTGATGATGCCTTGCGTTGCCGTATAATCAAGCCCAAATGGCGAGCCCACAGCCATTACCCATTGTCCCACTTTTAGATCTTTGACATCGGCAATTTTCACGGCTGGCAAGTTTTTCGCATCAATTTGCAGCACCGCCACATCTGAGCGATCATCTTTGCCCACGAGTTTTGCTGGCAATTCACGGCGATCAGACAACTGCACCAAAATCTCATCGGCTTTACCCACCACATGGGCATTGGTGACAATTAAGCCATTTTGATCCACAATGAATCCTGAGCCACCGGCTTGCACAATGCGTTCACGCGGCTTTTGTGATCGCTGTCTTGGTTCACCAAAAAAGAATGAAAACGGATCGCGTTCATCAAAGAAAAAGGGAAAGCCTGGCATCGTTGGCACCTCTTCTTTGCCTTTGACTGTGATGCTCACAATCGAGGATTTATTATTTTCAAACAATGTACTCCAATCGGGCAGCGTTTGTGAGACCGCGACACTCATCAGTAACAATGAGCCCATCACACCCACATACACGCGCGCCATCCAAGGTTTTTTCATCAATGTGCCTCCTTATGGAAATTTTTATACAATCGTGATGAGTGCAGTATAGGTTTATTTTTGCAAACATTCGTCATGAAAAGTAAATTTCTCGTAAATCAAAATGCTGGCAATCGTTCATTGACACAAAAGAAAATGCGCTTTTTCTTTTACATTAAAATCAATTTCCTATATAATTTTGAGCTTGGTGTTTTTTGATCTTTCAAAAAACGTTTTTATTTAATTAATTACTAATTGGGGTGATGTTTAATGCCTTCCGTCAAGATTCGTGACAATGAACCTTTTGACGTAGCTCTGCGTCGTTTTAAACGTGCTTGTGAAAAAGCTGGCGTTATCGCGGACGTACGTGCACGTGAATTCTTTGAAAAACCAACCGCAGAGCGTAAGCGCAAGGCTGCCGCTGCTCAGAAACGCCATTATAAGCGTATCATGCGTGATTCAATTCATCGTAAACGCTTATACTAATACAATCTTATTGCATTAGAACGTTTCAAAAAAAGCCTCAGATTTCTGAGGCTTTTTCCATTTTATGGATTCAATTCATTTCAACTGATTTACGTTACTCTTCATCCATGATCATGCTCCTTATGAAATTAACGCCGCAGGAAAATGGTCAATCACAGACAAATCAACATTTGGGGTAAAGATTTTTGTCTCAATGTCCGTAATGCCAAAACTCGTTAAACGCGCACAATGCATCTCTTTATAGGCTTCTAATGATTCATAATCACTAAACGCATACCAACCGCCTGCGCGCGAAGTTGCTGCATTTTCTGTCCAAATTTTCCAAATGAGTCCGTTTGTGCCGGCAATGTCTTGCGCCAATGGCTTGTACGCTTCGCTCATTTCTGCACCAAATGGGCCTTCTGTATGGAAATCAATTTGCATTAAATAGACTGTCATCGTGATCTCTCCTTTTCTCTAATATACGCTTTAATTTCATTAAAAGCTGCCAACTACCATAAAATTCATAAAATTGACAGCGTGAGCATTTAGTATGCTAAAATGTTTGATCTCATTTTTTCACAACCATTCACTGATAAGGGCTTACTCAAGTGATCGAAAAATTACGCAATATTGCGATTATTGCCCATGTTGACCATGGCAAAACCACTCTCGTTAACCAACTCCTTAAACAATCCGGCACATTCGACCCACGCATGCAAGTGGCCGATCGTGTGATGGACTCAGGACAAATCGAGAAAGAACGCGGCATCACTATTTTGGCAAAAAACACAGCGATCAATTGGAATGATTATCGCATCAACATCGTAGATACTCCAGGACATGCTGACTTCGGCGGCGAAGTTGAACGTGTATTGTCCATGGTTGACTCTGTTTTATTATTAGTGGATGCGGTTGAAGGCCCGATGCCTCAAACACGCTTTGTGACACAAAAAGCATTTGCAATGGGCTTTAAGCCTATCGTTGTGATCAACAAAATTGACCGCCCTGGCGCTCGTCCTGATTGGGTATTAGATCAAACGTTTGACTTGTTTGACAAATTAGGTGCAACGGAAGAGCAATTAGACTTCCCTGTGATCTATGCATCTGGCTTAAGCGGCTTTGCTGGCAATACACCGGATGTGCGTGATGGCGACATGACAGCTTTATTTGAAGCGATCGTTAAACACGTTGATGCACCTAAAGTTGAAGTGGATGCACCATTCCAATTACAAGTTTCTTCATTAGATTACAACTCTTATGTGGGCTTAATTGGTGTGGGCCGTATTCAACGTGGTCAAATCAAAACAAACTCACAAGTGACAATCATTGACCGTGAAGGCAAAAAACGTAACGGTAAAATTCAAAAAATCTTGGGCTTCCATGGCTTAGATCGTGTTGAGTTTGAATCTGCACAAGCAGGTGACATCATCTGTTTCACAGGGATCGATCCTTTATTCATCTCTGATACATTGTGTGATCCTGCGCATCCTGAAGCGTTGCCACCATTGACAGTGGATGAACCGACCGTTTCGATGTCTGTACAAGTGAATACGTCTCCATTTGCGGGTAAAGAAGGTAAGTTTGTCACATCTCGCCAAATCAAAGAGCGTTTAGAAAAAGAGTTGTTACACAACGTTGCATTGCGCGTTGAAGACACTGAAGATCCTGATCGCTTCAAGATCTCTGGCCGTGGCGAGCTTCATTTGTCTATCTTGATCGAAACCATGCGTCGTGAAGGCTTTGAAATGGCTGTGGGTCGCCCTGAAGTTATCTTTAGAGAAGAAAATGGCGTTAAAGTTGAACCTTATGAAACTTTGACCTTTGACATCGAAGAAGATCACCAAGGTAAAATCATGGAACAAATGGGCATTCGCTTTGGTGAATTGACCAACATGGTTCCAGATGGCAAAGGCCGCATTCGTTTAGAATACATGATCCCATCTCGTGGTTTGATCGGTTTCCAAACTGAATTCATGACATTAACAAGTGGTACAGGCTTAATGTTCCATAACTTTGATCATTACGGTCCTTACAAAAAAGGTGAAGTGGGTCAACGTTTGAACGGCGTATTGATCTCCATCGGTACAGGTAAAGCCTCTGCGTACTCATTGTTCAACTTACAAGATCGTGGTCGCTTATTCATTGGCCATGCTGAAGAAGTGTATGAAGGTCAATTGATCGGTATCCATTCACGCGACAATGACTTAACTGTAAACCCATTGAAGGCAAAACAGTTAACAAACATGCGCGCCTCAGGGACAGATGAAGCATTGACATTAACGCCACCGATCCGCATGACGTTAGAACAAGCCATCGAATTCATTGATGATGATGAGTTGGTTGAAGTGACACCAAAATCCATCCGTTTACGTAAAAAATACTTAACGGAAAATGATCGTAAACGTTTTGCTCGTGCTTCTAAAGATGCATAATGCTTAACGCAAGATGATAAAAAAAGCGATCTAAAAGATCGCTTTTTTGTTGCTTCAAAATCAATCCGCCTAACTTAGAATCATCATCAAATACGCACCAAAAATCACAAGGTGCGCAACGCCATCGACCTGATTGGTGCGCCCACTGGCAAACGTTGCCTGACAAAGAATAAAAATCCCGATCAACAGCATCGCATCCACCATATCAAGGCCTAACACAATATTGTTGCCTGTCAACAGCGAAATGATGACCACCGCAGGCACCGTCAATGAGATGGTCGCCAACACGGAACCAAAATACATATTAATGGCGCGCTGTAAATCATTGGCGAGTACAGCACGAATCGCGCCTAAGCCTTCCGGTGCAAAAATTAAGATCGCCACAATTAAACCGGTTAATGCTTTCGGTGCCTCTAAATTACCAAGCAATGTTTCAAGCGGCGTTGAATCCACCTTTGTGATGGCCACCACAGAGATCAAATGCACCACCAACCATACGCCATGCCAAATGTTTGAATGGGGCGAGGGTACCCCTTCATGATCCGCATCCTGATCTTCATGCTCATAAATGAACAAGTTTTGATGGGTTTTGGTTTGAATGATCAAAAACACTGCATACAAAACGGCAGATAAAAATGCCACCACCAACAATTGACCATTGCTATAAGTGCCCGATGGCAATACACTTGGCAAAATGAGCACCACAAATACCAATGGAATGATGCCTGTTAAATATTGTGTGACGCCTGCTAAGTTCACATGTTGCGTTCTAAATTTGCGTCCACCTAACAATAAGGAAACCCCAACAAAGCCGCTCGTGACCAACATAATGAGTGAATAAAGCGTATCACGCATCAATGTGGCATATGGACTGACGCCACCATTTTCCGCAGCTGAGCTGCCAGAGGTCATCACTGCGGTGATTAAACTCACCTCTAAAATCACCACCGACAAGCTTAAAATCAATGAACCATAAGGCTCACCTAAACGGTGTGCAAAGATGTCCGCATGGCGCACCACACTGAATGCACTGTATAAAATGGCACCTAAAGAAATTAGGTTAATCACCACCAAAAATGGCGTAGATGTGGTGTTTTTAAAAATAACATCAAAAATAATCACCGCGACGGCTAAAAGTACAGCGTACTCTTTGTGACGCGTGCCTTGATTTTCAATGACTTGTTCTTCTTTTTTGATCATGTCATGTTCCCCTTGTACGTATTTTGCGCGATTATATACCACGCAATTCATTGTACAAAAGTTTTTTTGCAAAATTTGAATGATTTGATGAATTTTTTTTATTTTCATAAAAAAACCCAGTATTTTAACTGGGTTTTTCTGCATGTTCGTGATTTAAGATCACTTAGAATGGAATGTCATCCTCAAATGTATCATTATCAAATGCTGGCTGTACGGATGGCTTTGGTGCCGCAGGTTGCTGCTGTGGTGCTGCATTTTGATAATTTTGCTGTTGCATTGGCTGTTGTGCTTGACCACCATAACCACCACCTTGATGATTTTGCTGACCATAGTCATTTTGTGCGCCATAATCGCCTTGAGCACCATCCATTGCGCCCTTACGATCCAGCATCTGCATGGTGCCTGACATGTTTACAACGATTTCTGTGGTGTAACGATCTTGACCAGACTGATCCGTCCATTTACGGGTTTGCAATTGGCCTTCAATGTAGACCAAAGAGCCTTTACGCAAATATTGTCCTGCAATGTCTGCCAATTTACCGAAGATCACCACACGGTGCCATTCAGTGCGTTCTTGTGGCTGACCTGAGTTGCGATCTTTCCAGCTCTCAGATGTTGCAATTGTCATGTTCGCAACTGCATTGCCGTTTGGCATATATTTTACTTCAGGATCACGACCTAAATGACCTAACAAAATGACCTTATTAATTCCGCGCGCCATAATCTTTCCTTCACTCTGAAAACTAATTGACTACTATACTTGATTTTGTGCTAAATCTCACGTTGCTTTGATTTATTTTACTTCAAAGTAACTGATCTTTAATGACCCTAAACGCTCTTTAATCGCATTCAATTCCTTATCTGAAAAGGGACCTAAATGCACACGATAAACGGTTTTTTGGGCATTGTTTTTGCCTTGAATGATGCGAGGGGCAAAGCCATACTGCGACAATTTTGCTTGCTGTTTTTCCGCCTCTTTTTGAGAGATGAAACTACCAATTTGCAAAATGCGCGTTTTCTTTGCCGTTTGCTGTGGGGTGGGTTTTTCTTGACGCACACTCACTTTTTGTGTGCTCTCTAGCACCAAAGGCGCCATTTTAACAGGCAGATTATTTTTAGGTGACTCTGGCTTGAGCGCCACTTTCGTATCTGTTTTTGTGGGCTGCACCACACTCTCTAACTGCAACTGCGGTGGTTTATTGACATTATCAATCATGATGCCGCCAAACTTATCTTCCGCCCGCAAATTCAGGGAACGCTCTTCAAGCTGCGTATAAAAGTTATACTCTTTTGCGCCTTCAAAATCTTCATCCGATAAAGGCTTGATCACCTTTTTCTTGGCGGCTTTTTGCTCTTTAAGCAATTGAGCCGCCGCTTCTTTGGCCTGTTTTTTCTCAGCACGATGCGCCTGCCAAGCTGAAAATCCCCCCGGACCTAACGTCATCGCGGCAAGGATCACTGTGACAATAATCAAGCGTCGATTCGCCTGCGCCCGTGGACTTTTCTCCCCGGACGAAAGCGGATTGTGACTCAGTTTTTCAGCTTGTTTTTTCACATTGAACACCGCAAAACTACATTTTATGAGGCGCTGTTAATCCTAATAGGTGTAAACCATTGGCAATCACTTGTTTTGCCGAGGATAAAAGGTAAAGCTTCGCATCTTGCAATGCTTGATCATCCGTTAAAATACGGATCGCTTTGCCCTCTTCATCTTTTGCATTGTAATAACTGTGCACAGCACCTGCCAATTCTTGTAAATAAGCAGCAATTAAATGCGGTGCGTTGTTATTGTTTGCAGAGATCACCATTTCAGGGAAACGAGAAATCACGCGCATCAATTCATAATCTAATTCAGTGTCTAAACGATCAACATGCGCTTTGGCACTGTTGGCATCAAACGCTTGTTGTTTAGAACGCTCATCTAACAATGAACAGATGCGAGCGTGAGCATATTGAATGTAGTACACAGGGTTTTCCGAAGATTGGCTGCGGGCTAAATCAATGTCAAACTGCAATTGTGAATCGGGTTTACGCGCCACTAAGAAGTAACGGGTGGCATCCTTGCCCACTTCATCGATCAAATCACGAAGTGTCACATAGCTGCCGGCACGTTTAGAGATTTTCACCTCTTGACCATCACGCATCACAAGCACCATTTGGTGCAACACGTAATCTGGCCAACCTTTTGGCACACCGATTTCTAAGGCTTGTAAACCTGCGCGAACGCGAGCAATCGTACCGTGATGGTCCGCGCCTTGTTCATTGACCACACGTTTAAAGCCGCGTTCCCATTTATTGCGATGGTATGCCACGTCTGGCACAAAATAGGTGTATCCACCCTCTTTTTTACGCATGACTCGGTCTTTATCATCCCCAAAGTCTGTGGTTCTTAACCACAATGCGCCATCTTGCTCATAGGTAAAGCCGTTATTTGTCAATTCTGTCACTGTTTTTTCAACAGAACCATCTTTATACAAAGAGGATTCTAAGAAAAAGACATCAAAATTCACATCAAAGGCTTTTAAATCCAAATCTTGCTCATGACGCAAATACGCCACTGCAAATTCACGGATGTTTGCTAAATCTTCTTTATCACCAGTTGCCACGATGCTGCGATCATCTGCTTGCACAGTTTTTTTCGCAAGAAAATCGTTGGCAATGTCCATGATGTAATCACCGCGATAACCATCGGCTGGCCAGGATTCATCTTCAGGCGTTTGACCATCGATGCGTGCTTTTACAGACAACGTTAAGTTATCAATTTGTGCACCGGCATCATTGTAGTAAAACTCTTTGGTCACCTCATAACCATTGGCCGCCATAATGCGCGCTAAGGAGTCACCCACAGCGGCACCACGACCGTGCCCAACATGCAAAGGACCGGTGGGATTTGCAGAGACAAACTCCACTTGTACTTTATCCCCTTGCCCAATGGTGTTGTGGCCATAGCGATCTGTCTTAGCATGGACCTCGTTCAATTCATTGAAGTAAGCTTGTTTTGCCAATGTAAAGTTCATAAAGCCTGCGCCAGCGACCGCTACGTTTTCAATCATCGGATTGCTTGGCAATGCGGCAATTAACATATCCGCGATTTGTCGTGGTGACTTTTTAAGGTCACGAGCGAGCATCATGGCTAAGTTACTGGCAAAGTCACCATGCGCCACATCACGTGTGCGCTCGATGCTTAAAGCAATCTTTTCAGAAGGAATGTTGAGATTTTCAGTGCTGTTTAATGTCTCTACAGCACTGTGTAACGCGGATTCTATGATAGTTTTCATTGGTTCTTAATTAATGCTGATTGAATTTAGATAAAAGGCTTTGCATCTTCTCATCGAGATTTTGCGGTGCAGCCTTACTCTCTTCTTGAGCTTTAGGGGCTTTAAACTCTTTTTTCACAAAAGGTTTAGCAGCGCCTTGAGGTTTTGCTCTGTGTCTTGGTTTTTGCGTATTCGCTTGCTTTTTCTCAGCGATTTGCGCTTTCTTTTCAGACAAGCGTTTGGCCTTCTCAGGCTTATTTTTCGCTAACCAAGCTTCGATTTTTGCAATTTCTGCACGCGCCGCTTCTTTTTGCTCTTCGGTGATCTCTTCGGCTTGTGTGCCATCTAAGTTCAAACGATGAGATGCAAACACCAAGGCGTTTTGATAACGCAATTGACGCGTGTAGTTGAACATCGCTGCGCGCAAGGTCATGGAGTTAAAGCCCCATTCAGCCACAATCGGTTGCAACACTTTATGCATACCAATGGCTAAAGGCACCGCTCGACCTTGCCCAGCTTTCGGGAAAATGGCTGGATATTCTGCGGACAAACGCGCTAACAACTCATTCACAGCTTGTTGCTTTTGTTTGAGTTTTTCACGCTTTAATTGCGCTTGATTATCAACTGCCTCTGTTGGCAATTCTACAGCTTCAGTTGTATCCATTAAGTTTTGTTTTTCTTCTGTCATGACATTAAACGATTGTTAAATATAGTAAAAAGTAGATTAAAAAAGGCGTCGTCACGCCCATGCCCCGCCATTTTATAGTATCTATGAAATAATTGCATTACTATTCCATAATTCCTTAGTATAATTATTCGTATTTATCTTATTTCAAACCATAATTAGAAGGATTTTGTATGGCACGTAAAAAGCTGTCGGTCTTATTGCCCTTGTCGCTATTATGCTTCTCTTCCTTTGCAACGATGTCACATGCACAAAAATCAAATACACAATACACAGATCAAATTGCATTAGTGGTTGATAACCAAGCCATCACCCGCAAAGAGTTCAATTCAGCATTAGCACAAGCACGCGCAGAGTTCCGCGGCATGGGGTTGAGTGAGCAAGCCATTAAAGATGAAGTGGTCAAAACCCTTGCCATCAATAAGATCATGGAAAGCATTGCAAACAACGCAGGGATCGAAATTTCAGACGTGATGGTGGATGATGCCATCCGCGACATTGCCTCTCGAAATGGCGCAACGGTTTCAGATCTCAAGGCGTATTTACAATATCAAGGCATTCCTTTTAATCAATTTAGAGAAAACATCCGCAAACAAATCATGTCTGCTGAGCTTCGCAATCAAATGATGCGCTCCATTCGCGTGACAGATGATGAAGTGGAGATTTACATGCGCTCTGATGAATTTAAACAATTACAAAAGCAGCTCGCAAACAGCAAAACGCCCAACGTCAAAGTGCGCCACATTTTAGTGCGTGTCGATAATGACACCACTGAAAAAGAGGCCAAATTGCGCATTGATCGCTTACATGAACGTTTAGCGGCAGGCGAAGGTTTTGAAGAGATTGCTAAAGCGCAATCCCAAGATCCTGTGTCTGCGGCTAAAGGTGGTGAAATTGGTTGGGTTGCGCCCGGTCAATTGGTGCCAGAATTTGAAAAAACGATGCTTGCCCTGAAAGTGGGCGAAACCAGTAAACCTGTGCGCACGCCGTTTGGTTATCACATCATTCGCGTTGAGGACAAAAAAGTGGGTTTACCGGATGAATCGCAAATCAAAAACATTGCCAGAGATTATTACTACCGCAAAAAAGCCGGTCAGCAATACAGCCTATGGCAAGACAAAATGCTATCCGACGTATACATAGAGAGACGCTTCTAACCGTGACAAATGAATATCTACAACTTGTGCGTCATCATCAGGCGCGCAAACGTTTTGGTCAAAACTTTTTAATTGACTATCCTTTAATCATCCAATTGTTTCAAAGCATCCGCGCAGAACCTAATGACCATCTCATCGAGATTGGCCCAGGTTTAGGCGCCTTAACGCGCCCTTTATTGACCGTGCTCAATGAACTCACCGTCATCGAACTTGACCGCAATTTGATCCCCATTTTGTCAGAGTTAGATCAACTCAACATCATCCATCAAGATGTATTGACGGTGGATTTTCGCACCCTCAAAACCGATGAGCGTAAACTCAGAATTGTGGGGAACTTGCCTTACAATATCTCAACGCCCATCATTTTCCATCTCTTAGCGGTTGCTGATGTCATTCAAGACATGCATTTTATGCTACAAAAAGAGGTGATCGATCGCATGGCCGCCACGCCAGATGACAGTGAATATGGCCGTCTTTCTGTGATGGTGCAGCGTTATTGTCAAGTGATTCCACTTTTGACCATTCCACCAACGGCATTTAACCCTGCCCCAAAAGTGATGAGTCAATTTGTGCGCTTAGTGCCGCATGAAAAAGATCCTTATGGCATTGAGTCGGATGAATGTTTTTATGATGTGGTCAAATGCGCCTTCACCATGAAGCGAAAAACCCTTCGCAATACTTTAAAGCCGCTCTTTACCCAAGAAGAGATCGAAGCGTGTGGCATTGATGCCTCTTTACGCGCTGAGAAACTCTCTGTGGCAGATTTTGCAACACTCTCTAACCATCTCTTTCATAAACAATCGCAGTCATAATCTATTAAAGGATCGAATATGGATGAAAAAATTTTGGGGGTTGTGGATTTAGGCTCAAACAGTTTTCATTTAGCCATCGTGCAGGAAGATAACGGCCGCTTAGTGGTGATCGACCGCATGAAAAGCATGGTGCAACTGGCTTATGGTTTAACACCCGAGAAATTGATTCATCCAAATACGCGTGAAAAAGCCCTCACTTGTCTTGCTCAATTTGGTGAGCGTTTGGCGGAAATTGATCGCAAAAATATTCGTGTAGTTGGCACAAATACCTTGCGCCAACTCAAAGATCCTTCATTCATGCGCGAGGCGGAAGCCGCCCTTGGCGTACCGATTGAGATCATCTCTGGTAAAGAAGAGGCGCGCCTCATCTATCTTGGCGTGATTCAATATGTGGATCTACATGATCAGCTCGCCCTTGTCATTGACATTGGCGGCGGCAGTACGGAGCTTGTGCTTGGTGATAAAGATAAATTATTGCGCTCTTCAAGCTTAGAAGTGGGCTGTGTTCGTCTGGCTAAGCAGTTCTTTTTTGATGATAAAATCTCAAAAAAGCAGGTGCATGCTGCCGCTTTGTATCTCGAAACGGAGTTGCAACCGCTGCATCCTCATTTAACCTCTGATCCTTGCCAATATTTTGGGGCCTCTGGCACCATTCGCACACTGCGCGAAATGATCGAGCAAGAAAATTTAGGTGAAGAGGAGATCACAGCCACAGCGCTCAAAAAGCTGCTTAAAATCCTCTTATCCCTTGGCACAGTGCGCGCGATCGAACGCCGCTTTGATCTGACCACAGAGCGTGCCCGCGTCATTTGTTCTGGCTTGTTGATCCTCAAAGCCGTGATGGAAAAATTCAATTTAGAAGTGGTTCAACCTGTGGATACTGCCCTTCGTGAAGGCATGGTGCTCGATTTACTGGGGCGCATTCATAAAGAGGACATGCGGGATTTGACCATCGAAAGCTTAGTGCACCGCTTTGGCGCGAACATCGAGCAGGCTAAACGCGTTGAAGCCACGTCCCTTTATATGGTGGATAAAATTGAGCTGAGCGCGCCCTATTTAACCAGTCCGCGCCGTTATTTAGGCTGGGCATCGTTACTGCATGAAATTGGGCTCGCGATCTCTTACCATCGCCATTATAAACACAGTGCCTATTTGGTGGAACATGCTGATTTAGATGGCTTTAGCCGCACAGATCAAAAGATTTTGGCGGCCATTTTATACAATCACAAGCGCCGCTTTAATCCAGATGATTTTGAGTATCTGCCAGATTTCACTATTCCATTGACGCTGATTTTGCGCATCTCTGTCCTTTTGCACCGCAGCCGCGAACCGCAACCGATGCCAGAGTTTGATTTTCAATATGCTAAAAAGAAAATCACCCTTACCTTCCCACCCCATTGGTTAGATGAGCATCCGCTCATTCAGCAAGATTTACAGCTTGAGCGCGATTGGCTCAAAGAGGCTGGCATTAAGATTGAGTGGGAATAAAAAACCCCAATCAATGATTGGGGCTCGTGATTTATGCAACTTTTTCTAGACGTATCGGAATGTTTTTATAAGCAGGAATGCCAGATTGCTCATCAATGCTTTCAATCGGTAATAAATTATTGGCCTCAGGAAAATAGGTCGCGGCACAACGATCAGAAATGGCATGAATCACCACTTCTAAATGATCTAACCTGCGATCGGTCGCCTGACCATTGACATCTAACGCAATCACATTGACGCGATCCCCTGCTTTTAGCCCCTGAACTTCCGCTTCATGGGCACTTAAAAACAGTACATCCCGCGTACCAAAAACACCACGATAACGATCATTGTAACTATAAATCGTTGTATTGTATTGATCATGGCTACGCACTGTTGCCAGCACCAACTCACTGTTAAAGGCAGATTTTGGATCTTCAATGATGCCTTCGGTGGGAATAAAGTTCGCTTTACCACTTTTGGTGTGCCACACGCGACGCGCTGCAGCATTGTCTAAATGAAAACCACCAGGCACTTTGATCTTTTCATTATAATCCGTGAATAGATTGGGGAACACTGCACCCATTGCATCGCGAATTTTGCTGTAATCTGCCACAAATTCATCCCATTCGACTTTTGTGTTTGGCAAGGTTGCCTTCGCCATGCCTGCCACCACAGCACATTCACTCATCACATCGTCACTGACTGGTTTTAACACACCACGCGATGCATGCACCATGGACATTGAATCCTCCACCGTCACCGCTTGTGCCCCAGTGGCTTGTACATCCACTTCCGTACGGCCAAGCACAGGGAAAAGATACGTATGTTTTGCCGTCAATAAGTGCGAGCGATTGAGTTTCGTTGCTACATGCACTGCAAGATCTAAACCTTTCATACCTGCATACGTTTTATCATGATCTGCCATTGCCACAGCTAAATTGCCGCCCATGCTGATTAACGCTCTAGATCGACCTTCATAAATGGCTTGCATACTCGCCACAACGGCATGCCCCCAATCTTTAGGGGGTTTAAAACCAAAGCGTTTCTCAATGTTCGCTAAAAACTCCGCACTCGGTTTTTCCGTAATGCCCACAGTGCGATCACCTTGCACATTTGAATGCCCACGAAGCGGACACAATCCTGCACCGGGTTTGCCTATATTACCTTTCAATAACAATAGATTAATGAGCTGCTGAATGTTATGGGTACCATGCTGATGCTGCGTAATGCCCATACCATAACAAATGATGGTGCGCTCAGATTGTATGTAGAGTTCTGCAATCTCATTCATCACTGCTTTTGACAAACCTGCGATCCGCTCTAAATCCGCCCAATCACTGTTTAAAACATCGGCTTTGACCGCATCATAACCCATTGTGTGTTCCGCAATAAAATCGAGGTCTAAAATAGCAGGCTCACCTTTTGCCATCGCTGCATCATGTTTTTCAATCACAAGGCGCATGATGCCTTTCATCAATGCAGTATCCCCACCGACGCGCACTTGATAATAATGGGGCGGCGTGGCTAAAGGCACCGCATGATCTGTCAGCATTTCGACAGGATTTTGTGGATAGATGAATTTTTCAAGCCCACGTTCACGCATGGGATTGATCGCAACAATGGTGGCACCGCGTTCTGACACTTTGCGCAATGTATTGAGCATTCTTGGGTGATTCGTACCGGGATTGTGCCCGATGCACATCACTAAATCTGCTTGTTCAAAATCTTCTAACAGCACTGTGCCTTTACCTACGCCAATCGATGCTGCAACGCCAACACTTGTGGGTTCATGGCACATGTTAGAACAATCAGGAAAATTATTGGTGCCATATTCACGGGCATACAATTGAAATAAAAATGCGGCTTCATTTGATGTGCGCCCTGAGGTGTAAAACTCCACCACATTTGGATCATCATAACCACGCATGATGGCACCAATCTCTTCAAATGCTGTTTGCCATTCTATGGCTTGATAAGTATCGGTTTGGGCATCATATTTCATCGGATGCACCAAGCGGCCCGCATCTTCTAATTGATAGTCTGACCACGTTAATAATTCTGTAATTGTGTGCGCTTTAAAAAAATCGAGCGTGGCGCGTTTAGAGGTTGCCTCCCAAGAAACGGCCTTAGCGCCATTTTCACAAATATTAAAAATTGGGGATTTTTTAGGATCAGGCCAAGCACATCCTGGGCAATCAAAGCCTTGCGGTTTATTCATCTCAAACATTGCTTTGGCATCCTCACGGATCTCCATTTGCCCTTCAAGCGCTTTAACCACCGCTTTTAATGCACCCCAACCGCCGGCTGCGCCTGTATAGTTTTCTATTTTCTCTTTCATATCCAAACTCCCTAGCACCATTCAATCGGATGCTGATCTAGATAAATTAAAAATAAAACCTACATATAATTAAACATAATTGATTAAAATATTAACAATAGAATTATTTAATGATTGATTTAAATAAAATGGTATAAAAAAAGCGATCCGAAGATCGCTTTTGTCTGAATGATCAATGCATTATAGTGCTTTAATCTTCACTAATTGTTGATTGAGTTCCGTCAATGTGTTTTCCATATCTGCCAATTTCTCACGCTCTTTAGCCACCACAGCCGCGGGCGCTTTCGCAGTAAAGCCTTCATTTGACAATTTACCCGCCAATTGTTTGATGCTTGGCTCAAGCTTACCAATTTCGCGCGTTAAACGTGCCAACTCTTGCTCTTTATCAATTAAACCTGCCAAAGGAATCAACAAGCGCATTTTACCCACAACCGCCACAGCTGATTCCGGCGCATTGCCTTCACAGGCTGTCAATGATTCTAAGCGACCAATTTTAAGGGCAAACAACTCATTTTGTGCCAAACGGCGCACATCTTCTTCTGTAGCATTTTCGTACAAGACTGGCAATGGTTTACCCGGTGCAATGTTCATTTCTGCACGAATGCGGCGCACTTCAAGCAACACATTTTGCAACCACTCAATGTCCGCCTCAAGCGCTTCATTGCGGGCATTAAAGCTTGGGAAGCTTGCCGTCATGATGCTGTCAGAATCTTTAAAGACTGGCGCGATGGTCACCAATTTTTGCCAAATCTCTTCAGTGATGTATGGCATGAATGGGTGCAACATTTTGAGGATGCCATCTAACACGGACAACAATGTATAACGGGTTGCAGCTTTTTGCTCATCACTGAAATCACCGTTTAACACAGGTTTTGTGAGCTCTAAATACCAATCACAGAACTCATTCCAGATGAAGTCGTACAATGCTTGTGTCGCTAAGTCAAAACGGTACTGAGCCACATGGCGCTCAACTTCTTCATTCACATGAGTGATGCGCGATAAAATCCAATCATCAATGTGTGAACGTGCTTCTGGTTGATCCGCAATCGCTTGACCTTCAGTGTTCATGAACACAAAGCGCGCCGCATTCCAGATTTTATTACAGAAGTTTGAATAACCTTCAACGCGACCGACATCAAAAATCACATCGCGGCCATTCGTGGCAAGTGCTGTGAATGTGAAACGAAGGGCATCTGTCCCGTAAGCTTTAATGCCATCTGGGAAGTTTTTGCGTGTGGATTTTTCAATGCGCTCTGCCATTTGTGGCTGCATTAAACCGGTGGTGCGTTTTTTCACCAATGTTTCTAAATCAATACCATCGATCAAATCAATTGGATCGAGCACATTGCCTTTAGATTTACTCATTTTTTGACCATCTTGGTCACGCACTAAACCGTGGATGTAAATCTCTTTAAATGGAATCTCTTCCATAAAGTGCATTCCCATCATGATCATGCGTGCCACCCAGAAGAAAATGATGTCAAAACCCGTCACTAACACAGATGTTGGGTAGAAAGTTTTGAGCTCTTCAGTATTTTCAGGCCAGCCCAATGTGGTAAATGGCCACAAAGCAGAGGAGAACCATGTGTCTAACACATCTTCATCTTGACGAAGTGCAATGTCACCTAAATTGTATTTAGCGCGCACTTCTGCTTCATCGTGCCCAACATAAACATTACCTTCTTCATCATACCAAGCCGGAATCTGATGACCCCACCACAATTGACGAGAAATGCACCAATCTTGAATGTTGTTCATCCATTCATAATACGTTTTATCCCAGTTTTCTGGCACAAACTTAATTTTCCCGGATTTAACCACCTCAATGGCAGGTTTTGCCAATGTTTTCGCATCCACATACCATTGATCTGTTAAGTACGGTTCGATCACTTGACCGGTACGATCCCCACGAGGAATTTTTAAGGTATGCGGCTCAATTTTTTCTAATAAGCCCGCGGCTTCAAAATCTGCCACCACTTTTTTACGTGCCTCAAAGCGATCTAAACCACGATACGCTTCTGGCGCTTCATCGTTAATTTTCGCATCGGGCGTTAAAATGTTAATGAGCGGTAAATCATGACGTTTACCCATTTCATAGTCATTAAAGTCGTGCGCTGGCGTGATTTTCACACAACCTGTCCCGAATTCTTGATCCACATAATCATCTGCAATGATTGGAATTTGACGATCACACAAAGGCAAGTTGATCATTTTGCCCACTAAATGAGTATAACGCTCATCATTTGGATTGACTGCAACAGCGCTGTCACCAAGCATGGTTTCAGGGCGCGTTGTGGCGACAATCATCACCTCATCCGTGCCATCGATTGGGTAACGCAAATGCCATAAAGAACCTTGCTCTTCGACAGATTCTACTTCAATGTCAGAGACTGCTGTTTTTAACACAGGGTCCCAATTCACTAAGCGCTGACCACGATAAATCAAACCTTGATCATAGAGATCTACAAACGTTTTCTTCACCGCTTCTGATAAACCATCATCCATCGTAAAGCGCTCGCGTGACCAGTCTGCACTTGCGCCCATGCGGCGTAATTGTTTGGTGATCATGCCACCGGATTGTTCTTTCCATTCCCAGATTTTTTCCACAAACTTGTTGCGGCCTAAATCATGACGTGTCAAACCTTGTTGGTTCAATTGGCGCTCAACCACCATTTGTGTGGCGATCCCTGCGTGATCCGTACCCGGTTGCCATAAGGTATTATCGCCTTTCATGCGATGATAACGGATCAAAAAATCCATGATCGTATCTTGGAAAGCATGCCCCATGTGCAAAGTACCCGTGACGTTTGGCGGCGGGATCACGATACAGTAAGCAGGTTTTGCAGTATCTCCTGACGCTTTAAATAATCCATTGGATTCCCAAAAATCGTACCACTTCGATTCAATTGCACTTGGCTGATATGTCTTTTCCATAATATCCCGATAAAATCGTTAATTAAAACCCTAAAAATCATTCATTCTAGCATTTTACACGCATAAAAAAACCCACTTACGTGGGCTTTTCTCAAATTATCCCAAAGGATTATTTTTCTAAAATGGTTTGGATCTTTTGTGCAACACCCATGCCCCATTGTTGGCCAATCATCATTGACTCTTGCATGATCACAGGTTGCTTTTCAATCATTTTCTTACCTGCGGGCGATTGATAGAACTCTAAGAATGCTTTCACGTCCGCTTCTGTGAACTCTTTTTGATACACAGGTACCAATAAATCAATCAATTGATCCACATTGAACTCTTTTTTCACTTCAGCGATTTGTGCATCCGTTGCGCCCATTTGTTTCAATTGGCCAATCAATTGTTCTAAAACCATTGTGCCCATATCCGCAGCACCTGTATCTGTGATCAATTGTTTAACGCTTTGTACAGAGGCGTCTTGAGCGAAAACAACAGGAGAGAACATTAATGATGAACCTAAACATACTGATAATAATAGTTTTTTCACGGTTTTATCCTTATATAAATGCCACAGGGCAGTTTTTATTGTAGCAAACAACTGCGACAAAATGACAACAATCCCATGAAAAAAATTCTCAATATCTTAACGGTTGTCCACTTTCTCTGGATAGAGATCATGATTCACAAGGCGCGTTTGGGCAAACTCAGCCCAAGAGGTATTAGGCTTGCCATAATTGACATAAGGATCAATGGAGATGCCGCCGCGTGGCGTAAATTTACCCCAGATTTCCATATAACGTGGATCTAATAAATCCACCAAATCATTGAGCATTTTATTGACGCAATCTTCATGAAAACTGCCGGTATTGCGAAAGCTAAAGAGATACAATTTTAAAGATTTACTTTCCACCATTTTTGTATCTGGAATGTAACTGATGTAGATCGTCGCAAAATCAGGCTGCCCTGTCATTGGGCAAAGGGCTGTGAACTCTGGGCAATTGAACTTCACAAACGTATTGCGATCCGGATGCGAGTTTGGAAAAGCCTCAAGCACCTTTGGATTGTATTGATCAACATACTCAGTTTTTTGATTGCCAAGTAACGTTAAACCTTCTGTATTAGACATAAAAACTCCTTAGTTTTTTTGTGTGGGAGGATTGCGAACCACGGGAAAAATCACTCGGTATCCTAAACAATCACGCCATTAAAAGCAAAATTATTGGCGTAGTAATTGCGGAGAAAATCGTTGTTAACACGATGCTAGAAGCCACGGCATCTTCAATCACTTCAAATTTAATCGCCATTAAGTAAACATTCATGCCAACGGCAATTGAACCTAACAATACAATCGCTTTGGTTTCAAAGGCAGGCAAACCAAGGGCTAATGCGCAAAGCCATATGATGAGCGGATGCAAAATCAATTTAAAAATCGTGATGCCAATGCCAATTTTAAGCTTTGCGCCCAAACGATATTCCGCAAGCCCCATGCCAATTGATAGCAAAGACAATGGCGCCACCATGTTAGAAAACATCGTGATGGTGCGCCCCATAAAGTCCGGCATGGGTACTCTAAAATAGCTCACTAATAAGCCAAGCATGATGCCAATCACCACGGGATTACGCAGCACACCTTTTGTGGTGGCAATGATGCCACCTAAGGAAAATGAGCCATGTTCCACCCATTCAATGGAAAAAGAGACCAAACTCCAAAGGAGCAAAGCATTAAAAGTAATGATGAGGGCAGACACGGCAATGGCATCGCCTCCCATAAACAGCATAATGATGGGAATGCCCACCATCACATTGTTAGAAAAAATGCCGCCAATGCCAAATACGGATGCTTCTTTAGCATTGAGCTTGAGAAATTTGCGCGACACAATCATTGCAATGAAATAGAGAATGAATGATCCGCCAAAGTACGCCAAAATGAGCTTAGGATCGACTTCTTGCTGCGTATGAAAGCGGCTCATGACCCCAAAGAGCATGATGGGAATCGCTAAATTGAATAAAAAACGCGTCAAACCGCGCGTGAACTCTTTGGGCCATTTGCGCACACGCACTAAAAAATAGCCCGTTCCCATCAAAATGAAAAACGGCAGCAATGCATACACTTGCTGAAAAAAGGCAGTAATGAAGGCAGACATGAGAAGCCACTTAGAAAAAATAGAGAGTTTTACTCTAAACAAAGAATGGTCAAAAGCAAAATTTTAATCGCATCAAATTCATGACACCGCTGGCGATTAACACTTAATGACACAGCTTGACACTTCCCTGCACACGAAAAATACAAAGCATTATATAATCGCGACCGGCAGTTGATGCCCATAAACAACAATGATTAAACGAAACAATAGAATTAGAGATTATTATGACAAAACTCATCCTTGCTTTAAGCCTCACAGGCATTCTTTGTGCCTGTTCAACCATGAATACTAATCATGTTAAACATTCAACACAAACAGATGCAACACAAACGAGCTATATGGTTGAGCCGAGCGGTGGCACAGAATATGACTTATATTTTGAAGAAGCATTAAAAACAGCCTTAAAAAATGCGCACATCGATGAACAAAGCGTCACCTATGACACCATCATTAAATATGATATCAATATGGATGAAGGCAGCCGAGCCCTTCGCTATTTTGTGGGTTTTGGCGCAGGCAAAGCACGTGCTTTGATAGAAGTTAAAATCATTAATCGCAAAGATCATAAAGAACTTGCCACACTTCATTCAGAAGCAACATTATCCATGGGCGCATTCGGCGGTGATACTAAAGGGATTTTAAATGATGCTGCCATCGACATCGTACAAAAAATTAAACTCATGAATATTTTCAAACGTGCAGGTGCAAAAATTTAATCCTGTCATTTAAATGATGTGGCACCTGCCACATCATCCCATAATCTCTTGGCGGAACATAAAAAAGACTGCGCCCAATAAACATAAGCCCGCCCAAATGTAATCTAAGCGAAACGGCTCTTTGAGCACAAAGAGCGAAAACGGAATGAAGACCGATAAACTCAACACTTCTTGGATGATTTTAAGTTGCCCGGCGCTCGCCACTTCATAGCCAATGCGGTTTGCAGGCACTTGTAGAAGATACTCAAAAAGCGCAATCCCCCAACTGACAAACGCCGCAAATACCCATGCGCGCGAGTGCATAAATTTTAAATGCCCATACCAAGCAAACGTCATAAAAACATTGCTCAAGGTTAATAAGCCAATGGTGATGGCTAAAGGGTGAATCATCATGGTGACCTCTTTCATTACGCTTTGGACGTGTTATGATTTCACATCCATCATCTTTAGGAGGTAATGTATGTCCATTGAAGAAAATATTCAAACCCTTTGGTCACAAAAATTTCCCACACAACATGACGAGGTGTCACTGTCTGACATTGCAGCAACCCATGACAAAATCGTGCTCTATTTTTATCCCAAAGATAATACTCCGGGCTGCACCACAGAAGCGGGCGACTTTGAGGCCAATTTAGCAGCTTTCACAGCGCTCAATGCCGCAGTTGTTGGCGTATCACGCGATTCTGTCGGCTCACATCAAAAATTTGTGGATAAATTGAACCTCACATTTACACTCATTTCTGATAAAGAGAGCATCATTTGCAATGCCTTTGATGTGATCAAAGAGAAAAATCTGTATGGCAAAATCGGCTTTGGCGTTGAACGCAGCACCTTTGTGCTCGATCAAACAGGCAACATTCTCCATGAATGGCGCAAAGTCAAAGTTCCTGAACATGTGCAAACTGTTTTAAAAACCTTACAAGGTTAAGCACTCAAAGCCTCGCAAATGCGAGGTTTTTTAATGCAATGACTGCACAATGATTAAGCATTGAAAATTGAGTTAATGATTAAATCATTAAGTTAGCATCATTTTCAGCCAAAGCGCTGCTAGATCCTGAGAATTATCGACAAATCAACGCAATAGAATTTAATAATAACGCCGCATACATTATACTAGTGAGCAGAATCATGAGGGTGGTTCAAGGAATTATTTGTAAAAATAAATTACGCTTTTAGACAAATATCGACTACAATTGTAGTCGATAGTTTTTGTATGGTGGACAATGTCTCATATTAAAATTACCAAAACTGAATGGGAAGTGATGCGCGTGCTCTGGACTCAAGGCGAGTGCTTGAGCAATGAGGTGATCTCAGTGCTGTCAGAAAAACATGACTGGAAACCGTCAACGGTTAAAACTTTGATCTCTCGTTTAGCGAAAAAAGGGTACGTCGGTAAACATGCCGATGGCAATCGTTACCGCTATTATCCCACCATCTCTGAAAAAGAGTCCCTTCAGAGAACTCGAGCGGAACTCGCTCACCACATTTGCTCCACAAAAATGGGCAAATACATTGCGGCGCTGATTGAGGAGAATCCTCTCTCTCACCAAGATGTGGAATTAATCGCTGCGGCGGTGCAACAAAAACGCAAATTTGCTTTATGCAAAGTGCCTTGTAACTGTGTGAAAGGACAATGCCAATGCTCTGATGCTTGTTGCCCGAATAAGTAGCCTTAAGAATTTTTTAAGGAGTTGATATGCAAAACATCACATTGTCAGTGCCAGACATTAGCTGTGGCCACTGCACTTCATCCATTGAAAATGGTTTATCAAAACTCGCGGGCATTGATGCCATCAGCACAGACGTTGCCACAAAAACCGCCCAGGTCACCTTTGATGATGCCACCCTCTCCATCAATGACATCCTTGACGCCCTTGATGATCTTGGGTTTGAAGCAAAGGTGATCTAATCATGACGGCAAATGAATCCATCCACCAAGTGACATTTGCCATCACAGGAATGACCTGCACAAACTGCTCAGGACGCATCGAAAAGATTCTCAATAAAAAAGCAGGCATCCACCACGCATATGTCAATTTCGCCAGTGAAAAGGCGATGGTTGCATTTGATCCCACCCTCATTTCCCCTAAAGAGATTGGCACATTCATAGAAAATGCTGGCTTTGGGGCAATTGTGGATCTTAAAGAGAATCATGCTGAAGTTGAGGCAATGCATCAAGCGTCCCTCAATCAACTTAAACGTGAGCTCATCATCAGTGCCCTATTGTCTGCCCCAATGGTGATCGGCATGATCGCGATGATGTTCAATCATCATGCGCCGTGGGTGAGCTTTGTGCATAATCCTTGGGTGCAACTCATTTTAACGACCCCCATTCAATTCTTCATTGGCGCACGCTTTTATAAAGGCGCTTATGAATCCTTGGTCAATGGCTCTGCCACGATGGATGTTTTGGTCGCCACTGGTACCACCAGCGCCTATTTACTGAGCGTGTATAACGGATTTTTTGGCAACGCCCATCACCTCTATTTTGAGGCCAGTGCCGTAGTCATCACCCTCATTTTGATGGGCAAATATTTAGAGAACATTGCCAAATCTAAAACCAACTCCGCCCTTAAAAAATTACTGGATTTACAGCCTAAAACGGCGCTGTTACTCATTGATGGGCAGACAAAAGAAGTGCCCATTGAACTCATTAAAGTCAATGATCAAATCCTCATTCAACCGGGGCGCAACATCCCTGCTGATGGCGTTGTCATCGCTGGGCAATCAGCCATTGATGAGAGCATGCTCACAGGCGAAAGTTTACCGGTGGATAAAGTCATTGGCAGTCCGCTTTATAGCGGCACCATCAACCGCACAGGCACATTAACCGCACAAGTCACTAAACCAAGTGGAGACAGCACCTTAGCGCGCATCATTGCTTTAGTGGAAGCGGCTCAAGGCAGCCGAGCACCCATTCAAAAATTGGCTGATCGCATTTCTGCCATATTTGTGCCCGTTGTGGTGACGATTGCACTCATTGCACTACTCATCACTTGGCTCATCACGAAAGATATTTCCACTGCCATCATTCATGCTGTGTCTGTATTGGTGATTGCTTGCCCATGTGCACTAGGTTTAGCAACGCCCACCGCGATTATGGTGGGCACAGGCGTCGGCGCGCGCCACGGCATTTTAATCAAAAATGGCGAAGCCCTCGAAACGGCTGCTCACGTCAATGCCGTTGTGCTCGATAAAACAGGCACGCTCACCGAAGGCAAACCTGTGGTGATAAGTTTTAAAGATTTCACAAGCGATGGTTCTGCCTTACAAATTCTGGCGGCTTTAGAGGCGCTCTCTGAGCATCCTTTAGCCACCGCAATGGTCAATTATGCCAAAGCGCAAGGCATTGATCCTATTAATGTGAATGCATTTGAATCTTTAACAGGCTTTGGTTTGACTGGCATCATTGATGGCACGCGCTATTATGTGGGTGCAAAGCGCCTGATGACGCAGCAGCGCATCGATGTTTCCGAGCACATTGACGCCATTACCGCCTTAGAGCATCAAGGCAAAACAGTAATGATGCTGAGCTCAGAAACAACGCTCCTAGCCATCATTGCAGTGGCTGATGCGTTAAAATCCACAACGCCCGATGCCATTGCCCGCTTACAATCTCGCGGCATTGCCGTCTATATGATGACTGGGGATAATGCCAGCACCGCGCGTTACATTGGCGCAAAAATTCAGTTGGATGACGCACACATTTTTGCAGAAGTTTTGCCGGAAGATAAAGCCAATTATGTGAAAAAATTGCAGGATCAAGGACTCACCGTTGCGATGATTGGCGATGGTATGAACGATGCCCCTGCCCTTGCCCAAGCAGACATTGGCATTGCCATGGGCACAGGCACAGACATTGCGATGGAGAGCGCGGACATCACCATCATGAATGGGGATCTTACGAACATTGATCGCACTTTGCAGCTCTCACAAGCCACCATGCACAAAATCCGTCAAAACCTCTTTTGGGCATTTTTATATAACACCATCGGCATTCCATTTGCGGCGTTTGGTTTACTCACGCCCATCATTGCAGGCGCTGCCATGGCGATGAGCTCTGTATGTGTGCTGACCAACTCATTGCTGCTCAATCGTAAAAAGTTATGAGTCACTCATCAAAAAAGCGGTCTATTGACCGCTTTTTTAAGACTATAATGTTACTTATGATCTTTCAATTCAAAGGTCAATTGTGTTTTGCCTTCAGATAACACTAAGCGCTGACCATCATTGTGTAATGTCGCAGTTGCGCCTTTTTCAAGCAATTGCCCAATGGTTTGATCTAATTGATTTAACGTGGCATCTGCACAGAATTTACGTGTCATGCCCACGCCTTTAGCCGTCAATACACCCTCTTTAATGGCGCCTTGCCCAAAGAAGTTATTGCACATCGCACCCGATAGATGCATTTTCTCACCAAACTCAATGTTCGGTGCCATTTCATTGGCGGCGGTTTTGTACGCTTTACCATCAATGGCAACCAATACATAATTGTGGTGCTCTAAATCTTGTGCGGTGGCAATTTTGCCGTCATGATCTGTCATTGTGTGTGAACATCCTGCGGTTAAAAGAAGAACTGCGGCTGAAAGGAATAATTTTTTCATACGAACCTCTATTTTCTATGGGCTTCAATCACAAATGGCAATTGACTCAAGCGATCAATCAAACGGCTCAATTGATTCAAATGGTTCAATTCCAACGTTACAAAAATCTGGGCAATGCCATTGCCTTCACTTTTCATATTGATGTCAATGATGCGCAGTTGCTCATTGGTGATGAGGTTATTGACCTCTTTCAATAAATCTTGATGGGAATGGGCTTTGATCATCAAATCAGATGTGACGCGCTGCTCTGCATCATAGCCCCAATCCACATCAATTTCGCGGGCGGGCGACTGCTCAATCATATTGATAAAGTTTGAACACGTTTTACGGTGGATCACCACGCCACGATTGATCGTCACAAAGCCGCCGATCAATTCAGGGGGCGCAGGTTTACAGCACGCGGCCATCTGCACCAATAAATTGCCCACACCTTGCACACGCACGCCGGCATCATTGCCTTTAGTTTGCGTTTGAGGACGAATGAGCGAATCTGGCGTAATGGTGGGTTCATCCGCAGGTTATGCATTCGGCAAACGCGTCAAAAACTGGTTAATGGTGACTTCGCCCGCACCTAATTGCGCATGCAATTCATTGATGGAATTACAGTTTAAACGCTTGGCAATTTTAAGGAGCGCATCGGGTGATAAGTTTAAATTCAAGCGCGAAAATTCACGATCAAGGAGCTGCTTACCAGCGGCAATGTTCTTCTCTTGCGCTTGCTGCTTGAACCATGAACGGATTTTAGCACGCGTGCGGTTTGATTTCACATACGCTAAATGGGGCGAGAGCCAATCGCGGCTAGGCGCTGCATTTTTACCCGTTAAAATCTCCACTTCATCACCATTGTTGAGCACATATGTCAATGGCACAATGCGCCCATTCACCTTTGCCCCGCGGCAGCGATGCCCTAAATTGGTGTGAATTTGATAAGCAAAATCGAGCGGCGTTGCCCCTGCCACAAGCTCAATGGCTTCGCGGTTTGGCGTTAACACATAAACATTTTCACCAAAGAGATCTTTATCTAACAACTCTTTAGAAGATTCACTGTTTGCCTCTTGATCGAGCAATTGACGCACGCGATTGAGTTTTGCTTGCTGGCTGAGGGATGCATCCGACTCTTTATAGTGCCAATGAGCCGCAACGCCAAGCTCTGCATGCTCATGCATTTTTCGGGTACGAATTTGCACTTCAATGGCTTTATTTTGTGGGCCAAGCACAGCTGTGTGCAGGGATTGATAACCATTGGGCTTAGGGTTGGCGATGTAATCATCAAACTCTCTTGGCAATGGCGGCCATTTTTCATGCACCATACCAAGGACGCGATAACAATCGGATAAATTTTTCACAATGACGCGCACCGCACGCACATCGAGCAACTCTTCAAAAGATTTACCTTTTGTGGTCATCTTTTTCCAGATGCTGTAGATGTGTTTGACGCGCCCAGAGACTTCCCCTTCAATCCCTTCAGCGGCGATTAAATCCTCCACTTCTTTAATGATGGATTGAATGTAGACTTCTCGGTCAATGCGCTTTTCATTGAGATTTTTAGAGATGAGTTTATAATCCTGCGGCTTTAAATAGTGCAGCACTTCATCTTCTAATTCCCATTTAAAACGGCTGAGCCCTAATCGATTGGCCAATGGTGCAAACACATCACGCGTTTGCTCTGCCACCAGAATTTTAATCTCATCGGGCTCATGTTTGAGGTGGCGCATGCGCACCACTTGATTCGCTAGAATGATGACCAGAGTTTGCACATCTTCCACAATGGCGAGCAGCATTTTACGAAGGATCTCCTTCGTTTTCTCCTGCGCACCGGATAGATTGCTCGTCTCTTTTAAAAGATTCAATTGACGCAAAAAGCTGTGATAGCCTTCTGGCACTTGTTCAAGAGGAATTTCAAGCACAAAGAGCATCGCAATGATGCGAAGCTGAATCCCAGAAACTTGCCCCAATAAATAGGCGGTTTCAAGGGCACGCTTGAAACTTGGGTCATTTTGGTGCTCAAGAAAGAGCTGATACTCTGCCTGAGGCCAACTCTCTTGGCATTGTGCAAACCAATCTCTTAATGTTGTTTCATCAACGACTCTAGACATCCGTTCCTTCTTTTGTAGTTAAGGTTCGTGATAAAAGTTATCCCTTGCGTGTTTCGCACGGCTGAAGATCTCTAAAATGGTTTCGCGGTCTTCTTTGTCTAACGCCTCTTCCACCAAAGCAATTTTCTTCAAATATGCGCGCAACACTTGCAACACGGCTTCGCGGTTCTCTAAACAAATGTCCGTCCACATTTCAGGATTTGAGGTGGAAATGCGCGTAAAGTCACGAAAGCCACCTGCCGCAAAGCGGAAAATCTCCGCGCGATCATCCAAATTTGCCAACGTATCCACAGTGCTGTACGCCAATAAATGTGGAATGTGGGATGTCGCCGCAAGCACCTGATCATGATGCACCACGCCCATCTCTTCGACAATCGAGCCCACCGATTCCCACATTTTTGTCAATGTGGTCACCGCGCTATGATTATTATTGATGTGGGGGATGATCAAAGTACGGCGCTTTTCAAAGAGCTCGGCAAATGAGTTCTCAACGCCATGCTTTTCCGTCCCTGCAATCGGATGCGCAGGCACAAAGCGTTTAGGCAAATAACCCACCGCTTCTGTGATGGTACGAATCACTGAACCTTTCGTCGAGCCCACATCACTGACAATGGCATCCTCTTTTAAATGCGGCAACATCTCTTTGACCAAACGCCCCATCACCGTGATGGGGGTTGCCATGATGATGATGTCTGAATCTTTCACCGCTTCTGCTAAATCTGTGGTGACTTCATCAGCAACGCCCAATGCTTTTGCTTTTTCGAGCGCATCGACATTGACATCATAAGCCACCACTGTGCCCACAGCGTTGTTTTTCTTCAAGGCGCGCGCTAAAGATCCACCAATCAGGCCAATGCCCACAATGGTGACGCGATCCACATAAAACGGCTTACTCAATTCAATTTTCATGGGTTACACCATTTCAATCACATCAAATTCAACGATCGGGGAAACGTCTGCTTCATAATCCACACCCGCTAAACCAAAGCCAAATAAACGCTCAAAGTTCTCTTTGTAGCCTTTATAGTCCGTTAAGCTATCAATGCTGTCTGTTTTCACTTCTTTGAGGATCAACTCACAAGCGCTTTGCACTTCTGGTTTCAATTCCCAATCATCTAAACGAAAACGGCCGGATTCATCCACTTCGCCGCCTTCACCGTACATGCATGTGGCAAATAAGCGTTGAATTTGTTCAATACAATCTTCGTGTAAATCCAACTCTTTCATCACACGAAACGCCGCAGAAATGTAAAGTGGCATCACAGGAATGGCAGAAGAGGCTTGTGTCACCACAGATTTTAAAACCGCAACGGCAGCATGCCCTTGATATTTTTCTTCAAGCATTGCGTTGATTTCACGTGCTGCGCGCTCAACATCTTCTTTCGCTTTTCCTAAAGTGCCATGCCAATACATTGGCCATGTGATCGCAGTCCCAATGTATGAATATGCCACAGTTTGCACATTTTCAGCCAATACGCCGGCTTCATCCAGGGCTTTCATCCAAAGCTCCCAATCTTGACCGCCCATTACTGTGACTGTATCACTGATTTCTTCAGCGGTTGCAGGCTCAACAGAGGCTTCAATCACTTCATTTTTATTGGTGTCTAACGATGGCGCTGTGTATGTTTCACCGATGGTTTTTAAGGCAGAGCGCACCACTTCGCCAGTCTCTGGCAATTTACGTACAGGTGATGCCAATGAATACACAACGCAATCGACTGTGCCTAAATCTTCTTTAATGAGCTCAATCACTTTTGCGCGCACTTCGTTTGAGAAGGCATCGCCATTGATGCTTTTTGCGTATAAACCCGCTGCTTTGGCATATTTATCAAACGCCGCTGAATTGTACCAGCCGGCGGTGCCTGTTTTCTTTTCTGTGCCAGGTTTTTCAAAGAACACGCCAATTGTTGCCGCATCACTGCCAAAAGCCGCTTCAATGCGCGAGGCTAAACCATAACCTGTGGATGCACCAATCACCAATACGCGTTTTGGACCATCTTTGAGTGGACCTTTTGCGCGAATGTAGTCAATTTGTGCTTTCACATGTGCATCACAACCTGTCGGGTGTGCTGTTGTACAAATGAATCCGCGAATTTTAGGTTTAATAATCATAACTTTTCTCTTTCTAAACAGTTGATAACTTTTCGTTAATGGTCATCATCATAGCATTAAACGCTGCTGTAAATTGCTCGATGCCATTTTTTTCTAAGGTTTGTGTGACTGATTCTAGATCAATATTGTGTGCGCTCAATGCGCGTAAATTCGCTTCTGCTGTGGCTAAATCATCCTCTAAACGCACGTTTGGCGTGCCATGATCTTTATACGCAACATACGTCGCAGGCGGCATTGTATTAATGGTGTGCGCGCCAATCAATGCATCCACATATAATGTGTCTGCGTACGTAGGATTTTTGGTGCCCGTTGATGCCCACAGCAAACGCTGAATGCGCCCACCTTTACGGGACAATGAATCAAAGCGTGCATGCCCAAAATGTTTCAATAACTCAGCATGTGCCATTTTGGCATTGCTAATGGCAATCGTGCCTTGTAATTCTGGGGCAATGTCTGCCAATTTTGGATCAATCGCCGCATCAATGCGGGAGATGAAAAAGCTTGCCACAGAAGCCACATTCGCAATCGGTCGCCCTGCCGCAACGCGCGTTTCTAAGCCCGATAAATATCCCTCAATCACTCGTAAATAGCGTTTGATGGAGAAAATCAACGTCATATTGATGTTGATCCCCTCAGAGATCAAATGGCTCATTGCCTCAATCCCTGCAATCGTTGCAGGAATCTTAATCATGGCATTTTTTCGATTAATGCGGCGCCAAAGGGCTTTGGCTTCTGTGATGGTGCCAATCACATCAAAAGCCAAATTCGGTGACACTTCTAAGCTCACATATCCATCTAACCCTTCGGTTTTTTGATAGACGGGCAGCATAAGATCACAGGCTTTTTGAATGTCGGCAATTGCCAAATCATAAAAGATCGTCTCAGCGGACTTTGAGGCTTTTTGTAAATCACGAATGCTCTGATCATAATGCCCAGAGCGAATCGCTTGATCATAGATCACAGGATTAGAGGTCACACCCCTTAAATCATCCTCTTTAATCAAAGTGGACAATAAACCGCCTGCGGCTAACATCTCGCAGGAAATATTGTCATACCATACACTTTGCCCTAACTGATTCAACTGCTCTAATGGATTCATGGCCACCTCAAAAAAGTCAATGCTGTGTTATCCTAGCGCTTATCGTAGACTCTGCCAATATCTTGGGACATTCTTTTCGCAGTGCCTTTAGGCAACCAAACCGGAATATTCGCAGGAATCGCCGCTTGGTTGATTTGAATATTTTTTAGCCATGCAGGATTGAGCTCAATTAAATCAATCTCTGAAATCATCAAAGCATTGGCCAAATCGCGTACTTTAATCGGTGCATTTAAAGTGATGGCATCCACTTTACGTGGCTTTTGGGGATGAAGCCCGGGAAAATAGCTGTCACTGTTATCCGCAATGCGTTTAGCGGCTAAGAATTCAGCATAAAAGTTACGTGAGGCAAAACCAAAACGATCACCTTGATATTGCCAAACGATTTTGCCAATGTCATCGGTGCCCAATTGATTTTTCGCGCGCACCATGCCGCCGACGCCATGATTGTATCCCGTCAATGCCAATGGCCAAGCTTGCGTGCGTTGATTTGCGGCACCTAAATAACGCGCTGCACCTTCTGCTGCCATAAAAGGATCTAAACGACCATCAATCACATTGCGCTGCATGGGCATATAATCACGCGCCGTGCTTGGCATAAATTGCCACATGCCTGCTGCCCCAACGTGTGAATACGCCCGCCCTTGAAATGAAGATTCCACATGTGGTAAATACGCAATCTCTTCAGGCACATTGTGACGCTTCATGATGGCTTTGAACTCAGGTAAATAACGCCCACTGATCTCTAAACCTTTACGGAAATTATTTTTTAAACCTGTTTGATAACGCAAGCGCTCTGGCGCACCATAAATGGCCGCTTCGCCGCCGGCTTTTTTAAGCAATTTCACCCAATGGCGCTGATTACGCGTGAGCTTTTCTTTATTTTGATAACGCGCCACCATGTCCACAAGTTCTTCACGCAGAATGTTTTCATTCGCGCGCAAAAAGTCACGGCGATCTTGATTCGGCACGGGCACCACATCATAGATCACACTTAAATAGCGATTGTCATGATAAACCGCTTGATTTTCATTCCATTCACTATAAACGCGCTCCCAAAATTCCACCATCGGTTCCATCGATTTAGGTTCAGGGAAATGATTGGTCGAACAGCCGGCAAGCACCATAACGCCAAAAAGCGTCATGCGTGTGATCAATGTTTTCATAGAGTTCTCGTGCGTTAAAAATTATGCGTGATCTGAGGCTTGACCCACAATGGCAGACACAAAACTTTCTGCTTCAAAGGGACGCAAGTCATCAATGGCTTCACCGACGCCAATAAAGCGCACAGGCACATTGAGCTTATCGGCAATGGCAAAGATGATCCCGCCCTTGGCCGTGCCATCTAATTTGGTAAAAGTAATGCCGGAGAGTTTGACAATCTCATTAAATTGCGTGGCTTGATTTAAGGCATTTTGCCCCGTGGATGCATCCACCACAAGCATCACTTCATGTGGTGCAGATTCATCAACGCGCCCCATCACACGATGAATTTTCGCCAACTCTTGCATTAAGCCTGCTTGCGTGTGTAAACGCCCTGCAGTATCTGCAATTAAAATGTCCACTTTACGGGCTTTAGCCGATTCCATCGCATCAAACATCACAGATGCAGGATCTGCCCCTTCTTTTTGTGCCACCACAGGAATGTTATTGCGCTCGCCCCATACTTTCAACTGCTCAACGGCCGCAGCACGGAAGGTATCGCCAGCGGCAAGCATCACGCTTTTACCTTCAGATTGGAATTTTTTTGCCAATTTACCAATGGTGGTGGTTTTTCCCACGCCATTGACGCCCACCATCAAAATCACATAAGGCGAATGTTCTGTATTGTCCACCACCAGCGGTTTTTCAACAGGTTTGAGGATTTCCACCATCTCTTTATTCAATGCAGCAAGTAGCTCATCAACATTTGATAAATTCTTACGGGACACTTCAGCTGTGATGTTAGCGATCAATTTTTGCGTCACTTCAACGCCGACATCCGCCATCAAAAGACGCGTTTCTAACTCTTCTAAAATGTCATCATCAATGGATTTTTTACCAATAAAAAGATCCGCTAAACCTGCGGTGATGCCATCACGGGTTTTACCTAAGCGCTCTTTTAAACGTTTAAAGAATCCTGTTTTTGGCTTTTCTTGCAACACAGCTTCAGGCGCTTTAATCGTTTCTTCAACGGTATGCGCGATCTCTTGTGCATGTGCCGTTTCAATCGTTTCAGCAATTTTCTCTTCAGTATCGGCAATGGTTTGCGCCGCTTCTGGCGCTGATGTTAAAACAGTTTCACCAGTTTCAACCGATTGCGCCACCACATTTTCCGCCACAGCTTCGAAGATTTCTTCGGCTTCGATCTCTGCAATGGTTTCATGGTGATGCGGTTGATTTGGTGCAATGTCTAACGTTTCTGATTCACTTAAAGCCGCGGTATTGACGGAAATGGCAGATTCAACCGCCGCTAAAGATGCCTCAGAGGTTGCTTTTTCCTCGGCAACAACAGGTTCGACCGTCTCAACCGGTGCTTCAATCACCTCGTCAACTTTTTCAACTTGTTCTTCTTTTTTTGATCTAAAAAGACGGGAAAACCAAGAGCCTTTCTTTTCTGACATGCCAATAACCTTCAATCCAAATAGGGGAACATAAAATGGTGCTATATTATCAAAAAATAGCGCTCACCACCTGACTTTCCAATTTTGCTCCCACTTTCTAGTTAAGCAATTCATTTTGTGTCAATAAATGGTGGCTGACAAAGTCACGAATCGCCCCATAATTGCCACGAAATAGAACGCGATCTTGCTTTTGTGATAATTGATATTCATACATCGGATCATAATATGTGGTCAATAAGGGTTCAAGCCAATTCAAATGCGCGCTGATGTCGCCCGTATTGCATTGCACCTGTAAGGCATGTGTGAGGGCAGCATCTAGATCACGATATCGATCAAGCCCTAGGCGCTTTTGCACGGCAAATAAACCATGGTGTAAATAAGCCGCATACTGCTGCCAACCCTTTGCCTCACCATATTGCTGCTGATATTGTGCCGACATCTCTGAAAAGTAGAGCTGACTGATGCGCGCTAAACGATGATCAAGCGGTTCATCAATGATCACAACAGGCGCTTGCTTCATGGATTGATGGAAGCATTCTGGCAGATACAATTTACCAATATTGCGGCTTTCATCTTCAATCAGCCACAGCGGCTCTTTCTCTTTAAGCACACAACATGCAGCCAACTCATTTTCAAACAGAGCTTGTGAGGGTTGCGCCGTTAACGTTTTCCCAAAGGCAGAACCATGATGATTCGCCAGTCCTTCTAAATCAATCGATGCTGAAAACTCATGGAGTAAGTCGGTTTTACCAGTGCCTGTATTGCCGCTGATCATGAGCATTGCATGATTAGGGGCATTGTCTAAAACTGATAATAAATAGCGGCGCAGCCCTTTATAACCTAAATGCACGCGGGGAATGTCCACGCCCCTCTCTGAGAGCCAATGTTGCGTGATTTGAGAGCGCATGCCACCGCGGGCACAATAAATCACGGCATTAGGATGCGCATGATAAAAATCTTGCCACGCGGCCATTTTATCGGCTTTATTCGCACCACTGACCAATTGATGCCCAAGCGCAACCGCTGCGGCGCTGCCTTTTTCTTTATAACATGTACCCACTTGTGCTCGTTCATCATCATTCATGATGGGCAAATTGATGGCGGTGGGCAGATGTCCAGTGACATACTCAATCGGTGCACGCACATCCATCATCGGCACACGATTGAGGATCAGAGAATGATAATCCTCAATGTCTTGTGTTTTCATTTATTCAACAACTTCTTGTTCCACGGCCATATCGTACACCCAGCGTTCTTCTTTCGTACCTTTGTTGTACGCTTTTAAACGAAGGCGATACGCAATGCCAGGCTCTGCGGAAAATCCTTCAATCGTCCCTTCATAAGGCTGCCACACAGATTCTTTATTTTCACGGATTTGTAAACACTTGGCATTTGGATCATTTGGGCAAGGCACCTTTTCATTTGAAACATAGATGAAAATGCGCTCATACGCTTCTGCTTTCACATCCTTAAAGCTGCCTTGATCAAGCGTTAAAGGCATATATACGCTGCGGGTCTCCCCTTCAATGGTGCCCACTAAAAAAAGTTGATTGCCTTCACGCACCACTTTAGGCTGATTGTTTAAAAAGCTTTGAATGCGTAAGCTCATCAATTCTAAGGGCTCACTGCATGCCATTAAAGTTGATGCTAAATTACGCTCTGCGATGAACGTATCGTATTGATTGATGTCCATGCCGCCGATGACCGTGTTGCAGCCGCCTGTGATGGCAAAGCTTTTGTTGTCCATATCCACAGTTGCGGTGACTGAATGATCCGTTGAAATGTTATCTAATGTGAGTCCTGCAAAGCTTGGCGCCATCAAAAGTGATGCCATCAATGCTGATACAGCTAAGGTTTTCGTTTTCATAATGATTTCCTTATCGATTCGATCATGACCATTAATAGTAGCAGATAACCAAAATTAGTTGGAGAGATTGGCCACATAATCACGCGCAGGCTGCCAATTGAGCGTGGTTTGTGCATATTGACTATTCACCACATAACTTCCCCATAATTCATCAAAGCTACGCGCGCGCCCTGTCAATTTCATGCTGGCTTTGGCCATGATTTTGGGCAGATAAAAGAGTTGCAAGGGCACTTCAGCAGAAACCGCAATGCCTTTAAAGATCTCCGTGGTGCTTAACGCAAAGCCATCGGCAATGATAAAAGTGTCACTGCCCTTTTCTGGTTGCATTAATACCGCGTTCAGTGCAGATTCAAAATTACACAGCGCCAACATTGTGCGCTGATTGTCCATTTTATCAAACGGCAACGAACGCCCTTCTTTCACCATGGCAATGTAATGCCCAAATTCATTGATGGCATCGATGTGATAAATCAGTGGCAAACGCAAAATCACCAAATCAATGCGATCTTTTGCCGTTTGTTGCAATGCCATTTCAGCGGCAAGCTTTGAGCGCGCATAAGCAGTTGCTGGCGCAAATGGACTGTTCTCTGTAATGTCCATGCCTGCTTCACCATGCACCTTTGTGGTGCTGATGAAAATAAAGCGCCGCACACCTGCTGCCATGGCAGATTCTAATAATTTCACGCTGTGCTCCACATTTGCGGTGTGGTAATCAGCATCTGATGCATTGGCCGTTTCATTTAAACCTGCCAAATGAATCACCGTATCCACATTCTGGGCAATTTCCGCGGTGACATTGGCAAGATCACGCACCAAATGATTCGGATAACTCTCTTGTTGTCGGCTCGTGGTGATCAAATAAGCATCGGTTCTTTGTAAAAAGCGCGCAATGCGGCGCCCTAAAAAACCAGAAGCCCCCGTCAATAAAATGGTTTCATTCATCCATTTCACCTTTTTCATACAAAAAATATAGTTTACGCCTTTTTTATAGAAAATATTGTTTTCAAACTCTTTTTTATCCTAATTCATAGATTTATTGGCAATACCGACACATCAAATTGACTGATTATTGATCTAATCGCAAAAAAGATGTGACAAAGCGTTTTTCTTATGTATAATGCAACTCCTCTGAAGTTGAAGAGATTCCGGAGCGGTAGTTCAGCTGGTTAGAATACCTGCCTGTCACGCAGGGGGTCGCGGGTTCGAGTCCCGTCCGCTCCGCCATTATCTTCACACTTCTGATCTCACGGAGCGGTAGTTCAGCTGGTTAGAATACCTGCCTGTCACGCAGGGGGTCGCGGGTTCGAGTCCCGTCCGCTCCGCCATTTTTTGGCTCACTCAGTCAATATCTAAATTTCCAAATCCCATTGTATTTACCATCTGAAGATTGCTACACTCTCACTGTGTTTAATCGATCTATTTGGAATCCATCAATGTATAAAAAATTCATGATTCTCATCGCTGCCCTTGCTTGCCTGACCGCGTGTACTTCTCCTTATAGCGAAGCTGAGCGTTTAGAGCAATGTGTATTGCATGGCAATACCAATAACAACTGTGAAATCTCAACGTTAGACGATGATGAATAAAACAAAAGCTGGTGAAAACCAGCTTTTTTTGTGGGTCATTTATTTGTGATGCGCGCGACTCACCACAAAGTCTGGTGTAATACCGGAAGCTTCAATATATGGATAAGGATCCTGCCCCCTTAAAAAGCCATAATCGGCCATCAATGCCGTTTTCATGCCGCAAGTGTTGCCCCCTAAAATATCCGTATGCAAGGTATCGCCCACCATCAAAATACGATCAAGGGCGACATCTCCCACCACTTCACGAATTCGCTCATAGCTCAATGAATAGCAAAGCTGAAAGGGTTTGCCAAAAAACTGCACATCCACACCATCAATTGCTTTAAAGTCTAACGCATATTGCCCGGGTTCCACCGTAAAGCCTGTGGCTAAAGGTGCGCACACATCGGGATTACCAATCAAAATGGGGCGCGGACGTTTCTTTAAATGCTCAACAAGCCACGCTTGTTTCTCAGGGCTCCATTCCATCGTACCTAAAAAGAGAATGCCATCGACTTTATCAATGTTCTCTTCTGTTAAATACACCGTTCTTGCATCAATGGTCGAAGCATCATAATGAGGCGAACCCACCACGCCCCACAATTGATCAAGGGCTGTTAATGGGTGCGCAGCAATCGCATGCTCTGCCGCCATGCGCGATGAAATCACTTGCGCCAATGGAATCGGATAACCCCATTTAGGATAACGCGCCGCATTAATGGCCACAGGAAATGTTGCGCCATTCGTTAACACAAACGCCTGTTTGCCGCTTGCCATTAAGGCATTGATCACCTCTGGCATGCCATCGATGGGATTAGGTCCCACATTCAATACGCCAAAGCCATCGAGCAACATGACATCAAATTCATCTGCAATCTCTAAAAGCGAGGCAATCGGACGCGCAGCTTTCACAGGCTGAGGCATTTCGGGAAAGAGGACATCCGGGCGATAATGGTTTAAATAAATCGCCCAGTTACGATCAAAGTCTGACATGGCACATCCTTTTTAGTTTAATGGATCGGTGCGCTCAGTTTACTATAAATCCATATTTTTATTTGCCATCAATGGCGACAAATCATGTAAAATGGTTGGTTTATCGAATTTTTAATTAGGCAACAGACATTTATGGCAGGAATGATTCAAGAGATGCAACGCAGACGCACGTTTGCGATTATTGCTCACCCTGACGCAGGTAAAACCACAATGACCGAAAAGCTCCTTCTCTTTGGGGGTGCGATCAGCTTAGCCGGTACGGTCAAAGGTCGTAAAGCGGCGCGTCACGCAACGTCAGACTGGATGGAACTCGAAAAACAACGCGGGATTTCCATCACTTCATCTGTGATGCAGTTTCCGTATAAAGACAAAATGATCAACTTGCTCGATACACCGGGGCATGAAGACTTCTCTGAAGATACGTATCGCACACTCACAGCGGTGGATTCTGCCTTAATGGTGATCGACTGTGCAAAAGGTGTTGAAGAGCGAACCATTAAACTCATGGAAGTTTGCCGCCTGCGCGATACGCCCATCATGACTTTCATCAACAAATTAGATCGCGAAGGTAAAGACCCGATTGATCTATTAGATGAAGTGGAAGATGTGTTAAAAATCCAATGCGCGCCCATCACGTGGCCAATTGGCATGGGCAAAGAGCTCAAAGGCGTGTACCACTTAATTGATGATTATGTGGCGCTCTATGAAGTGCATAAAGATGGTAAAAAACATGACAGCCGCATCATTCAAGGTTTAGACAATCCTGAGCTCGACGAAGTATTGGGCGAGAAAGCCAATGAGTTCCGTGAAGAATTAGAGTTGGTGCGCGGGGCAAGTAACGAATTTAATTTAGAGGATTACTTAGCCGGTCAATTAACACCTGTCTACTTTGGCTCTGCCGTCACCAACTTTGGTGTGCAAGAGATGCTCGATGGCTTTGTGAAAATCGCCCCGCCGCCAAAAGGTCATGCCACCACAACCCGCATTGTGGAACCTTCAGAAGAGAAATTCACAGGCTTTGTGTTTAAAATCCAAGCGAACATGGACCCGAAACACCGTGACCGCATTGCATTTATGCGCATTTGCTCCGGTAAATATTCACCGGGCATGTCCGCTCGCCACGCACGCATCAACAAAAACATCAAAATTCCAGATGCTTTAACCTTCATGGCCTCAGAACGTGAACACTTAACAGAAGCTTATGCTGGCGACATCATTGGTATTCATAACCATGGCACCATCCGCATTGGCGACACCTTTACAGAAGGCGAGGATCTAGTGTTCACAGGGATTCCGGACTTTGCCCCTGAATTGTTCCGCCGTGCGCGCCTACGTGATCCGCTTAAAATGAAGCAGCTCCAAAAAGGCTTAGAAGAGCTCTGTGAAGAAGGGGCAACCCAGCTCTTTAAACCGCTCAACAGCAATGATTTGATCATTGGCGCGGTGGGTATTTTGCAATTTGACGTCGTCATGCATCGCCTAAAAACCGACTACAATGTTGACTGCATCTTTGAAGCGGTGAATGTTTCCACCGCTCGCTGGGTCTCTTGTAAAGATGGCAAAACCTTTGAGAACTTCATCAATAAATGCTATGACAACTTAGCCATTGACCATTCTGGGGAATATGTTTACATCGCGCCAACGCGTGTGAACTTAACGCTTGCTCAAGAGCGCCATCCGGACATTAAATTCACGGCGACCCGTGAACATGGCGTCAACTAAGTCACACATGAAAAATCCCTCACATTGAGGGATTTTTTTGCATCATCCAATACTTGATTAAATGTGCGCAAACTGCCCTAAGCCATAAGTGACCAACATCGTCAGCATGCCCACCACCACATTGCGAATCAATGCTTTTAAACGTGGTGCGCCGCCTAACGCAGCACTCACATAACCTGTTAAGGCAAGCGCGACAGAGACCACGGCAAAGGTTCCCACAATCTTAATGTGCACAGGCAACAGAAAAATAAAAATGAGCGGAATCACCGCACCTAAAGTGAAAGAAAACATCGAGGAAATTGCTGCATTCCACGGGCTCACATAATCCCCAAGCGTGATGTTAGATGCCGTTTTTAACTTAACCCCCAAAGGATTCACCTTCATCAATTCCGCGGCGACTTGTGTTGCCAATGCATGACTTAAACCTTTATCCTCATAATATTGCACAAGTTCCGCCGATTCCCCTTTAAAATCATTCGCTAAACGAAGGCGCTCTTTAGCCTCCTCCGCTTGCTCCACGTCTTTTTGTGTGCTCACAGATGCATATTCACCACCCGCCATGGATAAAGACCCTGCCAATAATCCTGCAATGCCTGCCACCAAAATGGTCATAATGTTATTCGTTGCACTCGCCACGCCAATCACGAGCCCCGCCGTTGAGATGATGCCATCATTCGCACCGAGCACGCCTGCGCGTAAAATATTGAGGCGATTCTCAATCGCCCCTTGATGTTTTTGATCCGCCTTCTTTTTCATAGAACCCTTATCTTTTCTCATTGTATTCACCATTAACGACCGCTGCCGCCACCGCCGCCTGAACCACCACCGGCTGATCCACCGCCGCCCGAGCCAGAAGCCCCACCACCACTATTATTTGAACCGCCAAAACCCTTGTCATTATCAACATTGCGAGCAGGTGCATGATATAAATTGGCTTGATTCGCTGCGGCAAAAAAAGCACCACTGCCCACCACATCACTATCTGCATAATTTTGTGGATAAGCTGTTTGATACAGGTTCAACCAATCATTGTCCACACCCAATAAAATGGCATGCGGCAAATAGTGCTCAAACAGATCGGGCGTTAAATTAAAACCTGTGGGATTGCGCTCTGCTAAAAAGCGTTGAAATCCTTTCACTGCGCGGGCGGCCTCCGCATATTGTGGGCGCAATACATAACGGCGCTCATAAATGGATAACAGCATCATCATGATGAGCACAACCGGAATCAACACACACAGATACATCAAAATAAACTCAGCATCCGTTAAAGGCTTAGGCAGCCAATCTTCTTGCGTTGCATAGAGCGGCAAACCGCCAAAAATCGCCCCAAAGCCACATAAAATCCATGAGGCTTGTTCATCGTCATCCTTTTGATCACGCATTAAAAAATCCATGATCACAGGACGAATCAATTTAACCGCCGCAATCGCCATGAAGATCAAACTCATGAAGATTTCTAATTGCAAATATAAGGTTGCCAATGCCATCACGCCTGCAATGATGGCAAGCCCAAAGCCCACATAAAACTTCATTTTTGGCGTATAAAAATAGTCAAACCCATGAATCAAATGACCGCGTAAACTCTGAATGGCACCACGCAAACCTTTGGCATCTTGATCGTGCCAATCATGGAGCAACTGCTGCTCTGCTGATTCTAAACGCCCATGAATGTTCGACTCAGGTAAACGCTCAATGTTGCCATAGCCATCCATGGTTAACGCACCTTTTTGATGCAAATCCACAAGCAATGCCAACGCGGCACGATCTAAGGGCGGATCAATGGGATCATTGCCTAAATAAAACATCTCTTCTAACGTCAGGCCATCGGGCGGTGCATAACGCATGTTGTCATCTTGCTGTCCATGCCACATTTTTAACAGTAAACGACCACCCACAAACCAAGCACTCATGAGCACCAATAAAATCAAAAACACCACATTCACAGGCTGCATAAAATTCGGCAGATAATGGAGGGCACGCGCCATGATTAAATCTGTCCAATCGGGCTCCACACCATGAATGATGCCTGCGGTAAAGCCTGTGGCAATCGTCAATCCTTCATGCGGTTTTAAAGGCACGGGCACAGAAAAATTGATTTCATGCGGCGAGATCACCTCAACATCCGCGGCATTTTGGCTACCAAGTCCGCCATAATACGCTGCCGATTGAATTTCAGACACTGACCGCGGCAAATACAAAGTGGCACTCGCATGCGTGATGGGCAGCGTCCATTGCTGACCGATGACATTTAAATACAGTTCATCATAATCTTTGAGGCTACGCACATGATGATCACTGCGCCACTCAATCACAAAGGTGTGCTTGCCCTTTGGCAAATAATGGCTAGGGTCATCGATGGCTGCACCTGTTAAAATTCTGAGCCCACCATCATAATGTTCAAGGGTATAAGGTTCAGAGCGACCATCACGCAATACATGGCGCACTTTGACAGGCGTTTCAACGGGTTTTTGCAACAGCTGAAAGCCTGTAGGGATGTCCCGTACGATGCCGCGGCGCACCTCTTCATGATCCGTTTCAATCGTAATGGTCTCTTTGACATCAATGTTGCCTTTATTCGTCAAATGCACAGTGACATGATAATTCTCAATGTGATCGCCATACGCCACAGCGAGCAAACATACGATCATCCATGCACTTTGAAAAATCTTTCTAATCACTCATCAACCTTTTCTAACACCCATCGTGAGCAATGATTATACAGTGCTCATCTCAAAGGTAAAAAAATACCCCGATGATTTGCATCATCAGGGCATGATATCCATCGATCAGCGACTTATTCAGTCCCTTGACCTAAGATTTTACCATTCACTTCAACACCATAAAGATTCACACCATCATTGGCATGATATTTCTCTTTGGTTTTCTCAACAGAACCCTCCACTAAACGCGGATCTTGTGGGCGCTCATGGCTATTCATGAAAGCTGCAACATCCCAAGCTTCTTGATCGGTCAATGTGTTGCCTTTACCCAATGGCATGTTCGCTTTAATGAAAGTAGCTGCAGTGTTGATGCGGTGCATCCCTGCGCCCCAGTTAAAGGAATCTTTGCCCCAAAGTGGTGGGAACACGTAGTTATCCCCAACTTTTTGACCCATACCATCGGCACCGTGACAGAATGAACAGTTTTCTGCATACACTTTTGCACCATTTTCGATGCTGTAGCCACCTTCTGGTTTTGGCACATCAGGATACGCGCGACCAGGTAATGATTTACCTGTCGGTGCACCTGTGGCTAACCAGTAAGAATAAGTGATGAGCGCTGTCATTGCATCGCTGTCTGCCGCAGGTGGTTGACCATCCATACTGAATTGGAAACAACCTTGAATGCGTTCTGCAAATGTATTCACTTTGTTATTTTTGCTGCGGTATGCAGGATACATGGGATATGCCCCCCACATTGGCGCTGCATTCGCTAAACGACCTTGATCCATGTGACAGTTCACACAGTTCATGCCATTGCCCACATATTCAGGCAATTGATTTTTCGTATCCACGAAAATTGCATGCCCTTTTCTCACCATATCGCCAAATGCGTTGTCTGGGAGATCTTTTTCTGAAGGCGGCTTGTGATATTCTTCACCATGCGCAATCGCTGGCGCTTGTTTTAACTGGGATTGATCTTCCATTTTAATGGGATTATCCGCAAGTGCCACAGGAGAGATGAATGCTGCCGCTAAAGATGCTACTAATAGCTTTTTCATAATTATTTCTCCACTTGTTGATCGTTAATGGTGGCAAAATACTCTGCCACTGCCTTCATTTCATCTTCTGTCAATGCGCGTGCAATGTGACCCATTAAATCATCTTGGTCATTGTGGCGCGTGCCATTTTGCCAAGCTTTTAATTGGTTCACGATGTACACAGAGCTTTGATCTGCTAAACGTGGGAAAGATTCACCAACGCCCACGCCGCTTGGACCATGACAAGCCACACATTCAGGAACATTGCGGCTCCAATCTCCACGAAGTGCCAACCAGCTGCCTTCATCAGTTGGCGTGGCTGCACGTGTAATCATCGGCACTTCTTTCACATCGAAAGATTCCATGTATTCTGTCACCGAATCGATTTCATCATCGCTCAAAGCGCGTGCAATCGGATCCATGATGGGATGGCTGCGTGTGCCATCCTGAAAATCACGCAACTGTTTTGCTAAATATTCAGCGGACATCCCTGTGACATTAGGATAACCTGCTGCTGGCAAGCCTAAACCTTGCGCACCATGACACGTTGTACATGCCAAGGCTTGAGGTTTTTCACCGCCTTTTGTATAAACCGCTTCACCTTCATCCGCATGACCGATGAAAGGCAATAGCCCTAAAAGAGACAAAGCCCCGAACTTCTTAATCTGTCTCATATGCCCTCCTCACTACCACTGTATAAAACTCAAGTGGTTAAGGATATCAAGTCTATATGGCAAAGAAAACCGAGCCACAGGCGACTTCATACCTCTACGGTATGTTTTTGCATGCTAAATGTGCACATAAAATGATCTTGGGCAAACTTTTATAAAAATATCAACGAATGACAAAAGATCACAATCCATCGCTTAGGATCACTTATTTTGTCATTCGCCATGGCCAAAAAATTGACGCAATCAAATATTATGTATATTCGTCAAGTTTTTAGCATTTAACCCCGTAAAATGGTTAAAGGTGAGGCTTGTGTGACTGACCGGGCACTCAACATTCCCATTGCAGTGATCAGCATAGCACCCATTAACGGCAATAGCCACAATCGAATGTGCGGTTGCCAGGATAAATCGAGCAAATAGTGATAGAGCAAATAACTGATGAGCTCGCTCCCTAATACTGCCAATAAACCCGACAATCCGCCCATCAATGCAAACTCGATGCCTTGACTTTTCAATAATACGCGCCGATTCGCCCCAAGCACTCGCAATATTGCCCCTTGTTTTAGACGCTCTGCCAACGTGGTTTGTAACCCTGCAAGGAGCACCACAATGCCGGCTGCAAGCACCAAAACTAAAATGTATTCGATCGCCAATGTCACTTGCTGCAAAATGTCATTAAGTTGCGTGATCAAAGCTTGTAAATCGAGCAGCGTCACCGTAGGAAAATCTTTCATCAACTCGATCAATGCGCGTGTCTGTGCTTCTGGCCAATAAAAGCTGGTTAAATAGGTCACCGGTGCATCCTTCATAGAATCAGGCGCAAAGATCACAAAAAAGTTGGGTTCAATGGTTTGCCAATCAATCGAGCGCAAACTCGTCACGGTATAATCCTTCGCTTGCCCTGCAATCACAAAAGTCAACGTATCATTGAGCGCAACGCCTAAACCTTTAGCCAAATCTGCATCTAACGACACGCCATGATCTTCAGAAGCGGCTTGCCACCATTGCCCTGCCACCACTTCATTGCCTTTGGGCAAATGCTCGCTCCATGTGAGGTTTAGATCGCGATCAATCGCATTTTTTGCCCGATCACTGACCAACTCAAGCGCCTTCACACTCTGCCCATTGACAGCCGTCAAGCGCCCCATCACCACAGGATAAAATGGTGAAACATTACTGGCCTCTTTATGTAACGCGTTGACAAAATCCTCTTTTTGCATCGGGGAGATGTTCAATGCAAAATGGTTCGCGGCATCTTTTGGCAATTGTTCTCGCCAATCTTGCAGCAACTCACTTCTGAGCATCAACACCAATGCCATCGTCATCAAAATGATGCCAAACGCCACCATTTGCCCCATTGAGCGCATCGGATGACGCAATGTTTCGCCAAGCGCCATCCGCCAGATAAATGATGCCGACTGTAAGCTTTTTCTCAGTAAACGCACCACGCCGTACAACATAAAACCGAGCACCAACACCATCAATAAAGCGCCGCCTAATAAAGAGAGCGTCAAGGTTAGATTCAAGCTCAATTGCCACATGATGAGAAAGAGCGCAGCAATCGCTACACCATACACCACAAAATTTTTAAAGGGCACGGGCGCTGCATCTTCACGCAAAACGCGTAAGGGCGGCGTTCGCCCAAGTGCTGCAATCGGTGGCAACGCAAAGCCAAGGAGCACAATAAAACCTGTGCTCATGCCCGCAAAGGCAGGTAAAAGACCACCTGCGGGTAAATCACCTTTAATCACATTCGACAGTAACGCCAATAAGCCCAATTGCACGCCATAACCAAGCGCAGCGCCCACAATGGCGCCAATGACACCCAAATAAATGAGCATCACACCATAGAGGCCAATGACGGCATTTTTTGGCATGCCAAGTGCGCGCAATAAGGCGCTGTCATCATAACGGCGCGCCGCAAACTGATTCGCTGCCAAAGCAATGGCAACGCTCGACAACAAAATGCCCACCAAACTTGCCAAATTCAGGTACGTTTGTGCCCGCGACAATGCACCGTTGATCTGCTCATTACCATCTTTAGGTGTCAAGATGGTTTGATGCGGCTCAAGGGTTGGCAATAATGCCTGCTGAAGGCGCTCGATGGCCGCAGAATCACCTGCCCACAGATCACGATGCGTCACGCGGCTACCGGGCTGTACCGCACCTGTTGCGGCCAAATCCTCAATATTCATCAAACCAAATGGATTCAAACTGTAAAAGCCACCAGCACGATCAGGTGTATCCACTAAAATGTTGCTGATCCGTAGGGGCAACTGACCAATCTCGATCATTTGCCCAAGCGTCAAATTGAGCGCATAGAGTAAACGATTTTCCACCCAAATTTCCCCGCGGGCAGGTCCTTGATCAATGGCAACAGGCGTTGAAGACTCCGGCAACTCAATCATCAATGTGCCGCGAAGTGGATAATGTGAATCCGCAGCCTTAATGCTCACGAGCTGCATGTCATCATCATTGAACACCACCGTTGAAAAATTCACCGTGTGCGCATGGGTTAAACCTTCTGTATTCATGGCAACTTGTGCAGCATTTAAGGGCATTGAGCCACGCACCACAAGGTCGGCGGCTAAAAATTCCCCAGCACGCGCATTCATTGAGCCTTGTAAGCGCATCCCAAAGTAACCAATCGCCGTACTGATGGTGACAGTCAGCATCAATGCGATCCATAAAATGCGCAGTTCACCTGCCTTAAATTCACGCCACAATTGACGCCAAGCTAAGCGACACAATTCGCTCAAACCCATTTTATGCATGATCAAATTCCTCGTGGACTAAGCGCCCAGCTTCGATCTGTATCCGATGTTCGCATCGCTCAGCTAAGCGCGCTTCATGAGTCACTAAAATCAAGGTGGTGCCAAGGGAATCATTCAGGGCAAACAGCAACTCAATGATGGATGCCCCTGTTTTGGTGTCTAAATTGCCGGTGGGTTCATCGGCAAATAATATGGCGGGCTCAGCGGCAAAGGCTCTGGCAATCGCCACGCGCTGCTGTTCACCGCCGGAAAGCTGCTTAGGATAATGGTTGAGCCGCGCTTTAAGCCCCACACGCTCTAATAACTGTGTTGCCTTTGTCCGTGCATCTTTTTGCCCTTTTAATTCTAAAGGCAGCATCACATTTTCAAGCGCTGTCAGCGAATCTAATAACTGAAAAGATTGAAACACAAAGCCCACATGCTGCGCACGAAGGGCGGCGCGCTCATCTTCATTGAGGGTTTGCAGCTCAAAACCGGCGAGCGTAATTGATCCTGTGCTGACTGTGTCTAAACCTGCCAATAATCCAAGCAATGTGGATTTACCAGAGCCTGAGCTCCCCACGATCGCCAAGCTCTCGCCTTGCTGCACACGAAACGTAATGTTTTGTAAAATGGTGAGGGGCTCTGTGGCTTGTACGGTTTTGCTCACGTCTACTACATCTAAAATGATGGGTGTCATATGGTGTCCATGATCATGTTATATTGCCCCATCATAACATTTAGACGGAGATTATCATGCAATCTATCCTAAGACTCTGTTTCATTCTTTTATTGTTCATTCCTGTTCAGGCCCGCACTCTATTGATTGTTGGCGACAGCATCAGTGCCGCTTTTGGCATGCAGCCAGAAGAAGGTTATGTGGCGCAGTTACACAATCGTTTGACCGAAGAAGGTTACGATTATACCGTGATCAATGCTTCGATTTCAGGGGATACCACCAGCAATGGTCTCTCGCGCTTGCCCCATTTACTGAGCACTCATCAACCAGACATCACCGTGATTGAACTTGGCGGCAATGATGGTTTACGCGCAACACCGCCTAAGCAAATTGCCGAGAATCTCACACAAATGGTGCGCATGGCCAAAGATGCTGGCAGCGATGTGGTGCTTGTGGGCATTCAGTTGCCGCCCAATTATGGGCAAGCGTATCTCAAGCGCTTTTTAGCCATTTATCCTGACATTGCCGCGGCGGAAAATATTGCCCTGCTCCCTTCGATTGTGGCAGAGGCTGGCGGCAATCCTGAGCTGATGCAAAATGATGGCATCCATCCGAATGCCAAAGCGCAACCGTTATTGATGCAAGCCTTGTACGAGGTGCTTCTGCCGATTCTTAAGAAGGATGCGCCATAATTTTCTGTGCCGCCACAACGCCCCACCAACAGGCTTCTTCAAAAATGGAGTAACCCGATAAATCACTGTGGGCAAAGAGCAAACGCGAATCATGGGCACGTAAATTTAATAAGCCTTGATTGTGCAAAAATCCCGGTCGTGGGCTTGCCATGGCATGCCCGCGCACAGTGAGATCAATGTGTTCAATGCGATGGCTGAACTCTTTGCCATACAATTCTGATAAATCCTCTGCTGCCAATGCAATCAACTCATCTTCAGGCGCATTGATGAGCCATTTGCGCATCACATCCGGCGTTGCTTCCGATAAAATGCGATAACTTGTGAACACGGTTTTTTCTGGCATCGCCACATAAATGTGCTGATGCGTGCTGTTCACATAACCGAGTGTTGGGCCTTGATAAACCACATTGTCCCACGCTAAGCGCTCAGACGTATGCTCTTTAGGAAAGCCATTTAATACAAAATTGCCAATGATCCATGGTGCATAAATGGGCAAATGTTTTGCAGCATCAAAGCCATACGCTGCCATATTTTTAACAATGCGAGAGGCCATATACAAAGGCGCGGCACAAATCACATGACGAGCTTTGATGCGATAACGCTGCCCATCTTGCACATAATCCACCGTGACACAATCATCCTGTTCTTCAATCGCAACAGCGCTCCCTGCCATGGCATAGCAGTATTCATCAGGAAGCTCTGTAGGCAATTGAGGCACCGTCGCAATGTCAATCCATGCTCGCATTTTATCCACCAATGTGCCCAATCCACCATCCCAAGTGAGCAATTGATTGTGATCTTCACTGTGCGTGCGCGCTGCAAAATATTGTAAACCTGCCCATGCAGAGACATCCTCAATGCCCTGCCCATAATCATCTAAACAGCAATAATTGAGATACCACAATAAACTCTCTGAACGGTAATTTTGCATCTCAAGCCACGTGGCAAACGTGATTTGATCGAGCATCGTAAAAGCTTCATCATTTGAAGCGAGCGCCACAGGAATCACAAAAGCACGCTTGCCATCGTTGCCATAACTATTTTTAAGGACTTGAATGTACTCAAAAAAGCGGCGACCCTCTTCATCTAACGTTGGCAATAATTCAGGCTGCCATTTGTGATCCCGCCATAAGCGCTCAGCCGGTGCATGCACCGTTGCCATTTCATCATATTGCCCATCTTTGAGTAAGCCTAAATCCTTCAATAAAGCTTTAACATGGATGGATTCTGTGGTGGGCTCTGCTAAATAATGGGCGCCGGTGGGAAATGTCATCCCTTCATATTGCCCGCTTGCGCTGTTGCCACTGGTTTCTGGGCCATTGAGGATCACGAAATTGCGCTGCCCTTTTTTTAATTGCCATGCTGCAGAAATCGCCGCAACACCACTGCCCACAATCAATGTGTCTAACATCATGGGCAATTCAATGGCATTACTATCCATGGCATCACGCACCGCATGCCCTACTGCTAGGCCAGCATATTGCACATGGACGGTGGGCGCTTTTGGCATCACGTTCAAATAAGTGTAACCCCCAATGCCAATGGCAGAGGCTAAACCAACGCCATTGACCATAAATTCTCGGCGGCTCCACTTCATTGGCTGATCGCCTTGCGCCAATCTTCCTCAAAATATTTCACGAGGATTTGTGTATTGAGGTGATTCGGCTCAACATTCGTGCGCAGCGGCATATCCTTTGGGAAATTGAACATTTGCGCGGTGGTGATCTCATCTAAATAGCGCGTAGGGATTTGAAAGGACGTGGGCACATGAAACGCATCCTCACGGCTCGCTAAAATATAACCCCATTCCCCAAACGATGGCACATAAGCATGATATGGCAATGTGTATAAATTCGCCGCTTTCAACGTGGCATTGATGCTGCCATAGGCATTCGGTGCAAAATATGGCGAGGTGGATTGCACCACCATCATGCCTTTTGGGGACAAATGCTGCGCCACTAAACGATACATGGGCACGGAATAGAGTTTGCCTAAAGAAAAATTAGAGGGATCTGGGAGATCAATGATGATCACATCAAATAATTCTGTGGATTGCTCGAGCCACTTTGCCGCATCTTGATTGATGATCGTCACATTTGGATGATTGAGCGCGTTGTCATTTAAGCGGGTTAATTCCGCAGACGTTCGAAAGAGCTCCGTCATCTTTGGGTCTAAATCCACCAACGTAATGCGCTCAACCTTTGGGTATTTTAAAACATCGCGCGTGGCCAACCCATCGCCGCCACCTAAAATGAGAATGTTTTTAGCCTCTGGCACATTTTCCATCACTGGCAATACAAGCGCCTCATGATAACGGGCTTCATCGAGTGAAGAAAACTGCAAATTGCCATTAATAAAAAGGCGCACATCATCTTTATATTTTGTGAGCACAAGGCGCTGATAAGGTGAGTTGTACTGATAAACAATTGGGTCACCAAAATAGTGTTGCTCAGCCTTTTCTGTCCAATCATTGGCAAAGAAAAATGCCGTCAATAAAATCAGCAAAACACCATGGCCACGCCATTTGAGGCTTTTATAATTGGGCAATTCTGCCCTAAACACACGGCTGGTTAAAATGGCCACAAGCACATTTAGAATACCAAAGAGCAAAGCACTTCTTGCCATGCCAAGCTTTGGCGCTAGCACTAAAGGAAATAGGAGCGACACCGCAAGCGCTCCAAGATAATCAAAGGTTAAAACTTTACTGACAAGCTCCTTAAAATCCGTTTTGTATTGATTCATCACACGCATCACTAAAGGAATTTCCATCCCGACAATGATGCCAATGACCAACACAAACGAATAGACAATCACTCTAAAGGGCGATGAGGATAAGCCAAACAAAATAAAGAGCAGCAATGCACACACACCGCCAATGAGCCCCACCAATAATTCAATCTCAATGAAGCGATGCAACGCATCTTCATCCTTAATGTAACGGGTTAAATGGGCGCCAATGCCCATCGCAAAGAGATAGCCGCCAATGATGGTGGAAAACTGCAAAATAGAATCGCCCAGTAAATAACTGGCGAGCGCGGCAATGATGAGTTCATAGGCAAGCCCACAACTGGCCACCACAAAAACAGAAATGATCAGGGTACGATTAAACATTATGATTTTTAAGATGATCGTGAAAGAGCCTGTGATCTTAGCATGAAATGGTGTAACATTCTGCCATTACTATACCAAATCTGATGAAGGGTTCTTTTATGAATGAACTGGTTACTCAATACGTTTTATATTTACAATACATTGGCATTGCCATCGTCATGACCGTCGTTTTTGGCTTCATTTATCTCAAACTGACGCCCTTAAAAGAGATCAAGCTCATCAAAGAGGGCAACATTGCGTGTGCCATCTCCTTTGGCGGTGCGCTCATTGGATTTTGTTTAACCATCACCTCAAGCATGAGCACCACTTTAACCTTAGTGGGCTTTTTGATTTGGTCATTGCTCGCCACCATCATTCAGTTATTGGTCTATTTTGTGGCCACGCGCATCGTGAAAAATGCCAGCATCAAATTGGCGAACAATAACATTGCTGTGGGGATTTTATTTGGCGCATTTTCCATCTCAATTGGCTTAATCAATGCGGCGGCATTGAGTTAATTCACCGATCATTTAAGGAGTTTACATGGGCTTAGGACGTTTTATTAGAAAGCAATTCATCGATGTCATTCAGTGGCCAGAGCCGGATCCTGCCCTATTGATGTGGCAATTTCCAGTGGATGATCAAGAGATTCAAAATGGCGCTTCCCTCATTGTGCGTGAGTCGCAAGTGGCGCTCTTTGTCAATGAAGGCAGATTGGCCGATGCATTTCCTGCGGGCTCTTATCAGCTCACCACCAATAACTTGCCAATTTTGACGAATCTACAAAATTGGAGTCGCTTTTTTGAATCGCCCTTTAAGTCAGATGTTTACTTTTTCAATACCAAGCAACAAATGGCGCGCGGTTGGGGTACAGCACAACCGATCACCATTCGTGACAATGAATTTGGTTTAGTCTCCATCCGAAGCTTTGGCACTTATAGTTATCGCATTGTGGATGTGAAAAAATTCTTCACAGAGATTGCAGGCATCACCGATGCTTTTTATGCCCATCAACTCGATGATCAATTGCGCAATGTGTGTGTCACTACGCTCTCTTCGATCCTTGGCAATAAAAATATCCCCTTCATTGACATGGCGGCGAATCTCTCTGCCCTCTCAAAACTCATTGAAGAAGCGCTACAAGCACACTTTGCTGCCCTTGGCCTACAATTGGAAGGCTTTTTGATTGAAAGCATCACATTGCCACCTGCCCTACAAAAAACATTGGATGAACGCATTTCCATGGGCATCATTGGCGATCTTTCTAAATATACGCAATATCAAATGGCTTCAAGCATTCCATTGGCCGCGCAAAATGAAGGCGGCGCCGCTGGCGTTGGCATGAGCATGGGCGCTGGGCTTTCCATGGGACAAATGATGGCAGAAGCCATGAGCGCACCGAAAAGTGCACCACAAACAAACGCCGCACCTAGCAATCCTCACACCGCTAAGCTCAGCCAGCTCAATGAATTGTTGCAGCAAGGCTTAATCACCGCTGAAGATTATGAAAAAGCCAAAGCGGAAGTGTTAAAACAACTGATCGGATAATCATTCATGGCCATTGTCTTCTCTGCTGCATGCCCAAGTTGTGGCGGGCAAGTTTCCATTCACTCAAAAACCGCAGTGATGGCAGCCTGCCCTTATTGCCAATCGAACTTGATCCTAGGGGATCAAGGCTTAACGTTATCAGGCGTGCATTCGGCGATTTTAGAAGACTTCAGCGCCATTCAGATTGGCGCGCGCGGCACCATAAAAAATCAATCCTTTACCGTCATTGGCCGCTTACAAGTGCAATATCAAGGCGGCACATGGAATGAATGGTACGTTCAATTAAGCGATGGCAGAACCGGCTGGCTCTCGGACAGCAATGGCCATTATGTTTACTTAGAATCTGTTGAGATTCCGAGCAATCATCGTTTGCCAGATTTTGAGGATGTCTCTGTGGGCGCCGCGATACGCGTCACGCAAGCTTCTGACATTTTTTATGCGTGTGACATTCGCACCGCTCACATCCTCAAAAGTGCTGTGCAAGGCGAATTGCCCTTCATTCCTAAACAAAATGAAGTGATTCGCGTGGTTGATGCACGCACCACACATCAATTTTTAACCCTTGATTACAAAACTGATCACATTGAGCTTTTTATGGGGCATGCGGTGGATTTCACCAAACTCAATTGGCAGAATCTTCGCACTGAGCGAGAGATGCAAGAGAGCAGCGGCAAAATCAAAGGTTCCACCGAAGAGAGTAAATGCCCAAATTGTGGTGGCACTGTACAATGGCTCAATGGCGTGGCTGAACACATCAACTGTCGTTATTGTGGCTCTGAGCTGACGATTGATGACAACATCGCCAAAATCATCAAAGCCCACAACATCCGCAATCTACAAGCCAAACGGATGGCGCTGCAAATTGGACAAACCGCGAACATCAATGGGCAAACATGGACCGTGATCGGTATGATGAACCAAACAGAACTCGATGGCGATGCCACAGAGCTCTATGTGCAAAATAAAATGAAAAAGGAGTTCATTCCCTTCACACATGATGAATGGCATGAATACCTGCTCTTCTCCTTCCCGGATCAATTCATGTGGTTGGTGCAAAGCTCGGATGATGATTGGGCGATGGCCAAAACAGAAAATACATGGCCAAAACTCAACACACGCCTGCAACCCTTAACACCATCAGGTCGCACGCTAGATAAACTCTACACTTATGGCGGCGCGGTACAATATGCGGTGGGTGCGTTTTATTATCAAGTGAGCCCACAAGACACCACTTTTTATGCCGATTATGGCACAGAGCACAATAAACTTTCACTAGAGATGACGCCCGATGAAATGAGTTTTAGCAGCGCACGCAAACTATCGAATGCCACATTAGAGAGCTGGTTTAAAGCCTCCGGCGGCGTACAAAAGCTAAAATTACCGAAAAATACCGGCACTCACAGCAATCGAGAGAATATTCGCAATACGTTATTGGCAATCTTTGGGGTGCTCAACCTCCCCATATTTTTCAGCAGCCCTTTTCAATTTTTCATCTCGATCTTCATTGTGATGATTTTACTCAATGCCATTGACCGAGATGAGGATTAATTCATTATGAAAACTTTATATTTTTGGTATGGCGTGATCATCATCATTGTGGCCACCTTGATTAACTATGGCACCGTCAGCAGTAGCCGCAGCTACTCCTCTGGCGGATTTAGCACCTATTCCACCGGCAGCTGGCACAAATAATGAGCACTCATTCTCCCCATGGGCAGCATGCCATTTTAGATTTATATGGCGTCATCGCTGATGATTTAATGGATGCCGTGATGATTGAGGCTGCCTTCCTCAATGCGGCGCAAATCCTCAATGCCACTGTTTTACAGTGCCACATGCACACATTTGGTGAAGGCATGGGCATCACTGGCGTACTATTGCTGGCAGAATCTCACATGAGCATTCACACATGGCCAGAAGCCGGTTATTGCGCCATTGATATTTTTATGTGTGGGCGCATTCAACTCAATGATGCCATTGAGGCATTGCTTCATGCCTTTGCCCCAACGCATCATCAATTGCATATTTTACAACGCGGTCATTCTGGCTGATGACTGTCCCATGCTTTTTGCCAAAAGTCGGCATGATCCACAATGTCCGATGACTCAAAAGCATCTTTACGCAGCAATAGAAAATCAAAGGCCGCTTTAAAACGAGGATGATGCAAAATTTTATTCACGCCGCCACGATTTTTACGAGCTTTAACATGAGTTAAGCGGAATTGGAACTTCCATAAATCCGTCATTTGTGCACTGATGCGCTTAGGAATCATGGTGAATTCCTGCTGCTTACGAATGATCTTATCGGCAGCAATCGTACTCGCTTCATTCGGCGCAATGTCATCGGCGAGCAACACATGATATTCATCTAAAAACGGTTCCCACAATAATGCAGAATAGAGAAAATATGTGGAAGCGCCAAAGCCATCATTGATGCGATTGTCCGAGTTGTGTAACGCCGCGATCAATAGATGATCCTCAGGGTTGCCAAGCTCGATCAATGCACGCTCCGTTTGCGGGAAAATCTGGCTGAATAAATGATAATGGCGCAAACGTAAATAGACTTGATGCCCATAACCGTTGAGCATGAGTTTGACCACTTCATCAAACATGCGCGCCGCAGAGACCGTTTGCAATAAATAACCCATGTCATTGATGGCATTGATGAGGGTCTCTGGCATGGTAAAACCGAGCTTGACCTCAAAGCGCACTGCACGCAACATGCGCACCGGATCTTCACGAAAACGCTTAGCAGGATCGCCAATTAAATTTAATTGACCCTGCAATAAATCTTCATAACCATTGGTAAAATCAATCACCTCATTACGAATGGGATCATAGTAGAGTGCATTGATGGTAAAGTCGCGACGCACTGCATCATCTTCGATGGTGCCATAGACATTGTCACGGATCAAAAAGCCATCATCGCCCACTTTGCGATCTTTGTGTTCTTCGTCATCATCTGAATTGGCACGAAAAGTGGCCACTTCAATGATGTCGCGCCCAAATAAAATGTGCGCTAAACGAAATCGTCTGCCCACAAGGCGACAATTTCTAAATAATCTTTTGATTTGTTCTGGGTGTGCATTGGTGGCAATATCAAAATCTTTGGGAGATTTTTTCAATAAAATATCGCGCACAGCACCGCCGACGATGTAGGCTTCATAACCTGCATCCACTAAAGTTTGGACGACCGAAAGGGCTTGCTTTGAAATGAAGCGTCTTGTCAATCCATGTTCTTGCGCTGTATATATTTTTTTATTCACACTGAAGACTAATAATAAGAAAGCCTTTCTGCAATAGAAAGGCTTGTAAATTGTACAACTTTGGTAATAAAACGATTAACGTTTTGAGAACTGAGTTGCGCGACGTGCTTTGCGTAAGCCAACTTTTTTACGTTCAACTTCACGCGCATCACGAGTTACATAACCTGCTTTACGCAATGCAGAACGGTTCACTTCATCATACTCAATCAATGCACGAGTTAAACCGTGACGGATTGCGCCAGATTGACCTGTTTGACCGCCACCGACAACAGTAACGTAAACGTCAAACTGTTCAGTTGCATCTAACAATTCAAGCGGCTGACGTACAACCATGCAAGCTGTTTTACGGCCGAAATATTCGTCTAATGGCTTGCCATTGACAACGATATTGCCTGTGCCTTTACGTAAGAAAACGCGAGCTGCTGAGGTCTTTCTACGACCTGTACCATAATTTTGGTTCACTGCCATGATTTATCTTCCTTAAATTAAATGTCTAAAACTTTAGGTTGCTGTGCAGCATGAGTATGTTCAGGACCAACAAAGATCTTGAGTTTACGGAACATATCTCTACCTAAAACGTTTTTCGGCAACATCCCTTTAACAGCGAATTCTAAAACGCGCTCAGGGTTATTTTCTAACATTTTTTCCAAAGAAGTTTGTTTTAAATGTCCGACATAACCTGTGTGCTTGTAATAAATTTTTTGTTTCATTTTATTACCAGTCACACGTACTTTTTCAGCATTCACAACAACAATATAATCACCTGTATCAACGTGAGGTGTATATTCTGCTTTATGTTTGCCACGTAAACGCTTAGCAATTTCAGCTGCTAAACGACCAAGTGTTTTACCTTCTGCATCGATCACATACCATTCACGAACAACGTCAGCAGGTTTTGCACTAAATGTTTTCATTGAAAACTCCAAATAAAAATTAATCTCTAACTAAAAGTTATCTTCTAATATCTTTAGGATGAAAGAACCGAAGTTCTCATCCCGTTCACCCCAAAGCCTTTCTGAAAGACAACCACCGTTAGGGGTCGCTGGTAAACGATCGCAACATTTTACTGTAATTGAGGGATTTTTCAAGCCCTATTACACCTTTTGCACGGGAAACTCTGTGGCATTGTTCATGGCAATGGCAAGTTCATCACGCATGCGCGCCTCTGTTTGGGCATCCCAGGCAAAGAAATCTTTCATGTACGCAATGACCCCTTCTTGCTCTTTAATCGCTTCATTGATGTTAAAGAAGAGATGTCCGGTGCGACGAATGATGAAATCGCACGGCGTCATCACACCTTCATGGTTCAATGCATACCATAAACGCAATTGTGTCAATCGGCTCAAAGCTTCTGTATCTTCCACAGGATGCGCTTTAAACTCATCGATCATGACATCAGAGTTTGTGCCATAAAACTGAGCTAAAAATGCGCCTTCCGATTGCGTTAAACCCGCTTCTTCTGCCTTTTTCGCTTGAGATTGAATGAAGGCCTGAAAATGGCTTGAACCCCCAACATCACCACCAGAGATTGGCTGATTTTTTGTCATGCACGGTTTGAAATTCAAACCATAATCTTTTTGCAATAACTCAGCCACTTTATCAACAATTTCTTCTGCCATGTGGCGATAACCCGTTAATTTACCCCCAGCAATGGTGAGTAAACCTGTCTCAGATTCCCAAATCTCATCTTTGCGTGAAATTTCAGAAGGATTTTTACCCTCTTCCCAAATCAACGGACGAATGCCCGCCCAAGACGATTCCACTTTATCCTTCGTCAATTGCACCGTCGGGAACATATAATTGACAGCTTTAATGATGTAATCACGATCCTCTGCCGTGGCCACAGGATGCACTTTATCCGCTTCATAAACCGTATCTGTGGTGCCAATGTAGGTTTTACCATTTCTTGGCACTGCAAAAATCATGCGTTTATCTTTTTCTGTATCAAAATACACCGCTTGTTTTAATGGAAAATGGGCTTGATCCACCACCAAGTGAATCCCTTTAGTTAAGCGTAAATGCTTATTATTTGGCTTCGCTTTATCTTTTTTGCGGTTTTCATCCACCCAAGGCCCTGTGGCATTGATCACTTTTTTCGAGCGAATCGGGAATGTTTCACCGCTCATCACATCTTCGATCATCATGCCATTGACTTGATCTTTCTGATTGTAGGTAAATTCCACACCTTTGGCATAATTGAGGACCGTTGCGCCCAATTCCACCGCTTTTTTCATCACTTCGATGGTTAAACGCGCATCATCTGTGCGATACTCCACATAATAACCTGCGCCCACTAAGCCCTCTTGCTTCACAAGTGGTGCTTTTTGAATGGTTTGCGCACGGTTTAACATGGACTTTTGCTCATCTTTTTTTACGCCAGCCAATAAATCATACACGCGTAAACCAATTGACGTGGATAAGGGTCCAAATGTGCCGCCTTTATGCATGGGCAAGAGCATCCATTCTGGCGTTGTCACATGGGGTCCATTTTCATACACCACCGCGCGTTCACGCCCTGAATGCATCACCACGCCCACTTGCAACTGTTTTAAATAGCGCAAACCACCATGAATCAACTTAGTGGAGCGGCTGCTTGTGCCGGCTGCAAAATCTTGCATCTCCACCAACGCAACTTTCATGCCGCGTTTTGTGGCATCTAAAGCAATTCCTGCACCAGTGATTCCACCGCCGATGACTAAAACGTCAAATGAATCGCTGCGCAGTTTTTGAATGGTCTCTGGGCGATTTTTACCTGAAAATGACATGAATTGCTCCTTATAAATCTGGTTTAAATGCTTGTGTTGCATGAATTGCGCACTGCCAACCATGATACAACTTCTTGCGGTCGTTGTCGGACATTGTTGGGGTGTATTTTTGATCAAGGGACCAATTTTGCTCAATTTCTGCCTGTGATTCCCAATAGCCCACCGCTAATCCTGCTAAATAAGCAGCACCTAATGCGGTGGTTTCGCTGATCTGTGGTCGATCCACTTCCACACCTAAAATGTCACTTTGAAATTGCATGAGGAAATTGTTCATCGATGCCCCGCCATCTACACGCAATTTTGCCAAGGATAAGCCTGAATCTTTTTCCATCGCATGTAAAACATCACACGCTTGATACGCAATCGCCTCTAGCGTTGCACGAATGAAATGCTCTTTTTGCGTGCCACGCGTTAAGCCAAACACAGCACCGCGCGCTTCTGAATCCCAATATGGCGTGCCAAGTCCCACAAATGCCGGCACCACATAGACGCCTTCAGCAGAAGCAATGCGGCTTGCATAATCTTCGGACAAATGGGCGTGTTGAAACATGCGTAAACCATCACGCAGCCATTGAATGGCAGAACCCGCCACAAAAATAGAGCCTTCCAATGCATATTGCACTTTGCCATCAATGCCCCATGCTAAGGTGGTCAATAATCCGCTGTCGGATTTCACTTGGTTTTCACCCGTATTCATCAACATAAAGCAGCCAGTGCCATATGTGCTTTTTGCCATGCCTTCAGAAAAACAGGCTTGGCCAAAGAGTGCCGCTTGCTGATCCCCAGCCGCGCCTGAGATCGTCACTTGATGCCCAAAGAAATGTTGCGGCGCTGTTGTGCCATATACTTCAGAGGATGAACACACCTTTGGCAACATATTGCGCGGAATGTTCAAGATTTCTAATAACTCATCGTCCCACTGTAAATCATAAATGTTGTACATCAGGGTGCGACTGGCGTTGGAATAATCCGTCACATGGGCTTGTCCGCCTGTTAATTTCCAAATGAGCCAAGTATCGATGGTGCCAAACAACAATTCGCCTTTTTCAGCGCGGCGTCTTGCCCCTTCCACGCGATCTAAAATCCAAGAGACTTTTGTACCAGAGAAATAAGGATCTAACAATAAGCCTGTTTTCTCTTTAAACAGTGGTTCATGCCCAGCTGCTTTTAAAGATTGACAGATTTTATCCGTTTGGCGTGATTGCCAAACCAATGCATTGTAAATGGGTAATCCTGTGGCTTTGTCCCAAACCACAGTGGTTTCACGCTGATTGGTGATCCCGATGGTGGCGATCTGTTCAGGGGTGATGCTGTTTTCTGCCATCACTTCTGTGACAACGGACAACACAGAGGCCCAAATTTCTGTCGGGTCATGCTCAACCCAACCTGGCTGAGGGAAAATTTGGTGGAACTCTTTTTGTGCCACACCCTTAATGTTTCCCGATTTATCAAAGACAATGGCACGCGTACTGGTGGTGCCTTGATCAATTGCCATCACAAATTTTTGCATACTAACTCCTGTTGTTCCTAAAATTTTTGAGTTTTTTCGGCTTGCTTGCGCTGAGCAAAACGCAATAAATAAACGAGCGCAATGCCGCCTAATGCCAACCACACAAGGCTGCCTAAAAAGCTCATGGTATTGTCCGCCCCTTCGCGGTACAACACACCATATAAAGCAGCGCCAATCACCGTGCCCACCAAAGGACCGAGCACGGGGACAAAGGCATACCGCCAGTTTGAATCTGTTTTGCCGGCAATCGGTAAAATTGCATGCATGAAACGCGGGCCTAAATCACGGGCAGGATTGATGGCATAACCTGTTGTTCCGCCTAAACTTAAACCAATGGCCATGATTAAAAAGCCCACCACTACCGGTAATAAGCCACCGGTAAACTCATTGATGCCAATGAATAAAATCGCAAACATCAAAATGGCAGTGCCGATCACCTCGCTCATGACGTTATCACGATAGCTTTCAATCGCAGGTGACGTACAAAAAATGTCACGCTTTGCCGCTGCATTGTCCGTCACAGCAAAATGTGGTTTAAAATGTAACCACACAAGGAATGCGCCTAGCATCGCACCCAAAATTTGCGCAATGGCATAACCGATCACATGCACCCATGGAAATTTATTGGCAATCGCAAGTCCAAGGGTCACCGCAGGGTTAAAATGTCCACCGCTGTATTGTCCAACGGCATAAATGGCAAGCATCACCGCAAAGCCCCAGCCCATCGTGATGACAATCCAACCACCACCCGCCGCTTTTGAACGATTGAGCACCACATTCGCCACCACGCCACCGCCAAAAAGAATCATAATCGCGGTTCCAATAAATTCTGCAATATAACTCGGCATACGCACTCCTTATAAGATATATTTATCAACATCATAAACGATACTTATAACATGAAGTGGCAAAAATTCCGGTGCTTTTTTTATTCACTGCCTGACTTCTGGCAAATAATTTGTCATCTTAAGGCAGCATTACTACAATGTGAATCTTTGAGTATAGGACGCTTGCATGAGATTTGTTTATGACACCCTGTGCGGTGTCCCTTTGACCGCGCAATTTTTACCCGCAAAAGATTTAACTTGCGGCAGCACGCTCATCTATCTTCATGGCGGCGGATTGATTTTAGGGGATAAAAATGATCTGCCACAGCGTTATCGCGATCAAATTCATGCCGCGGGCCATCATTTATTATTGCTCGATTATCCTTTAGCGCCAGAGGCTGATTTAACTCTGATTCATGCAACGCTTACTGAAGCCCTCGATTGGTTTTTAACCCATTATCACAGTGTGCTTAAACTCTCATCCCCGAATTATTATCTCTTTGGCCGATCTGCGGGCGCTTATTTAGCGCTACTTTTGTCCCATAAATGCCCATCGATGCATCAAAAAGGCCTCATCAGTTTTTATGGTTTCAGCGATTTAAGCCTGCCTGAACTGTCTGCACCGAGCGCTTATTATCAATCTTTCCCGACTCAAAGTGATCCCTCGTCTTATTTATCGAATGTGCCTTTGGTCAGCGCCTCGATTAAATCCCGTTATCCTTTATACATTCATTATCGACAAACGGGCACATGGTTTCAGTCAATCTTAAAACGACCACATTTAATGGCGCAGTATTCCCTATCAAAAGATGATTTAGCACGTTTACCGCGAACCTTCATCACGGCAAGCACCACAGATAAAGATGTGCCCTTTAGTGCCTCAGAACATTTAGCGGCGCACATTCTTGATGCCACCTTTCATCCGGTTGAAAATCAATATCATGATTTTGACCGTGATGAGAATAATCCCATCGCCAAAGAGGTGTATGCTCATCTCATCGATTGGCTAACCCTTTCATAACTCTAGGACACACCATGCACGCAACACCTTGCCCCTGTCAATCTAAACTGACCTATGCCAAATGCTGCCTCCCTTTCCATGATGGCAGCGATTATCCTACGGATGCCGAAACCCTAATGCGCAGCCGCTATAGCGCTTATGTCTTCAATTTATGGGATTATTTAACATTGACTTGGCATTCTAGTACTTGCCCAACGGATTTTGAAGGTTCTGAAGTGATTCAATGGCTAGGACTTAAAGTCACCAAAAGTTATCACGATGATGCTTTGAATGAAGCGTTTGTGGAGTTTGTAGCGCGTTATAAAGACCCTGTCAATCACGGGCGTGCGGATAAAATTCATGAACTCAGCCGCTTTGTCCATGAGGATGATCGCCTAGTGTACATCGATGGTATTTTCTTAAAATAGTTACTCCATCGCACTGTTACGAACTCGCTTAAAACGGGCAAATCTTGGTTTTCCATGCTTTGTCCAACCATTGTGAACAAATGCGATCGTTGTGCCAATCGCTGGCGGATGCGCTCTAAGTTCATCCGTCAGCCCCGAGCCAACATAAATTTCTGAGCCATCATTGAGCTTCACACGCAGCGATCCCACAAGCCCTGTATATTTACCTTTGCCAGGTTTATAGCCAACTACAATGCCTTTACCTTCATCATAAGGTTTCACTTTTAGTAAGTGATTCACGCGCCCAACGCCATATAGGGCATCTTGATGATGCAACATCAAGCCTTCTCCGCCTTTTGCCACCACTTCTTTTAAATGCTGCATTAACGCATCTTTCGTATAAACTTTTTCTTGTTCGATCATATGAACATGAGGCGCATTGAGGGAAGGAATGTATTCGCGCATTTTGATCACCCGCTCATGAAAGGGTGCTTGCATGCTTGGTAAATCAAAGATCATGTATTGAATGTTCCGCCAACCTTCCGGATTTGAGGTGCCGTTTAAAACACTGGCCAACTCATCAAAACGGCCACGCCCCATCCATAATTCGCCATCTAAGGGTTCTGTGCCCAATGCTTCAGTGAACCAATCAGGCGCTTGATAGGCATAACCTGTTTTACTTTTAAGAGTTTGTCCATCCCAGTAGCCACGAAAACCATCAAGTTTTTCACTGACATAATAATTTGCCAGATCAATCTCCATATCATCTTGATAATATTGGCCATGCTGCAAGGGTTGCACGGCAAAGATAACATTAGCGAATACAATCAATAGACTGAATAAAAATTGTGAAAATAATGATCGGTTCATCCATAAAACTCCCTAGCGTTGACCAATGTGATCATAACGAGAATTTTGAGGCTGAAAAATTAATAATTTTTATCTTAGATTCAACCATCATCGAACAAATGCATATGATGATGTTATTTTTTCAGACAAATGAAAAAGCCCTCTTCGCTTGAAGAGGGCCATTCATGTTAGGCCCTGGAGATGACCTACTTTCACATGGGGAGGCCCCACACTATCATCGGCGCAGCTACGTTTCACTTCTGAGTTCGGAATGGGATCAGGTGGTTCCATAGCGCTATTGTCTCCAG